>NZ_JBBCWY010000002.1:0-779945 GCF_037145735.1 Roseomonas sp. USHLN139 | reverse complement strand
ATGCGCTCTGGGATGCCATCCGTGACGCCCTCCCGCAGTTCTCACCGCAGGAGTGTGCCAGCTACTTCACCGCCGCAGGATATGAACCAGAATGATCGGATTATGCTCTAGCCTGCTCTGGAGGTCGACACGGCCGCCCACCTTCTCGATGGCGCTGCGCACCACATCCATGCCGACGCCGCGCCCCGAGAGATCGGAGATCTGCTCGGCGGTGGAGAAGCCGGCGGCGAAGACCAGCCTGACCGCCTCCTCGTCCGACAGCGCCGCCGCCGCCTCGGCATCCAGCATGCCCCGCTCCACCGCCTTGCTGCGGATGCGCGCCGGGTCGATGCCGCGGCCATCGTCGCTGACCGCGACGATGATGCACTCGTTCTCCTGCTTCGCCGCCAGGCGCAGCGTGCCCTGCTCGGGCTTGCCGGTCGCCAGGCGCTGCTCGGCCGGCTCCAGGCCATGGTCCAGGCTGTTGCGGACCATGTGGATCAGGGGATCGCTCAGCGCCTCGATCATGTTCTTGTCGGCCTCGGTCTCCTCGCCTTCCAGCACCAGCTCGACCTGCTTGCCGAGCTTGCGGCTGATGTCGCGCACGAGCCGCGGGAAGCGCTGGAAGATGTGGCTGACCGGCAGCATGCGGATCGCCATCACCGCCGACTGCATGTCCTCCGCCAGGCGGTTCACCACCGCGTGCTGGTCCTTGATGTCCCGCGCCAGCTCGCGCGCGCTGGCGCCGGCCTCCGCCTTGCGGGCGAGATAGGCGAGGCTGTTCTTGGCGATGATCAGCTCGCCGATCAGGTTCATCAGCGTGTCGATCTTCGACTGCTCGACCCGCAGCGTCGTCAGCGGCGCCGCGCGCAGCTCGGCGCCGGGGGCCTGCGCTGCCTCGGCCGCGCCGCCGCGCGGCTCGGCGGGCTCGGGCCGGCGGGCCGGGCGGCATCCCTGCAGCAGCGCCGCCAGCGCCTCGCGCCTTCCCTCCGCCGCGGCGGCGGTGGCGGCGGCGAGGGCCGGCTCGTCGAGCGCCAGCCCGGCATGGCGGGCGATGCGCCGCAGCACGCCGGCCGCGGCGGCGGCGCGGCCGGCCGCCAGCTCCGGTTCCGCGCTCTGGCCCAGCATGCGGAGCTGGGCATCCACCAGCTCGCCGATGACATCATGGTCCGGCCGCAGCGTCTGCAGCGGGGCATAGGCCACGATCTCGACATCGTCGCAGTAGCGGAAGATGTGCCTGACATCCTCCAGCGGCGCGACCGAGAGCAGCTGGAACGACAGCTGGCACTGCAAGGGGTCCAGCAGCGCCGCCGGGGCCCAGGCTTCCGGCTGGACAATGTGCAGCATGACCAGCTCGGGCGTCTGCCGCGCCAGCTGCAGCGGATCCTCCCCGGCGAAGAAGCAGTCGGCGCCGGGGCGGTACTCCACCGCGACGATGTCACGGTCGGCCGCCCGCGCCGCCTGTTCGGCCGCGTCGCGCGCGGCGGCAGCGAGGCCGGCGACCCAGCCGGGCGCCTTGCAGGGCGCCTGCGGCGACGCCGCGGCGGCGCCGGCAGCGGCGGCGGCAGGGCCACTCAGCAGGGCACGCAGGGCTTTTGCGCGCGCCGCCGCGACCTCCGCGGCCCCGTCGGGCAGGGTCTCGCTGCGTTCCAGATCCTCCAGCCAGGCGCGGGTCTGGTCGAGCGCGGCGAGCAGCAGATCCACCATCTCGCCGGTCAGCTTCAGCCGCTGGTCGCGCACCGCATCGAGCAGATCCTCCCCGGCATGCACCAGGGCGGTGAGCGGCGCGATCTCGAAGAGGCCGGAGGTGCCCTTCAGGGTGTGGACGGCGCGGAACACCGTGTTGACCAGTTCCGGATCGCCGCCCGATCGCTCCAGGCCCAGCAGCCCTTCGCCGGCGGTGTCGAGCAGGTCGCGCGCCTCGGTGAGGAATTGTTCGAGCAGCGGGTTCATGTGAGCGGCATCCCCAGCAGCACCCGCACGATGCTGGTCAGGCGCTCCGGCCGGACCGGCTTGTGCAGGTACAGATTGGCGCCGACCGCCTGCGACTTGGGCGCGCCCTGCTCGACGCTCTCGGTGCTGATCATGACCGCGGGGATGCTGCTGAGCACCGGCTCCTGCCGCACCGCGCGCAGCATGCCGTAGCCGTCGAGATAGGGCATGTTCACATCGACCAGGAAAAGGTCGGGCGGCGCGAGCAGCGCCTTCTCCAGCCCCTCCGCGCCGTTCCAGGCCTCCTCCACCAGGCATCCCAGGGCCGAGAGGATGCCGCTGTAGTAGAGCCGGACGGTGGCCGCGTCGTCGACGATCAGGATCTTGCTGCGCATGACGCCCTCAGGGATGCCGCTGGTAGACGATCGCGTCCGCGAACTTCCGTGCCGTGAACAGCGAGGAAATCCGGCTCATCGATTCGGAGTGGCCGAGGCAGACGAAGCCGCCGGGGCGCAGCGCATCGTGCAGGGCTTCCGCCGCCCGGCGCCGCGAGGCGTCATCGAAATAGATCAGCAGGTTGCGGCAGAAGATGACATCGACATGCTGGAAGCGCCGCATATCCGTCTCGCTGCTGATATTGACCTGGCGGAACTCGATCGACTCCCGCAGGCTCTGCACCACCTGCCAGCGCTCGCCGCCCAGCGCGTTGAAGTACCGGCCCAGCGCGCGTGGCGGCACATGCTGGACGGAGCGCGCATCGTAGATGCCGGCGCGCGCCTGCTCGAGCACCCGCGTATCGATGTCGGAGGCCAGCAGGCGGACATCGTAGCGGTCCACCTCCGGCCAGTTCTCCAGCAGGTAGATCGCCAGCGAATAGGCCTCCTCGCCGGTCGAGCAGGGCATCGACCAGATCTGCACCGGATCATTCGACCGCCGCCCGCGCACCAGCTCCGGCAGGATGGAATCGACCAGGCAGCGGAACTGATAGGCCTCCCGGTAGAAATAGGTCTCGTTCACCGTCATGGCGTTGACGAGGTTCTGCATCTCGACCGCCTTCGGATCATGGAAGCGGAGGAGGTTCAGATACTCGGCGAAGCTGCCGGTTCCGGTGGCCGCGATGCGGTCGGCCAGCCGCCGGTCGACGAAGTAGCGTTTCGATTCACCGAAAACGATGCCGGTCTTGCGGTAGAAGAGCTCCTGGAAGCGGGCGAAGTCGCCCTCCTGGATGGCCGTCTCCGCGTTCGTCACGCGCGATCACCGGCGGCAAGGCGGTCCCGCACCGCCTTCGCGGCGAAGGCGAGAAAGGGTTCGTCCGCGAAGCGGGCGGCCGTCCGTTCCAGGGCCGGTACCGAGGCGGGGCCGCCGATCTGCCCCAGCGTCTCGATGGCGCTGGCACAGACATTGATGTCGGCCTCGCTTTCCAGCAGCGCAGCGATCCAGCCTTCCGCCTCCTGGCAGCGTACCCCGCCCAGTGCCACCAGCGCGGCGATGCGCAGATCGATGTCCGGATCCTGCAGCATCGGCCGCAGCGCCAGGGCGGCAGCCGGGCCGATATCCTGCAGGGCGAGGACCACGGCATTCCGCAGCCAGGCATTGTCCGAACGTAGATGCGCCAGCAGCGCCGCCATGGCGTCCGGCGTGGCGATCCGGCCCAGCGCGCCCACCAGCGCGTCGAGCACCGTGCGGTCGGCCTCGGCGGCCAGGGCGGCGGCCAGGGCGGTCACGGCTTCCGGATGGTGCCCCAGATCCTGGGCCGCCCTGCGCCGCGTGGCGGCCTCCGCCGATTCTAACGCCGCGAGCAGGGTCGCGACCGCCGGCGGCGGTGCCGCCTGCGCCGGTTCCTGCGCGCTGCCGGCCTTCAACAGGGCCATGATCGTCTCTCCGTTCCAGTCCACTGCCTGAGTTGCGTGGCGATGCGGTCACAGGGAAGGATGGCGGTGGCACCCCCTCGTCGGACGAGCTCGCCGGGCATGCCGAAGACGACGGCGGATTCCTCCGCCTCGGCGATGGTGCGGCCGCCGCGCTGATGCAGCAGCGCCATCTCCTGCGCGCCATCGTCGCCCATGCCGGTGAGCTGGACGCCGATCATGGAGGCGGCCGGCACCACCGCCAGCGCGCTGCTGACCATGCGGCTGACGCTCGGGTGCCAGGGGCTGCCATCGGCGGCGACGGAGCGGGCGATCAGGCGGCCTAGCCGCATCTCCAGCACGATGTCCGCCTCGCCGCGCGCGATGTAGATATGCCCCGCCCGCAGCGGCGTCGGCTGGCCGACCTCGGCCACCGGCAGCGCGCAGAGGCCGTTCAGCCGCTGCGCCAGCGAGGCGGTGAAGGCGCGCGGCATGTGCTGCGCGATGACGATGGCCTGGGGATAGTCCGGCGGCAGCGCCGGCAGCACCTCCTCGAGGACACGCGGACCGCCGGTCGAGACGCCGATCAGGGTCAGGCCGAGGCTCTGCCGCGACTGGTCGCGCAGCTCCGCCCGGCGGCGCTCGCCCAGGGCGCGCTCGGCGCGCAGGTTTTCGCGCAGGCCGCGCATGCGGCGGGGGCGGGCGGCGGCGGCGGCGCGGACCTTGGCCAGCAGCTCGGCCTGCAGGCGCTCGATGCCGGAGGGCACCCCGGCGCTGCCCGGCTTCAGCACGACATCGACCGCCCCGAGGGCGAGGGCGCGCACCGTCGCGTCACTGCCTGCGGCGGTGGCCGAGGAGACCATCACCACCGGGCGCGGCGCCTCGCGCATGATGCGTTCCAGGCAGGCCAGCCCGTCCATGTCCGGCATGTTCACGTCCAGCGTGACGACCTGCGGGGCATGGCGGGCGAGCTGCTCCAGCGCCTCGACGCCGCTGCGGGCCTGCACGACCTCGATGTCGTCCTCCGCCTCCAGCAGCTTGCGGAGCTGCCGGCGCATCAGGGCCGAATCGTCGACGATCAGAACTCTCAACATGCGCTGCGTCAAAGCGCGGCAAGGGCGCCCTGCTCCTCCATGTTCAGCAGCCGTTCAGCCTTCAGCAGCAGCAGCATGCGCTTCTGCCGCTCGAGATTGGCCACACGGTCGATCAGCAGTTCCTGCTCGTCCGACAGTCGCGGCGCCGGGCCGATGGAGGAGCGCGCCACCTTCAGCACCTCCACCACGCTGTCGACGATGAAGCCGGTGCGCGCCTGCCCCACCATCAGCACCATGATCCGCTGCCGATCGTTGCGCGCCAGGTCGGGCAGGCCGAAGCGCCGCCGCTGATCGATCACCGGCAGGACGACGCCGCGGAGATTGACCACCCCCTCGATGAAGCCGGGGGTCTTCGGCACCCGCGTCAGCTGCTCGGGGATCCGGACGATTTCCTGGATGGCGGCGATCGGGACGCCGTACTCCTCGTTCCCCAGGCGGAACACCACGAGCTGCTCCTCGTCATCCGAATTCGTCATGTCGTCGCCATGGCCTGCCGCCCCCTCATCGCCCTCCGCCTGCGCCGCCGCGCCGACGCCCCCGAGGCGCAGCGGATCCTCGGCCGGGAACATTCTTTCTGCGGAGAGGATGGTCACGAGCCTCTTCCCGCCTTCCAGCCGGCAGATGGAGTCGAGTTCCGCGCCGCGTCCGCCGGAGGCCAGCAGCGGCGGCACGGCATCGACCATCGCGCGCGCGACGCGCAGCACTTCCTTCACCGCATCCATGATGATGCCGACCGAGACCGGGCTGCCGCCGGCATCCGCCCCGCCCAGGGAGACCACCACGATGCGGTTGTGCTCCTCGGGCACGCCCTGGGGCATGCCGAACATGCGGCGCAGCGAGACCAGCGGCAGCAGGCGGTTGCGCAGCGTCATCACCCCCATGACATGCGGCTCGCTGCGCGGCACCGCGCTGATGCGCGCGGGGATCTGGACGATCTCCTGCACGTCATCCATCGCGAAGGCATACTCCTGGCCCTCGACCTCGAAACTCACGAGCTGCAGCTCGTCGCCGCCACGCGGCCCGTCGCCGCTCTCCTGCGGCGGCGGCATGCCGGGGAGCTCCGCCGCGGGTGACGTCGGGCGCTCCGGCTCCGGCGCCTTCTCCCGGACATCGCCGAGGCTGGCGGGGTCCAGCAGCATGATCATGCCCTTGTCCCGCTTGACCACGCCCTGCAGCAGTTCGGTCCGGATGGTGCCGCTCAGCGCGTCGACCGGCTCGATCTCATGCTCCTCGGTGGTGATGACGCTGGCCATGCGGTCGACGACGAAGCCGGACAGCGCGCCGCGGTTGATGACCACGACCCGCGTGGCGTCGTCATGCGGGCCATCGCGCATGCCGAAGACGCGCCGCAGGCTGGTGATGGGCAGCACCGCGCCGCGCAGATTGGCGATGCCCTCCAGGCTGCCCGGTGCCCGCGGCACCCGGACGACGCCGGGCATCCGGATGATCTCCTGCACCTCCGCCAGGGGCACGCCGAAGATTTCATCCCGCACCCAGAAGGTGACGAACTGCCGGCTCGCGGCACGGGGGCCGGGCGCTTCGCTCATGGGTTCAGCCTCCGCTCAGGGGGGGCATGGCCGGCTCAGGCTTCGTGGCTCTGCAGATCCTCTGCCAGGGCGGTGATCTCCTCGACGGCCGCGGCCAGCTCCTCCGCCCCCTTGGACTGCTGGCGGGCAGCCTGGGCGGCCTCGCCGGAGGCCTGCGAGGCCTGGTGCGCCGCCGCGGAGATCTGCTCCATGCCCTTCTTGGCCTCGCCTAGGGCATTGAGGATTTCCGCGGCGCCGGAAGCGATGTCGCGGCTGCTGCCAAGGATCAGGCCCATCTCGGCCTCCATCGCGCCGAGATTGCTCATGATGGCCTTGTTCTTCTCGACCTCGGCGGTCGCGGCGGCGGCGATCTCGTCGAGATCGCGCCGCACCGCCACGATCTGGTCCTGGACCGCCTTCACCAGATCCTTGATCCGCTCCGCATTCTCCGAGCTGTCGCGCGCCAGGTTGCGGATGTCGGTGGAGACCACCATGAAGCCCTTGCCGAATTCGCCGGCGCGCGCCGCCTCGATCGAGCCGTTCACCGCCAGCATGTTGGTCTGGATTGACACGGTCGAGATCGAATCGACGATCTTGTCGATGCGGCGCGCCACCTGTTCCAGCGCATTGATCTGCTCGCGCGAGCGGGCGTTCTCCTCGACGGAGCGCTGCACGCCGGTGATGATCTGGTCGACCGTCACCCGGTTCTCGCGCAGCGCCGCCGCCATGGCCTGCCCCTTGTCGCGGGCCTCGGTCGCTCGGTTGCTGGCGATCGTCGCGCCGCGCTCGATCTGGGTGATGGCGGCGGCCGATTGCTGGGTCGCCGCGGCCTGCTGCTGCGCGCCCCGGCTGATCTGGTCGATCGCCGCCATGATCTGCGAGGCGGCGCGGTTGATCTCCTCGACGGCGGCGGAGAGCTCCTCGGAGGCCGCCGCCATTTCCTCGGCGCTCTTCTCGATGTCGCTGCTGCTGCGCAGCTCCTCCGCCATTTCGGAGAGTTCCGCCGAGGCCTGCTCGCTCTGCGACAGGGCGGAGGTCTGCTGGTCGACCGTGCGCATCGCCTCCTGGCAGGCGGCCGACTGCTCCTCGGCGGCGGCGGCGATCGCCTCGGCCCCCTTCTGGGCTTCCCGGGCCGCCTCGCTGGACTGCTCGGCCGCCGCCAGGATCTCCCGCGCGCCCTGCAGCACCTCGACCATGTCCAGCCGCAGCTGCTCCAGCTGGTTGGTGACGATCTGGCCCTTCTCCGCCTCCTGGGTGGCCGCGGCCGCCGAGGCATTGATGCCCTCGGCGATCACCTTCACCTCCTTCTGGATCTGGCCGATGAGCTCCTGGATGTCGCGCGCGCTCTTCTCGCTGGTCTCGGCCAGGTTGCGCACCTCGTCGGCCACCACGGCGAAGCCCTTGCCGTGCTGGCCGGCGCGCGCCGCCTCGATCGCCGCGTTGAGCGCCAGCAGGTTGGTCTGGTCGGCGATGCGCGCCACCGCCTTGACGATCTCGCCGATATTGGCGGCCTGCTTCTCCAGCTCCTCCACCATGGTCACCGAGGTGGTCTGGCGCTGCGCCGCGCGGCCGATGCTCAGGATGGTGGCGCTGATCTGCGCCGTCACGCCGCTGACCAGGGTCTGCAGCGCCGCCGACTTGGTGCCGGAGGCCTCGGCATTCTCGCGCTGCCGGGCGATGTTGGCGGTGATTCGGGTGACGGCGCGCATCGATTCCTCGGCGGCGCTCGACGCCTCCTCGGCGCCGCTGGCGATCTGCCCCATCGAGCGGCGCAGTTCCTCGACCGCCGATCCCGCCTCGGCGATGCCGCTGGCCACCTCGGTCGTCGCCGCCGCCACGCGCTCCGCCGCCTTCTGCTGCTTGCCCGGGCCGCGCGCCTGTTTCCGCGGCGGCGGCGGCGGCCGCCGCACGGACCCGCCCGCCGGCCGTCCGTCGCGCCCGGTCAGGGCGCTGGGCCCCTCGGGCACGGTCCGCGCCGTTTCGGAGCGGACGTCAAAAGACTTAACCAGGGCCATGGGGGCTGACCTGCCGAAGGTTGAACGGCTCCAGCCTTACAGGGTGACCGGTTGACGGACCGTTTCAGGGCCGCCGGCGTCGCGGCCTGCCCGCCCTGGCCGGCGGCGGCGCCCACGCCCGGCATTCACGAATCCTTGCATCACCGCCCCCGATGATGGCCGGCCGGCGGCCGTCACCTTGCCCGGCCTGGCCTGTGGAGTGGATCGCGTGAGCATGACAGACGAGCGGCGCCGGCTTCGGCGGCTTCGCGGCTACGGCCTTCTCGACACCCCGCCGGAGCCCGCCTTCGACCGCCTGACCCGGCTGGCCTCCTCCATGTTCGACGTGCCCGTGGCGCTGATCGCCCTGCTCGATGCCCAGCGGCTCTGGTTCAAGAGCCGCGTGGGGCTTGCCGCCACCGAGATGCCGCGCGCGTCCGCGCTGGGCGCGCCGCCCGGCCATCAGGGCGTCTGGGTGGTCCTGGATGCCAGCCAGGATGCGCGGCTGCGCAGCCATCCGATGGTCGTGGGCGAGCCGCATGTCCGCTTCTGCGCCGAGGCGCCCCTGCTCGCGCCGGATGGCACCTGCCTGGGGTCCTTCTGCCTGCTCGGCTTCCAGCCCCGCGCCGGCTTCGGCGAGGAGGAGCGGAGCCAGCTCCAGCACCTCGCCCGGCTCGCCGTCGAGGAGATGGAGCGGCGGGTCGGCGCGCCGCGCATGTCACCCCGGTGGCGGGCCGCCGTCGCGCTCCGCAACCTGGGTGGCGCTGCGCTGCTGGGCGCGGCGATGATGGCGGCCGCCGGCGCGGCAGGCCCGGCGGGGGGATGGGCGGTGCTCGCCGGCCTGGCCACGGCCAGCGCCGGCGCGGCGGCCTGGGCCTGGCAGGCCGGGCGATCCGCGCCGCCGGCGGCGGGCCGGGAGGCCGGCGCCACGGGCCTCGCGCCGGACCGGCAGCGGCTGGCCGAGGTCGAGGAGGACGAGGCGGTCTGGCGCGGCATCCTGCGCCAGGAAGGCTTCGCGGGCAGCCTCTGCCGGCCGGGCGACGTCATGCGGGCGCGGCTCGACCTCGCCGCGCAGCGGGGTGGCGCGCGGGGAGGCGCCGATCGCTGCGCCGCCTGGCTGCCGGAGCTCTGCGAATACACGCGGGACCAGCTCTGCTCCGCCATCGAGGAAACCGAAGGCGCCGCCTACATGATCATGGACCGGCTGCGGCAGGTCGAAGCGCTGGTGCAGGAGTTCCGCACCCTGGTGCATCATTCCGACGCGGAATCCGCCTCGCTGCTCCGGGCCTCGGGCGAGAGCGTCTCGCGCAACGAGGGCTTCATCCAGAGCCTGCATGCCTATCTGCAGGAGCGTTCCGACGCCACCGAGGCCGACCGGCAGTGCTTCCAGCGCATCGCCGAGGATGCCCAGCTGCTGCAGGATTCCGTCGAGTCGATCAGCAAGATCGTCGCCACCACCAATATCCTCGCCCTGAACGCCACCATCGAGGCGGCGCGGGCCGGCGAGGCGGGCCGCGGCTTCGCCGTGGTGGCCGCCGAGGTGCGCACCCTGGCGCGGGAGACGAAGCACGCCGTCGACCGCATCGAGACCGGGCTGGACAGCTTCCAGGCGAATATCCGGGCGCGTCTGCTGGCGACGCAGGCCGAATCAGGCTCGGCGGGCGAGCGCCGCCTGCTGGACGAGCTGGGCGGGCAGTTGCACGCGCTGGGCATCGGCTATGAGGGCCTCACCCGCCACCAGAAGCAGATCCTGGTCAGCATGGAGAACCTCAGCCAGAACCTGGCCGATTTCATGACGGCGGCGATGGCCGAGGTGCAGTTCCAGGATGTCGTGCGGCAGCGGCTGCAAAACATCGTCGATGGCGTCGCCGTCCTCGAGACCAGCGATGCCGAGAGCGCGGTCGAGCTGATGAAGACCCGGGCCAGGGTCGGCGCCCGGGAGAATGTCATCGACCTCTTCTAGCCGCCAGGAGGGGGCGGCGGGGTCACGCCCGGGGCGCCGCCCAGATCTGCGCTTCGGTCCAGCCGAGCGCGGCGAACTCGCCGGCCCGCAGCGGCGCCTCGGCTTCCGGGAAGAATTCGTCGAGCTGCGGCGGGGCGACGCTGCTGCCGCTCAGCATGGCATGCGCCTGGCCGCGATGGTGGATCTGGTGCTCGAAGAGATGCAGCAGCAGCCGGTCGCGCCGCTCGGCCTGGATGCGGCTGCCGCGATGCACGCGGACGATGCCGTCGAGATCGGCCGGCGCCAGGGCCTCCACCACCGCCAGCAGCCGGCGGTCGACCGCCTCCTGGGCGGCGCGCAGGCTGGCGATGTCACGGCAGGGCTCGCGCTCCGCCCAGGCGGCGGGGCCGAGCGAGCCGCCCTCCAGCGCGTCCACATAGAACCAGTCGACGATCAGGATGTGGTTCAGCGTGGCGCGCAGGCTGGGGAAGAAGCCGGTGCGCGGCGCTTCCAGCTCGCCCGGGGCGAGCCCGGCGCAGGCGGCCAGCAGCCGGTGGTTCGCCCAGGCATTGTTGTAGGCCAGGCTGCGGAAGGGCAGCAGGACATCCGGCATGGCGGGTTCCTCGGTGGCAGGGGCAGGGCGCGATCCTGCACCGGGCGGCGGCGGCTGCCCAGCCGAGGGCGGCCGGGGCGGCGGGGAGGGCCGCCACCCTGACGCCGATGTGACGCGCGGGCTTGTGCGGCGGAGAATACGATAATAAGAATCATTCTCATGAAGACCCAGACCCGGAGCCGCCGATGCCCCTGCTCGAGGTGAATGACCTGGCCGTCCGCTTCGACACCGCCGACGGCGCCATCCACGCCGTGAACGGCGTCAGCTACGCCCTGGAGCCCGGCGAGACGCTGGGCGTGGTGGGGGAGAGCGGCTCGGGCAAGAGCGTGCATGTCCTCTCCATGCTCGGCCTGATCCCCAGGCCGCCGGGCCGCATCGTCCGCGGCAGCGCCCGCTTCAACGGCCGCGACCTGCTGGCGATGTCCGAGGGCGAGCTGCGCGACATCCGCGGCAACGAGATCGGCATGATCTTCCAGGATCCGATGACCTCGCTGAACCCGGTGCTGACGGTGCGCACGCAGATCACCGAGGCGCTGGTCTGCCACCGCAAGATGGGCCGCTCGGCAGCGAAGCAGCGCGCCATCGAGCTGCTCGACCTGGTCGGCATCCCCGACCCGCACAAGCGGGTGAACCAGTATCCGCATGAATTCTCGGGCGGCATGCGCCAGCGGGTGATGATCGCCATCGGCATCGCCTGCGAGCCGAAGCTGCTGATCGCCGACGAACCGACGACGGCACTCGACGTCACCGTGCAGGCCCAGGTGCTGGACCTGATGCGCGACCTGAAGAAGAAGCTCGGCATGGCGATGATCTGGATCACCCATGACATGGGCGTGGTCGCCGGCATCGCCGACACCGTGCAGGTCATGTATGGCGGCCGCATCATGGAGCGCGGCCCGACGCGCGCCGTGTTCCACGACACCCGCAGCGCCTATACCGACGGGCTGCTGCGCTCGCTGCCCGACCATGACGCGCCGGTCGTCGTCGATGCGCAAGGCCGCCGCCCGCGGCTGAGCCAGATCCCCGGCCAGCCGCCCGACATGGCCCGCCCGCAGGCGGGCGACCCCTTCGCGCCGCGCAACCCGCATGCCACCGAGCGCTGCCATGTCGAGGCGCCGCCGCTGCAGCAGGCGCCGGGCGGCGCGCCCGGTCATCTCGTCGCCGCCTGGTACGACCTCCGCGCCACCCGGGAGAAGGCCGCATGAGCGCCGCCACGCCACTGCTCCGCGTCGAGGGGCTGACCCGCGACTTCGTCACCCGCAAGGACCTGTTCGGCCGCGCCACGGCGAAGCTGCGCGCGGTCAACGACGTCTCCTTCGAGATCGCGCCCGGCGAGACGCTCGGCCTGGTCGGCGAATCCGGCTCCGGCAAGAGCACCACGGGCCGGCTGGTGCTGCGGCTCGACGAGCCGACCGAGGGCCGCATCTTCTTCGAGGGCCAGGAGATCACCGGGCTGCGCGGCGGCGGCCTCGCCCCGGTCCGCCGGAAGCTGCAGGTGGTCTTCCAGGATCCCTATTCCTCGCTGAACCCGCGCATGCGGGTGGGCGAGAGCGTCGGCGAGCCGCTCTCCGTCCATGGCGTGGTCGGCAGCGCGGCGGAGCGGCGCGACGCGGTGGCCGAGCTGTTCCGCCGGGTCGGGCTCGATCCGCGCTTCATGGACCGCTTCCCGCACCAGTTCTCCGGCGGCCAGCGCCAGCGCATCGGCATCGCCCGCGCCGTGGCCCTCAGCCCGAAGCTGATCGTGGCGGATGAGCCGATCACCGCGCTCGACGTCTCGATCCAGGCGCAGATCATCAACCTCTTCCTCGACCTGCAGGAGCAGATGGGCATGGCCTATCTGTTCATCGCCCATGACCTCGGCATGGTGCGCTACCTCTGCCACCGCGTCGCCGTCATGCTGCGCGGCCGCATCGTCGAGATGGGGCCGACCGACCAGGTCTTCGCGCATCCGCAGCACCGCTACACCCAGGCGCTGCTCTCGGCTGCGCCGATCCCGGACCCGGATCGCGAGCTGCAGCGCCGCCGCCTGCCCTACGAGCCGGTGCCGCCGCCGCCCGAGGCCCAGCTCGCCGAGGTGGCGCCCGGCCATTGGGTGCTGGCCGCCTGAGGCCGGCGCCGGACGGGGCGGCGTCCCGTCCGGCCTCTCCCCGCGCCCGCCCGCACAGCAGCAGGAAGCCATCATGTCGGTGATCGAATTCCCCCAGCGCCTCGACGCCTTGCCCGAGCTGGAAGGGGCGCTGCTCTGGTCGATGCGCGCCTGGGCGCTCGGCCTGTCGCGCGGCATCGCCGTCGCCGCCGAGATCCAGGCCCTGTATGACGAGCTGGGCGCGCCCGAGGCCGCGCAATGCCTGACCGGCTTCATGACCACGCTGAACAACGGCGCCACCCGCATGCTCGACGTCAACTGCGTCTGCCACCCGGCGGTCAGCGGTGACGAGTTCGACCTGCTCGACGTGCTGGCGCTGCAGCAGGAAGGGCGCGACGCGGATGCGACCGTGCTGCTGACCCGGATGATGGCGCCGGAGGAGGCCGGGCAGGGCGCCGCCTGGATCGGCCAGCTGATCGCCTGGCTGAATGCCGCCGGGCACCGCATGCCGCGCGCCTCGGCGGCGCTGCGCCGCCACGCCTTCCGCGCGCAATTCGCCTGGACGGCGACGACCTCCTCGGCCTGCCTGCACTGAGCGCGGCCCAGGCCACAGGCGGGACGCAAGGCACCACGATGTAGCCCCGGGTCGATAACCGAGGGAAGGCTACAAGTATCTGTTTTTCTTGAAAAAACCTTGCGCGGCCCGGCGCGGCGCGATAGGAGGCGGCGATCGGGGAGTAGCCACCGCCACCGAGGCGGAACCGGGTCAACATGCTCGCGCCGGCTGGCGCGTGGCCCGGCGTGTCGTCCGTCTCGCGCGGCGATCTGGCAAGACCGGGACGGATGCGGGGCCTGGGCCTCTCGCAGCCCGTCTCCGTGACCTGCCCGCGTGAGATCGAGAACATGTCCCCCATCGCCATCGCCGTCCTGGCGCTCAGCATGTCGGTCGATGCCTTCGCCGCCGCGCTCGGCCGCGGCGCCACCGCCGGGCGCGGCCGCCTCGGCGACGCCATGCGCACCGGCCTGGTCTTCGGCAGCGTCGAGGCCATCACCCCCGTCATCGGCTGGGGCGCCGGCGTGCTCGCCGCCGGCACGATCCGCAGCATCGACCATTGGATCGCCTTCGGCCTGCTCGCCCTGGTCGGCGGCCGCATGCTGCTGGAGGCCTTCCGCCGCGACGAGGCCGAGGAACCCGCCGGCCGCTCCTTCTGGATGCTGCTGGCGACGGCGGTCGGCACCAGCCTGGACGCCATGGCCGTCGGCGTCTCGCTGGCCTTCCTGGAGGTGAACATCTGGGTGATCGCCGCCGCCATCGGCTTCGCCACCTTCTGCCTGGCCACCGGCGGCATGCTGGCCGGCCGCCTGCTCGGCCGCCGCTTCGGCCGCTATGCCGAGATGCTGGGCGGCGTGGCGCTGATCATCCTCGGCGTGACGATCCTCGTCGAGCATCTCTCCGCCTGACAGCGGCCTGCCCGACCGGCTAGACCAGGGGCAGCAGAGGAGAGGCGAGGATGATGGACCAGGAGGCCCTGACGGCCTGGGCGACGGCGAATGGCTGGACGATGCAGGGCGGCTTTCTCAGCCTGACCAAGCCCTCGGCGCCGAAGGAAGCGATCGTCCGCCTGGTGATGAAGGCGACGGTGGTCAATGTCGAGGTGAAGAAGCCCGCCGGCAAATGGGAGAAGGTCGCCGGCGCCGCCTATGGCAAGATCGAGCCGGACGAGGAAGGCGGCCCGCCGACCGGCCTCGGCTTCGAGAAGATCCCGAGCTTCTCGATGCTGATGCGCGAGAACAAGGACCGCCAGGTCTTCGCCGGTTTCGGCCGCTGAGGCCCCGGGGGGAGGGTGCTCCCCCCGGGTGACGGCTTACGACAGCGCCGGCAGGTGGCTTTCGATCTCGGCACGCTGCGGCTCCAGGAAATGCGGCAGCTTCAGCGTCTGGCCGAGGCGCTCGGCCGGCTCGTCCACCGCGAAGCCGGGGGCGTCGGTGGCGATCTCGAACAGCACATGGCCGGGCTCGCGGAAATAGACCGAGCGGAAGTAGTTGCGGTCCTTCTGCTCGGTGGTGGCGATGCCGTGATTGGCCGCCAGCTTGCGCACCATCTCGGCCTCCGCCGCGTCATCGGCGGCGCGGAAGGCCAGGTGATGCACCGAGCCGCGCCCCGTTCGGCCGCGCAGGAAGCCGCCGACGGCGCGCAGGTCGACGATGCCGCCGATCGCTGTGCCCGGCGCCTGGAAGCGCGTCACATTGCCCTCGCGCGCCGCCTCGGCGAAGCCCAGCACATCGGAGAGGATGGCCCCCGTCGCGGCGGAATCCTCCAGTATCAGGCTGACGCTGTGGAAGCCGCGCAGGGCGTGCTCGGCCGGGATTTCCGAACTCGCCCAGCCGGGCTCATTCTCGATGCCGGCCATGCCCAGCAGAGCGAGGCGCATGCCGTCCGGGTCGCGGAAGCTCAGCACCGTCTCGCCGAAGCGCTCGCTGCGGGTGAGCTCGGCGACGCCGGCGGCGGTCAGGCGATGCGTCCAGAAGCCGACCGAGGCCTGCGGCACGCGGAACACCGTCTCCTGCAGCTCGCCGGCGCCGAGCCGGCCCTCGGCCGCCTGCGCCCAGGGGAAGAAGGTCAGGATGGTGCCGGGGGTGCCGGCCTCGTCGCCGTAATACAGGTGCCAGGCGCCGGGATCGTCGAAATTCACCGTCTTCTTCACCAGGCGCAGGCCCAGGATGCGGGTGTAGAAATCGACGTTGCGGCGGGCTTCGCCGGAGATGGCGGTGACGTGGTGGATGCCGAACTGCGACATGGCTCGTGGCCTCCGTTCAGGGTTTGGGGAAGGCCAGCGCCCTCCGTCAAGGCCAGAGATCGCCCGTCCGGGGCCCGGAATCCAGCGGCAACCGATTGCGCCGCTGCAATCATGATCTTGCAATCTGCAGCATGGCATTGCGTGGAAGAACGGCGCAGAATGGCCGCCCCCGCCTGTCCGGAACCGGATGCCCGACGCCCTCAACACCCTGGAATGGGATGATTTCCGCCTGATCCTGGCGATCGCCGAGGCGCAGGGCCTGCCGGCCGCGGCGGCACGCCTCGGCGTCGCCCATTCCACCGTCTTCCGCCGCCTCGGCCAGATCGAGGCGCTGCTCGGCACCCCGCTCTTCGAGCGCCACCGCACCGGCTATGCCGCGACGGCGGCGGGGGAGGCGGTGGTGGCGCTGGCCGCCCGCATGCAAAGCGAGATCACCGAGCTGACCCGGCAGCTGGCCGGCCAGGCGGTGGCGGCCTCGGGCGAGATCCGGCTGGCCACCAGCGACGCGCTGCTGCACGGGCTGCTGCTGCCAGTTTTTGCCCGGTTCCGCGCCGCCCATCCGGGCGTGCGGCTCGACATTGTCACCGGCAATGCAGCGGCCAACCTGTCGCGGCGCGACGCCGACGTCGCCATCCGCGCCAGCGAGGCGCCGCCGGAGACCCTGGTCGGCCGCCGCGCCGGCCGCATCGCCTGGGCGCTCTACGGTGTGGCGGGGCTGGCGGAGGCCACGGCGCCCTGGCTGGCGCCGGGGGACCCGCTCGCTGGCCTGCCCGCCGCCGGCTTCCTCCGCCGCCATGTGCCCGCCGGCCGCATCGCCGCCCGGCTGGACAGCGTCCTGGCCCTGGCCGCCGCCGCCGAGGCCGGGATCGGCATCGCGCATCTGCCCTGCTTCCTCGGCGAGGCGCGCCCGGCGCTGCACCGCCTGGCGCCGCCGGAGCCCGGGCTCGCCAGCGACCTCTGGCTGCTGACCCATCCCGACCTGCGCCAGGCGCCCCGCATCCGGCTGTTCCTGGATTTCTGCGCGGGCGAGATCGCCGGGCTGAAGGGGCTGATCGAGGGCTAGCGCGCGCCGGGGAGTGCCATGGCGCGCCTAGGCTTCCAGCGCCTTGTCCACCGCCGCCTCGGCATGGATCGCCGTGGTGTCGAACAGCGGCACGGCACTGTCCTCGGGACCGACCAGCAGCATGATCTCGGTGCAGCCCAGGATGATCGCCTCGGCGCCGCGCGCGACCAGGGCGGCGATGACCGCGCGATAGGCCGCGCGCGAGCGGTCGACGACCTTGCCCTGGACCAGCTCCTCATAGATCACGCGATGCACCTCGGCGCGCTGCGCGTCGTCGGGGACCAGCACCGCCAGCCCGTGCCGGTCTTCCAGCCGGCCGCGGTAGAAGGCCTGCTCCATGGTGAAGGCGGTGCCGAGCAGGCCGACCGTGCGGAAGCCGGCCGCCTTGATCTTCTCCGCGGTCGGGTCGGCGATATGCAGCAGCGGCAGGCTGACCGCCGCCTGCACCTCGTCCGCCATCCGGTGCATGGTATTGGTGCAGATCAGCAGGAAATCGGCGCCGCCCCGTTCCAGGCGCCGCGCCGCGGCGACCAGCTCGGCGGTCGCCGCCTCCCATTGCCCGGCATGCTGCAGCGCCTCGATTCGGGCGAAGTCGAAGGACCACATCAGGCATTCGGCCGAATGCAGCCCGCCCAGCCGCTCGCGCACCGTCTGGTTGATGATCCGATAGTATTCGGCGGAGCTTTCCCAGCTCATCCCCCCGAGCAGCCCGATCACCTTCACGCGTCTTCTCCCGCTGGACCTGCCGCATCAAGGTCCAGGCGGGGCAAGGGCGCAAGCCCCGGCAGGCCGGTCCGCTGCGGGGGCTCTGCCGCCGGGCGGCATTCGAGGGTTTGCAGGGCGCGCCGCGGCCGGCAAGCTGGCGGCTTCACCAGACGGCGAGGGCCAGGCCATGCGCGACGATGCTTTCATTCCGGGCCCCCGGCTCACCCTGCCCGGTGCCGCCGACGGTCCGCTCGCCGGGCTGCGCTTCGCCGCCAAGGACCTGTTCGACATCGCCGGCCAGCCGACCGGCGCCGGCAATCCCGACTGGGCCGCCAGCCACCCGCTGCCGCAGCGCCATGCCTGGGCGGTGCAGACCCTGCTCGACGCCGGCGCCGCGCTGGCCGGCAAGACCGTCACCTGCGAGGTCTCGCTTGGCATCCTCGGCTTCAACCAGTTCCACGGCACGCCGCGCAATCCGGCGGCGCCGGGCTGCCTGCCGGGCGGCTCCTCCAGCGGCTCCGCCTCGGCGGTCGCGGCGGGCGAGTGCGACACCGCGCTCGGCACCGACACCGGCGGCTCGGTGCGGGTGCCGGCCAGCCTCTGCGGCCTCTATGGGCTGCGCCCGACGCATGGGCGCATCCCCGTCACTGGCATGGTCACCCAGGCGCCCAGCTTCGACACCACCGGCTGGTTCGCCCGAGATGCCGCCACCTTCGCCCGCGTCGCCGCCGTCATGCTGGGCGAGCCGATTCCGGAAACGGTGCCGCCGGCGCCGCTGCTGCTTGCCACCGACGCCTTCGCCCTGGCCGACGAGGCGGTGCAGCAGGCGCTCGCCCCGGCGGTGGAGCGTGTCGCGGCGCTGCTCGGCCAGGGCGTCGAGCGCATCACCCTGGGCGAGCCCGGCGAGCTCGCCGTCTGGGGCGCCCAGCGCAACATCGTCCAGCGCGCCGAGGGCTGGCAGACCTTCCGGCCCTGGATCGACGCCGCCAATCCGCGCTTCGCCTTCAACGTCGCCCGCAACCTGGCCTTCGCCGCCTCGCTGACCGAGGCGCAGGTGGCCCTGGCCCAGAGCGTGCGCGAGCGGGTGCGCGCCCGCGCCCGGCTGCTGCTCGAGGGCGGCGCCATGCTGGCCATCCCGACCACCCCCTTCACCGCGCCGCCGCTCGGCCTGCCGCTGGCCGAGATCGACCGCCTGGCCGACCGCATCGGCCTGCTCTGCTCCTTCGCCGGCCTCTCCGGCGTGCCGCAGATCAGCCTTCCCCTGGCGATGGCCGAGGGCAAGCCGGTCGGCCTGTCGCTGATCGCCGCCCCCGGCCAGGATGCCCGGCTGGTGGCCATCGCCCGCGCCCTTTGACCTTGGAGAACCCATGATGCCCGAGCTGACCAATTCCGAGCTGACCAACCCCGAGCTGAACATCCCCGAGATCGTCGCCGAGGTCCGCGCCGCCTTCGAGCGCTACGACCGCGCCCTGGCGGAGAACGACGTCGCCGTGCTCGACGACAGCTTCTGGCGCGACGCGAAGACGCTGCGCTACGGCGTCGCCGAGAACCTCTACGGCCATGACGCCATCGCCGCCTTCCGCGCCGGGCGGACGCCCACCGAGCACGCGGCCCGCGCGCGGCGGCTGGAGAACACCGTCATCAACAGCTTCGGCCGCGACTTCGCCGTCGCCAACACGGAATACGTCCTGCTGCAGTCGGGGCAGCGCGGGCGGCAGAGCCAGACCTGGGTCCGCTTTCCGGAAGGCTGGAAGGTGGTGGCGGCCCATGTGTCGATCATGCAGGAAAAGAAATAGGCAAGGCTGGGGAGAAGGTATTCTCCCCAGACCCCTCATCTATCTTTGTCAGAAAGCAGGCGGGCGATGGACGCGACAAGGCCGATGGGCGGGTTGGGGCTGCTCTGGCAGCTGCTGCGCGCGCGGGGACGCAACCGCGCCGACCTGTTCTACGAATTCATGGGCACCAGCAACCGCATGGCGGAGGACTGCACCTACCTCAACTGCGGATACTGGGAAGGCACCACCGACTATCGCCAGGCGGCGGAAGCCCTGGTCGACCTGCTGGCGGACGCCGCGGCGATCGCGCCGGGGGACCAGGTGCTCGACGCCGGCTGCGGCTTCGGCGACCAGGATGCCCATATCGCCCGCAGCCGCCGCACCGGCCGCATCCTCGCCGTCAACGTGACCCCGGTGCAGATCGCGACGGCGCAGCAGAGCAATGCGGCGCCCGGCGTCGAATACCGCCTCTGCCCCGCCACCCGCATCGACGAGCCCGATGCCAGCTTCGACGCCGTCATCTCGCTGGAGGCCGCCTTCCATTTCGACACCCGCGAGGACTTCTTCCGCGAGGCGTGGCGCCTGCTGAAGCCGGGCGGGCGCCTGGCCATCATCGACCTGGTGCCGCTGGAGCGCGACGGCCGCCTCGACACCGGCGGGCTGCGCGGCGACTTCGACCGCTGGGCCGGCCAGGTGCCGCCCGCCAATGTCTATGGCGCCAGCCGCTACCGGGATCTGCTGCGGCAGGCCGGCTTCGCGGAGGTCGCCCTGCGCTCGATCCGCGACCAGGTGTTTCCCGGCTTCCGCCGCCACATCAAGGCCATGGCGCGCGACCCCCAGGCACGGCAGCGCATGCATCCGATGATCCGCCTGGGCCTGCGCTTCGCCGATATCGATCCCTATGCCGCCTCCGACTACCTGGTGGTCACGGCCCGCAAGCCGGGCTGATCCAGCCAGAGATCCGCCTCGGCCTGCTCTGGCCAGATCTCGGCCGGGGTGCCGTCGATCCACAGCCGCCAACGCCCCATCCGCAGCGGCGCCAGCGCCTGCCGCCCGGTGGGCAGCGCGGCCTCGAGCAGCGTAGTCTCCTCCAGCGCCAGGCGGAGCGTCGCCGGCCGGTCCAGCACGATGCCCAGCTGCGCCGGCGGCGGCCCGCCGAGCCGGTCGCGCAGGCGCAGGCGGATGACATGGCCGATTTCCGCCAGCGCCTCTTCCCGTTCGCCCTCGACCGGGGCCTGCAGCCGCGCGGCCAGGCGGCGCAGCACATTGGCACTGCTGTGCCGCCGCAGGCAGAGGATGAAGGGAAAGCCGAAGCGCATCAGGTAGTCGGCGTTCAGCCGGGCCAGCACCTCGGGCTCGACCAGGGCGCCGAGCGGGGTATCGCCCTGCTCCCGCCGTGAGGCCGCGGTCAGGCTGGCCGGCAGCGGGCCGGCGACCAGCGGCTCATGCGCGTTGAGGAAGGCAAGCTGCTGCGCCACCGGCGCCGCCACCATCGCGGCCATCAGCGCCTTCTGCAGCGCCGCCGGATCGGCGAAGGGGCGCGCCGCCGCCGCCGCCGCCACCACCCAGGGGGCCCGCTCGACCACGCCGTCCAGCGCGGCGCAGAAATCCTCGGCCGAGGCGGCGTTCAGATCGGACAGCAGCATCACGGCGGCGCCGGCGCGGCGGCCAGCAGCTCCCGCGTATAGGCCGCCGCGGGCTGGTGCAGCACCTGCGCGGTCGGGCCCTGCTCGACGATGCGGCCCTGGCGCATGACGATGACGCGGTCGCAGAGCAGCTGCACCACATGCAGGTCGTGGCTGACGAACAGGTAGCTCATCCCCAGCCGCTGCTTGAGCTCCTGCAGCAGGTTCAGCACCACCGCCTGCACCGAGACGTCGAGCGCCGCGGTCGGCTCGTCGAGGATCACCAGCTCGGGGTTCAGCGCGATGGCGCGGGCGATGCCGACACGCGCCTTCTGCCCGCCCGACAGCTGGTGCGGGAAGCGGCCGAGCAGCGCCTCCGGCAGGCCGACCAGCCGCGCCAGCTCGCGGCAGCGCGCCGCCAGCGCCGCGCCGCGCAGCTCGCCCATGCGCAGGATCGGGTCGGCGATGGCGCGCTCGGCGGTGTAGCGCGGGTTCAGGCTGTCGGTCGGGTCCTGGAACACCATCTGGATGCGCCGCCGCAGGGCCGAGCGGGTGAAGTCGCGCGGCGCGATGTCTCCCAGTTCCTGTCCGTCGAAGCGGATCGCGCCGCTGGTCCGCTCCAACAGCCGCATCAGCATCATCGAGGTGGTCGACTTGCCGCAGCCGCTCTCGCCGACCAGGCCGACGCTCTCGCCGCGGCGGATCTGGAAGGAGATGCCGTCCACCGCCCGCGCCGGCGGCAAAGCCGGGCCGCGCCGCAGCCAGGAGCCGAGGCCGCCGCTGCCGGCGCGGGGGAATTCCTTGACCAGGTTGATGACGTCGAGCAGCACCGGCCCCGGGGTGGCGTCCGGCGCCTCGACGGGCGGCGCCTCGCCTTCCGGCAGCAGATCGGGCAGGCGGGCGCCAGGGCGCGGCGTGGCACGCAGCAGGCGGTGGGTATAGGGGTGCTGCGGCGCCCGGAAGATATCGCGGGCTGGCGCGTCCTCGACGACGCGGCCGCGCTCCATCACCACCACGCGGTCGCAATAGGCGGCGGCCAGGCCGAGGTCGTGGGTGATCAGCAGGGTCGACATGCCGCGGGCGCGGGTCAGTTCGGTGACCAGCTCCATCACCGTCTTCTGCGTCGTCACGTCGAGGCCGGTGGTCGGCTCGTCGGCGATCAGCAGCTGCGGCCGGCAGGCCAGCGCCAGCGCGATGACGATGCGCTGGCACATGCCGCCCGACAGCTCGAAGGGATAGGCGTGGTAGCGCTCCTCCGGCCGGGCGATGCGGACCTGCTCCAGCATCTCGATGGCGCGGGCGCGGGCGGTCTGGCGGGTGGCCTGGGCGTGGCGGATCAGCACGTCCTCGATCTGCCGGCCGACGGCGCGGATCGGGTTCAGCGCGGCGCGCGGGTTCTGGAAGATCATCGAGATCTCCCGCCCCCGCAGGTCGCGCATCTCGCGTTCCGGCAGGCCGGGGAGGTCGATGCCGGAGAAGCCGATGCTGCCCTCGGCGATCTTGCCCGCGCGGTCGAGGATGCGCATCACCGCATAGGAGGTGACCGACTTGCCGGAGCCGCTCTCGCCGACGATGCCGACCGTCTCGCCCTTGCGGACACTGATGGAGATCTGGCGCACCGCCTGCACCGGCCCGGCGCGGGTGGCGAATTCGACGGTCAGGTCGCGGATCTCGAGCAGCGGCGGGTTTTCCAGGGTGGTGGCGGACATGGGGCGTCCTCCCTCAGCTGCGCCGCTGCGGGTCGACGATGTCGCGCAGACCGTCGCCCAGCAGGTTGAAGCAGAACACCGCCAGCATCAGCGCCAGGCCGGGGAACAGCGCCACCCACCATTCGCCGGAGACGATGAAGCTGGCGCCCTCGGCCACCATGATCCCCCATTCCGGCGTCGGCGGCCGGACGCCGAGGCCGATGAAGGAAAGACCGGCGGCGTTGAGGATGGCATAGCCCATGGTCAGCGAGACCTGCACCGCCATGATCGGCAGGATATTCGGCAGGATCTGGGTCAGCAGGATGCGCAGCTCGGAATTGCCGGTCAGCCGGGCGGCGAGGACGAAGCCGGCCTCGCGGCGGATGGCGGCCTCGGCGCGGGCCAGCCGGGCATAGAGCGGGAAATTGACGATGGCGGTGGCGATGACGATGTTGGTCACCGTGTTGCCCAGCGCGGCGACGATGCCCATGGCCAGCACGAAGAGCGGAAAGGCCATGATGGTGTCGGCGATGCGGCCGACCAGGCGGTCGGTCCAGCCGCCGAAGAAGCCGGCGGCGACGCCGGCCAGCCCGCCGAGGGCGAAGACCAGCGCCACCGAGGCGATGGCCACCGTCATGTCGAGCCGTGCCGCCACGACCACGCGGCTGAGGATGTCGCGGCCGAGCTGGTCGGTGCCGAAGGGATGCGCCCAGCTCGGCGGCTGCAGCGCGATCGCGGTGTTGCTGGCCAACGGATCGTAGGGCACCAGCGCCGGCCCGAAGGCCGCGCAGAGCAGCAGCAGGAAGAACAGCCCGAAGGCGAGGCCGGTGACGGCATTGCCGGTGACCACGTGGCGCGCATGGCGCAGCGAGGCCGTGAAGGCAGAGGGGGAAGCCTGGGTCGCGCTCATGCCGCCATCCTCGCGCGCGGGTCGACCAGGCCGTAGAGCAGGTCGATCGCCAGGTTCAGCAGGACATAGAGGATGGCCATGGCCAGGACGAAGCCCTGGACGGGGGCGAAGTCCGAGGCGATCAGCGCCTCCACCGCATAGGACCCGACGCCGGGCCAGGCGAAGACCTTCTCCACCAGCACATTGGCGCCGAGCAGGAAGGAGAAGACCATGCCCAGCGTGGTCAGCACCGGCAGCATGGCGTTGCGGAAGCCATAGGTCAGGATCACCGCGCGTGGGCTCAGGCCGCTGGCGCGTGCCGTGCGGACGAAATCGGCGCCGAGCACGGCCAGCATGCTGGCGCGGCTGATGCGGGCGATCGGGGCCAGGGCGAAGAGGCAGAGGGTGCAGACCGGCAGCACCATCTGGGCGAGGGCGGCGCGGAAGGTCTCGGTGTCGCCGACCAGCAGGCTGTCGACCAGGAAGAAGCCGGTGACGGTGGGCGGCGCGCTGGCGAAGGCGTCGAGGCGGCCGAGCGGCGCCGGCGACCAGCCGAGCAGGAAGTAGAAGACATAGACCAGCAGCAGGCCGGTGAAGAAGACCGGCAGGCTGACGCCGCCGGTGACCAGGATGCGGCAGGCATGGTCGGCGAGGCTGCCCTGCTTCACCGCCGCCAGGATGCCGAGCGGGATGGCGATGAGCATGGCCAGCAGCAGCGCCGAGAGGGTCAGCTCGGCGCTGGCCGGCAGGCGGGCGGCGAGGTCGCTGAGCACCGGCTGGCCGGTGGTCAGCGACATGCCGAGATCGCCCCGGAAGAGCGCGGTGACGTAGCGCAGGAACTGCTCCGGCAGCGGCCGGTCGAGGCCGAGCTCGGCGCGGATCTGTGCGATGCTTTCGGCGCTGGCGGTGGGGCCGGCGAAATAGCTGGCGGTATCCCCCGGCAGCACCCGCGTCAGCACGAAGGTCGCCAGGATGACGCCGATGAGCGCGGGGATCGCTCCCGCCAACCTCAGTGCGATGGTCCGCATGGTGCTTGGGGCTTTCTTGCAGAAATAGAGGGGGGATTCGGGGGGATACCTCCCCCCGACCTTTCTTGCTTATCCCTTCGTCAGATACCGGAAGTCCGGCTCCCGGCAGGGCCAGAACTGGTAGCCGCCGATGTTCTTCTGCATGGCGACGTCGTGCAGCGGCTGGCAGATCGGCAGGGCGGGCAGCTCGGAGAAGGCCATCTCGATGAAGCCCTTGACGTCGCGCTCGTAGCTGGCCGCATCGGCCGCAAAGCGGGCGCCATCGACCAGGCGGTCCATCTCCCTGTTCTGGTAGCTGGAGATGTTGAAGATCGAGTTGTTGGAATGGTAGTTCCAGAAGAAGTAGTAGTCCGGATAGTCTAGCCAGCCACCGAAGCGGTTGATCGCCATCGGCGCGGTCTTCTTGTTGAGCTCGCCGCGGAAGTTGGCGCCGGGGATCTTCTGCAGCTCGATGATGATGCCGAGGGGGGCGAGGGCTTCCTTGATGAGGACGGCCATCGGCTCGGCGATGGTGGCGGCACCGGCGTCGAAGATCAGGCTGGTGGTGATGCCGCCGGGCGCCAGCTGGGCGACCAGTGCCTTCGCCTTGTCGATGTTGGTGTCGTAGGGGTAGGGCTGCGGCCAGGCGGTGGTGGCCTTGCCGTCGCCGCCCCACATGGCGATGCCGCGGCCGAAGAGCGAGGCCTGCATGATCTTCTCATAAGGCAGGGCCCAGGCGACGGCCTGGCGCAACCGGGCATCGGTGAAGGGGCCGGTCGCCGCGTTCAGGGCCAGGGACCACAGCGCGTTGGGCACCGGCACGCCCACCACCTTGACCTTGCCGCCATCGGCCAGGTCCTTGAAGTCCTTGGGCGGCAGGCCGTAGCTGATATCGGCGTCGCCGCGCTCGATCAGCGCGCGGCGGGTGCTGGGCGAGGGGATGTCGCGGGCGATGATCCGGCGCAGCGACGGCAGCTTGCCCGAGGTCCAGTCGTCGTTGCGGACATAGATGGTCTCGACGCCGGGCTTCCAGCTTTCCACCTTGAAGGCGCCGGAGCCGGCGACGTTGTTCTTCAGCCAGTCCTTGGCCCAGGGATCACCGCCGGCATTCTTCTGGGCGAGCTCGCTGTCGAAGACGAAGGGGATGGTGACCGCCAGGTTGGGCAGGGTCATCTTGTCGCGGCGGGCGAAGTCGATGCGGAAGGTGCGGTCATCCACCGCGACGAATTGTTCCGCCTTTTCCAGCGAGCCCGCCGCCATCTGGGTCGTCGCGAAGCCGCCGATGCTGACGGCGCGGTCGAGCGACCACTTGACGTCCTTCGCCGTCACCGCCCGGCCGGAATGGAACTTCGTTTCGCGCAGCCTGAAGGTCGCCGACATGCCATCGCTGGCGACCTGCCAGCTTTCGGCCAGCTCGCCCTCCAGCTCGTTGATGGCGAAGGTGCCGCCCTGGCCGTCGGGCAGCGGCACCGGCTTGAAGCGCAGCAGCCGGTCATAGCAGTTCAGCGAGACGCCATTGACCGGCTGGGCCGAGCCGATGCCCTGCATGTCCAGGCTGTTCGGCCCGTATTCCTGCACCAGCAGCAGGGTCTCGCGCCGGCTGGGCGCGGCGGTCTGGGCATCCGCCAGAGTGGGTTTGACGAAGGGCGCGGCGAGGGCGGTGGCAAGCAGGCTGCGGCGGTGCATGGAAGCCTCTCATCCAGGAACGGGATCGGGAATGCGCAAAGCCTGAGCAGGCAGCGCAGAAAATTCGGGCACCAGCGCCTGGCGCAGCGGCGCCAGCGGGTCGCTCGGCAAAGCCCCAGGCGGGCGCAGCATGGTCTGCACATGCGCCAGATGGCCGCGCATCAGGGTGGCCGCCCGGCGCATGGCGCCGCGCGCCAGGGCGTCGAGGATCTGCCGGTGCTCGGCCGAGGACAGGCCGGCATCGCGCGGCGACTGGTGCAGGGCGGCGATCAGCATGGTGCGCGCCGTCAGGTCGCGCAGCAGCTCGGCGATCACCGGATTGCCCAGCACCTCGGCCAGGCAGACATGGAAATTGCCCAGCGCCAGGCTACGGCTTCCGGCATCGCCGGCCTGGATGACCTGTTCTTCCTCGGCGATCTGGGCGCGCAGGCGGGCGATGCCTGCCGCATCCGGCGGCACCGCCTGGTCCAGCATGCCGCATTCCAGGGCGCTGCGGGCGGCGAGCGTGGCGCGGGCTTCCGCCAGCGAGGGCTCGGCGACGAACCAGCCGCGCCGCGTCGCCAGGCAGACGATGCGCCGCGCCGCCAGCCGCATCATCGCCTCGCGCACCAGGGTGCGGGAGACGGCGAAGAGATCGGCCAGCTGCTGCTCGCCCAGCCGCGTGCCGGGGCGGATGCGGCCGGCCAGCACCGCCTGCAGGATGCGCTCGTCGATCGACAGCGGGGTTGCATGGCGGGCTTGCATACAAGCCGGCCATGCAACGGGCATGCCAGGGCTAGGCGGGCGACGCCCCGGCCCAGTCGCCGGCCGCCAGCATCGCCGCCACCTCGGCCTTCAGCAGCGCGACCACGGCGCCGGTGGCGCGGGTGTCGGCACGGTCGGGCGGGCGCACCAGCAGGATCTGCCGGCGGATCGGGGGGGTAAGGGGGGCCATGCTGAACTGCCGCGCCGCCTCCTCCGCCGCGATGGAGGAGGGCGGCAGCACGCTGTGCCCCAGCCCCGCCGCCACCAGGTCCTTGATGACCCGGAAGCTGTCGGCCTCGAAGCGGACCGCCAGCGGCGCGCCGGCGCGGGAGGCCGCGGTCTCGATCAGCAGGCGCAGCCCGTGCGGCCGGCTGGGCAGCACCATCGGCAGGGCGGCCAGGCTGTCGACACTGACTGGCGCGCCATCCAGCGCCCCGGCCGGGCCGATCAGCGCCAGCTCGTCCAGCAGCAGCGTCTCGCAGCGGAGGTGCAGCCCGTCGCCCGGGCCATAGAGCAGGCTGACATCGAGCTGCCCGCGCTGCAGCCATTCGACCAGGTGGCCGGCATAGCCCTCGACGATGCGGAGAGAGACGCCCGGCAGCTCCGCCGCCACCCGCCGCGCCAGCCGGCCGGACAGGACATGGCTGGTGGTCGGCATCAGCCCCAGCGCCACCTGGCCGCGCACCTCGGAGGCGAGCGCCCGGACCTCCTCCACCGAGCGCTCGATCTGCCGCAGCGGGCCGGTGACCCGCTCCAGCAGGGCGCGCCCGGCCTCGGTCAGCTGCATGCCGCGGCCGTGGCGGGTGAAGAGGGCCAGCCCCACCTCGGCCTCCAGCAGGCGGATCTGCCGCGACAGCGCCGGCTGCGCCAGCCGCAGCCGGTCGGAAGCCTTGCTGAGCGAGCCGCTCTCGGCGATCTGCAGGAAGCTGCGCAATTGCCGCAGGTCCATGGGCGCTCTCCCTTCGCGATCGGCGATATCGCCTATCGCGCTTTTCGAATTTCCTGAAGGCTGCCGCTGCGGGAGACTGCTGGCAAGACGGTTCGAGCCTGAGGGGGAAGCATGACGGCGGTTCTGGAGCGCGCGGAGGCGCGCGCGGCGGAGGCATGGCCCGACGCCATTTTCGACATCCTGAAGCGGGCCGATGTGCGCCAGGTCGCCTATGTGCCCGATGGCGGCCATGCCCGGCTGATCCGCGCCGTGCAGGCCGAGCCGTCCATGAAGGCCATCGCCCTGACCACCGAGGAGGAAGGCCTGGCCCTGCTGACCGGCGCCTCGCTGGGCGGCGAGCGCGGCGTGCTGCTGATGCAGTCCAGCGGTGTCGGCAACTGCATCAACATGCTGTCGCTGGTGAAGCTGACCCGCACGCCGGTGCTGATCCTGGTGACCATGCGCGGCGAGTTCGGCGAGTTCAACCCCTGGCAGGTGCCGATGGGCTCCACCACCCAGGCGGCGCTGGCGCTGATGGACCTCCAGGTGCTGCGCGCGGCCTCGGCCGAGGAAGTGCCCGAGGTGGTCCAGGCCGGCGCCAACATGGCCTTCGCCGGCGGCACCGCGACCGCTGTCCTGCTCTCTCAGCGCCTGATCGGCGCCAAGGTCTTCTCCAAATGAGTTCTTTCCAGTTCGAGCGTCGTGCGGCGGTGGCGCGGTTGCTGCGGGACCGCGGCGAGGCGGTGGTGATCAGCGGGCTGGGCTCGGCCACCTATGACCTGGCGGCGGCTGGCGACACCGACCGCAATTTCTACCTCTGGGGCGCCATGGGGGGTGCGGCCGTCATGGGGCTGGGCCTGGCGCTGGCCCGGCCGGACGTGCCCGTGCTGGTGCTGACCGGCGATGGCGAGATGCTGATGGGCCTGGGCAGCTTCTCCACCATCGCCCTGCAGGCGCCGCGCAACCTGGTGATCGCCGTGCTGGACAACGGCCTCTATGGCGAGACCGGCGGCCAGCCCAGCCATACCGGCGCGGCGCATGGCGCGGCCCGCACCGACCTGCTGGCGGTGGCGCGCGGCTGCGGCATCGCCGATGCGCGCGAGGTGGCCGATGCGGCGGCGCTGGACGCTCTGGCGGCGCGGCTGCGCGACGGCGGCGAGGGGCCCTGCGTCGCCCGGATCCCGGTCGATCCGGCCGAGGCGGAGCGCGTGCTGCCGCTGCGCGACGCCGTGCTGATGCGCGGCCGCACCCGCGCGGCGCTGGGCCTCAGCCCCGGAGTGTAGCAGGATGGCGGTGACGCGAAGCGCCGGCACAAGGCGCCGCATCCCAGGGAGGTTGTTTCCAAGATGAGTGTTTCCTTCACCCGGCGCGGGATGCTGGGCGCGGCGCTGGCCCTGCCGGCGCTGGCTGCCCGCGCCGACACCTGGCCGAGCGGCCCGATCCGGATCGTCGTTCCCTTCGCCCCCGGCGGCTCAACCGACGCGGTGGCGCGGCTGGCCGCGCCCGGGCTGCAGCAGCGGCTGGGCGTGCCGATCATCGTCGAGAACCGCAGCGGCGCCGCCGGCAGCATCGGCAGCGACATGGTCGCCAAGGCCCGGCCGGACGGCCAGACCTGGCTGCTGACCTTCGACTCGCACGCCCTCATGCCGGTGCTGGTGCCGAACCTGCCCTTCGACCTGACGGCGGACTTCATCCCCGTCACCCAGATCGGCCGCGCGCCCTATGTCATCGCCTGTCAGCCGGCCAAGCCCTACAAGACGCTGGCCGAGGTCTTCGCCACCGCCCGGCAGAAGGGCTCGGTCACCTTCGGCTCCACCGGCAATGGCACCATCGGGCATCTCGCCATGCTGATGCTGGCCAAGCGCGGCGGCGCCGAGGTGACGCATCTGCCCTATCGTGGCGGCGGGCTGGCGGTGAACGACGCGGTGGCCGGCCATATCGACATGATGATCGGCAGCAGCGCCCTGCTGGCGCCGCAGATCTCGGCCAATACGCTGCGGCCGCTGCTGCAGCTGGGCGCCACCCGCCTGGCCGGCCTGCCGAGCGTGCCGACCGCGGTCGAAAGCGGCTTCGACGGGCTGACGGCCGAGGCCTGGTGGGGGGTCTTCGCCCCGGCCAAGACGCCGGCGCCGGCCGTGGCGCGCTTCCACGACGCCCTGGTCGCCTCCTACCGCGAAGCCCGCATCGCCCAGCAATTCGCCGAGGTCAACCAGGCGGAGCTCGTCCTTTCCGACGGGCCGGCGCTGGGACGCTTCGTGCAGTCGCAGGTCGAGACCTGGGGCAGGACGGCGCGGGAGAACAACATCAAGCCCGACTAGCCGACGGGCGCAGGGGGCGGGCGCAGGGGGCGGGCGCAGGGGAGGGGCGGGGTCCAGCGGAATGGCCTTCCCTGGACCCTGCCGCCGTGCGGCGGCCGGCTCAGTCCGGCAGGGCGTTCCAGGCCTCCTCCACCTCGGAGGACAGCGACATCGGGTCGAAGGGCTTGCCGATCACCCGGATGGCGCCCAGGTCCAGGTAGCGCTGGTGGTCGGTGGACTGCACCTTGGCGGTCATGAAGATCACCGGGATGTCGCGGGTCTCGGGGCGGGCGCGCAGCTCGGTCAGGATCTCCGGCCCGGTCATGCCGGGCAGCATGACGTCCAGCAGGATCAGCTGCGGCCGCATCGCCTCGACCTGTTCCAGGAAGGGCGGCGCATGGTCGAAGGCATGCACCTCGTAGCCGCCGATGCTCTCCAGGGCGATGATCGCCACCTCCTGGATATCCGGCTCATCCTCGACATAGGCAATGCGCTGCAGGGCCTCACGCGGCATTGGTCTCGCTCCCCATGATGCGATCGATCTGCGTGTTGACCGCGGCGACCAGCCGCTCGGTGCCGGTGCGGTCCTTGACGATCCAGTCCAGCAGTTCCCCCAGATGGGCCGGGCGGTCGGCGCAGGTGAAGACCATCGCCGCCGGCGCCTCGCCCACCACCGGGGCGTGCAGCAGGCGCAGCCCGTTGCCATCCTGCAGCCCGACATCGATGATCAGCAGGTCGAAGCTGCTCTCGGCCAGCGCCCGCTCGGCCTCCGCGGCACTGCGCACCGAGACCACCTCGGCGCGGAAGGACAGCAGGGTGGCGATCACGTTCAGCAGATCGGCATCGTCATCGACATGCAGGATCCGCGGCGGGCCGCCGCTGCGCCGCGCCGGCCCGCCACCGCGCCGCGCGCACTCGAGCAGCGGGATGACGAACTGGAAGACCGTGCCGCCGCCCTCGCGGCTGCGGAAGCTGATCCGTCCGGCATGGTGCTCAACCAGCGCCTTGGTGATCGCCAGGCCCAGCCCGGTGCCGCCCTTGGCGCGCCGGTCCGAGCCATCGGCCTGGGCGAAGCGGGAGAAGATCTTGTCGCGGAAATTGGCCGGGATGCCGGGCCCCTGGTCGGAGACGCTGACCATCGCCAGCCGGCCGCGATTCTCGATGCTGATCTCCACCTCGCCCTGCTTCGGGGAGAATTTCACCGCGTTGGAAATCAGGTTGCACATGATCTGCATCAGCCGGTTCGGATCGCCGAAGACCTGCATCGGCGTCGTGTCGCCGGCCATGGTCAGGCTGACGTCGAAGCTGCGCGCATAGCCCTCGTTGGCCTCGATCGACTGCTGCACGATCTCGGTCAGGCTGACCTCGCGCGCGTCGAACTGCATGCTGCCGCTCTCGATCTTCTGCAGGTCGAGGATGTCGTTGACCAGCAGCACCAGCCGCTCGCTGTTGCTGAGCGCGATCTTCACCAGCCGCCCCGCCGCCACCGGGATCGGCCCCATCTTGCCGGCATCGACCAGCCCGAGCGCGCCGCGGATCGAGGTGAGCGGCGTGCGCAGCTCGTGGCTGACGGTCGAGATGAACTCGTCCTTCACCCGCTCCGCCTGCTTGCGCTGGGTGATGTCGCCGAGCGTGCAGATCCAGATCCACCGCTCGCCGTCGCGCACCTTGCTCAGCGCGATCTCGATCGGGATCAGATGGCCGGCGGCGTGCCGCGCCTCCAGCTCATGCCCGCTCGCCTCCCCCTCGCCCCGGGAGCTCTGCTGCAGCAGGTCGGTGATGCGCTGCGGATCGGCGGCGATGGTGGAGAGCTGCAACCCCAGCAGCTCCTCCTCGCCGCGGCCGAGGATCTTCAGCGCCGCCGGGTTGCAGGCCTCGATATTGCCCTCCTCGTCCAGGCTCATGATGCCGTAGGGGGCGTTCTCGATCATCACCCGCCGCCGCTCGCCATAGAGCTGCAGCAGCGACTGCACTTCCTCCAGCGAGCGGGTGCGCTCGGCCACCTTGCTCTCCAGCCCGCCGGTCAGCTCGCCGAGCTTGTGCAGCATGACGCCGAAGTCGCGGCTCAGGCTGCCCACCTCGTCCGGTCCCGGCGGCGGCAGCGTCACCTCGACCGAGCCGGTCTGCGCCACCTGCTGCGCCGCCTGGCTCAGCGCCCTGAGCGGCCGCGTCAGGCTGCGCCCGAGCGGGATCGAGGCCAGGATCACGGCGACCATCATGGTGACGGCCGCGGCCAGGGTGCGCGCATTGTGCTCGCGCAGCGGGGCCATCGCCTGGGTGACGTCCTGCTCGCTCTCCACCACCAGGTTCAGCCCCTTCAGCGCCGTCTCCACCTCCAGCGCCTGGCGCACCCGCAGCGGCTCGGCGATGTCCTGGCTGCCGGGCGACAGCGCCAGCAGCACGCCGCCGCCCTCGAGCCGCAGGGTCAGCGTGTCGGTGGCGCTGCGCGCCGCCCTCAGCAGCCGCTCGGTCTCGATCACGCCGACCACGGCGCCGTCCACCTGCGCGCTCATCAGCCCGACCACCGGCAGCGCCACCCAGATCCGGTCCGAGCCATGCTCGACCGTCACCGCCGAGCCGCCCCTGGCCAGGCTCGGGAACCAGCCCTGCTGCGCCAGCGAGGCCGGCAGGCTGTCCTGCGTGCCGGCCATGATCGTGCCGTCGATCTGGTACAGGCCGATCGGCAGCGCCATCTGCTTCGAGGAGGCGATGCTGCCGAGCACGTCGCGCAGCAGCCGGCTGTTCAGGATCTCGCCCTGGATCAGCGTCTCGATCAGCGGGTTCTTGGTGACCTCGTCCAGCGCCTCGGCGAGCATGTTGACGCTCTGCTGCACCCGCTGCGCGATCAGCGCGGTGCGCGCCTCCTGCCGCTGGCGGATGCCCTCCTCCACCTCGCGCGACAGGTAGTGGTGGCTGATCAGCCCGGTCAGCCCGCAGGCCAGCAGCGCCATGGCCGCCGCGGCGATGCTGAAGCGATGAGCGATGCTGGAATTGATCCAGCGGAAGAGGGCGCGGAAAGGCAAGGTGGTTGCTCCGGTCCATTCCAGGGCGCAGCGGTCTCGGCCGTGGCGGGGTCGCGGGCGGCGCGGCCGCCCGGCTCCGGCGCACGGCCGTGGCGCCCGGCCGTGGCGCAGGGGCGCGTCATCCGCCGTAATGGCCCGTGCCACAGACGATGTCCTCGCGCAGGCGCATGACGAAGGTGTCCTTCACCTCGTTCCGCCGGGTCGCCGGGTTGAGCCATTCGTAGCGCATCCAGCCCTCGCCCTGGGTCACCGCCAGGCGGATCAGCGCCGCCGCGAAGGGCTGGCCGCGGGCGTCGCGCAGGCTCGCCAGGTTGCGGCCGAGCAGCGCCGGGTTGAAGCCATGCGCCAGCACCGTGCCGTCGATGCCGTTGCAGAACACATAGCGCTCGCCTTCGACGAAGGCGCCCTGCGGATCGTTGAAGGCCGCCAGCGCCCGCTCGGTGCCGACCTGGTCCATATAGGCCGCGGCCCGGCGCAGCAGGGCCTCGGTCTCCGCCCGCTGGCGCGCCTCCCGCTCGGCCTCCGGCGCCGCCGCCAGCCGCCCCGGCGCGAGCAGCAGCAGCGCCGCGAGCCAGGCCCGGCGGGGCAGGCGGCCTGGGCGCGGGAGGAGGCGGAGAGGCGGCACCAGGGGGTCCTTCCCGGAACGGTCGCGGCGTGGCGCCGCATCCGGCGGATTGAACACGCGCGCGTGTGAAGATTGGCTGAAGCGCGGGCCTGGGCGGTTGCATCGGCTCAGCGCTCGCGGAAGGCCTCGCCCAGCGAGCGCTGCAGCGGCGCCAGCAGGTAGCGCAGCAGGCTGTTCTCGCCGGTGCGGATATCGGCCAGCACGCTCATCCCGGAGAGGATGCGGGTATCGGCCTGCAGCCCGACATGCTCGCGCGAGAGCGCCAGCTCCGCCTTGTAGTAGGGCGTGCCGTCGCGGTCGTGGTAGGAGGAGGCGGAGACATTGGTGACCACGGCCGGGATCACGCCGAAGCGGGTATAGTCGAAGGTCAGCACCTTGACCCGCGCCTCCTGGCCGACCCGGATATGGCCGATGTCGCGGGCGGTGATGCGCGCCTCGACGCGCAGCCTGGCATCGGCCGGCACCAGCTCCAGCAGCAGCGCGCCGGGCGAGATGACGCCGCCCGCCGTCTTCACCTGGATGTTCTGCACCGTGCCGCGCGCCGGCGCCACGACCCGCAGCCGCTGCACCCGCCCCTCGGCCCGCTGGATCGCCTGGCGCAGCTCCTGCATCTCGGCGGTGACCTTGCTGAGTTCGGTGGCCAGATCGGCGCGGAAGCGGGTCTCCAGCTCGGAGAGCCGCGCCTCGGACTCGCCCAGCGCCTCGCGCGTGCGCGTCGCCTCGCGCACCAGCGAGACATGGTTGCCCTCCAGCCGGGCCAGCTCGCGCTGCGATTCCAGCAGCTGGAAGCGCGGCGCCAGCCCCTTCGAGACCAGCTCGCGGCGGCCGACCACCTGCTCGCGCAGGAAGCCGATCTGGTTGAGGATCGAGTCCACCTGGCCGGCATTGACCTCGAGCTCGGCGCGGCGGCCCAGGATCTGCTGGCTGATCACCTGGCGCTGCACGGCATGCGCGCGGCTGCGCGCCTGCAGCAGCTCGGCCTGGGCGAGCACCAGCGCGCGATACTCCTCCTCGGCCGGGATGGTGGCGATGCTCTCCTGCCCGCCCATCACCGCGGTGATCTGCTGCGCCTGCAGCTGCAGCCCGGCCAGCCGGGTGCGCAGCTGGTTCAGCTCCGGCTCGGCCTGGCCGGGATCCATCTCGACCAGCGCCTGGCCTTCCTCGACCAGCGCGCCCTCCTCGACCAGGACGCGGGCGACGATGCCGCCCTCCAGGTGCTGCACCTGCTTGACCGAGCCGATCGGCAGGATCTCGCCCGAGCTGACCGAGATCTCGGCCACCGGCATGATGGCGGACCAGCTCAGCCCGGCCACCAGCAGCCCGCCGATGCCCAGCACCGCGATCATCGCCAGCCGGCTGATGCCCTCGGTCTCGAACAGGCTGGCGCCGGTGACCCGGTCCTCGCCGGTCAGGCTGCGCGCCAGCGCGCTGGTCGGACTGTTGGGGCGAAGCGTGGAGCTCATCGGGCGGCGCTTTCCAACCGGGCCGCCAGGTCGCGCGGCGTGCCATCGAAGATGATGCTGCCCTGGCGCAGCGCGATGACCCGGTCGCAGGCCGAGGCCAGCTGCGAATCATGCGTCACCAGCAGCACGGTCTGCTTGCCGCGGATCCGCTCCAGCTCGGCCAGCAGCGCGCGGCGGCATTCGGGGCGGCTGACATCGGGCTCGTCCAGCAGCACCAGCTTCGCCTCCAGCAGCCAGGCCCGCGCCAGGCGCAGGCCGCTGCGCAGATGCTCGGCACCCGCCAGCCGCGGCAGCGGCGTGGCGAAGCCCTGCGGCAGTTCCTCGACCTCGGCGCGGATGCCGGCGCGCTCGCAGGCCTCCTCCAGCGCCAGGTCGGTGGCGGCGGGGGCGCCGAGCCGCAGGAATTCGGCCACCGTGACCGGCAGGTCGGGCAGTTCCTGCGGCGCATAGGCGAGGCTGCGGCGCAGCGCCCGCGGGGTGATCTGCCGCAGATCGGTCTGGTCCAGCAGCACGGCGCCGAATTGCGGCCGGTAGAGGCCGAGGATCAGCTTCAGGATGGTCGACTTGCCGGCGCCGTTCGGCCCGGTGATCGCCACCAGCTCGCCCGGCTTCACCTCGAAGCTGATCTGCTGCAGCACCGGCCCGGCGCCGCCCGGATAGGAGAACAGCGCGCCGGCGAAGCCGATCCGCCCGCCGCTGCCGCGACGGATATTGTCGGCCGCGCCCTTGACCTGGGCGGAGAATTCCTCGGGGCTTGCCATCAGCCCGTCCAGCGAGCCCACCGCGCCGCGCACCGTGCGGATGCGCGCCAGCGCCGTCAGCACCATGCCGAGCGGCGAGAGCATGCGCCAGACCAGCGCCATGGCGGCGATCAGCCCGCCGACGCTGAGCTGCCCGGCCAGCGCCATGGTGGCCCCGATGCCCAGGGTGGCGACGGCGCAGAAGGTGGTGATGCTCTGCGCGGCGACCTGGGCGGTGGCGGAGACCCGCGCCTCGACCAGCCCGGCGCGCGCATAGCTGGCCGAAGCCTGGCGGTAGCGTGCCAGCCACAGCGGCTCGGCGCCCTTCTCCTTGATCGGCCGCAGCATGTCGATCATCTCGTTCTGCAGCGCCTGGAAGGCGGCGACCGCGGCCGAGGCCTCCATCGCGCCGCGCCGCGCCCGCCGCAGCAGCCAGAGGCTGAGGCCGAGGCCGAGCGCGAGCACCAGCAGGGGGGCGAGGGTCAGCCAGCCGGCCAGGAAGACCAGGGCCAGCAGATAGCCGAGGATGAAGGGCACCTCGATGCAGGCCAGGCTGAGCGGGCCGAAGAAGAAGCTGCGGATGGCGTCCCATTCGCGCAGCCGCCCGCGCGCCATCATCGGCGTCATGCGGTCGGCGAGCTCGGGCGGCAGGCGCAGCATCTTGCCGACCAGGTCGCTGACCGCGGCCAGATCGACCCGCCCGGCCAGATGGCCCAGCATGACGGCGCGCAGCACCCGCAGCCCGAGATCGCCGAGCAGCGCAATGCCGAGGCCGAGGCCGAGCAGCGCCAGCAGCTGGACGTCGTCCGCCGCCAGCGCCTGGTCGTAGACGGCCAGGGTGAAGAGCGGCAGCGCCAGCCCGAGCAGGTTGATCACCGCCGCCATGGCGATCACCAGGGTCAGGCCGCGCCCGGTCAGCCCGCGCAGCACCACCGACCAGCGCGGTTGGAGGCCCTCGGGGAGCATGAAGGTGACGCAGCGGACGCGGCGGCGCAGCGCCGGCACCGGGGCCTCGGCGCCCGACATCGCCTCGACGCAGACCAGCTCCTCGCCCTGCGGCAGGATCACCAGCAGCGCCTGGCCCGGGCTGCGCGCCCCCGGCGCCTCGATCAGGCAGGGGAAGCCGCTGCGCAGCGCCGCCTCGACCCGCAGCCGGCGGATCCGCGCACCGAGGCCGAGCAGGCGGGCCACCGAGCAGGCGCGGTCGAAGCTCAGCGGCTCGCGGCCGAGGGCTTCCGCGACCTCGACCGGCAGACCGCGCCAGCCGCTGGCCTGCAGCAGCCCGGCGAGGCCGACCGGCACCGCCTCGGCCTCTGCCTCCAGCGAGGCGGCGACCGGCGCGCCGGGGATGAAATAGGCGAGGGTGGTCATGCCTCGGCCACCAGCCGGCTGTCCTGGAAGCGCAGTTTCAGGTCGGCATGCTTGCGCAGCGCCGCATTGCCGGTCAGCACGATCAGCGTGGCGCGCCCCTTCAGCCGCTTCAGGAAGTCGCCGAGGCGGAGCTGCGCCGCCGGATCGAGGCCGATCTCCGCCTCGTCCAGCAGCAGCAGCCGCGGCTTGGCGGAAAGCGCCGAGACCAGCGCCGCGCCCTGGCGGATGCCGACCGGCAGGCTGCGCCCGCCCTGCTCGATCGGCGTGTCATAGCCGTCCGGCAGCCGCTTCACCGCGGTGTCGAGGCCGAAGAGGAAGGAGAGATACTGCACCTCCGCCTCGCGCTCGGGATGGCCGAAGCCGGTCAGGTTGTCCATCAGCGAGCCGCTGAACAGCGTCGTGCTGCGGCCGATCAGCGCCGCCTGGCGGCGCACCAGCGGCGCCGTCGCCGGCGACAGCCGGGTCTCGCCCAGCATGATCTCGCCCTCGGCCACCTCGACATAGCCGAGCAGCGCCGCCAGCAGGCTGCGGCAGGGGCTGCCGGGCGGCGCCTCGATGGTGACCAGCTTGCCGGCCGGCACCTCGAGCGCCAGCGGCGGCCCGCCATCATCCGCGGCGAAGCGGATGCCCTGCATGCGGATCGCCGGCGGCGCCGTCCACAGCGCCTCGCTGGCCTCCAGCTCGATGTTCTCGACTGCCAATGCCTGCAGCCGTCCCATCGCCTCGCGCGCGCGCCGCGCCTCGTGCCAGCCCTGCAGCAGGCCGAGGCCGGATTGCAGCGGCTGCATCACGCGGCCGGCCAGCAGGGTGCAGGCGGCCAGCCCGCCGGTGGAGAGCCGGCCTTCCAGCACCAGCAGCGCGCCGATGCCGACGACCAGCGCCACCTGCACCTGGCCGGCGACGGCGAACACCTCGCGCAGGATGGTGCCGAGGGTGATGGTGTCGCGCAGCAGGGTGGCATGCCCCTCCTGCAGCCGCTGCAGCTTGCCCGGCAGCAGCAGGTCGGCGCAGAGCCCGCGCGCCAGCGCCAGGGCCGGGAAGACGCCGCGCAGGAAGCTGTCGCGCTGCTGCTCGGCGCGCAGGCGCTGCAGGTCGGCATAGGCGAGCTGGCGCGAGACCTGCCAGCCCATCAGCAGGAACAGGCCGGCGACCCCCAGCGGCACCAGCACCAGCCCGCCGCCGATGATGCCGATCAGCACCAGGAAGAGCAGGCCGAAGGGCAGGTCGAACAGCACCTGCAGCCGCTGGGTGCGGGATTCCCGCAGCACGGCGGCGGCGGCGATGCCGGTGCTGATCTCGGCCGTGCTGAAACCGGACAGGGCCTGCGGCGTGCCGCGCATCACGTCGCGCATCAGCCGGCAGCGCACCAGGTGCTCGCGCAGGCTGTCGACGCGCAGGGCGATGCTGGCACGGGCGATGCGCAGCGCGATCTCCGCCACCACCAGGATGGCCAGGCCCAGCAGCATGCTGGCCAGCGTCTGGCCGGTGCCGTTGGGCAGCACGCGGTCATAGACGTGCAGCACCACGATGGGGACGCTGAGGCTGAGGATGTTCAGGCACATCGAGGCGATGCCGAGCCCGAACTGACCCTGCAGGTCGGTGATCCTGGGATTTTTCCGGAATTCTGGCACCACGCGCATCCCTGGTGTCCGGTGGACCGTCCTGGCCCACCCGGATCACAGAATGCCGGTCCCGCCTTAATGCGGGGCTTAAGGGCGATGCCGATTCCGCGCGGCCGGTTAAGGAATTTTTGGAGGCTGCGCAGGCAGTCTAGGGCGAGCCGACCGCGCCGGGGCTGGTGCCACACCAGCCGGGCCGGCTGCCGGTCACAATCCCCCGACAAGAAGTCAGGGACTTCCCGCCGTCGGATTGGAGCGCCGTCATGTCTGACCAGCCCGCAAACCCTGCCTCGAACACGTCACGTCGGGGGGCGGGCAATGGTGGCCTCGACCCCGCGAGCCTGCGCCGGCAGCTGAGCGAGGAGGAGCTGCACAGCCTGCACACCGGCAGCCGCGCGACCTATAGCGGGGTGACCGATGCGGCGCAGCGCGCGACCGGCGCGCCGATGGGCGGACAGAGCCAGCCGCTCAACGCGCCGGACGGCGAGACCGGCGGGGCCACGTATGCCGCCAATGGGAGCGCCGGCCAGGGGACCGCGGCCCTCGCATCGGCCGCGGCGCAGACGGCGGCGTCCGGCAGTGGCGCGGCGGCGACGACGCCCCCGGCCGTGACCAATGCAGCGCGCGGGGCGGGCGCCGCCGCCGGCAACGGCCTGGCTGGCGCCGGTGCCGGCCAGGGCAATGCGCCCACTGCTGGGCTTCCTGGCACCGCCGCCACCAGCGGCCTGGCCTCTGGCAACAGCTTCCCCGGCGGGACGACCAGCGCGCGCGGTGCGGCGACCACGGCGGCCGCGACGACGGCGGAGTCCGGCGCCGCAGGCGGAACGGGCGGCATCGCCACGGGGTCCGGCGACGCCCCGGTCGCGGGTGGCAGTACCGGGCTGGGCAGTACCGGCCTGGCGGCTTTAGGAACCGGCGGCACGGGGATGACGGATGGCGGCACCGGCACGACTGGTCCAGGAACCGGCAGCACAGGCACAACCGGTGGCAACACGGGGACAGGGGGCGGAACCGGCACGGGCGGCACCGTGACGGCAGGGCCGGGGACCGGCGGCACGGGCACGACGGATGGTGGTACCGGGTCGGGCGGCGGCACCGGCACGGGTGGCACTGGGGCCGCAGCTCCGGGAACCGGCGGCACCGGTACGACGGATGGCGGTGCCGGGTCGGGCAGTGGCACCGGTACGGGCGGCACTGGGACGGCAGGTCCGGGAACCGGCAGCACGGGCGCGACAGACGGTGGCACGGCAGCAGGGGGTGGCACCGGCACGGGTGGCGCCGGGACCGCGGGTTCAGGAGCTGGGGGCACGGGCACAACGGGTGGCGGCACACCGGGTCCCGGAGCGGGGGGCAGTGGATCGGTCGACGGCAGTGGTCCGGTAGCCCCGGGCATCACCTTGCCCTCGCTGCCGATTGCTGGCCTTGAAGGCATCTCGGTTTCGCTGCCGATCAACGTGAGTGCCCCTCAAACCGGTGAATCGCTGTCGGTGACAATCAGCGGCCTGCCGGCGGGCGCCACGCTCTCGGCCGGGACGCTGAACCCGGATGGCAGCTACACCCTGACCCAGGCGCAGCTGAGCGGCCTGACGCTGACCGCGCCGGACCCCGGCAATACCACGCTGACGGTGACCGCAACGGTGACCGACAGCGGCAGCGGCACCACGGCGACCAGCAGCGCGACGCTCGGGCTGTCGGTGTTGAACCTGGCGGATGCCCCCGGCCTGACCCTGCCCAGCCTGCCGTTGGCCGGGCTGGAGGATGTGGCGATCGCGCTGCCGATCACCCTGGCGCCGCTGGCGGCGAGCGAGACGGTCAGCGTGACAATTAGCGGCATGCCGGCGGGGGCGACGCTCTCGGCGGGGACGCTGAACCCGGATGGCAGCTACACGCTGACCCAGGCGCAGCTGAGCGGCCTGACGCTGACCGCGCCAGACCCCGGCAATACCACGCTGACGGTGACCGCGACGGTGACCGACAGCGGCAGTGGCACCACGGCGACCAGCAGCGCGACGCTGGGGCTGACGGTGCTGAACCTGGCGGATGCGCCCGGGCTGACTCTGCCGAGCCTGCCGCTGGCGGGGCTCGAGGATGTGGCGATCGCGCTGCCGATCGCCCTGGCGCCGCTGGGGGCGAGCGAGACGGTCAGCGTGACGGTCAGCGGGCTGCCGGCGGGCGCCACGCTTTCGGCCGGGACACTGAACCCGGACGGCAGCTACACGCTGACCCAGGCGCAGCTCACCGGCCTGACGCTGACCGCAGCCGATCCGGGCAGCGCGACACTAACGGTGACCGCGACGGTGACCGACAGTGGCAGCGGCACCACGGCGACCAGCAGCGCCACCATCGCGCTGAACGTGCTGAACCTGGCGGATGCGCCGGGCCTGACCCTGCCTAGCCTGCCGCTGGCGGGGCTGGAGGATGTCGCGATCGCGCTGCCGATCGCCCTGGCGCCGCTGGGAGCGAGCGAGACGGTCAGCGTGACGGTCAGCGGGCTGCCGGCCGGCGCCACGCTCTCCGCCGGGACGCTGAACCCGGATGGCAGCTACACGCTGACCCAGGCGCAGCTGACGGGCCTGACGCTGACCGCGGCCGATCCGGGCAGTACCACGCTGACGGTGACCGCAACGGTGACCGACAGCGGCAGCGGCACGACGGCGACCAGCAGCGCGACGCTGGGGCTGACGGTGCTGAACCTGGCGGATGCCCCCGGCCTGACCCTGCCGAGCCTGCCGCTGGCGGGGCTGGAGGATGTGGCGATCGCGCTGCCAATCACCCTGGCGCCGCTGGGAGCGAGCGAGACGGTCAGCGTGACGGTCAGCGGCCTGCCGGCCGGCGCCACGCTCTCGGCCGGGACGCTGAACCCGGATGGCAGCTACACCCTGACCCAGGCGCAGCTGACGGGCCTAACGCTGACCGCGGCCGATCCCGGCAGCACCAACCTGCATGTCACCGCGACGGTGACCGACAGTGGCAGCGGCACCACGGCGACCAGCAGCGCGACGCTGGGGCTGAACGTGCTGAACCTGGCGGATGCGCCCGGGCTGACCCTGCCGAGCCTGCCGCTGGCGGGGCTGGAGGATGTGGCGATCGCGCTGCCGATCGCCCTGGCGCCGCTGGGAGCGAGCGAGACGGTCAGCGTGACGGTCAGCGGCCTGCCGGCGGGGGCCACGCTCTCGGCCGGGACGCTAAACCCGGACGGCAGCTACACGCTGACCCAGGCGCAGCTGAGCGGCCTGACCATCACTGCGCCTGACCCCGGCAATACCACGCTGCAGGTCACCGCGACGGTGACCGACAGCGGCAGCGGCACGACGGCGACCAGCAGCGCGACGCTGGGGCTGACGGTGCTGAACCTGGCGGATGCCCCCGGCCTGACCCTGCCGAGCCTGCCGCTGGCGGGGCTGGAGGATGTGGCGATCGCGCTGCCGATCGCCCTGGCGCCGCTGGGGGCGAGCGAGACGGTCAGCGTGACGGTCAGCGGCCTGCCGGCGGGGGCCACGCTCTCGGCCGGGACGCTAAACCCGGACGGCAGCTACACGCTGACCCAGGCGCAGCTGACGGGCCTGACGCTGACCGCGGCCGATCCGGGCAGCGCGACACTGACGGTGACCGCGACGGTGACCGACAGTGGCAGCGGCACCACGGCGACCAGCAGCGCCACCATCGCGCTGAACGTGCTGAACCTGGCGGATGCCCCCGGCCTGACCCTGCCGAGCCTGCCGCTGGCGGGCCTTGAGGATGTCGCGATCGCGCTGCCGATCGCCCTGGCGCCGCTGGGGGCAAGCGAGACGGTCAGCGTGACGATCAGCGGGCTGCCGGCCGGCGCCACGCTCTCGGCCGGGACGCTGAACCCGGATGGCAGCTACACGCTGACCCAGGCGCAGCTGACGGGCCTGACGCTGACCGCGGCGGATCCCGGCAACACCAACCTGCATGTCACAGCGACGGTGACCGACAGCCTCAGCCACACCTCGGCCAGCACCGCGGCGGATGTGGCGCTCAATGTCATCGCCACGCCGACCCTGCCGACGCTCACCCTGCCGGCGATCCCGATCGTCGGGCTGGAGGACGCGCCGATCCTGCTGCCGCTCGGGCTGAGCGGGTTGAATGTCGGCAGCCTGACCTCCGTGAGCATCAGCGGATTGCCGGCCGGCGCCTCGCTCTCGGTCGGCGTGCTGCAGCCTGACGGGAGCTACATGCTCGACCCCGGCAACCTGCTGAACAATCTGCTGAACCTGTCGCTCACCGCGCCGGAACCGGGCACCGTCCCGCTGCAGATCACGATCAGTGTCACCGAGCCGGTCACCCATACGGTCGTCTCGACCGTCGCCTCGCTGCCGATCACCGTGCAGAACATTGCCGATGCACCGACGATCACCGTGCCGGCGGGCCATAGCTTGACGATCCTGGAGGATGCCTGGACCAGCCTGCCGATCAGCATCTCCAGCGGCGCGCCCACCGAATCCATCACCTCGATCCGGCTGACCAACCTGCCGAGCGGCGCCACGCTGAACCACGGCGTCAAGGATCTGCTGAGCAACGACTGGACACTGAACCTCTCGGACCTCAGCGGCCTGCAGATCGACGGCACGGCCCCCGGCTCGGCCAATATCGGGGTGACGGCCACCGTCTTCGACAGCAGCACCCTGACCCTGGCCAGCAGCAGCACCACCCTGTCGCTGACGGTGCTGAACACCGCCGATCCGGCGACGTTGAACCTGCCCTTGTTCAACAACGTCAATGCCAAGGTGGGGCTGAGCACCTCGCTGGCCAGTTCGGTCAGCGGGCTGCAGGGCAGCGAGACGGTGTCGATCACGGTCAGCGGCCTGGCCCCGGGGGCGACCCTCTCGACGGGCGCGCTGCAGGGCGATGGCAGCTATGTGATGACCGCCTCGCAATTCGCCAGCGCCACCGTCAAGCCGACGACCAGCACCGATTTCGACCTGACCATCACCGCGACCACGACCGACAGCATCACCCACACCACGGCGAGCGTGACCGACACGCTGCACATCAACGCCTATACGCTGATCCCCTGAGCGGGCGGGGCCCGGCCGGTCGGCCGGGCCCCGTTCAGCTTGCGTCAGGCATTTGCCGCTAGTCTGGCCAGAGGCAGCGTCAGCTGACACCGGGCAGGACAGGACCGAGAGGATTCCATGGGACAGAGCATGGCAACTTCCGGCAAGACGCGGCTGCTGATCGTGGATGATTCCATGTTCATGCGCATGGCCATTTCCGCGATGTGCGAGTTGCGCGACGATATCGAGGTGGTGGGGGAGGCGGAGAATGGTGATGAGGGCGTCGCCATGGCCGGCGAGCTGTCGCCCGACGTCATCACCATGGATCTCGACATGCCGAAGATGGACGGCATCACCGCGACCAAGCTGATCACCGAGCAGCGCAGCGTGCCGATCATCATCCTCAGTTCATTGTCCGAGCGCGGCAGCGAGCTCACCTTCCGCGCGCTCAATGCCGGGGCCAGCGACTTCGTCTGCAAATCCGCCTCGGCGCTGGATGTCGATCTCAGCAGCATCGCCGAGACGCTGGTCGAGAAGATCCAGCACTGGGGCAAGCAGGCGCGCCTGCAGACCGAACCCGCCGCGGCCGGCCCGGCGGCGCTCGTCCAGCAGCATCATGACCTGGCCTTCGCCATGGCCGGGGAGGGCGGGCCGCAGGCGCTGTCCACCCTGCTGCAGGGCATCCAGCGGCTGCGCATGCCGATGCTGGTCGCCCCCGACCTGCCGCCGCCGATGTTCAGCCCGTTCCTGCGCTTCCTCGAGACCCGCATCGCCCTGCCGATCTTCGCCGCCGAGGATGGCACCACGCTGGGACACGACCGCATCGCCGTGCTGGCGCCCGGCCAGGTGGCGCGGCTGGCCTTCAGGGCGGGCGGGCCGGTGCTGCAGGTCACGGCCTCGTCCCCTCCCGGCGCCACGCCGCTCGCGACGCTGCTGGCCTCGCCGGGGCTCGACGAACGCCGGCTGCTGGTCATGGCCCTCAGCGCCCAGCATGCCGACACCCTGGCGGCCGGCAGGCTGCGGGCCCTCGGGCATACGCTGGTCGCCCAGGACCCGGCCCATTGCATCGCCCGCGGCGCCAGCGACGCCCTGCTGCAAAGCGGTCTGGTCGGCACCGGCATGGGCCTGGCCGATATCAAGCAACTCGTCATGGAAGGTCACGCCCATGGCTGACAGAGCCGTCCCAGCCGCCGCCCGCGAAGCGGTGCGCCAGAAGCTGGAACAGATCCGCGGCCTCTATGCGGCGCGGCTGGGCGAGAAGCTCAGCGAGCTCGATGCCGCGCTGGAGCAGAGTCGCCGCAGCGGCGAAGGTCGCGACCTGAAGCTGGCGCTGCGCCTGGCGCACAATGTCGCCGGCACGGCCAGCGTCGTCGGCCTGCGCCGCGTCGGCCTGGCGGCGCTGGAATTCGAGAAGCTGCTGGACAGCATGGTGGAGCATGCCGGCCCGCTGCCCGATGCCGCCCTGGCCGCCGCCGCCCGCAGCCTGCACGCGGCCGCCGCCGAGGAGCTCGGCCTGCCGCAGCCCTGACCGCCGCGGCGGCGGGGCGCAGCAGGCGGGTGCCGCGGGACCGGCTCAGACCCCGAGACGGTCGCGCAGGCGCCCCTGCCAGACCGTGGCCGCGACGCCCAGCTTCCAGAAGCGGTGGAAGGGCATCGGCCGGACCGGGCTGAACGGCATGTCGATCGCGGCCTGCGGCGTGCCCTGGACCCGGCGGGCCAGCTGCCGCCCCATCGCGGTGGCCATGGCGACCCCGCGGCCATTATAGCCCAGCCCGATCAGCAGGCCGGGGGCCGGCTCGTGCAGATGCGGATAATGGTCGGCGGTCATCGCCAGCTGGCCATTCCAGCCATGCGACCAGCTTCGGCCCCGCATCGCCGGCCAGAGTGTTTCCGCGTAGCGCCGCAGATACTGCACGGGATCGGGGCTGCCGATCGGGCGCTGCGGGCCGCGGCCGCCCATCAGCAGCCGGTTGCCCTGGTCAACGCGGTAATAGACGGTGATATGGCCGCTTTCATAGACGGAGCCGCGCAGCGGCAGGATCTCGCGGGCGACCGCCTCGGGCAGCGGCTCGCTGGCGATGATCGAGCTGAACACCGGCGCCACGCTCTGCCGCAGGCCGGGCCAGAGATCGCCGGTATAGCCATTGGTGCCGAGCACCACCTGTTCGGCCAGCAGCGCGCCCTGCGGCGTCGTCACCCGCCAGAGCGCGCCCTCGCGCGCCAGCGACAGCGCCGGCGTGCCACCGAAGATCCGCGCGCCCTGGCGGGCCGCCGCCTGCGCCAGGCCGCGCGCGTAGGAGAGGGGGTTCACGTCGCCGCCGCGCGGGTCGTACAGGCCGCCGGCATAGCGGCGGGTGCCGGTCATGGCGGCGACCTCGGCCGCGTCGCGATAGACCGCCGGCATGCCGCGGCGGGCGCATTGCTCGGCGGTGGAGGCGGCGGCGGCGGCGTTCTGCGGCCGGATGGCGGCGCGCAGCGTGCCCTGCTGCCGCGCGTCGCAGCGGATCTGGTGGCGTCGCACCAGATCGAACAGCGCATCCGGCGCGCCGTAGGAGAGCGCCAGCATCCGCCCGCCCAGATCCTCGCCATGATCGGCGACCACCTGGTCCGGATCGGGCTTCAGCCCGGGATTGACCTGGCCGCCATTGCGCCCCGAGGCGCCCCAGCCGGGCTCGGCCGCCTCGATCAGCGCGGGCTGGACGCCCTGCTCGGCCAGGTGCAGGGCGGTGGACAGGCCGGTGAAGCCGCCGCCGATGATGGCGACCGGCACGCGCTGCACCTCCTGCAGCGGCGGGAAGGTGAGGCCGGGTTCGGCGGTCTCGGCGTAGAGGCTTGGCGGCAGCGGGGGCGTCATTCCCTGTCCTCCAGCGGCCGCAGCACGCGGCGAAGGAAATCCTGGGTGCGCGGGGCGCGCGGTGCGACCAGCACCTCGGCCGGCGGGCCTTCTTCCACGACCTTGCCGCGATCCATGAAGACGACATGGTCGGCGACCTCACGGGCGAAGCCGATCTCGTGCGTCACCACCATCATGGTCATGCCGCCGCGCGCCAGGTCGCGCATGACGCGCAGCACCTCGCCGACCAGCTCGGGGTCCAGCGCGCTGGTCGGCTCGTCGAACAGCACGGCGCGCGGCTTCATGGCCAGGGCGCGGGCAATGGCCACGCGCTGCTGCTGCCCGCCCGAGAGCTGCGCCGGATAGCTTTTTTCCTTTCCCGCCAGCCCGACCTTGGCGAGCAGGGCTGCGGCTTCCCGCTCGGCCACCTCGCGCGCCACGCCGAGGGCGTAGATCGGCCCCTCGGTAACATTCTCCAGCGCGGTGCGATGGCCGAACAGGTTGAAGCGCTGGAACACCATGCAGACCCTTTGTCGGACCGCGCGGATCTCCTTGTGGCTGCGGTCGACCCGCAGCCCGTCGACGCGGACATCGCCGCCCTCGTAGCTTTCGAGGCCGTTGACGCAGCGCAGCAGTGTCGACTTGCCCGAGCCCGAGGGGCCGATCACGCAGACCACCTTGCCCTCCGGGACCTTCAGCGAGATGCCGTCGAGAACGCGGTTGCTGCCGAAGCTCTTCTGCAGGCCTTCGATCTCGATCATGCGCGCCCGAACTTCTTTTCAAGCCGCCCGACCAGAATGATCAGCGGAACGCTCAAGGCCAGGTAAAGCAGGGCTGCGAGGGTAAAGACCTCCTGGTTCTTGAAGGTCGAGGAGGCGATCAGCCGCGACTGGGTGGAGATCTCGGCCACCGTGATGACGCTCGCCTGGCTGCTGTCCTTCAGCATCATGATCAGCATGTTGCCATAGGGCGGCAGCACGATGCGCACCGCCTGCGGCAGCACGACGCGGGTCAGGATGCGGAGCCGCGGCAGGCCGAGGCTTTCCGCCGCCTCGATGGCGCCGGGATCGACCGCCAGCATGCCGGAGCGGAACACCTCGCCCATATAGGCGGAATAGGCGACGCCGAGGCCGATGACGCCGGCCTGGAAGGCGGTCAGGTCGATGCCCATCTCGGGCAGCACGAAATAGATGTAGAACAGCTGCACGATGATCGGGATGCCGCGCAGGATGTTCACCACCGTCTTCGCCGGCCATTCCAGCCAGGCGATGCCGGAGGTGCGCATCAGGGCCCAGACCAGGCCGAGCAGCGTGGCGATGACCAGGGCGCAGAGGGTGACCGCCACAGTCACCCAGACGCCCTGCAGCAGGATCGGCAGGAAGTCGCCGGCCGCCTGCAGGAAGCCGGAAAAGGTCATCCCTGCACGGAGGGCGGCAGGTTCCACTTGGCGATCAGCGCCGCGACGCTGCCGTCGCCCAGCATCTTGGCGAGGCCGGCATTCAGCTTGGCCATCACCGGATCGCCCTTGCGGGTGCCGAGATTGACCGTGCCGACGACGCTGGGCTTGTAGCCGGGCAGCAGCTTGACGCCGCGGAAGGCGCCCTGGGCGATCTGGTAGCCGACGATCGGCCCGTCGCCGAAGCCCACCTTGATGCGGCCGAGCGAGACGTCGCGGATGATGTCGGCGACGCTGTCATAGGTGCGGACATCGAGGCCGGCGCGCTTGGCGGCATCGGCATAGGTGGTGCCGAGCTGCGCGCCGGCGGCGAGCCCCTTCATCTGCTCCATGCTGGTGAAGGTGACGCTGTCGTCGTCCTTCACCACGGCGCCCTCGCCATAGGCATAGACCGGCTCGGAGAAGTCGATCTGCTCGCGCCGCGCCGGCGTCGCCGTCATGGCGGCGGCGATGATGTCGATGCGGCTGGTGGTCAGCGAGGGGATCAGCGCCGCGAAGGGCGTGCCCTGCACATCGACGCCGAAGCCCTGATCCTTGCCGATGGCGGTGATCAGGTCGACCATGAAGCCGGTGATGGTGTTGGTCTTGGTGTCGAGGAAGGTGAAGGGGATGCCGGTCGGGGTCGAGCCGACCTTCAGCACCGGGCCCTGCGCCCGGGCCGCCGTCGTGGTGGCCGCCCCGAGCGCGGCGAGACCCGCCCCCAGCAAGATCCGACGCTGCAGCATTCTGTCTCTCCCGGCCAGGCCCATCCTGTCGCCGGCATCAGGCCATGCTGAAGCCTGGGCTGCCAAGCCGGTTTTTCACTGAACTGACAAAAATGCCCCGAAAATTATGACGGGTTTGAAAGCTGCCGGCCGCCCGGACCCTTCACCCGGCTTTCGCCGGCCTTGTAGAAGTACTGGCTCGCCACCAGCCAGCCCTTCAGCGGCCGCAGCGGCGGGATGCAGGTCAGCAGCATGAAGGGCAGGCTGGTGACCAGGTGCACCCAGAAGGGCGCGGCGAAGCGGGCCTCGATCCACAGCGCCAGCACGACGCTGGGCACGCAGGCGAAGCAGATGACGAAGAAGGCCGGGCCATCGGCCGGATCGGCATAGGAATAGTCCAGCCCGCAGACCTCGCATTCGCGGCGCAGGGCCAGGAAGCCCTTGAAGATGTGTCCCTGGCCGCAGCGCGGGCAGCGGCCGCGCGTGCCGGTCTGGAAAGGCGGAAGCGGCGGCCACTCCTCGGTGGGGGTGCCCATGGTGCAGAAATCCCTGATCGGGGCGGCAGGGGGTCTGCCGTCAATGCCGCATTGTATGTGGTATGTATGGAGATTGCGTCAAGCCGAATCAGACCACCAGCTGCGGCCCTTCCGGCCCGCGGCGCAGCAGCCGCGCCACCACCGCCAACCCCTGGCGCAGCGCGGCGCGTCCCTCGGCGGCGCCGAGCCCGAGGCGCAGCGCCTCCGGCGGCGGGCCCAGCGCGAAGGCGTCGCTGGCCACGGCGCCGATGCCGGCGGCGCGCAGCTCGGCCAGGAAGGCCTGCCGCTGCCAGGCCGCTGGCAGCGGCAGCCAGGCATGGAAGCCCTCCGCATCGGCGGCGACCGCCTGGCCCGACAGCGCCTCGCGCAGGATGGCCTGGCGGGCGGCCGCCTCGGCGCGCACCGCGTCGCGGATGGCGATGGCGGTGCCCTGCTCGATCCAGCGGGTGGCGATGCCGGCGGTGAGCGGCGAGGCCAGGCCGGCCGTGGCCCGCAGCGCCGCCGCCGCCCGCGCGGTCAGCGCCGCGTCGGGCAGCAGCAGATAGGCGATGCGCAGCGCCGGCGACAGGCTCTTGGCCAGGCCGGCGACATGGAAGACGCTGTCCGGGGCCAGGGCGGCCAGCGGCGGCAGCGGCGCCGCGGGCAGCGCGCCATAGGCGTCGTCCTCGACGATCGGCACGCCATGGCGGCGGGCGATGGCGACCAGCGCCTCGCGCCGCGGCAGCGGCAGGGTGGCGGTGGTCGGGTTCTGCAGCGTCGGGGTGCAGTAGAGCGCCTTCGGCCGCTCGCTGCGGCAGACCGCCTCGAAGGCTTCCGGCAGCAGGCCGTCGCGGTCCATGGCGACCGGCAGCAGCCGCAGCCCGAGATGCGCCGCCAGGGCGCGAAAGCCCGGATAGGTCAGCGCCTCGGCCGCCACCGCATCCCCGGGCTGGGTCAGCAGCGAGAAGACCGTCAGCAGGGCGCCCTGGGCACCGGGGCAGAGCAGCAGGCGCGCCGCCTCGGCGCCGGGCAGGCGGGGGGCCAGCCAGGCCTGGCCGGCGGCGCGGTCGCGGCCGCTGCCGCCCGGCTCCTGGTAGCGCAGCAGCAGCGGCATGCCGCCATCCTGCTCGAGCCCGGCGATCCCCTCCCACAGCCGCGCCTCCAGCCCGAGATCGGCGAAGCGCGGCGGCAGGTTCATGCTCATGTCGACCAGCCCGCTGGCGGCGGGCAGCGGCGCCGCGGCGCGGCGGCGGACATAGGTGCCCTGGCCGACCCGGCCCTCGACCAGACCGCGGCGGGCCGCCTCGGCATAGGCGCGGCTGACGGTGGTGAAGTCGATGCCGAGCGCCTGGGCCAGGCTGCGCTGCGGCGGCAGGCGCTGGCCGGGGGCCAGGCGGCCGGCCGCCAGGTCGGTGCCGATCGCCTCGGCGATGGCGAGATAGAGTGGCCCCCCGGCGCGGTCGAGCAGGGGGACCCAGGGCTGCGTCAGGGTGTCGCCGGGCATGAGGTGATCAATCCATGCAATTACCCCCTATTGTATGGATATTGCCGCCGCCGCAAGCCCTATCCGCCGCCATCCCCCATCAGCGACCGCATGCCGCGCCGCCCGGCGATCGCCGCCACCAGGGCGATGGCCGCCAGGCTGAGGCCGATCATGATGGTGGCGATGGCGGTGATGGTCGGGTTCACCTCCAGCATCAGCTCGTTGAACATGCGCTTCGGCACGGTCTGGTAGGTGCCGGCGACGAAGAGGGTGACGATCACCTCGTCGAAGCTGCTGATGAAGGCCAGGATATAGGCCGAGGCCAGGCTGGGCACGAGGTTGGGCAGCAGCACCCGCCACAGCATCTGCGGCCGCGAGGCGCCGAGGGTGAAGGCGATCTGCTCGATGCGCGCGTCGAAGCCGCGGATGCCCACGCCGACGATCAGCACCACGAAGGGCACCGCCAGGATGACATGCGCCAGCACCAGGCCGAGGGCGCTGCCGAGCAGCCCGACGCGGGCGAGGAACAGGTAGAGCGCGACGGCGATGACGATGGCCGGCAGGATCATCGGCGCCACGAAATTCGCCTCCAGCCAGCCGCGCCCGCGAAAGCGGCCGCGGGTGATGGCATAGGCGGCGAGGCTGCCCAGCACCAGCGCGATGGCGCTGGAGACCAGCGCCAGCAGCCCCGAGGTCAGCAGCGCCTCGACCCAGCGCGGATCGGCGAAGAAGCTCTGGTACCAGCGCAGCGACAGGCCGGGCGGCGGGAATTGCAGCGAGCTGGCGCTGGAGAAGGACATGACGACGACGATGACGATCGGCACCAGCAGGAAGCCGAGCGAGAGCAGCGCGACCAGCCGCGCCAGGGACCCCGCCTTCATGCGCCGCGCGCCCCGATGGCCCGATACAGGGCGAACAAGCCCAGCGTCGTCACCAGCAGCAGCGTGGAAATAGCGGCCGCCAGCTCCCAGCGCGGCATCAGGTTGATCAGCACGTCGAGCATATTGGCGATCATCGGCACCCGCCCGCCGCCGAGGATGGCCGGCGTCACATAGAAGCCCAGGGTCAGGATGAAAACGAGAAGAATGCCGGCGGCGAAGGCCGGCAGGGTCAGCGGGAAGAAGACCCGCCAGAAGATCGCGCGCTGGCTGGCACCCAGCGTGGCGGCGGCCTGGAACAGCCGGTCGTCCAGCTTCAGCATCGCCGCCAGCAGCGGCAGCACCAGGAAGGGCAGCAGCACGTTGGTGGTGCCGATGGTGACGCCCAGCGTGTTGTAGAGGAAGGAGACCGGCGCCTCGACCAGGCCGAGGCCGAGCAGCGCGCGGTTGACCAGGCCGCCATTGCCCAGCACGACGATCCAGGCATAGGTGCGCACCAGCACGCTGATCCAGAAGGGCATCAGCACCAGGGTCAGCGCGATCAGCTGCGCCCGGCCCGACAGGGTGCGGATCCAGAAGGCCAGCGGATAGCCGAGCAGCCCGCAGACCGCGGCGGTGATCGCCGCCAGCCAGAAGGTATTGCCCAGCACGCGCAGATACATCGGTGTCTGCACCAGCTCCGCCCAATGCGCGACCGTGGGATGCGGGCTGAGGAAGCTCTGCGCCAGCATCGCCAGGATCGGCAGGTTGAAGGCGACCAGCATCACCGCCAGCAGCGGCAGGGCATAGGCGCCGGCCCCCGGCCGCCGCCGCGGCAGGGCCGTGGCCGGGGCGGGAACCGTCGTGGCGGACATGCGCGTCAGAAGCCGAGCTTGAACTGCTGCCAGCGCCGCTCAACGATCTCCGCATTGTCGTACCACCAGTTCACGTCGTGCTGGAACTGCTTGTCGCGATGCGCGGTCGGGAACTCGGCCAGCTTGTCCTGCGGCAGCAGCGGCGTCAGCGCCGGGCTCGGGCCGGTGTAGGAGATGATGGCGGCGGCTTCGGCCTGGGCGGGGGCCTTGCTGAATTCGCGCAGCAGCCGCATCGCTGCCGCCTTGTCGGCCGGGTCGGCGCCGCGCGGCACCACCAGATAGGCGCAGTCCAGCGCCGCGAAGTCGAAGGTGTAGCTGATGCCCGGCGTCGCCGCGACGCGGCCGGAATAGGAGGCGGCGTATTGCACCTCATTGTCGCGCAGCAGCTGCGGCGGCTGGGCGCCGGCGGTCCACCAGACGGCGACGTCTTTCTTGATCCGCTCCAGCACGCGGAAGGCGCGGTCCATGTCGAGCGGGAACAGCTTCTCCGGCGGCACGCCATCGGCGAGCAGGGCGAAGGCCAGGGTATAGGGCCGGTCCTGCAGGCTGCGCTTGCCGGGGAAGTCGCGGGTGTTGAAGAAATCCGCCCAGGTCTTCGGCGCCTTGGCATCGCTGCGCCAGGCCATCAGCGTCGAGTAGTACTGCCAGCCGAAGCCGAGCGGCAGCCGCGCCTCGGGATACATCTCGTCAGGCGCGATGGCGTTCCAGTCGAGCGGCTCGAGCAGGTTCAGCGCCTCGCCCTGCTTCACCTGGGTGCTGCCGACCTCGAACAGCACGACGGGCGGGCGGCCGGCCTGCACCAGGGTGCGCAGCTTGCCGAAGGGGTTCGGGCTTTCGCGCACCACCTTGGTGCCGGTCGCGGCGGTGAAGGGACGGATATAGGGCTCCATCGATTCGCCGGACTTGCCGCCGGCCTCGATCATGCGGATCTCGCGCACGGTCTGCGCGCGCAGGATGCGCGGCGCGGCTAGGGGCAGGGCGAGGCCGGTGCCGGCCAGGATCAGGCCGCGGCGGGTGACGGGCATGGCGCGCTCCTCTGATGGCGGAAGGCGGGGCAAGGCACGGCAGGCACGGAATATTTCAGGCACGCGACGGCGCAGGCACGGCACGGGGCTCAGGCGGGCAGCAGCGTCGCCTGGGCGGCCGGGACGTCAGGGGCGGAGAGGCCGGGCTCGGGCAGCAGCCAGGCATCGCCCGGATCCCAGGCCAGGTGCAGCAGCGTGCCGGGCGCCGGCGGGGTCGCGGCGCCGGCCTGGGCGACCAGGCGCAGGCCCTGCGCCGTCTGCAGGTGCCAGCGCTGCAGATGGCCGAGATAGACCGCCTGGCGGAACTGCGCCGGCAGCGTGCCAGGCAGCGGCCCCGGGGCGATGCGGATCTGCTCGGGACGGATCACGGCGGTGGCCAGCGCGCCTTCCGGCCGGCCGGCGGCGTCGCAGGCGACCACCGCCTCGCCCCCCTCCAGCCGCAACCCGCCACGGATCAGCCGGCCCTGCAGCAGGTTGGCGATGCCCAGGAACTCGGCGACGAAGCGGCTGGCCGGGCGGCGATACACCGCGTCGGGCGCGCCCACCTGCTGCACCGCGCCCTCGTTCAGCACCAGCAGCCGGTCGGAGAGCGACAGCGCCTCCTCCTGGTCATGCGTCACCAGCAGCGTGGTGATGCCGAGCTCGCGCTGCAGCGATTTCAGCTCGACCTGCACCTCCTCGCGCAGCTTCCTGTCGAGCGCGCCGAGCGGCTCGTCGAGCAGCAGGATATCGGGCTCGAAGACCAGGGCGCGGGCGAGCGCCACGCGCTGCTGCTGGCCGCCGGACAATTGCGCCGGACGGCGCTTCTCGAGGCCGGTCAGCCGCACCCGCGCCAGGGCGGCGGCGACCTTGCGGGCCACCTCCTCGCGCGGCACGCCGCGCACGGCGAGCGGGAAGGCGACGTTGCGGAAGACGTCGAGATGCGGGAACAGCGCATAGGACTGGAAGACCAGGCCGATGCGGCGTTCCTGCGGCGGCAGGTCGGTGACGTCGCGCCCGGCGATGCGGATCCGCCCGGCGCTCGGCGCGGTCAGCCCGGCCACCATCGACAGCACCGTGGTCTTGCCCGAGCCCGAGGGGCCGAGGATGGTCAGGAACTCGCCCTGCTCGACCCGGGCCGAGAGGCGTTCCACCGCGACCAGCGCGCCGTAGCGCTTCTCGATCCCCTCGAAGACGATGTCACCCAAGCGGCGATCCTCCTCTGCAGCCTCGGGTGCGATGACCCGTCCGGACAGCATCGGAACAATTCCGCCGCCGTCGCAAGCCTGTTTTTCGATCCTTCCTGCCTTGCCCGCGGTTTCCTCGAAGGTTCTGCTTCAGGCCTCCGCCGCGGCGACGGCCTCGAGCAGCGCCAGGCGCAGCAGCGTGGTCTCGGACTCGCCCATCGGCGTCGACAGCGCGCCGGAGCAGTTGGGCGTCAGCAGCACGCCGCGCTGCAGCAGGCCGGCCTGCACCGCGGCCAGCGCGCCGGGCCCGCGCGGCGGCGGCGTGATCGAGCGGTAGTCGCGGATCTCGTCGCGCGTCAGGTGCAGGCGGAACAGCGCGCCGAGGCCGGTCAGTTGCGCGGCGAGGCCAGCGCTGCGGAAGGCGGCGTTGGTCGCCTGCCGGAAGGCGTCGCCGAGCGCGGCCAGCCGGGTGATGGCCGCCTCGTCATAGCCGGCGAGGGTGGCGGCGCCGGCCACCATGGTCAGCGGATTGGCCGAGAAGGTGCCGCCCAGCGCGACGCCCGGCCGGCCGCGGGTGTGGTCGAAGACCGCCATGCGCGCCGCCGGCCCGGCCACCGCCCCGGCCGGCAGCCCGCCGCCGATGATCTTGCCCAGCGCCACCAGATCCGGCTCGACGCCGAACAGGGTATGCGCGCCGGCGTGATGCAGGCGGAAGCTGATCACCTCGTCGAAGACGAGCAGGAAGCCGTCGCGCTGGCGGGCCTCCTGCAGCACCTCGAGCAGCGCGGCGCTCACCGGCACCATGCCGATGCGCGAGGGCAGCGGATCGATCACCACCGCGGCCAGCCGGCTGCCCTGGCGGCGCAGGATCTCGCGGCAGCGCTTCGGATCGCCGAAGGGCAGCACGACGGTCTCGGTCAGCAGCATCGGCGGCGTGCCGCGGCAATAGGGCACCGAGGCGGGGTTGCCGTCCGGCCCGTCCCAGTTCTGCGGCCCGCAATCATAGGAGATCTCGAGCGCGTCATAGGTGCCGTGATAGGCGCCCTCGAACTTGGCGATGGCGCTGCGGCCGGTCAGCGCGCGCGCCGCCTTGACCGCGAACATCACCGCTTCCGTGCCGGAATTGCAGAAGCGCACCTGCTGCAGCAGCGGCGCCCGCTGGCTGATCATCTCGGCCAGCTCGGTCTCGTAGGGCGTCGGCAGGCCGAAGGCGGTGCCCTGCGCCGCGGTCTCGCGGATCGCCGCCACGACCGGCGGGAAGGCATGCCCGTGGATCAGCGAGAAGAAGTTGTTGGAGGCGTCGAGCAGGCGGCGGCCGTCGAGATCGGTCAGCCAGCAGCCTTCGCCGCGTTGCGCATAGGGCGGGTGCGGGGCGAACCAGGAGGAGGGGCGCATGCTGCCGCCGGGGATCACCTCCCGGGCGTCGCGATAGGCGGCGGCCGATCGCGACGACGAGGGCGCCAGGCCTTCCTGATTCGACAGCAGCGCGGGGTGCCGGTGCATCATCGGGGCCTCGAGGTTCAGCAAGGCGCGTTGAAATGGCTCACATCCTTGCGAGACCGGAGTGGAACATATGGTTCTGCGAACTGCAACATGGATCATTTGGGTTGAACGTTTCTTTTCCCGAATATATGTCGTGCATGACCGACACGACCTCGCCGGACCGCCCGCCGCCTGATCCGGACCCGTCCGATCCGCTGACCGATGCCATCGCCGCGCTGCTGCCGCTGCTTTCCGGTCCGATCGCGGCGGCAGCGCGGCATGTCCTGGCGCATCCCGAGGATGTCGCCGTCTTCTCGATGCGCGAGCTGGCGCGGCGGGTGGAGGTGCCGCCGGCGACGCTGGTGCGGCTGGCGCGGCGGCTCGGCCTGCCCGGCTATGGCGCGCTGCGCCGCCACTATGTCGAAGGGGTGCGCCAGGGCCATGCCGGGGCCGTCGGCGGGGTCGCCGCCACCCGCAACCTCAGCCGCGCCCGCTCGCTGGCCGCCGCCGCGCCGCCCGGCATCGCCGAGGCCTTCCTGGCCGCCGAGCAGGAGGTGCTGCGCCAGAGCCTGCGCGGCCTGGCGCCGGCCGCGCTGGAGGAGGCGGTGGCGCTGCTGGCCGGCGCCGGCCGCGTCTATGTCGTCGGGCGCCGCACCGCCTTCGCCCCCGCCTACTCGCTGGCCTATGCGCTGCAGAAGGCGCGGCCCGGCGTCGCGCTGCTGAGCGATATCGGCGGCGCCCCGGAGGCGGCGCTGGAGGATGCCGCGCCGGGCGACGTGCTGGTCGCCATCACCTCGGCGCCCTTCTCCCGCCCGGTGATCGGCCTGGCCGAGCAGGCCGCGGCCGCCGGCGCCCGCGTCATCGCCATCGCCGAGGCCGCCATCCCGCCGCTGCGCCGGCTGGCCGGGCCGCTGGTCTTCATCGCGCCGGCCCGCGGCGGCGCCTTTCCGGAATCGGTCGGCGGGGCCCTGGCCATCGCCCATCTGCTGGTGGCGCTGGTGGTCGCCCGGCTCGGCCCGGCCGCCGAGCGCCGCATCGCGGCCAATGAGCGCCGCATCGTCGCCGGCGGCGAGTTCCTGCTGGCCGGGCCGCGTCCCGCCAGGAGGGGCGGCGCCGCAGCGGCGGAGGGCTGATCCGGCGGGCCGCCGCCCGGCCTCAGGCGCGCGCCAGGAAGCGCACCGGCGGAATGGCCGGCAGGGTCTCGGCGGCGCGGGCGCGCAGCGCGGCGCGGCGCTCGGCATGGACGAAGGGACAGGCCTCCAGCAGCCTTGCCACGTCGACGACCGGGATCGCCTGCCGCATCTCGCCCATCAGCGACAGCGCCTCGGTGTCGCCGTCCACGGCGATGGCGCGTGCGGCCGGCCAGCCGACCGAGGCCCAGTAGTCGCGGAACTTGAAGTCGTCGCCGAGCGGCCGGTCGCTGAACTTGATCCAGCTTGCCGGCACGCCATAGGCATGCGCGGCGATCAGCCCGTGCAGCGAGCTGGAGACGATTGCGCGGCAGGAGAGGATCGCGTCCAGCACCTCGGTGATGCCGCCGGTGATGTCGATGATCTTGACCCGCAGCCCCGCCGGGATGCGCGGCAGCGGCTCGACCCCCGCCTCGCGGAAATGCTGGATGATGCCGAGGTCGTGCTCCACGGCGATGGCGGGCCGGTAGAACATCGGCATCAGCAGTGCCGGGTCGCCATAGACCGCCGGGCAGTCGCGCCCGGCGGCCAGCAGCTTGGCGCGGGTCAGCGGGCCGCGCACGGCATGGATGGCGCGCAGCGCGGGGATGGGGTCGCCGGCCGAGATGAAGCCGGAGCCCCAGATCACATGGTTGCGGCCGCCGCTGCGGATGCCGCTGCCGATGACCTTGAAGACCGCCTCCGCGCCGCGGTGACCGGCCGGCCCGGGCGTCGCGACCGGCCGGTGGTCGACATGCAGCGCCGGCCTTCCGCTCAGCAGCCGGACCAGGGGCCGGTTCAGCTTGTCGCCCCAGTTGCGTGCCACCGCCTTCTGTCGCGGCCAGTCGCAGACCAGCGGTGCGCCATGCCGCATCGCCCGGTCGCGCGGGGAGGCGACGGCGCGCAGGCCCTTCGGCAGTTGCGCGCCGTGCAGGGGCGGCATCGCCGCCGCCAGCCGGTCATAGGCGGCGGCCAGTGCCTCCGCTTCGGCGATCGCCGCCGTGTCGAGCGCCGCCTCGGGCAGCGGTTGCAGCCGCGCCGGGTCGGCACCGTCCAGCTCCGCCGCCATCTGCGCCGAGGCGCGGCCGGAGGTCAGAATGGCATCGGCCTCCGCCGCCAGCCACCGCCGGATGGCCGGTGCGGCGCAGGCCTGCGGTCCGGCCTGCTGCGCCCGCCAGAGGATCCGGCCGCCGAGCTTGCGCCAGCGGGCCAGCTGCCGCAGGGTCAGCGCCTCGGCCGCGGCGGCATCGGCCGCGCCCTGCACGAAGCCTTCCTCCTCCTGCACATGCAGCAGCGCCGGCACCCCCGCCTCGAGATGGCCGATCGCCTGCCAGAGCTGTGCCTGTGGCGGCGGGTTCTCCCGCAGCGCCGCGGCGGAAGCCTGATCGGCGAAGGCGGCGCGATAGCGCCCGGCCAGCGGCGCCTGCAGCAGGAGCGGTGCCATGGTCTCGCGCGACACCGGGCAGAAGAAGACAAGCACTCCAGCAAATCCTTCGTGGTCGATGTCCCGGATAGGAAAAGGCACCGCCACGAACAACCCGCGACGATCGGAAGATACGAAACCGTTCTGTTCTGGCGATGGCAGGAGTCGCCCGTCGGGAATGTCATCCCGATTGCCTGAAGCACGGTCGATGCCGTGGCCGATTGCCTCGATCCCGGTCATCGCCGTCTTCCCCGTGCCGCATCGGCGCCGCGGCACCCCTGCCCGGGTCAACGGATCTGCGCCACTCTGCCGCGCATGTCCGACATGCCCGCGCCCGCGACGACCGCCATCCGGCCCCCGCTCTGGCTGCTGGTGATGATCACCACCTCCGGCACGGTGGGCATCCACATCTTCGTGCCTGCCCTGCCGCAGGCCGCCGCCGAATTCGGCGTCTCCACCGGCGCCATGCAGCTGACCATCAGCCTCTATGTCCTGGGGCTCGCCCTCGGGCAGCTCGGCTATGGCCCGCTGTCGGACGCGCTGGGCCGCAAGCCGGTGCTGCTGGCCGGGCTGGCGCTCTATGCCGCGGCCGGGCTGGCGGCGGCGCTGGCACCGGAGGTGCGCTTCCTGATCGGCGCGCGGCTGTTGCAGGCGCTCGGCGGCTGCGCCGGGCTGGCGCTGGGCCGCGCCATGGTGCGCGACACCGCCGCGCCGAAGGAGGCCGCCTCGCGCCTGGCCATGCTCAACCTGGCGGTCTCCATCGGGCCGGGCATCGCCCCCTTCCTCGGCTCGCTGCTGGCCGAGACGCTGGGCTGGCGCGCCGTCTTCGCCAGCCTCAGCGCGGTCGGTGCCCTGACCACCGGCCTCGCCTGGTGGCGGCTGCGCGAGACCCGGCAGGGTGCCGAGAGCCGTGGCCTCGCCGCCCTGCTGCGGGATTACCGGCAGCTGGTCACCACGCCGGCCTTCCTCGGCTTCGCCATCGGCGGCGGCTGCGCCACCACCAGCTGGTACGCCTATCTGGCGGCGCTGCCCTTCATCCTGGTGCAGCAGCTCGGCCGGCCGGTGCACGAGATCAGCCTGGTCTATGTGCTGCTGGTCGGCGGCACCGCGCTGGGCAATATCCTGGCCAACCGGCTGGTGGCGAAGCTCGGGCTGGCGCGGCTGCTGCGCCTCGGCAGCGGCGGCGGCTGCCTGGGCGCTTTTCTGTTCTTCGGCGCGGCGGTGTCCGGGCATCTCACCCTGACCCTCGCGGTGCTCGGGCCGCTGATCTTCGCGGTCGGCGTCGGGCTGGCCAGCCCGCTGGCGCTGACCCGCGCCGTCAGCGTCAATCCGCGGGTGATCGGCTCGGCGGCCGGGCTCTACGGCTTCAGCCAGATGGCGGTGGGCGCGCTTTGCACGGCCCTCGCGGGCCTCGGCAGCGACCCGGCCATCGCCGCCGCGGTGGTGCTGGCCGGTGCCGCGCTGCTCGGCCAGCTGGCCTTCGCCGTGGCGCTCGCCGCCGATCGCCGCTGACACGGCCCCTTGCGCCGGCGCCCGTTCCGCGCCCTGCTGCCGGCTCGAGGAACGCGGGAAGGAACGGAACCATGGATCTTCAGCTGAGGGGCAGGCGGGCGCTGGTCACCGGCGCCTCGCGCGGCATCGGCCGCGCCACCGCCGGGGTGCTGGCCGCGGAGGGCTGCGACCTGCTGCTGGTCGCGCGCGACACGGCGAAGCTCGAGGCGGCGGCCGGGGAGCTGCGCGCCCGCCACCAGGTCGCGGTGGATATCCTGGCGGTCGACCTGTCGCAGCAGGCGGAGGTGGAGCGCCTGGCCGCCGCCGCCGGCCGGGTCGACATCCTGGTCAACAATGCCGGCGCCATCCCGCCCGGCGACCTGCTGGCGGTGGACGACGCCACCTGGCGCGCCGCCTGGGACCTCAAGGTCTTCGGCTTCATCAGCCTGACCCGTGCGCTCTACCCGGCGATGAAGGCGCAGGGCGCCGGCGTCGTGGTCAATGTCATCGGCGCGGCGGGCGAGAAGTTCCCGCCCGGCTATATCGCCGGCGCCGCCGGCAATGCGGCGCTGATGGCCTTCACCAAGGCGTTGGGCAAGGCGGCGCCGAAGGACGGCCTGCGCGTCGTCGCCATCAACCCCGGCCCGGTCGCCACCGAGCGGCACGAGATGCTGGCCCGCCACGCCGCGGCGCAGAAGGGCGACGAGAGCCGCTGGCGCGACCAGTATGCCGCCATGCCCTTCCAGCGCGCGGCCAAGCCCGAGGAGATCGGCCAGGCCGTCGCCTTCCTGGCCAGCCCCTGCTCGGGCTATACCTCCGGCACGGTGCTGACCATCGACGGCGGCGCCGGCTAGCGACCGGCACGGCCGCTGGGGCTGCCGGGCCTCGGCTCAGCCGGGCGCCCAGAGTCGCGGCAGGGCGCCGGCCGGGCCGCCGACCGGGTCACTGGCGGGGCAGGGCAGGGCCTGGATGCGCGCCAGCGCCTCGGGGCTGGCGGCAGCGCGGCAGATATCGAAATCCTGGCCGGTCGGATAGGCCCCGACCAGCAGGAAATCGGCGCTGCCCACCAGCAGGCGATGGCCGGTGCCGGCCGGCAGCACCAGCACGTCGCCGGCGGCGATCCGCCGCTCCACCCCGCCCGGACCGCCGAGCAGCACCTGCGCCGCGCCGCGGGCGCAGCCCAGCGCCTCATGCGCCGTCGAATGATAGTGGTGGTAGTCGTAGAGCCCGTCGCGCCATTGCGGTGCCCAGCCATGCCGCTGGAACAGCGCCTCGAAGTCAGCGGCACGGTCGCCCGCCGCGGCCCCAAGCACGTCGCGATAGAGCAGCACCGGCAGGGCCGGGTTGTTCGGCACCCAGCCATGCGCCGCGAAGCGCAGCAGCTCCGGCGCGGTCATGGTCGGCGGGGTGGGGGTGTCAGCCATGGGCAGCCTCCCTGGCGCCGCGGCGGGGGGCTGGGCGGGCCGCGGCTTTCGGCGCAATCTGCGCCTCTTGCCGCTTCAGGAGCACGCTTTTCATGCCCGACTACGATCTCGTCATCCGCAACGGCACCGTGGCCACCGCCAGCGATGTCTTCGCCGCCGATATCGGCGTGCGCGATGGCCAGGTCGTCGCCCTGGCACGCAACCTGCCGGCCGGGGCGCGCGAGATCGACGCCACCGGCAAGCTGGTGCTGCCCGGCGGCGTCGACACCCATTGCCATGTCGACGAGCCGCGCGCGCCGCCCACCGCCAGCGCCGACAGCTTCGCCAGCGGCAGCGCCTCGGCCGCGGCCGGCGGCACCACCAGCCTGATCTGCTTCGCCAAGCAGGGGCCGACGATCTCGGCCACCGACGCCATCGCCGCGCATCACCAGCGCGCCCGCCGTGCCCGCATCGACTATTCCTTCCATATCACCCTGACGGATCCGACGCCGGAGGTGCTGGAGCAGCAGCTGCCCGCGCTGGTCGAGGCCGGCCACCGCAGCTTCAAGATTTTTCTGACGTATAGTGGCTCGCGGATCACCGACGGGCAGGCGCTGAAGGTGCTGGCGGCGGGGCGCAAGTTGGGTGCGCTGGTCTGCATCCACGCCGAGCATCATGAATTGATAGAATTCTACACCGAGGCGCTGGTCGCCGCCGGGCTGACGGCGCCGAAATACCACGCCTGGGCCAAGCCGATGATCGTCGAGCGCGAATGCGTCCACCGCGTCTGCGCCCTGGCCGAGGCGCTGGACACGCCGATCCAGGTCTTCCACGTCTCCGGCGCCGAGGCGGCGGAGGAGATCGCCCGCGCCCAGGATCGCGGCCTCAAGGTCTGGGCCGAGACCTGCCCGCAATACCTGGTGCTGACCGCCAACGACATCGACCGCCCCGGCTTCGAGGGCGCCAAGTTCATCTTCAGCCCGGCCGGCCGCACCACGGCGGACCAGGAGGCGCTGTGGGCGGCGATCCGCCGCGGCACCATCTTCAACGTCACCTCCGACCATGCGCCGACCCGCTATGCCGGGCCGGACGGCAAGCTGGCCTTCGGCGCCGACGCGCCCTTCACCAAGGTGCCGAACGGCGTGCCGGGCCTGGCCGCCCGCCTGCCGATCCTGTTCAGCGAGGGCGTGGCCAAGGGCCGCATCGACCTGCAGACCTTCGTCGCCATCACCGCCACCAACCCGGCCAAGCTGTTCGGCCTGGCGCCGCGCAAGGGCACCATCGCCATCGGCGCCGATGCCGACATCGCCATCTGGGACCCGGCGAAGCAGGTGACGCTGACCAACGCGCTGATGCTGCACGACAACGACCACACCCCCTATGAGGGGATGGAGGTCACCGGCTGGCCGGAGATCACCCTGGTTCGCGGCGTCCCGGTGGTCGAGCATGGCAAGGTGGTGGCCGAGGAAGGCCACGGCCGGTTCCTGGCGCGCGGGCCCTATGACTTCATCGCCCCGCGCGGCGTCTTCCCGACCCCCTTCAACCCGGTCGACCGCACCGTCGTCGGGTGAGCCCCCGCCGGGCCGCGTCTCGACAGCGCGGCCCGGCGGCCCAATATCTGGCGGCGAACCAGCACAGGAGGCTCCCCCCATGGACCACGCGACCTATCCGGTGACGCGCTCCGACGAGGAATGGCGCCAGCGCCTGACGCCCGAGCAGTACTACATCATGCGCGCCCATGGCACCGAGCGGCCGGGCAGCTGCGCCCTGCTGCAGGAGAAGCGCTCCGGCACCTTCTCCTGCGTCGGCTGCGACACCCCACTCTTCGCCAGCAACGGCAAGTTCGAGAGCGGCACCGGCTGGCCGAGCTTCGGCGCGCCGATCGAGGGCTCGGTGCAGACCACCACCGACCGCAGCCACGGCATGGTGCGCACCGAGGTGCATTGCGCCACCTGCGGCAGCCATCTGGGCCATGTCTTCCCGGACGGCCCGCCGCCGACGCATCTGCGCTACTGCATCAACGGCGTCGCGCTCAACTTCACCCCGGACGCCTGATGTCCCGCGCGGTGATCCGCGACATGCCCCGCGCGGCGCCCCGCGACGCCTTCCGCCGCCTGCTGGCGGCGGAAGGCTGCGTCCACCCGGCCTCGGTCTGCGACCCGCTGGCCGCCCGCATCGCCGACGAGCTCGGCTTCGAATGCGGCATCCTGGCCGGCTCCACCGCCGCGCTGGCGGTGCTGGGCTCGCCCGACCTGGTGCTGCTGACGCTGACCGAATTCGCCGAGCAGGCCCGCCGCGTCACCCGCGCCTCGGACCTGCCGCTGCTGGTCGATGCCGATCACGGCTATGGCAATGCGCTCTCGGCGCAGCGCACGGTGCAGGAGCTGGAAGCCGCCGGCGTCGCCGCACTGACGCTGGAGGACACCATGCTGCCGGCGCCCTATGGCAGCACCGCGCCGCAGCTGACCTCCGTCGAGGAAGGGGCGGGCAAGCTGCGCGCCGCGCTGGCCGCAAGGCGCGACCCTGGCCTGGTGATCCTGGGCCGCACCGGGGCGCTGGCGATCTCCGGGCTGGAGGACACGCTGGCGCGGGTGCGCGCCTATGCCGCCACCGGGGTCGATGGCCTGTTCTTCTCGGGCGTTTCCTCGCGGGAGGAGGTCGCCGCGATCCGCGCGGTGACCGACCTGCCGCTGGTCGTGGCCTTCGCCGGCGCCGCCATCGCCGACCGCGACTGGCTGGCCGGGCAGGGCGTGCGCATCGCCCTGCAGGGCCACCAGCCGATCATGGCCGCGACCCAGGCGGTCGAGGCGACGCTGCGCGCGCTGCGCGAGGGCACCGCGCCGGCCGCGCTGCCCGGCCTGGCCCCGGCCGCCACCATGGCGCGGCTGATCCAGGCGGAGGACTACCGCCGGAAGGCGCGCGACTACCTCGGCGGCTGATCGGGAGGCCGCCCCCTGGCGCCCTGCCGGACCGGACGGCACACTGCCGGCCAAACCGGGAGGGAGCAGCGCCAGCATGGCCATCACCAGACAGGCATTCGGCCCCGAGGGCTGGCCGGTCGCCCGCTTCGGCTTCGGCTGCGGCGGCGTCGGCGGGCTGATGGTCCGCGGCGCGCCCGCCGACCAGGAGCGCGCCGTCGCCCGCGCGCTGGAAGCCAGGGTCAACTACTTCGACACCGCGGTGCAGTACGGCAATGGCGCCTCGGAGGAGAATCTCGGCCGCGTGCTGCGCGCGCTGACGCCGCGCGACGCGCTGGTCGGCACCAAGGTGCGCATCCCCTCGGCCGAGTTCGGCGACATCGCCGGCGCCATCGCCCGCTCGCTGGACGGCAGCCTGCGGCGCCTGCAGCGCGAGCAGGTCGACATCTTCTACCTGCACAACGAGATCACCCTGGCCGGCGGTGGCGAGGACCTCTCGGTCCGCCAGGTGCTGGAGGAGGTGGTGCCGGCCTTCCGCGCACTGCAGGCCGCCGGAAAGTTCCGCCTGCCGGCGATCTCGGCGGTGGGCGAGACGGCGGCGCTGCACCAGGTGCTGGAGGCCGGCTTCTTCGGCGCGGCGCAGGTCATCTACAACCTGCTGAACCCCACGGCCGGGGCGGCGGTGCCGCCGGGCTTCCCGGCGCAGGATTTCGGCCGGCTGCTGGACCGCTGCCAGGCGGCGCGGATCGGCACCGTCGGTATCCGCGTGCTGGCCGGCGGCGCGCTCAGCGGCACGTCAGCGCGCCACCCGGTGGCCAGCGCGGCGCCGGCGCCGATGGGCTCCGGCCACAGCTATGACGAGGATCTGGCGCGCGCCGCGCGGCTGCGGCCGCTGGTCGAGGAGGGCTTCGCCGCCTCGCTGCCGGAGGCCGCGATCCGCTTCGCCCTGTCGCATCCCGGCCTGGGCTGCGTGCTGGTCGGCACCGCCAGCCCCGAGGAACTCGAGGACGCCCTGGCGGCGATCGCCCGCGGCCCGCTGCCACCCGAGGCGCTGGCCCGCATCGCCCAGCTTTCAGAGGGCCTGGCCGCCGGCTGACCGGCGGCGGCTCAGCCGAGCGGCGCGGTGCGGTGGAGCGTGACGCGCAGCCCGCCATGCGGCACCGGCGGGCCGGGCGGCAGGAAGGGCAGGCCAGTGGCCCGGGCCAGCGTCGGCTCGCTGGTCAGCAGGCCGACGCGCCAGCCGGCGAAGCGGGTCTGCAGCACCTGGCCGATGGCGCGGTAGAGCGGCACCAGCGCGCGCTTGTCGCCGATGCGGCTGCCATAGGGCGGGTTCAGGATGACCAGGCCGGGGCCTTCGCTCTCCGGCGGGGTGACCTCGCTGATCGCCGCCTGGCAGAAGGTGCAGAAGGCCTCGACCCCGGCGCGGGCGGCATTGGCCTGGCTCATGGCGACGGCGCCGGCATCGCGGTCGCTGCCGTGGAAGCGGGCCGCGGGCGTGCGCTGGCTCTGCACGCCGCGCATGGTCTCCCAGGCCGCGGCGTCGAAGCTGGCGAGCTGCTCGAAGGCGAAGCGGCGGGCGCGGCCGGGGTTCAGCCGGGCGGCGATCTCGGCCGCCTCGATGACGAAGGTGCCGGAGCCGCACATCGGGTCCAGCACCGGCTCGGCGCCGTCGAAGCCGCATTGCTGCAGGAAGGCCGCGGCCATGGTCTCGCGCAGCGGCGCCGCATTGACCGCCGGCTTGTAGCCGCGCCGGTGCAGCAGCTCGCCCGAAGTGTCGAGGCTGATGGTGCAGAGGTCGTTCTCGATGCGGGCGCGCACCAGCACGGGGGCGTCGGCGGCGGGGGTGGCGCCGAGGGTCTCGCGGATCGCGGTCTCGATGCGCTCGGCGGCGGCGCCGGAATGGTAGATGCGCGAACCGCTGCAATCGGCCTCGACCCGGAACGGCACGTCGGGGCGCAGCACCGTGGCCCAGGGCACGTGGCGGGCGCGGGCGTCGAGCTGGTGCAGCTCGCGCACCTTGAAGCGGTCGAGCCGCGCCAGCACCCGGCTGGCGCCGCGGATCCAGAGATTGGCGCGCCAGACCTCGGGCCAGCCGCCCTCGATCACCACGCCGCCGGGCACCGCGCGCGGCCGCCGGAAGCCCTTGAGCCGGACCTCGGCGCAGAGCGTCTCCTCCAGCCCGGGCAGGGTGGCCAGGAAGATCTCGAAGGGTTTGTGCGGGGGGGTCATGGCGCCTGCGCGGAAGGAAAGCCGGGCTGTCTAGCACCCCCGGCGGCGCGCAAGAAGTCGATGAAGGCCCGCAGCGGCGCCGGCACCAGCCGCCGGCCCGGATAGTAGAGGAAGGGGCCGGGGAAGCGCTGCCACCACGCCTCCAGCACCGGCACCAGGGCGCCGCTGTCGAGATGCGGGCGCAGCCAGTCCTCGAACAGGAACAGCACGCCGCTGCCGGCCAGCGCCGCCTCGACCAGCAGGTCGGTGCCGGCGCCGATGCGGACCACCAGCGGGCCGCCGGGGTCGACCAGCACCACCTCGCCGTCGCGCTCGAATTCCCAGGGCGGCATGGCGCCGCTGGTGAAGCGGCCGCGCAGGCAGGCATGCGCCAGCAGGTCGCGCGGATGCTGCGGCACGCCATGGCGGGCCAGATAGGCGGGGGCGGCGACGGTGGCGAAGCGCTGCTCGCGCGGGCCGATGGGGAGCGCGATCATGTCCTGCTCCAGCCGCTCGTCATAGCGGATGCCGGCATCGCAGCGGGCGGCGACCAGGTCGACGAAGCTGTCCTCCACCTCGAGCTCCACCCGGATCTCGGGGAAGGCGGCCAGGAAGCGCGGCAGGATCGCGGGCAGCACCAGCCGGGTGGCGCTGACCGGGACGTTCAGCCGCAGCGTCCCGGCCGGGCGGTCGCGGAAGCCGTTGACCACGTCGAGCGCCGCATCGACCTCGGCCAGCGCCGGGCCGAGCCGCTCCAGCAGGCGCTGGCCGGCCTCCGTCGCGGTGACGCTGCGGGTCGTGCGATGGAGCAGGCGGACCCCCATGCCGTCCTCCAGCCGGCGCACCGCCTCGCTCAGGCCGGAGGCGCTGGCGCCGGTCAGCCGCGCCGCCTCGCGGAAGCCACGGGCGCGGGCCACCGCCAGGAAGGCGTTCAGGTCGCCGAGATCGGGCTTCATCGTTCGCCACTCCGCACAGGCTGTGCGGATTGTCCCTGATTATTGCGCGGTGGAACAGGGTCCAGCTTGTGGGCAGCAAGGATGAGGACCAGTACCATGACGAAGCTCGATGCCGCCGGCACCTTCCGCCTGGGCGACCGCGATGTCCGCCGCCTGGGCTACGGCGCGATGCAGCTGGCCGGGCCCGGCGTGTTCGGGCCGCCGCGCGACCCCGAGGCGGCCCGCGCCGTGCTGCGCGCCGCCGTCGCGGCCGGGGTGAACCATATCGACACCAGCGACTTCTACGGCCCCCACGTGACCAACCAGCTGATCGCCGAGGCGCTGCATCCCTATGCCCGCGACCTGGTGATCGTCACCAAGATCAGCGCGCGGCGCGGCGCCGACGGGTCCTGGCTGCCGGCGCTGTCGCCCGAGGAGCTGACCCGGGCGGTGCACGACAATCTGCGCAACCTGAAGCTGGACGTGCTGGAGGTGGTGAACTTCCGCAGCATGCTGGACGTGCATGGGCCGGCCGAGGGGTCGCTGGAGGCGCCGCTGGCGGTGCTGGCCGGGCTGCAGCAGCAGGGGCTGATCCGGCATCTGGGCCTGAGCAACGTCACCGCCCGTCAGGTCGCCGAGGCGCAGGCGATGTTCCCGGTGGCCTGCGTGCAGAACCAGTACAACCTGGCGCATCGCGGCGACGACGCGCTGATCGACAGCCTGGCGGCGCAGGGCATCCCCTACGTGCCCTTCTTCCCGCTGGGCGGCTTCAGCCCGCTGCAATCCTCGGCGCTGGACCGTGTGGCGCAGCAGCTGGGCGCCACGCCGATGCAGGTGGCGCTGGCCTGGCTGCTGCGGCGCTCGCCCAATATCCTGGCCATTCCGGGGACCTCCTCGGTCGCGCATCTGGCCGAGAACCTTGCCGCGGCCGAGCTGGTGATCCCGGCCGAGGCGCTGGCGGTGCTGGACGGCATCGCGGCCCCTGGACGCCCACAGCCTTAAAAAGACAGAAAAAAGAAGGGGTCCAGGGGAATTCATTCCCCTGGCCTTGCTTACGCTGCCTGCGCCTTCTTCTTCCGCTCCGCTGTCGGAATGGCCTCGGTGCCGATGATGCCCGCCCTGGCCAGCGCCGGCAGGTCGGCGCCCAGCGCGCCCAGGATGCGCGCATTGTCCTCGCCCAGCGTCGGCGCCGGCCGCCGCACCGGATAGGGCGGCCCGCCCGCCTCGCGGAAGGGCGCCGAGGGCTGGTCGTGCGGCCCGGTGAAGGCGCGGTCGATGCGCTGGAAGAAGCCGCGCGCGGCCAGATGCGGGTCGCGCGGCAGGGCGCTGGGCCAGACCACCGTGCCGGCGGCGATGCCGGCGGCCTGCAGGCGGGCCATGGCCTCGGCGGCGGGCAGGGTTCGGGTCCAGGCGGCCAGCGCCTGCTCGATCCCCGCCTCGTCCGCGCGGCGGCCTTCCAGCGTCGCGCGCCCGGCCGTGGCCAGCCCCGCCAGCGCGGCGAGCCGCGCCCAGGCGGCATCGTCCTCCACCGCCACCACCAGCCATTCGCCATCCGATCCCGGGAAGGCGCCATGCGGCACCATCGACGGGTGCCGGTTGCCCCGGCGCGGCCCGGGCGAACCGCTGGCCGATTGCGCGACGATCCAGGGCGCGACCAGGGGAAACATGCATTCCACCTGGGCCAGGTCGATCTGCTGGCCCTGGCCCGTGGCCGCGCGGTGCAGCAGCGCGGCCAGCAGGGCGGCGGCCGCGTTCAGCCCGCCGATCGGGTCGCCATAGGCCAGCTGGCTGGTGGTCGGCGGCCAATGCGCCTCGCCGGCGACGCTGGGCAGGCCGGAGGCGTGCTCCAGCGTCGAGCCATAGGCGCGGGCGTCGCGCCAGGGGCCCTGCAGTCCGAAGGCGGGCATCGAGAGCATGACGAGCGACGGGTTCTCCGCCGCGAGCACCGGATAGTCGAGGCCGAGCTTGGGCAGGACCTCGCGGGCGTAGTTCTCGACCACTGCATCGGCGCTGCGCACCAGCGCCTTCAGCAGCGCCGCGCCTTCCGGCGTGGTCAGGTCCAGCGTGATTCCCGCCTTGTTGCGGTTCTGCACGCAGAAGCGGATGTCCTTCTCGTAGCGGCGCTCGGCGAAGAAGGCCGGGCGCGGATCGACGCCGCGCCACCAGTCCGGATACTGGCAGGCCTCGACCTTGATGATTTCGGCGCCGAGATCGGCCAGCTGCCGCGTGCAGACCGGGCCGGCCCAGCCCATGGCGAGGTCGATGATGCGGGTGCCGGCCAGCGGCAGGCTGCCGAGCGCGGCGCGGCGGCCGGCGGGGCGCGGGGGCGGGACGGCCATGCCGTCATCGGCGCCGGGTGCCGGCGAACGGCCATGGGTGCGCGGCGGGGTGCGGGTCAGCCGCTGCGGCAGGGTCGGCCCCTCGAAGCGGGCGAGCCCCGCCTCGACGGTGGCGAAGGCGTCGCGCGCGCGATGCGTCCCGGTCGCCAGCAGCCTCGCCATGTCGGGGACGACGGCGAAGGGCAGGCGGCGCCGGATCGCCTCGGCGAACCACTCCTCCGCCGTGCGCTCGGCCAGGCGGGGCAGGAACAGCGCCTCCAGCTCCTCGGCGTGGCGCAGCCGGTCGGGGCCGACGACGAAGCGCGGATCGTGCCCCAGGCTCTCCAGCCCGATCATGGCGCAGAAGGCGCGGAACTGCGCCGGGGTCACGATGGTGACGCCGAGCCAGCCTTCCTTGCAGCGATAGACGCCGAGCGGGCTGGTCGGCGCGAAGCGGTTGACGCCCAGCCGCTGCTCGATCTCCGGATTGGTGACGCTCTGGGTCAGCTGGTATTCGGCCACCGCGATATTGGCCTCGTGCAGGCTGATCTCCAGCCGGCGGCCCTGGCCGGCCAGCAGCGCGGCGGCGATGCCGTTGAAGCTGGCGATGGCGGCGGTGACCTCGCCGGCGATGCCGCCGAGCAGCGCCGGCGGCCCCTCGGCCGGGCCGGTGCAGGCGAAGACCCCGGCCAGCGCGCGCAGCACGCTGTCGGGGCCGCGGAAATCGCGATAGGGGCCGGAATCGCCGAAGGGCGAGAGCGCGGCGGCGACCAGATGCGGCAGGTCATCGCCGAGCGGCGCCGCCTCGCGCTGCGCCCGCGGCCGGGCGTCGAGCAGCAGGTCGCAGGCGGGCAGCCAGTGCCGGGCCAGGTCGAGGCCGGCTTCCGTGGCGAGTTCGGCGGTCAGGCTGCGGCGGTTGGTGGTCAGCCAGGCGAACAGCGCCGAGGTTTTTCCCGACCCCGTCTCGACCAGCGGCGCCTGTTGGCGCAGCGGATCGCCGCCGGGCGGCTCGAGCTTCACCACCTCGGCGCCGAAGTCGGCAAAAAGCTTGCCGAGATAGGCGAGGGCGACCCCCTCGCCGAGTTCGAGCACGCGGAAGCGGGCGAGCGGCCGGACGGGCTCGGGCATGCGCATTCCTCCCCGGGCGACGCTGCCATCGGGAGGGCGCGCGGCCTGTTCCTGTAATCTGTGACAACTAAATTCAGCTCACTCCGCGCCGTCAAGGGCAGGGGGCAGGGCGCCGAGGTTGATCTCCGGCAGGCGGCGCAGCAGCACCTCGGCATAGACGCTGATGTCGCGCTGCACGGCGAGGCGGGCCAGCGCCCCGTCGCGCCGGCGCAGGCCGCGGATGACGTCGTTGTGCGGATGCAGGTCGGGATGGTGCAGGAAGCGCACCCGGCTCAGCCCGGCCTGCAGCGGGCCGCATTGCAGCCAGAGCCCCTCGATGATGCGGCTCAGCACCGGCATGGCGGCGATGGCGCAGAGGCCCATGTGGAAGGCTTCGTTGGCCTCCAGCATCACCGTGGAATCGCCGGCCAGCCGCGCCGCCGTCATGCGCGCATGGATCGCCGCCAGATGGTCGGCATCGGCCTCCGTCGCGCGCTCGGCGGCGCGCTCGGCGGCCTTGCCCTCCAGCTCGGCGCGCAGCTCGGCGATCTCGCGGAAGCGGGCGTCGGAGAGCACCGGCACGCGCACCGAGCGGTGGTCGAACTGCTCCAGCGCGCCTTCGCTGACCAGCCGCGCCAGGGCGTCGCGCACCGGGGTGGCGGAGGTGCCGAGCTCGGCCGCCAGGTCGCGCAGCTTCAGCTTGTCGCCGGGGCGGAAGCGGCTGCGCATCAGGTCGCGGCGCAGCCGCTGATAGACTTTGCCGCCGATGCTTTCGGGGCCGATGGCGTCGGTCATGCGCGTTCCGTGGCGGACTCGCCGGGGCTGGTTGACAGGCCCGGCCGGGCGTTGTGATCTGTGACAACAAAATAGACGAAAAATCGGGGGACGACCATGGCCGAGGTGACCATCGCGGCGGAGATCACCGCCTCCGTCTGGCAGATCCAGGCCCGGCCGGGCGATGCCCTGGCCGAGGGCGACACGGTGATGCTGCTGGAATCGATGAAGATGGAAATCCCGGTCACCGCCCCGCGCGCCGGGCGGCTGGCCGCCGTGCTGGTGGCCGAGGGCGATGCGGTGGCGGAAGGCCAGGCCGTCGCGACGCTCGAGGCGTGACATGCAGTTCGGCCCCGTCCTGATCGCCAATCGCGGCGAGATCGCCTGCCGGATCGCGCGCAGCTGCCGGCGGCTGGGCATCGAGAGCATCGCCGTCTTCTCCGAGGCCGATGCCGGGGCCGCGCATGTTGCCGCCTGCGACCGCGCCGAGCCGATCGGGCCGGCCCCGCCGCGGCATTCCTACCTGTCCATCGAGGCGATCCTGGCGGCGGCCGGACGCAGCGGCGCGCGCGCCATCCACCCGGGCTACGGCTTCCTCAGCGAGAATGCCGGTTTCGCCGAAGCCTGCGCCGCCGCCGGCCTGCTGTTCATCGGGCCCTCGCCGCAGGCCATCCGGGCGATGGGCGGCAAGGCCGCGGCCAAGGCGGTGGCACGGCAGGCGGGCGTTGCCGCCGTGCCGGGCTATGAGGGCGAGGACCAGTCCGCCGACAGCCTGCTGGCCCACGCCAAGAAAATCGGCTTTCCGGTGCTGCTGAAGGCGGTGGCGGGGGGCGGCGGGCGTGGCATGCGGGCGGCGGCCTCGGCGGAAGACTTCCCCGCCGCCCTGGCCGCGGCGCAGCGCGAGGCGGCCGGCTTCGGCGACCCCCGGCTGCTGGTGGAAAAGCTGGTGCCGCGCGCCCGGCATATCGAGGTGCAGATCCTGGCCGACCGCCACGGGACTGTCCTGCATCTCGGCGAGCGCGACTGCTCGCTGCAGCGCCGCCACCAGAAGCTGGTCGAGGAAAGCCCGGCCCCCGGCGTCGACGCGGCGCTGCGCGCGGAACTGGGACGGCGCGCCGTCGCCCTGGCGCGGGCGGTGGATTATGTCGGCGCCGGCACGGTGGAATTCGTCGCCGATGCCGAAGCGCCGCTGGACCCGGCGCGGATCTGGTTCATCGAGATGAACACCCGCCTGCAGGTCGAGCATCCGGTCACCGAGATGGTGACCGGCATCGACCTGGTCGAATGGCAGCTGCGCATCGCCGCCGGCGAGGCGCTGCCCTTCGCGCAGCAGGAGATCAGCCTGGAGGGCCATGCGGTGGAGGCGCGGCTCTGCGCCGAGGACCCCGCCCGCAACTTCTTTCCCTCGCCCGGCCTGCTGGAACTGCTGCGCCTGCCGCCCGAGGCGCCGGGCCTGCGCATCGACAGCGGCGTGCGCCAGGGCGACCGGCTGACGCCCTTCTACGACCCGATGCTGGCCAAGATCATCGCGCATGGCAGCAGCCGCGCCGAGGCGCTGCGGCGGCTGGCGGCGGCGCTCGACCGCTGCGAGGCGCGCGGCGTCACGCTGAATGCCTCCTTCCTGGCCGCCGCGCTGCGCAGCCCGGCCGTGCAGGATGCCGCGCACGACACGCATTTCCTGGAAACCGCCCGGGCCAGCCTGCTGTCGCCCGGCGCCGCCGCCTGAGGAGCCTTCCCCCATGCCCGACTCTCTCCCGGCGAGCAGCAACACCTGGCAGCCGGAGCTCGACGAGCTGCGGGCGCGCGAGGCCATGGCCCAGGCGATGGGCGGCCCGGACAAGGTCAAGCGCCAGCATGATGGCGGCAGGCTCACCGTGCGCGAGCGGATCGACCGCCTGGCCGATGCCGGCAGCTTCCACGAGATCGGCGCCATCGCCGGCCGCGCTGACTACCGCGCCGATGGCAGCCTGGAGAAGCTGACGCCGTCGAACTGCGTCTTCGGCTGGGCGAAGCTGGACGGCCGGCCGGTGGTGCTGGTCGGCGACGACTTCACCGTGCGCGGCGGCTCGGCGGATGCCACCATCCGCGAGAAGCCGCTGATGGCCGAGCGCATGGCCAACGAGTTCCGCCTGCCGATCATCCGCATCATCGAGGGTTCGGGCGGCGGCGGCTCGGTCAAGACCATCGAGACCACGGGGCGCGCCAACCTGCCGGGCGGGGTGGGGGGCACCGGGCTGTTCAACTACACCACGCTGAACCTCTCGGCGGTGCCGGTGGTGGGGCTGGGGCTGGGCTCGGTCGCCGGGCTGGGCGCGGCGCGGCTGGCGGCGAGCCATTATTCGGTGATGACCAAGTCGGCGGCGATGTTCGTCGCCGGCCCGCCGGTGGTGAAGCGGCTGGGCCAGGACCTGACGAAAGCTGAGCTCGGCGGCTGGGAGATCCAGACCAAGAGCGGCGCCGTCGACCATGCCGTCGACAGCGAGGAGGAGGCCTTCGCCGCCGCCCGGCGTTTCCTGTCCTACCTGCCCAGCTCGGTGCAGGAGCTGCCGCCCGACGCCCCCTGCGACGACGATCCCGAGCGGGCCGAGGAAAAGCTGTTCTCCATCATCCCGCGCGACCGCCGCCGGGTTTATCAGATGCGGCAGATCATCGAGGCCGTCGTCGACCACGGCAGTTTCTTCGAGCAGGGAAAGATGTTCGGGCGGTCGCTGATCACCGGCTTCGCGCGCCTTGGCGGCAAGGCGGTCGCGCTGATGGCCAGCGATCCGTATTTCTATGGCGGCTCCTGGACGGCGCATACCTGCCAGAAGGTGGTCCGCTTCCTCGACATGGCGGAGACGTTTCGTCTCCCCGTCGTCTATCTGGTCGACTGCCCCGGCTTCATGATCGGGCTCGACGCCGAGAGGGCGGCGACCATCCGCCACGGCGTGCGCGCCATGGCGGCGATGAACCAGACCACCGTGCCCTGGTGCAGCATCATCATCCGCAACGCCTTCGGTGTCGCCGGCGCCGCGCACACGCCGGCCGGGCGGCTGGCGCTGCGCTATGCCTGGCTCTCGGCGCGCTGGGGCTCGCTGCCGCTGGAAGGCGGCATCGAGGCCGCCTATCGCGCCGAGATCGACGCCGCCCCCGATCCGGGCGTGAAGCTCGCCGAGATCGAGGACCGGCTGAACCAGCTGCGCTCCCCCTTCCGCACGGCGGAAAGCTTCTGGGTGGAGGAGATCATCGACCCGCGCGCGACCCGCCGGCTGCTCTGCGACTTCGCGCAGCTGGCGGCGCCGCTGCGCGCCGCACCGCCGGGGCGCTTCGCCATGCGGCCCTGACCGCGCGCCGCAACAAGCCCGGGGAAACAGCCGGGCAGGGAGGACAAACACCATGCGCAAGACCACCGCCTTGCTCTGCGCCGGCCTGGCCTGGACGCCGCCGGGAAGCCCGCCCGCTGCCGCCCAGGGCCTGCCCGAGCGCAGCACGCTGCACATCATCGGCGGCTTCGCCCCCGGCGGCACCTCCGACCTGACGGCGCGGCTGATCGCCGAGGGCGTGGCCCCGATCCTCGGCCGCCGCGTGGTGGTGGAGAACCGCACCGGCGCCAATGGCTTCATCGCCGCCGAGGCGGTGGTGCGCGGCGCGAATGATGGCACCGTGCTGTTCCAGTGCCCGATGGGCACCATGACCATCAGCCCCGAGCTGCCCGGCATGGTGATGCCGATCGATGTCGGCCGCGACCTGATCCCGGTCGCCAATGTCGCGCTGTCCAGCTACGGCGCCGTGGTGCAGGCCAAGGGGCCCTATGCCGACCTGCCGGCGGTGCTGCAGGCGGCGCGTGGCAAGCCCAACGCCGTCAGCTTCGCCAGCGCCGGCAGCGGCACCGCGCAGCACCTGATGGGCGAGCGGCTGCAGGGGCTGACCGGGCTGAAGCTGCTGCACGTGCCCTATCGCGGCGCGGCGCCGGCGGCGCTCGACATCATGGCCGGGCGGGCGGATTTCATGATCACCAACATGGGCGACGTGGTGCGGCAGATCCAGGGCGGCGAGCTGCGGCTGGTGGCGCTGGGCGACGCCTCGATGCGCGATGCCTTCCCCGACACACCGCTGCTCTCCGACACGGTGCCGGGGCTGCAGGTGGTGGGCTGGTTCGGCCTCTGCGGCCCGCGCGGCATGCCGGCCGCCGCGGTGACGCAATGGTCCGAGGCGGTGGAGAAGGCGCTGCAGGACGAGGCGCTGCGCAAGCGGCTGCGCGACAACGGGCTGACGCCGCTGCATGAAGGCCCCGATGCCTTCGCCACCCGCATCGCGTCCGACCGCCGCCTCTGGGGCGAGGTGATCCGCGCTGCCGGCGTGCGCGTCGACTGACGGCGGGCAGGGGGGGCGTGGATTGACAGCGCGCTGAAGGCAAAAATAGGCTTCGGCCTCTCTGCAGCAAGGAAGCCGCCATGCCCGTCCCCGCCCCGATCGCCGCGCTGAAGGACGAGATCACCGAATGGCGGCGCGACTTCCACGCCCATCCGGAGATCGGCTTCGAGGAGGTGCGCACCAGCGGCATTGTCGCCGAGAAGCTGGAATCCTGGGGCATCGAGGTGCATCGCGGCATCGGCCGCACCGGCGTGGTCGGCGTGCTGCGCGGCAGCCGCCCTGGCAACCGCAGCATCGGCCTGCGCGCCGACATGGACGCGCTGCCGATGCCGGAGCTGAACGACATCCCGCATCGCAGCCAGAATGCCGGCAAGATGCATGCCTGCGGCCATGACGGGCATACGGCGATGCTGCTCGGCACCGCCAAGCACCTGGCCGCCACCCGCGACTTCGCCGGCACCGTCCACTTCATCTTCCAGCCCGCCGAGGAAGGCCTGACCGGTGCGCTCGCCATGGTCGAGGACGGGCTGTTCCAGCGTTTCCCCTGCGACGCCGTCTATGGCATCCACAACCTGCCGACCCTGCCGCTCGGCACGGTGGCCGTGCGTCCCGGCACCGTGCTTGCCGCCGTCGACTATTTTGCCATCCGCCTGAAGGGCCGGAGCAGCCATGGCGCCGAGCCGCATCGCGGGCTGGACCCGCTGCCGGCAGCGACGCAGCTCTATGCCGCGCTGCAGTCGCTGGTCAGCCGCCGCGTCGACCCGCATGGCACGGCGGTGATCAGCGTCGGCCAGTTCCATGCCGGCACCTCGGACATCGTCATCCCCGAGATGGTGGAAATGCGCGGCACCATCCGCACCCTGCTGCCCGAGGTGCGCGCCGAGATGGACCGGCTGTTCCACCAGGCCGTGGCCGGCACCGCCGCCGCGCATGGGGTGGAGGTGGAGCTGGACTACCGCCGCTCCTACCCGCCCACCATCAACACGCCGGAGCAGGCGGCACTCGCCGCCGCCGCCGCCGCCAGCGTGGTCGGCGAGGCCGCCATCAAGGGCGACTTCCCGTCGCTGACCGCCGGCGAGGATTTCTCCTACATGCTGCAGAACGCGCCGGGCGCCTTCCTGCTGATCGGCCAGGCGGGGGAGAGCGAGACCAGCCGCACCGCGGTCCATAACGGCCGCTACGACTTCAACGATGACCTGTCGCCGATCGGCGTGGCCTGCTTCGCGGCGATCGTCAAGGCGGAGCTGGCCTAGCCGCCACCCCAGCGGCGATCCCGCCGGCGGCTCACGCCGCCGGCTGCGGCGCGCGGGCGACGCCTTGCCGTTCCAGATGGCGGGCGATGCGCAGGCAGAGATCCTCGCGCCAGGGCGCGGCGATGACCTGCACGCCGATCGGCAGGCTGCCGCCGGCCATGTCCGGCCCCTGTCCCCCCACCGGCACCGCCACCACCGGCAGGCCGATGAAGGAGATCGGCTGGGTGAACATCCCCAGATTGGCCCGCACCGGCAGGCTTTTGCCGCCGATGGAGAAAAGCTTCTGACCGATCAGCGGGGCGGTGGTCGGTGTCGCCGGCGCGATGATGGCATCCACCTTGTCGAACAGCTGCAGCACCTGCTGCCGGTACCAGCGGCGGAATTTCTGCGCCCTGATCACCAGGGGGGCCGGCGTCATGCAGCCGGCGATCAGCCGGTCGCGCGTGTCGGGGTCGAACTCCGCCGCCCGCTGCCGCAGCCGGTCGAGATGCAGCGCGCCGCCCTCGGCGGTGGTGATCAGATAGGCGGCGGCGCGGGCGCGGGCGGCCTCGGGGATCTCGATCTCGGCGGTGACGCCCAGCGCATGGGCCACCGCCTCGGTCGCCAGCGCCGCCTCGGGCGACAGGCCCTGGCGGAAATAGCCGCCGGCGCGGGCGATGCGCAGCCCCTCGATGCCGCTCTCCAGCCCGGGCAGGCTGGGCTCCACCGGGCGGCCGGCACAGGCGGGATCGGCCGGGTCCGGCCCCTGCAGGGCGTCATAGGACAGCGCCAGGTCGCCCACCGTGCGGGCGAGCGGGCCCAGATGGTCGAAGCTGTCGACGAAGGGAAAGCTGCCGGCGCGCGACAGCCGGCCATAGGTCGGCTTCAGCCCGAAGATGCCGCAGAGCGAGGCCGGCACGCGGATCGAGCCATTGGTGTCCGAGCCCAGCGCGATCGGCACCAGCCCGCCCGCCACCGCCGCCCCCGACCCGCCGGAGGAGCCGCCGGTCATCCGCGCCAGGTCGTGCGGGTTGCGCGACGGCCCGTCATGCGCGTTCTCGCCGGTGAAGTCATAGGCGTATTCGCCCATGTTCAGCGCGCCGACCAGGATGGCGCCCTGCGCCTCCAGCCGGGCGACCAGCGTCGCGTCGCGGTCGGCCGGGGCGCGGCCGCGGTTGATCGCGCTGCCCGCCAGCGTCGGCAGCCCGGCGATGTCGAACAGGTTCTTCACCGCGAAGGGCACGCCGGCCAGGGGGCCGAGCGCCTCGCCCCGGTCCCGCGCCGCGTCGAGCGCCGTGGCGGCGGCCAGGGCGCGGGCGGAGACCAGCGCGGTGAAGGCGCCGAGCGCCGGGTCGCGCGCCGTGATGCGCGCCAGCGCCGCCTGCAGCACGGCGACCGCGCTCACCTCGCCCGAGCGGACCGCGGCGGCGATCGAGGCCGCATCCTGCCAGGGGCTCATGCCGAGAAGACCGGCGCCGGCTCGGCCTCGTCCGGCAGGGCGAAGGCCTCCACCAGCGCGCCGAAGCGCAGCGTCACCCGCAGATTGGCGCGGATCGCCTCGCGCCATTCGGGCTGCAGCGGCAGGCCCAGCAGCGCGGCCTGGGCGTCGATCAGGCGGTCGAGCTCGTCGTCGGTCATCGCAGGTCCCGGAAACGGAGGAGAGGCGGAGGGGCAGGAAGGCGGAGAGGCAGGAAGGCGGCGGGGGGGGGGACAGGACGTCCCCCCGGTGGGGGCGGCTCAGCGCTTCAGGCGGATGTCGAGGCCCTTGTACAGCGCCACGCCATAGATGCCGTGGGCGCGGACCCCCTCGACCCGCGGTGCCGCGACGACCCAGAGCGGCTGGCGCAGCAGCGGCACCCAGACATTGGCCGTGGCGATGCGGCGCTGCAGCCAGCCGATGATCTCGGCGCGCCGCGCCGGATCGGTCGCCTGGCGGGCGGCCGTCAGCGCCTCGTCGGTCGCCAGGTCGTTCCAGTTCATCCGGTTCGGCGTCGGCCGGTTGGTGCTGGGGAAGTAGAGCGACAGCGCGTCGGTCGCCGACATGTAGGGATAGGCCATGATGAAGCTGTCGAATTCCTGCGTCGCCAGCTTGCCCCAGCCGACCGTCGCATCCCACATCTGCACCCGGAGCTCGATGCCGACGCGCCGCAGATCGGCCTGGATCGCCTGCAGGATGGTGTTGTTGGTGCCGCCCTGCAGCGCATAGATCAGCAGGCTGGCGCGCTGCCCGTCCTTGGCGCGGATGCCGTCGGCGCCGGCCGCCCAGCCGGCCTCGTCCAGCAGCTTGCGCGCCGCCGCCGGGTCGAAGCGCGGCACCAGCTTTGCCGCCTCGGCGTCATAATCCTGGCTGGCCGGGTTGATGTAGCTGTCGGCCGGCTGCCCGGCGCCGAAGAAGGCGACCCTGGCGATGGCCTGCTTGTCGATCGCCAGGTTGATGGCGCGGCGGATGACGTCGTCATTCGCCACCGGGCGGTCGATCTTGAACCCCATGAAGATGTCGTAGAAATGGACCGGCTGCTGCTGCACCGTCAGGCCGGGCACCTTGCGCAGGCCCTCGAGCGCGAAATAGGGGATCCACTGCGTCACGTCGCCCTGGCCGGACTGCACCGCCGCCAGCCGGGTGTTGGATTCCGGGATGACGCGCAGCAGGATGCGCTCCACCTGCGGCGACGGGTTCTGGTAGATCGGCGGGCCCCAGTTGTAGCGCGGGTGGCGCGTCAGCACCATTTCCTGCCGTGGCGTCCAGGACTGCCAGCAATAGGGGCCGGTGCCGTTGAAGCCCTGCACGCCAAAATTGTCGCCCAGCTTCTCGACCGTCGCCTGGTCGACGATGCTGGCGAAGTAGTTGGTCAGCTGCAGCAGCAGCTCGCTGAACGGCTCCTTCAGCCGGTAGACGACGGTGACGTCGTCGGGCGCGGTGATGTCCTCGACCGGGCCGGCGCGCCAGCGCACCGGGCTGCGCGTCGCCGGGTCGATCCAGCGCTTGATGCTGTAGACCACGTCGCGCGCGGTGAAGGGCTTGCCGTCGCAGAAGCTGACGCCCTGCCGCAGCTTGAAGGTATAGGTGCGGCCATCCTCGCTGACCGTCCAGCTTTCGGCGAGGCCGGGCCGCACCGTCTTCTGGTCCCAGTCCAGCGTCACCAGCGTGTCGGCCAGCAGGAACAGCGCCTCGCCCGCGGCGGTCGCCGAGGTGCGCGCCGGATCGTAGCGGTCGGCATCGATCTCGCGCAGCACCACCAGCGTGTCGCGCGGCGCCGCCTGCGCCAGCGCTGGTCCTGCCGGCAGCACGCCGCCCAGCAGCGCCGCCGCCCCGGCCAGCCAGCCAACCGCCCGCCGGCGCATCCCGCGTCGGCCCGCATCCATAGCCCTCATGCCCCAGCCCCCTGTTCCTGCGGCGGGCCAGCTGGCGGCGCTTCGAGCCGGCCAGCGGCCTTCCGCGAAACGGCAGCGCGCCGCGCCGGCCCCGCCCGCGCTGCCTGACCCGTGCTGCCCGAAACGTGAGCAGAAGGATTACCGCAAGTCAATCCATGGCGAGGCCTTGGACAGTCTGCCCGTTGCCGCAGCGGCTTTGGCTAGCGGGCCGCGCGCCGCTTGCCCGGCAGCGCCGCCAGCCCGCCCGGCGGCGGGTCGCCGGCGAAGCGCATCTCGGCCAGCAGGAAGCCGGTGGCCGCGGTGATCTCCGTCTCCAGCTCGCCCGCCGCCGCCTCGCCATCGCCGCGCTGCAGCGCCGCCAGGATCTGGGCGTGGCGGTGCGCCGCCTCGGCGGGGCGGGCCATCAGCACCCAGCGCGCCTCCCAGAACAGCGGGCCACGCCGCAGCCACAGCGCCTCGATCATGCCGAGCAGGGTCGGCGCCCCGGCGGCGCGATACAGCGCGAAGAGGAAGTCGCGGTCGACGCGCAGGAAGTCTTCCGGCTGGCTGCTGGCGCGCGCCGCCGCATGCTCATCCAGCAGCGCCTGCAGTTGCTGCAGCGCCGGCGCGGTGAGGCGGGGCGCGGCCAGGCGGATCGCCAGCGGCTCCAGCGCGGCGCGGATCGCCGCCATCTCCTGGAAGGCGGCGCGCGTCAGCCGCGGCACGATGGCGGTGCCCGAGGGCATGACATCGACCGCCTGCTCCGCCGCCAGCCGGCGCAGCGCGGTGCGCGCCGGCATCGGGCTGGTGCCCAGCGCCTCGGCGATGCGGCGGATCGACAGCTTGTCGCCGGGGGCGAAGACGCCTTCCATCAGCGCCTGGCGCAGCCGGCGATAGGTCTGTTCCTCCAGCGGAAGGCCAGCGGGATCGGCGGTGTCGGGAATCGTCGAGATAAGCATTGCCGTCATTTTGTGATCACGATACCGTCCGATTCAAGATGGCGGAATGAGTATGACCGCCCTCGCCAGCCTGCCGATCCTGGAGCCAAGCGCGCGCCGATGACAGACAAATCCGCCTGCCGCCTCTCCACTCCCGGTTGCGGAGGCCGCGCATGAGCGCCGTGCTCCGCCGCAACAGCGACCTGGCCAGCGCCGTGGCCGAGGCGCGCGCGCTCTACACCGCCGCCCGCCCGAAAAGCGCCGATCTGCACGAGAAGGCGCTGGCCGTCATGCCCGGCGGCAATACCCGCTCGGTGCTGGCCTATGGGCCCTTCCCGACGGCGATGACGCGCGGCGAGGACTGCCGGCTCTGGGACCTGGACGGGCGCCAATATCTCGACCTCTGCGGCGAATACACTGCCGGCCTGTTCGGCCATTCCGAGCCGCGCATCCATGACGCGCTGCATGCGGTGCTGAAGCGCGGCACCAACCTCGCCGCGGTGGGCGAGGGCGAGGTGAAGCTGGCCGAGCTGCTCTGCGGCCGCTTCCCGTCGCTGCAGAAGGTGCGCTTCACCAACAGCGGCACCGAGGCCAATCTGATGGCCCAGACCGCCGCCCGCGCCTTCACCGGCCGCAGGACCTGCATGGTGTTCCGCGGCGGCTATCATGGCGGCGTGCTGACCTTCCCGCTGGCCGGGCCCAGCGCCGCCACCCTGCCGCTGCCCTTCGTTATGGCGAACTACAATGATGCGGCCGATGCGACGAAGGTCGCGCGCGACAACGCCGCCGACCTCGCCGCCATCATTATCGAGCCGATGCTGGGCGGCGGCGGCTGCATCCCGGCGCGGGCCGATTTCCTGCGGCTGCTGCGCGACCTCGCCGACGAGACCGGCGCCCTGCTGATCTTCGACGAGGTAATGACCTCGCGCATGTCGGGCGGCGGCGTGCAGCAGCGCCTGGGCATCACGCCCGACATGACGGCGCTCGGCAAGTACATCGCCGGCGGCATGAGCTTCGGCGCCTTCGGCGGCCGCGACGACGTCATGGCGCTGTTCGACGCCAAGCTGCCGCACGCCGGCACCTTCAACAACAATGTCCTGTCGATGGCGGCGGGCAATGTCGCCATGGGCGAGATCTTCACGCCCGAAGCGGCCGAGACGCTGTTCGACCGCGGCGAGGCGCTGCGCGCCCGGCTGAACGAGACCGGCAAGGGCCTGCCCTTCGGCTTCACCGGCATGGGCTCGATGATGACGGTGCATTTCCGCGACCCGCTGCCGGAAGCGCCCTATGCCGCGACCGCCGAGGAAGAGGCGCTGCGCGAACTGTTCTTCTTCGACATGATGGCCAGCGGCATCTATCTCGCCCGCCGCGGCATGGTGGCGCTCAGCCTGCCGGTCGCCGAGCGCGACTTCGACCGCTTCGTCGCCGCCGTCGGCGAATTCGTCGAGGCGCGGCGCGAGCTGCTGCAACAAAGAAACTAGGCAAGATGGCCGAGGGGAGACCTCCCCTCCGGCCTTTTCCTTCCTCCCCGGAACGCACACGGCTTTCCTCCACCGGAGACTGCTGATGCTTCGACGCACCCTGCTCACCGGGCTTGCCGCCGCCGGCCTGGCCCGTCCGGCGCTCGCCCGCCCCGGCGACAACCGCCTGCTGCGCTTCATCCCGCAGGCCAACCTGACCTCGCTGGACCCGATCTGGACCACCGCCGCGGTCACCCTGAACCACGCCTTCTATGTCTTCGACACGCTCTACGGCCAGGACGACGCGCTGGAGGTGCGGCCGCAGATGGCCGAGGGCCACACCGTTTCCGATGACGGCCTGACCTGGCAGATCCGCCTGCGCGAGGGCCTGCGCTGGCATGACGGCGCGCCGGTGCTGGCCCGCGACTGCGCCGCCAGCCTGGAGCGCTGGTCGAAGCGCGACACCTTCGGCCAGTCGCTCGCCCGCATCGTCGAGGAATGGGGCACTGCCGACGACCGCACCATCCGCATCCGGCTGACGAAGCCGTTTCCGCTGATGCTGCAGGCGCTGGGCAAGACCTCGGCCATCCCGCCCTTCATGATGCCGGAGCGGCTGGCGAAGACCGATGCCTTCCGGCAGATCATCGAGATGGTCGGCAGCGGCCCCTACCGCTTCGTCGCCGGCGACTATGTCTCCGGCAGCCGCGTCGCCTACCGGAAGTTCGAGGGCTATGTGCCGCGCCCGGAGCCGGCGCAGCGCACCGCCGGCGGCAAGGTCGCGCATTTCGAGCGCGTCGAATGGCACATCATCCCGGATGCCTCGACCGCCGCCAGCGCGCTGCAGACCGGCGAGGCCGACTGGTGGGACCAGGTGCATCCCGACCTGGTGCCGCTGCTGGCGCGCAACCGCGACGTCAAGGTCGAGATCAACGATCCCGCCGGCTATATCGGCACGCTGCGCTTCAACACGCTGCACCCGCCCTTCGACAAGCCGGCGGTGCGCCGCGCCATCCTCTCGGCCGCCAGCCAGGAGGACTGGATGCGCGCCGTCACCGGCAATGATCCGAAGCTGTTCCGCCCCTGCAACTCGATGTTCCCCTGCGGCACGCCCTATGGCACCGAGGCCGGCGCCGAGGCGCTGAAGGCGCCGCGCGACCTCACCCTCGCCAAGCGGTTGCTGGCCGAGGGAGGCTACAAGGGCGAGAAGGTGGTGATCATCAGCCCCACCGACCTGCCCAGCATGGCGCCCTGGGGCCCGGTGACGGCGGATCTCTTCACCCGCCTCGGCATCAACACCGAGCTGGTCGAGACCGACTGGGGCTCCGTCGTGCAGCGCCGCGCCAGCCGCGCCCCGGTGGAGCAGGGCGGCTGGAGCGTCTTCCACACCTGGTGGCCCGCCCTCTCGGTCTATACGCCGGCGATCAACCCGACGCTGCGCGGCATGGGCGACAAGGGCTGGTTCGGCTGGTACCGCAACGACAAGGTGGAAGCCCTGGCCGAGGACTGGCTCTCCGCCCCCGACGAGGCCGGGCGGGCGCGCATCGCCGAAGCCATCCAGCGCGAATCCTTCGAGCAGGCCCCGATCATCCCGATGGGCCAGTTCTTCATGCGCACCGCCTATCGCAACGATCTCAGCGGCTTCCTGCAGGGATCGGCGCCCTACCCGTGGAACGTGCGGCGCGGCTGACGCGCCCGACAACCGGAGCAACCATCGCGATGCCGAGACTGTCCCGCGACCAGATGCGCGGCAAGGCGCAGACCGTGCTGGGCCTGATCGATCCCGCCGAGCTGGGCTCGACCCTGATGCACGAGCATCTGATCTGGAACATCACGCCGCCGCCGCTGCGCAGCGACCCGCCGCCGACCGAGGATCTCGACCTGTTCCGCTGGTGGGACCTGCAGACCTCGACGCTGAAGGAATACCGCAACACCACGCAGCTCGATGTCGGCGCCGCGACGCGCGCGGCGGCCGAGGTGGTGCAGCATGGCGGCCGCACCATCGTCGAGCTGACCATCGGCGGGCTGATGCCCGACCCGAACGGCCTGGCCCAGGCCTCGCGCGACAGCGGCGCGCAGATCGTCATGGGCTGCGGCCATTACGTGCACGACTACCAGGACCCGGCGAACGAGCATCGCAGCGTCGAGGTGCTGGCGCAGGAGATGGTCGACCAGGTGCAGCTCGGCGCCTGGGGCACCGAGGTGCGTGCCGGGCTGCTCGGCGAGATCGGCTGCCAGTGGCCCTGGACCGACCTCGAGAAGAAGATGCTGCACGCCGCCTGCCTGGCGCAGCAGGAGACCGGCGCGGCGCTGACCATCCACCCGGCCCGCCACGAGGACCATCCCTGGATGCTGGTCGAGTTCCTGCGCGAGCACGGCGCCGACCTGTCGCGCACCATCATCGACCATATCGACCGCACCATCTTCGACGATGACCGCCTGTTCCGCCTGGCCGATGCCGGCGTCATCCTGGAATGGGACCTGTTCGGCCAGGAAAGCTGCTACTACGCGCCGAACATCGACATCGACATGCCCAACGATGCCGGCCGCCTGCGCGACATCCGCAAGGTGATCGACCGTGGCCATGGCGACCAGGTGGTGATCAGCCATGACATCTGCCACGTGGTGCAGATGAGCGAATGGGGCGGCCACGGCTACGCCCATATCTACAAGAAGGTCATCCCGCTGATGCGCCGCCGCGGCTACACCGAGGCGGAGATCGACGCGATCATGGTGGCGACGCCGCGGCGCCTGCTGACGTTCATCTGATCGAGAAGACAAGGGCAGGCCAGGGGAAGTCATTTCCCCGGCCTGCCCGAGGCTTCGCTGCCCAGTTCCTCTTTCATCCAGGAGAGGAAAGCCAAGGCGGCGGCGGAGTCCGCGCGGTCGGACAGCGGCACCGCCGCCAGCCCCTCGGGAAAGGCCGCGAAGCCACAGGGCGCGACCAGCCGGCCCTGCGCCAGCTCGTCCGACACCAGGCGGTGTTCCATCAGCGCCACGCCCAGCCCGGCCAGCGCCGCTTCGAGACAGAGATGGCTATGCGGGAAGCGCAGCTCCTGGGCGGCCTCGACCGTCATGCCGCTGGCCGCCTGCCAGGCATCCCAGGCGCGGCTGGTGAAGTCGTGGGCGATGCGCGTCGCCACCCGCAGTGCGGCGCCGGGCTCTACCGGGTAGCCGGGCAGGCAGACCGGGCCGAAGGCGGTCGGGCCCAGCGGGATGGCGCGGGCCTGGTCGGCCGGCGGGTAGGAGCTGCGGTCCCAGGCGATCACCAGGTCGGCGCCCTCGTGGCGCAGTTCGCGCGCCGAGGTCATCGACAGCCGCAGCCGCAGCCCGGGATGGGCGCGGTAGAAGCCGGGCAGATGCGGCACCAGCCAGCGCATGGCGAAGGTGGCGCTGCAGGCGACATGGATCGCCGGGCCGCGCGCCTCGTCCAGCAGCTGCTGCCAGCCCTGCGCCAGCGTGTCGAGGCCGGCCGCCACCTGGCGGCGCAGCGCCTCGCCGCGGGCGTTCAGCCGCAGCCCGGTGCCGGCCTTGTCGAAGAGGGCCACGCCGGCCTCCTCCTGCAGCAGGCGCAGCTGGCGGCTGACCGCGCCATGGGTGCGGCCGAGCTCGGCCGCCGCGCGGGTCACCGATTGCAGCCGGGCGGCGGCCTCGAAGGCGCGCAGCGCGCTGAGCGGGGGCAGGCGGCGCGGCATCCGTGAGTTTTCCTGACGAAGCGGGGCGCCGAACTGATTAGGCGCGCCGCCCCCGGCGGTCTAGAGAGCGCCCGCCGGATCAGGGAGACAGACAGAGATGATCATCCGCGACATCGCCGGGCTGGAGGCGATCTATGGCGCCCTGGAGACGATCGGCGAGGCCTCCACCGCCAAGGTGGCCGACCATGTGACGCCGGAATACCGCCGCTTCATTGAGGCCGCGCCCTTCCTGGCCCTGGCCACCGTCGGGCCGGAGGGGATGGACTGCTCGCCGCGCGGCGATCGCGGCCAGGCGGTCTGGGTCGAGGACCCGAAGACGCTGCTGCTGCCCGACCGGCGCGGCAACAACCGCATCGACAGCCTGCGCAACGTGGTGCGCGATCCACGCGTCGCGCTGATGTTCCTGGTGCCGGGCAGCGGCAATGCCATGCGGGTCAATGGCCGGGCGCAGCTGGACACCGATCCGGCGCTGCTGGGGCGCTTCGCCACCGAGGGCCGGCCGCCGCGCTGCGTCATGGTGATCCGGGTGGAGGAGGTCTATTTCCAGTGCGCCCGCGCCATCCTCCGCGCCGGGCTGTGGCAGGCCGAGAGCCAGGTCGATCCCAAGACCCTGCCGACGCCCGGCCAGATGCTCGCCCGGCTCAGCGAGGGGCGGGTCGGCGGCGAGGCCTATGACCGCGAATGGCCGGAGCGGGCACGGACCAGCCTGTGGTAGGTCAGGCGAAGCCGTAGGGGCCGGGGAAGACGCCGAGCGGCACCGCATGGGTCAGCATCGCCTGGCCGTTCCAGTGGTGCAGCAGGAAGCCGGGCGGCTCGAGCCAGGAGGCGGGCTCGGCCTCCGGATAGGGGCGCAGCGCGATGGCGGTGGCCAGGCTCGGCGCGGTGCAGAGCAGGGTGCCGCCGAAACGCTGCGTCATGCCGCGATGGACATGGCCGCAGAGCACCCGTTCGACGGCGGGAAAGTCACGGATCACCGCTTCCAGCGGGCCGGCCCCGCGGCAGTTGTAGGCATCGAGATAGGGGATGCCGCTGTCGATCGGCGGCTGGTGCAGCATGACGATGGTCGGGCGCGCCGGCTCCTCGGCCAGGGTCGCGCGCAGCCAGGCCAGCGCCCCGGCATCGGCCTCGCCATGGTGCTTCCCCGGCACGGTCACGTCCAGCGCCACCACCCGCACCGCGCCGTGCTGCCCGGCGGCGTAGTGCAGCGGGCCCTGCCGCGGCGTCTCGGCGAAGGCGTCCCGGAACGGCTCGCGCAGGTCGTGGTTGCCGGGGATCGCCAGGCAGGGCATCGCCAGCCGGCCGAGCAGCCTGCGCGCCAGGGCATATTCCTCGGCGCTGCCGGTCTCGGCCACGTCGCCGGTCAGCAGCACCAGGTCAGGCCGCGGCACCAGCCGGTTGATCTGCGCGACCGCCATGGTCAGCGCCGCCGCCGGATCGAGCACGCCGTTGTAGAAAAGACCCTCGGGGCGGAGATGGGGGTCGGAGATCTGGGCGATCCACATGCGGGCCTCCTGCAGCGCGGGAAGCCTCCCTCGCGCGATCGCGCAGCATTCCAGGGAAGCAAGGCGTCGTCCATCCGGAGCCCGCCTTCCCTGGCGGAAAGCGCCAGCCGATCCGGCGCCTGTCGCGTTACCCCGGCAGGTGCTGGGCAGAAGGCAGGCCACGTCGCATGATCCTCTTCGAGAATATCCTCCTGCTGATGCTGGTCGCCATCCTGGCGCTGCAGTTCTCCCGTGGCCTGGCCATTCCCTATCCGGCGGTGCTGGCGGCGGCGGGCGTGGCGGTGGCGGCGCTGCCCTCGGTGCCGGTGGTGGCGATCGACCCGGCGCTGGCGCTCGCCCTGTTCATCGCGCCGGCGCTGCTGGATTCCGCCTATGACCTGCCGCCGCGCGAGCTGCGCCAGCACTGGGCGCCGCTGCTCGCCCTCGCCGTCATGGCCGTCCTGCTGACCGCTGCCGCCGTCGCCTGGCTGGGCATGGCCTGGGCCGGGCTGCCGGCGGTGGCGGCCCTCGCCCTCGGCGCCGTGGTGGCGCCGCCGGACGCGGCGGCGGCCAGCGCCATGCTGGGGCGGCTCGCCCTGCCGCGCAGCACGGTCACCGTGCTGAAGGGCGAGAGCCTGTTCAACGACGCCGCCGCGCTGCTGCTGCTCGCCGCCGCCCTCGAGCTCGCCGCCGCGCCCGACGAGGATTTCTCCACCCTGCTGCTGCACCTGGCGCCGGCGGTGCCGGGCGGGCTGCTCTTCGGCTACGCGGCCGGGCGGCTCTACCTGCTGCTGGCGCGGCAGCTGAAGGGCACGCTGGGCGGCATCCTGTTCCAGTTCGTCGGCACCTTCGGCACCTGGATCATCGCCGAGCGGCTGCATCTCTCGGCCATCCTGGCGGTGGTCGTCTATGGCATGACCATCGCCCATACCGCGCCCTACCGCAGCAGCGCGCGCGAGCGGGTGCATGCCTCGTCGGTCTGGGAATCGGCGGTCTTCCTGCTGAACGTGCTGGCCTTCTTCCTGCTCGGCCTGCAGGCGCGCGACATCCTGCTGCGGCTCGACCCGGCGCCGCTGCGCGAGGCGCTGGTGCTGGCCGGGCTGGTGCTGCTGGCCGTCATCCTGGTGCGGGTCGCCTGGGTCTTCGTCTATGGCGCGCTGGCCCGGCTGGTCGCCCGGCACGATGGCCCGGTGTCGGCGCCGGGCTGGCGGCCGTCGCTGCTGGCGGGCTGGTGCGGCATGCGCGGCCTGGTGACCCTGGCGGCGGCGCTGGCCCTGCCGGGCGATTTCCCGGGCCGCGACCCGATCGTCATCAGCGCCCTCGGCGTGGTGCTGGGCACGCTGGTGCTGCAGGGGCTGACCCTGGTGCCGCTGGTGCGCGCGCTGGGCCTGCACGGCGATGACGGCGTGTCGGAAGAGCTGGCCTTCGCCCGCACCGCGCTGCTCGACGCCGGCCTGGCCGTCCTGCCGGCGGAGGGCGAGGCCGCCGCCGTGCTGCGCGACGAATACCGTGCCGCCCGCGAGGTTGCGGCCTCCGGCGAGAACCCGCGCGCGGTGCGCGACATCGAGGCGCTGAAGCGCGCCGCCATCGTCGCCAAGCGCGACTGCCTGGCCGGGCTGCGCCGGTCGGGACGGATCAGCGACGATGTCTTCCATGCGCTGGAACAGGAGCTCGACTGGGCCGAGCTGGCGGCCACCCCTGCCGACCGGCAGACGATCCTCGAGGGCTGAGCCGCAACGCCCGCCAGCGGTCAGCGCAGCCGCGCGGGATTGCCGAGGGCGGTGGCGCCGGCCGGCACGTCGCGGGTCACCACGCTGCCGGCCCCGATCAGCGCGTCGTCGCCGATGGTCACGCCGGGCAGGATCAGCGCGCCGCTGCCGATCCAGACATTGCGGCCGATGCTGACGGGCCGGCCGAATTCCAGCCCCTGCGACCGCTGCCGCGGATCGCGCGGGTGGTCGGCGGTCAGGATCTGCACGCCGGGGCCGATCTGCGTGCCGTCGCCGATGGTCACCTGCACCACATCCAGGATGACGCAGTTGAAGTTCAGGAAGACGCCGGCGCCGAGGCGGATGTTGTAGCCATAGTCGATGAAGAAGGGCGGTCGGATGGTCACCCCGTCGCCGACCGCGCCCATGATCTCGCGCAGCAGTGCCAGCCGCTCGGCGGCGCTGGCGCAGCGGGCGGCGTTGTAGCGCTCCATCCAGCCAGAGGCCCGGGCATTGTCGGCGGCGATCTCCGGCCCTTCGGCGACGTAGAGGTCGCCGGCCAGCATCCTCTGCTTCTGGCTGCGCGGGTCGGTCATGGCGTCCTCCTCTTCCTGCTCAAGGCTTGCTGCCAGGGCAGGGGAGCGGCCGCAAGCCGCACGGGAATCGCATTGCCGTCAGCGTTATAACAAATATCATATCGGTGGATGTCAGAGGGAGAAGCGGCATGATCATCGTCACCGGGGCGACCCAGGGCATCGGCCGCGCCTGCGTCGAGCAGCTCGCCGCCAGCGGCCGCCCGGTGCTGGCGACCGGCCGCGACCGTGACGCGGGAGCCGAGCTCGCCCGGCTGCCCGGCGTCCGCTTCGTCGTCGGCGATGTCGCCGATCCCGCCGATATCGAGCGGATCGTCGCCGCGGCCATGGCGGCCGGCGAGGGCCGCCTCACCGGCCTGGTCAACAATGCCGGCATGGGCCGCCGCCAGCCCTTCCTGGAGGCCGAGCTGGCCGACTGGGAGCAGGTGATGGCGGTGAATGCCCGTTCCGCCTTCCTGTTCATGCGCCTGGCGCTGCCGGGCCTAATCGCCGGCCGCGGCTCGGTGGTGAGCATTTCCTCCGTCGCCGGGCGGCAGGGGGAGGAAGGGCTGGCGGTCTATTGCGCCTCCAAGGCGGCGCTGATCGGCCTGACCCAGGCGCTGGCGCTCGAGCATGGCGAGCATGTCCGCTTCAACGCCGTCTGTCCGGGCCAGATCGCGACACAGATGATGGGCCGCGTGCTGGCCGATCCGGCGCGGCGCGCGGCGCTGGAGGCGCGCATTCCCGCCGCCCGCCTCGGCGAGGCCGGCGATGTCGCCGAGCTGGTCTGTTGGCTGCTCTCCGACGCTTCGCGCTACGTCAATGGCGCGGTGATCACCGTCGATGGCGGCGAGACCGCCGGCCTGCGCACGCCGCGCTTTGCCGCAGCCGGGCAGCCCGGCGCGGGGCTGCCGCCGGGCGCCTGAGCGCCGCCCCGGAGCCCAGTCGACCCCTGCCACGCTGCGGCTGATCTGCTAGGCTGCGCGCCATGCTGCCGCTGTCCCTGCCGCGCCTGCCTGTCCTGCCGGCCTCGCTGCTGCCCGCGCCGCGGCTGGCCTGCGGTGCGGCCGCGGCGCCGGGCGGCGAGCTGCGCATCGGCTTCACCCCGCTCGGCCTGCACCGCCACTTGCCGGCCCTGCTGCGCCTGCTGCGCCAGGTGCAGCCGCAGGCCCGGCCGCGCCTGCTCGAATTCAGCCCGGCCGAGGCGCTGGTCGCGCTGGAGGAAGGCCGCCTCGATCTCGGCCTGCTGCCGCAGCCCGCCTGCATCCATCCGGCGCTGCGGCTGCTGCCGCTGCCCTCGGAGCCGCTGCTGGCCGTGCTGCCCGCCGATGCCGGGGAGGGGACGACGCTGGACAGGACAACACTGGCCGGGTTGGCGCGGCGCGGCTGCATCCTGTTCCCGGCGGCCCAGGCGCCGCGGCTGCATGGCGGCATCCTGCAGGCTTTCGCGGCGGCCGGCATCGCCCTGGCGCCGCCGCGCGAGGCGAAGCGGGTCTCCGCCATGCTGGCCCTGGTGGCCGCCGGGCAGGGCGCGGCGCTGCTGCCGGCGACGGCGGCGCAGCAGCGCTGCGAGGGCGTCCGCCTGACCCGCATCAGCGATGGCGCGCGGCTGCCGCGCCTCGGCATGGCGCTCGTCCTGCCGCAGCGGCGGCTGGATGCCTCGCTGCAGCGGCTGCTGGCGCTGGTCGCCGCCGAAGCGGCCGGGGCGCGTCGGGACGCGAGCCGGTAGGACCCCTGGCGGCGGCCCCGGATCAGCGGGCAGCGCGGCGGCCGGCTGGCGGCGGGTCCTCGGGGACGGGGCCGGCCATCTTCTGCACCACCAGCTGCAGCGCCGCCCGCTCCGCCGGATCGAGCCGGCGATAGGCGCGCAGCAGGGCCTCCTCGTCGCCGGCCAGCAGGCCGAGGCTGGCCTGGTCATCCTGCAGCAGCTCGGCCGGCGGCACCGCATCCGGGTCCAGCCCGACCAGATAGGCGACCGAGGTGCCGAGCGCCTCGGCCAGCCGCTGCAGCCGGGGCCCACGCGGCACCGGCGCCTTGCCCTGGCGCAGCTTCTCCAGCAGGTCCGGGGCCAGGCCGGCCTGGGTGAAGGCGGCCTCGGCGGTCAGGTCGAGCCGGTCCAGCCGGCTGTCGATCCGCGCGACCAGCGGTGAGGTGGCGATGTCCATGCCGGCATCCTAGGGCGCATCGGCCGGTGGGGAAATCACCGGACCGCCCGATCCGCGCCGCTCAGCGACGGCCCTCGTAGCGCAGCGGCACGCCATCGCGCGGCGAGACCAGGAAGCCGACGCGCTTCGGCCGCGGGTCGCCCGGGGCGAGGGCGGTGAAGCGGCAGCGCGCCAGCAGCACGCCGAGCAGCAGCTTCAGCTCGAAGATCGAGAACTGCGCGCCGGGGCAGAGCCGTTCGCCACCGCCGAAGGGGATGTATTCCCAGGGCGCGAAGCGGGTCTCCAGGAAACGCTCGGGACGGAAGCGGTCGGGCTCGGGATAGAGGTCCGGGTCGTAATGCAGGATCGCCGCGGCGGCCGCCACCGTCATGCCGGCGGGGATCTCCCAGCCGCCCAGCTGCATCGGCCGAGCCAGCACCCGGTTGACATCGGTCACCGCCGGCCAGAGCCGCAGCACCTCGCGCACCACGGCGTCGAGATAGGGCAGGCCAGCGACCGCCAGCGGATCGGGATCGGGGCCGAGCGGCGCCAGCTCCGCCAGCAGCCGCGCCAGGCAGTCGGGCTCGCTGTGCAGCCAGTGCAGCGCCCAGCAGAGCGAGACCACCGAGGTCTCGTGCCCGGCGATCGCCGTGGTGATCAGGTTGTCGACCAGCGCCGCCTCCGGCATGGCGCTGCCATCCTCGTGCCGGGCGGCCACCAGCCGGCCGAGCACGTCGCCGCGCGCCGGCCCGTCCTGGCGGGCGCGGGCAATGGCCTGGCGCAGCAGCCCCTCCAGCCGGCCGCGCGCGGCGGCGAAGCGGCGGAACGGCGGCAGCCACTCCTGCTCGACATGCAGCGCCGAGCACAGCAGGAAGCCGGGCCGGGTGAAGGCGTGGTCGAAGTCGCGCAGCGCGGCGCGGAACTCGATGCGCTGCGCCGGCGTGTCGGCGCCGAAGACGGTGCGCAGGATGATGTCCAGCGCGATGGCCAGCGCCGCCTCGCGCATCGGCACCACCTGGCCGGGGGTCCAGCCCTCGGCCACCTCCAGCGCGGCGTCGCGCATCATGCCGGCCAGGCCGGTCAGCGCGGCGCCCTGGAAGTTCGGCAGCAGCAGCCGGCGGTCGCGGCGCAGCGCCCGGCCGGATTGCTGCGCCATGCCATTGGCGCCGAGCACCCGGCGCGGCCCGGCCTCGGTATTGACCGCATACTGGTCGACGGGGGCCGAGAAGATCTGCCGCACCAGCGCCGGCCGGCCGGTCATCACGCAGCGCCGCGCGGTGCGGATGGTGAAGACCGCGCCATAGCGGGCCGCGGCGGCGCGCAGCAGCGGATGCGGCGCCGCGACATAGCGCGCCGCCTGCAGCCAGCCCAGGCGCGGGCCGGGCGGCAGGGCGGCCGGGGCGGGGGCCGCAGTCATGGCGCGATGCCGCCGGCCCGGTCTATACTGCCGGCGCCGAGCGAAGGATGGGGCCGAGCCAGGTGACCGAGGATGACCGGGAGAAGGCGCCCCTGCATGGCGGGCCTGAGACTGCTGCCGAGACCGACGCTCAGATTGGCGCTGGGATTGGCGCTCCGCCGCGCCGGCGCCGGATGCGGTTCTGGCGGCCGGAGGAGGGGCGCTTCGAGGAGGCGGCCCCGATCAGGACCTCGGCACTGTCCGAACACCTGCGCCCTTCCGACCTTGTTCCGCACACCGGCAGCGCCGGCCTCGCCTTCGCGGCGGCGCCGCAGGTGGGCCGGCTGGCGACCCTGCGCATCGCGCGCACCCTGCTCGGCTATGGGCTGAGGGTCGCATCCAGGAAGCTGGTTGGCAAGTACGAGGCGGCCGACGCGGCGCGCGAGCTGCGCGAGATCTTCGAGCGGCTGGGCGGGCTCTGGGTGAAGATGGGGCAGCTGATCGCGCTGCGCTCCGACGTGCTCGACCCGCTGTTCTGCGAGGAGATGAACCGGCTGCAGTACCGCGCCATCGGCTTCCCGCCCGAGGAATCGATGCGCATCATCCGCGAGGAGCTGGGCGAGGGGCGGGTCGAGCAGCTGTTCGAGACGCTGAACCCGGTGCCCTTCGCCGCCGCCTCGATCAGCCAGGTGCATCTGGGCCGGCTGCGCCACCCGAATGTCGATGTCATCGTCAAGGTGCTGCGGCCCGGCGTGCGCGCGGTCTTCGAGCGCGACTTCGCCGTGCTGCGCAGCTTCGTCGCCGTCGCCCGGCTGATCCCCAAGGTGCGCGCGCTGCGCCTCGAGGAGGCGCTGGACGAGCTGCGCCGGATCATCGCCGAGGAGACCGACTTCCGCTTCGAGGCCGCCAACATGCGGCGGATGCGCAAGCTGCTGCGCGACGACAAGGTGCTGATCCCGCGCGTCTTCCGCGAGGCCTCGACGGCGCGCATCCTGGTCAGCGAATGCGTCTGGGGCGTGATGATGGCGGATTACATCCGCGTCCGCGCGACCGATCCCGAGCGGGTGCGCCGCTGGTGCGCCGAGAACGACGTCGAGCCGGAGGAGGTCGGCGAGCGGCTGTTCTCCAGCTACATGCGGCAGCTGATGGAGGAGAACTTCTTCCATGCCGACCTGCATCCCGGCAACATCATCCTGCTGCGCAACGGCCGCTTCGCGCTGATCGACCTGGGCAGCGTCGGCTCGGTCGACCGGCAGTTCCTCGGCATCTACCAGGGCATGCTGCGGGCGCTGGGCAACCAGGACTTCGCTAAGGCGGCCGACCTGCTGCTGCGGATCTGCAGCAATGTCCGCGCCGGCGACCTGCCGCAACTGCGCGCCGAGCTGGTGCGCAACTACCGCGACTGGGCCGCCAAGGTGCATATCGACGGGCTGCCCTATCACGAGCGCAACGTGCTCTCCGGCAGCAATGCCGCCGGCTCGGTGCTGGCGCGCTACGGCGTGGCGCAAAGCTGGGACCTGATGAAGCTCGGCCGCGCCTGGGCGACGATGGATGCCTCGCTGAACGAGCTGTTCCCGGACATGAACTACATCCGGCTGTTCCGCGCCTATTTCGCCGAGGCCTCGGCGCGGCGGCTGCGCGGCATGCTGCGGCCGGGCACCATCCGCGACGGCCTCGGCAACCTGGTCGCGCAGGTCAGCGACTACAACATGGCGATCGGCCAGATCGTGCGGAACCAGGCGATCGTGCTGCAGGCGACGGCGTCCAAGGTGTCGCGCATCGGTGTCATCCTGGCGCGCGGGCTGAAGCTCGGCGCGGCGCTCGGCATGGCCATGGTCGGCATGACCTATCTGCAGCAGCACCATCCCGCCCTGGCGGAAAGCCTGGGCCTGGAGACCCTGAACCCGCTCGGCACCCTGCCACTGCCGCTGATCAGCCCGCTCTGGTGGGCGCTGCTCTTCGGCTTCGGCTTCCTGACGCTGCGCGCGCTGATCCGCGTGCAGCGCGAGCTGGCCCGGCGCGACTGAGCGGAGGGGAGGGCCGGCGCGCGCGGCTCAGCCGTCCAGCCGGCCGGCGAACAGCGCCAGCAGCTCCGGCACCGTCTCGGCCTCGGTCACCTGCATGGTGTCGAGGTCGAGGTCGAAATGGCTGAGCACCAGCATCTCGAACTCGACGCCGGCCAGCGAATCCCAGCCGGGCAGGGCCTGCAGCCGCTCGGTGCCGGCGATGCTGCCGGGGGGCAGGCGGGCGGCCTCGCACATCAGGTCGAGCACCTCGGATCGGGTCATGCCTCTTGCTCCTGCAGCAGAATGCGGGGACCGCCGCGGGCCGGCGCCAGCAGCGGGCCGCGGAAGACGCGCCGCGGCGGGCGGCGATCGGCGAGCGCCAGCCCCGGGGTGCGCGCCAGCACCGCCAGCACCAGCCGGATTTCGTCCAGCGCCAGCCGCGCGCCCGGGCAGAGCCGGCGCCCGCCGCCGAACGGAAAGAACTCATGGGCGCGGAAGCGGGCGCCGAGGAAGCGTTCCGGCCGAAACCGATCGGGCGCCGGGAAGACGGCCGGATCGGCATGCGCCAGCTCGGCCGAGGCGCCGACCAGCATCCCGGCCGGCAGTTCGTGGCCGGCCAGGCTCATCGGCCGCGCCAGCTGCCGCACCATCATCGGCGCCACCGGGGCGATGCGCAGCGCCTCGCGGGCGCAGGCCTCCAGCCAGGGCTGCCGCAGCAGCGCGGCGGCCTCGTCGGGCCCCGCCGGCACGGCGCCGAGCTCGGCGCGCAGCCGCTCCAGCACCCCCGGCGTGGTCCAGCAATGCTGCAGCGTCCAGGCCATGGCGGCGGCGGTGCTCTCATGCCCGGCCGAGAGCAGCACCATCAGCGTGTCGCGGATCGCGGCGTCACCGAGGGCGGCGCGGCCATCTGGCTCCCGCAGCGCCGCCAGCCGCGCCAGCGTGTCGAAGCGGGCGCCGGGCGGCGCGGCGCGGGCCTCGGCGACATCCGCCTCGATCAGCGCGTGCACGGCGTCGCGCGCGGCCAGGAAGCGGCGCCAGGGGCTCCAGCGGCCGAGGTCGCGGCGCAGCGCCGGCAGCAGCACCAGCCCGATGCCGGAACGGCGGCCGAGCCGGGCGAAGGCGGCGCGATAGGCCTCGGCCCGCTCGGGCGCGACCACGCCGAAGACCAGCCGCATGATCACCGCGAAGGACAGGCGCCGCAGCAGCGGCTCGGCCGGAACGGCCTGGCCGCGTGGCCAGGTGGCGACCTCGGCGCGGGCGATCGCCAGGATGGCCGGGCCGGCGGCGGCCGCCTCGCCCTCCAGCAGCACGGCATTGATCCGGCGGCGCAGCGCCAGATGCGCCTCGCCCTCCAGCACCGGCAGCGCCTGCTCGCCCAGCATCGCCGCCATGTCGACGCCGACCGGCGCATAGGCGGCGAGCGGCGCGGCGAAGAGCGTGCGCAGCGCCTCGGGCCGGCCGGTCAGCACCAGCGGCAGCCGGCCCAGCCAGGTCGAGAAGGGGTCGCCGAAGCGCCGCCGCTGCCCGGCATGGTAGCCGGCCGGGTCGCGCAGCCAGCCGAGATTGGCGGCGAACCAGCAGCGTGCGCCCGCCGGCCCGCCGGCGGTCACGCCAGTGCCCCGTCCAGCTCGGCCACCATGCCGTCCAGCAGCGGCTGCATCCGCGCCGCCGACCAGGCATCCGCCTGGTAGCCGATCGCCAGGGTCAGGCTGCGGCGGAACTCGGTGCCGGTGATCAGCAGCAGCGGCCGCGGGAAGGCCATGGTCAGCAGCATGGCGTCCTGCGGCAGCACGCCGCCGAAGCGCAGCCGCGGCTCGGCGATGCGGCCGACATTGGTGAAGGTGGGCGGCGAGGGGCGCCGCAGCCCGCGCGCCACCACGCCCTCCAGCATCGCGTCCAGCCGCCGCTGGCCCAGCCGCCGCATCAGCCCGATCGCCAGCGGGTTGGTGGCGCCGGCCAGGCCGCGCTTCAGCCGGGCGCCTTCCGCCGTCGCGGCGGCGAGGGTGGCGGCGAAGGGCGCGGCCGGATCGACGGTGAAGGTCATCGCCGCCATGCCGGACATGTTGCGGATCGCCGGCTGCCGGCTGGCCCCGCCATAGCGGCGCAGGTTGCTCGGCAGGATGACGCGGAAGCAGGCTGTGCCATCGGCGCCGAGTATGGTGTGGAAGCTGCGGCCCAGCGCCGCCACCAGCAGTTCCAGCCGGCTGGCGCCGCGCGCCACGGCCAGGCGGTCGAGTGCTGCCAGCCGCGCCGGGTCCAGGGTGACGGCGGCATGCGCCGGCGCGCCGCGCGGCGCCGCCATCCAGCCGGCGATGTCGGTCGGTCCTTCCAGCCCCAGCGGCCGGGCGCCGGCCTGGCGCAGCTCGCCCAGGTCGCGGCGCAGCACCCGCAGCCAGTGCCGCGCGGAGAAATTCGCCATCCATTCGTAGCTGTCGCGGCTGGCCAGGTTTGGCGCCGGGCGATGGTCAGCATCCGCGGCCAGGGCGTCGTGCAGCGCGGCCAGGCGATAGGCGCAGTCATAGGCGGCGGTGCCGTCGGCCACGCCATGATTGACCGAGAGCGCCAGCAGCCAGCCGCCGGTGCCGAGCCGCGCCAGCCGCAGGATCAGGTTGCGGCCGTCCGCCGGCTCCTCCTGGCCGATCACCGCGCGGATGGCGGCGTCGCGGTCCTCGGCCTCGATCGCCTCGAACCAGGGGATGGCATCGACATCGGGGTGGCGGTGCCAGCGCAGCCCGTCGCGGCCCTCGGGCAGCAGGCGGCAGGCCAGCACCGGCTCGGCATCGACCAGCAGCCTTGCGGCGCGGGCCAGGCGCGCCGCGTCGGGCGGCGGCGCCGCTTCCGGCCAGCCGAGGAAGAGGTGGATCAACCCGCTGGTGCGCCGCGCCGCCAGGGCATGCAGCATGCGGTCCAGCACTTCGGCGGGCAGGTTGTCGGGCGGGGCGAGCGGGTCAGGCACGGCGGTCATTCGGCGGCTTCCGCCCTTCCGGTCGATGGCATGGTCTGCGGCTCCGGCAGCGCGGCCAGCAGGCCGGCCACCGCCTCGACCTGCGGCGAGAGCATCAGGGAGAAATGGTCGGCGTCGAGCTCGATGCGGCGCAGCGGCGCGGCGAGCAGCGCCGGCCAGCCGGCACGGTAGTCGCCGGCCTCGGCGAAGCGGCCGCCCATGCCGCCGCGGCAGGCGAAGAGCAGCACCTCGGTCTCGCCCTCCAGCCGCCCCGCCGGGCGATAGGCGCCGAGCGCGCGGCCGGTGGCCTGGCCGACCCGCTCCAGCGCATCGAGCTGCCGCGCCAGCCGCGCCGGCGCGCGTTCCGGCGTGGCGCCGGCCAGATGCGCGACGATGCGGTCGCGCACCGCCTCGGCCGGAAGCCCTTCCAGCGCGGCCTCGTCGGGCGGCGGCAGGTCCCAGCGCTCGGCCAGCCAGCGGCCGGAGAGGCGGTGCAGCAGCCCGGGCGCGGCCTCGGCCATGCCGCGCAGCGCCTGGCTGCCCGGCGCCGGCGCGTCGAGCAGCACCAGCCGCGCCACCGGCCGGCCGGCGGCGGCGAATTGCCGCGCCATCTCGAAGGCGATCGGCCCGCCGGCGGAATAGCCACCGAGCCAGAGCGGCCCCTCTGGCTGCCGCGCCTGGATCGCCGCGACATAGCGCGCCGCCATGGCGGGGAGGTCGTCGAGCGGCGGCGGCCCGTCCTCGGCCAGGCCCGCCGCCTCCAGCGCCAGCACCGGGAAGTCGGGGCCGAGGGCGCGGGCCAGGTTGACGGCCCAACTGGTCTCGCCGGCGGCGCCATGCACCCACCAGGAGGGCGTCCGCCCGCCATGGCCGCGCAGCACGGTGACCGGGTCATGCGCGGCGACCAGAGGGGCGCCGCCGGCCAGCCGCTGCGCCAGCTCCGCCGCCAGGGCGGGCACCGAGGAAAACTCCCAGAGCGCGGCGGCGCCGAGCGGCAGGCCGGTGGCCTGCTGGATGCGCTGCGCCAGGGTCAGCGCCATCAGGCTGGTCAGCCCGGTCTCGGTCAGGCTGCGCCCGCCGGTCAGGAAGGTCGCGGCCGGCACCGAGAAGACCTCGGCGGCGAGATCCGCCAGCAGCGGCGCCAGCGCCGCCGCGGTCCTCGGCGCGGCGACCGGGCGCGGCGCCGGCGGCGCGGCGGGGGCGGTCCGCGCATCCTCCGGCGCGACGGTGACCACCAGCTTGCCATGGCTCTCGCCGCTGGCCAGCCAGCGATAGGCCTCCGGCAGTTCGTCCAGCCGGTAGCTGCGGCCGATCGCCGGCGGCTGCTGCGCCGCCGTCTCCAGCGCCGCCTGCAGCGCCGCCTGGGCCTGTTGCGGCTGGCCCAGCAGCCGGCCGAGATTGATGGCGATCAGGCTCTGGTTCTCGACCAGGCCGGAGAGGTCCAGCGGCCCGGCGGCGCGCAGCCCGGCCAGCGCCAGCTCGACATAGCGGCCGCCCGGGGCCAGGGCGGCCAGCCCGGCCTGGATCATCGCCGCCTCGCCGCGGGTGTTCAGCACCACGTCGACGCCGCGCCCGCCGGTCATCGCCCGCACCGCGGCGGCCAGGTCGCCGGCCGTGCGGTCGATGGCGGCGACGCCCTCGGTCTCGGCCAGGAAGGCGACCTTGGCGGCGCTGCCGACGACGCCGATCACCCGGGCGCCGCGCGCCTTGGCCAGCCGCACCGCGGCCAGGCCGACGCCGCCGGCGGCGCTCTGCACCAGGACGGTCTCGCCGGCCGCGAGCCCGGCGCGGTCGAAGCTGTGCCGCGCGGTCAGCAGCGCGACCGGCGCGGCGGCGGCGGCGGCGAAGCCCAGCCCGGCCGGCAGCCGCGCCACCCGCTCGGCCGGGACCAGGACATGGGTGGCCTGGGCGCCGGTGCCGGTCAGCGCCGCCACCCGGTCGCCGATGGCCAGCGTGGTGACGCCCTCGCCGACCGCCAAGACCTCGCCCGCCAGCTCCATCCCCGGGGTGAAGGGATAGGGCGGCAGGTTGGGATAGACCCCTGACAGGCAGAGCAGGTCGGAGAAGTTCAGCGCGAAGGCCCGCACCGCGATCAGCACCGCGCCGGGGCCGGGCGGCGCCAGCGGCACGGTGTCGAGCGTGATGGCCTCGGGCGAGGTCGGCGCGGCCACCACCAGCGCCCGGCCGGTAGCCGGCAGCGGTTTTCTTTCGGTTTCCTGCTGCGGCAGCCAGCAGCGGAGCCGCTCGAAGGGGTAGCTGGGCAGGCGGACGGGCTGTGGCGCCGGGCCCTGCCAGAGCGTCGCCCAGTCCAGCGCGCCGCCGGCCAGCCAGGCGCCGGCCGGGCCCTCGGCCGTGGTCAGCAGGGCGGGATGCGGCGCGCCGTCCAGGAAGGCCTGCAGCGCGGCGATAGCGGCCGGCTGGTCGGCGGCGCGCAGCAGGCAGCGGCAGGCCAGCGCCTCGCGCCCGGTCTGCAGCGTGTGGGCGATGGCGGCCAGCGGCGGCGCCTCCGGCGCGCGCAGCGCCGCCAGCAGCCGCGCCGCCGCCTGCCGCAGCAGGTCGGGCGTGCGGGCGGAGAGCGGCAGCAGCAGCGGGCCGGGGGGGAGCGCGGCGGCGGGGGCGGGGGGCGCCTCCTCCAGCACCAGATGCGCGGTGCTGCCGCCGGCGCCGAAGGCGCTGATCGCGGCGCGGCGCGGGCTGCCATCGGCGCGCGCCGGCCAGTCTTCCGCGCGGGTCTGCAGCGCCAGGCCGGTGCCGGCCAGCGCCGGATGCGGCGATCCCTCCAGCCGGGTCGGCAGCAGGGTGCGATGCTCGAACTGGCCGAGCACCTTCAGCAGCTGGGCTAGGCCCGAGGCCGCTTCCAGATGCCCGATATTCGGCTTGATCGAGCCGATCCGCAGCGGGGCGCCGTCAAAGACGCGGCCGAGCGCGGTGATCTCCACCGGATCGGCGACCGGCGAGCCGACCGCCTGGGCCTCCAGATAGTCGATGGCCGCGGGCGGCAGGCCGGCGCGGTCGAGCGCCGCCTGGATCACCGCCTGCTGCGCGCGGGGATTGGGCAGCATATAGGCCGCCGTCCGCCCCGACCCGCCCAGCGCCGAGCCACGGATCACGCCGAGGATGCGCTGCCCGTCGCGCTGCGCCTCCTGCAGCGGCCGCAGCAGCAGCGCGGCGACGCCCTCGCCGCCGAGCATGCCGTCCGCCTCGGCCGCGAAGGCGCGGGCAGCGCCGGAGGGCGAGAGCATGCCGAGCTCCGCCAGCCCCTTCGGTGCGCGCGGATGCAGGATCAGGTGGACGCCGCCGACCAGGGCAGCGGCGCATTCGCCGCGCTGCAGGCTGGCGCAGGCGAGATGCAAGGCGGTCAGCCCGCCGGCGCAGGCGGTGTCGACCGCCAGGCTCGGCCCCTGGAAGTCGAAATTGAAAGAGATCCGGTTGGCGATGCCCCAGGCGCCGCCGCCGCCGGCCGCCGCATTCCCCGCCGCCCAGGCCTCGGCCGAGAGGCGCAGCCAGTCCTGGCTGCTGGCGGCAATGAAGACGCCGACCTGGCCCTCGGTCAGCTCGCGCAGCCGGGCGCGGGTCAGGCCGGCATCCTCCAGCGCCGCCCAGCTGGTCTCCAGCAGCAGCCGCTCCTGCGGGTCGAGCAGGGCGGCCTCGGCCGGGGCGATGCCGAAATGCAGCGGGTCGAAGCGGTCGACCCCGGCGAGGAAGCCGGCGGTCAGCGGGTGGCGGGTGGCATCCCAGCGATCGGCCGGGACGGGGCCCAACGCGCTGCGGCCGTCGCGCAGCAGCTCCCAGAAGGCGGCCAGATCGGGCGCGCCGGGGAAGCGGCCGCTGGCGCCGATGATGGCGATGCCGTCCTCGGCCGGTGCCGCGCGCGGGGCCAGCGCCGGGGCGGCGAGCTTCGCGCCATGGCTGGCCTGCAGCGAGGCTGCCAGCGCGGCCAGGTCGCTGTGCTCCAGCAGCAGGGTCTGCGGCAGCGGGCCGAGATCCTGCTCCATCCGCGCGCGCAGCTCCTGCGTCACCAGGGAGTCGACGCCGTATTGCTCATAGGGCGTGGCCGGATCGATAGCCGCCGGCGCCAGCTTCAGCACCTCGCCGAAGATCTTCTGCAGATAGGCGGTCATATCGCCGGTGACGGCGACCGGCGGCGGCGTTGCGGCGATGGCGGCCGGCGGGGGCGCGACCGCCAGGGCTTCGCCCAGCCAGCCGTCGCTGACCGCCACCATGACGCATTGCCCAGGCTTCTCCTCGGGACTGACGCCGACAGGGAGGACCGACGAGAAGCCGGCCTCGCCCAGGGCTGCGCGCCAGGCGGGCAGGTCCAGCGCCGGGCTGTCCGGCAGCCGGCGCGGCGCGTCCTCGAACCGCCACCAATCGGCGGTCAGGCCGAAGGTCAGGGTGGCGAAGTCGGCCGCCGCGGTGACTTCGTTCAGCAGCAGCACGCCGCCCGGGCGCAGCAGCGTCTTGGCGTGGCGCAGCACCGCCATGATGTCGGCCGTGGCATGCAGCACGTTGGAGGCGACCACCAGGTCCTGCGCGCCGGCGACCTGGCCCTGCGCCACCGGATCGCGGGCGATGTCGAGCAGGGCGAAGCGCAGCTCCGGCCCGGCGAAGCGCTGCCGTGCCGCCTCCAGCAGCGCCGGCGCGATGTCGGTGAAGGCATAGTCGAAGGAAACACCGTCGCCGCGCAGCGCGGCGAGGATGCCGGCGGTGGCGCCGCCGGTGCCGGCGCCGATCTCCAGGATCGACAGCGGCCGCCCCGCCGTCCGCGCCATCGCCACGGCCAGCGCCGCCATCTGCCGGTTGAAGCGGTCGACCAGCGGGTTGTCGCGATAGACCGCCTCGACCAGCGCGCTGGAACCCTGGGGGAACAGGATCTCGGTGCCCGGCCGGCCGGCCAGCACCTCGGGCAGCCCGTCCAGCGCGGCGTCGAGCAGGGCGCGCATGGCGCCGATGCCGCCAGCGTCACCCGGCGGCGGCGGCACCGGCGCGCCGGAGGGCCGGCCATGCCGCGCCAGCAGCCGGCGCAGCGCATCGTGCAGCCGCGCCTGGGCGGGAACCACCGTGCCGGCACCGGCAAGCTGCGTCTCCAGCCGGCCGGCGCCATAGGCCAGCAGCGGCTGCAAGGCCGCCTTGGCCGCGGCCAGCGCCGCGGGCGGGCTGGGCGGAAAGCCGGCGGCGGCGGTGGCGCAGGCCTCGGCCAGGCCGCCGGGGGCCGGCGCGGCCAGCCGGCGGAAGGCCGGGCCGAAGCGGCCGGCGGCGGCCGCGGCGGCCTCGGGCGCCAGCTTCAGCACCGCCGCCTGCGCCACCCCCGCCGCCAGGATCCTCTCGAGTTCCGCAAGGCCTTCCGGGACGGTCAGCGGGGCGACGCCCTCGCGCTCGGCGCGGCGGCGATAGCCCTCGGCGGCAACGGCGCCGACCTCCCCCCAGAAGCCCCAGTTGATGGTGACGGCGCGGAAGCCCTGCTGTGCCGCCTGGCGCGCCCAGGCATCGACGAAGCTGCAGCCGGCGGCGTAACTCGCCTGGCCGCGGTTCAGGGTGAAGCTGTTGGCCGAGGAGAAGACCAGCAGCAGCGGCCGCCGCGCCCCCAGCGCCGTCCCCAGCGCCACGGCGGGCGCGGATTTGGCGGCCAGCGCGGCGGCGAGTTCCTCAGGGCGCATCCGCGGCAGGCTGGCATCCTGCAGCGACAGGGTGGCGTGCACGGCGAGATCGAGCGGACCCCATTCGGCCTCCACCCCCTCGATCAGCGCGGCCAGCGCCGCGGCGTCGCCGGCATCGGCCTGGGCGTAGCGCGCCTGGCCGCCGGCGGCGGCGACGCTGTCGAGATCCGCCTGGATCCGCGCATCCAGCGGCCGGCGGCCGATCCAGAGCAGCCGCGCCGCGTGCTCGCGCGCCAGATGCCGGCTGAGCGCCACGCCGATGCCGCCGGCGCCGCCCAGGATCAGGCCGACGGCGCCGCGCGGCAGCGGCATCGCCGCCCGATCCGCGGCGAAGCGTTCCAGCCGGCGGCGGAAGCGGCGGCCGGCGCGCAGCGCCAGCGCCTCGGGCTCGCCGCCCGGCTCGGCCAGCAGGGCCTCGAGCTCGGCGCCAACATCCTCCCCGGCGCCGAGATCGAGCTGGACGAGGGCGATGGCGGGAAATTCGCGGGCGGCGGTGCCGGCCAGGCCGGGCAGGCCGGCGAAGGCGCAATCCACCGCCTCCTCCGGCAGCACCGGCTGCTGGGCGCGGGTGGCCAGCATCAGCCGGCGGCCGGGCCGCTCGGGCCAGGCCTGCAGCAGGGCGAGCAGGCGGTGGACGCCCTGCGCCTCGGCCTCGGCCAGGGCGGCGGCGTCCGGCAGGCCGCGATCCTGTGGCGCCCGCCAGGCGGCGAAGAGGATCTCCGGGCATTCCGCCAGCAGCGCCGGGTCGAGCGGCGCGTCGCGCCGCGCCAGCCGCACCGGGCGCTGCGGTTGCAGCCGGGCGGCGGCCGCGGCGGCCCAGCCGGCCTCGGCCTCGCCGTGCAGGATCAGCAACGGGGCGGCCGAGGCGGCGGCGGGCTGGTCCAGCGGCTCGAAGCGCCAGACCGGACGGGTCAGGAAGATCTCCCCCGTCGCGGCAGCGGGCAGGGCGGCGGGGCGCGAGAAGAAGCCTTCGACCCGCAGCAGCACCGTGCCCCCGGCATCCGCCAGGTCCAGGTCGCAGCGGAACTCGCCCTCGGCGGCGTCGGGCCGGGCGCGCAGATGCGCCCGCAGCCGGTCGGGCAGCGGCCCCGTCCGCCACAGCCGCAGCACCTCGGCGCCGGCCGGCAGCAGGGTCGCCTGGCCGGGCCCCGCCGCCTGGCCCAGCGCCAGGGCGGCGGCGCTGCGCAGCGCGGCGTCGAGCGCGACGGAAGGCCAGTCGGCGGCGGCGCAGGCTTCCGGGCGGGCCAGGCTCGCCAGCACCTCGCCCGGCGCCGTGGCGAGGCTGCCCAGCGCATCATAGGCCGGGCCATAGGCGATGCCGCCCTGGGCCAGCAGCCGGGCCAGCGCCGCCAGCTCGGCCGGGCTGGCGCAGCGGGCGGCGAGGTCAGCCAGGTCCAGGCGCGGCGGTGGCGAGGGCTCGGCCTCGGCCAGGGCGGTCACGGCGGGGCCGGCGGCATCGCCCAGCACCAGGCGCCAGGCCGCGCCCTCGGGCGTCGCGGCGGCGGTCAGCGACAGGGCCCCGCCCTCGGGGGCCAGCGGGCGCGGCCAGGCCAGGTCGCGCAGCCGCAGCGGCACCTCGGCCAGCGGCAGGGCCAGGCCGGCCAGCGCGGCGCGCAGCAGGCCCGGGCTGGCGGCGGCCGGCAGGCGCGGGCGGCCGCCGACGCGGTGCTGATCGAGCAGCGCGGCGGTCGCCGGGATCGGCGGCAGCGCGGCCTGGCGCGGGCCGGGCGTGGCCAGCCAGTGGCGCTCGGCGGCGAAGGCATAGCCGGGCAGCGGCAGCACGCGGCCGGCGGGCAGCACGGTCGCCCAGTCGATGCCGGGCTCGCGCGCCACCCAGCGCGCGGCCATGGCCTGCAGCGCCGGGTCGCCGGCGGGGACCGGCCGGCCGGCCAGGCCAGCGCGCAGCCCATCCAGGTCGGCCACGACAAAGGCGCGGCGCTGCGCGAAGACAGCGCGGCGGCGGCCGAGCGTATAGGCGATGTCGGCCAGCGGCGCCTCGGGATGGCGCGCCAGCCACTCGGCCAGGCGCTGCGCCTGGCGTTCCAGCCCGGCCGCGTCGCGGGCCGAGAGCAGCACGGGATGCCAGGCGCGCGGCGGCGCGGCGGCGGGGGGTGGCGCGGCATCCTCGGCCATCACCAGATGCGCGTTGGTGCCGCTGAAGCCGAAGGAGCTGGTGGCGGCGATGCGCGGCCCGCCGGCGGCCGGCGCTGCCCAGGGCTCGGCGGCGGTGGGGATGCGGAAGGGCGAGGCCGCCAGGTCGAAATGCCGGTTCGGCGTGGCATAGTGCAGGCTGGGCGGGATGGCGCGGTGGCGGAGCGCCAGCAGCAGTTTGATCACCCCGGCGATGCCGGCGGCGGCGAGCGTGTGGCCGATATTGGTCTTCACCGCGCCGACCGGCAGCGCGCCGGGCGGCGATCCGGCGAAGACCTCGGCCAGCGCCGACAGCTCGATCGGGTCGCCCAGCTTGGTGCCGGTGCCATGCGCCTCGATCAGGCCGATGCATCGCGGGTCGATGCCGTGGCGCTGCTGCACGCGGGCCAGCAGCGCGGCCTGCGAGGCGGCGCTGGGCGCGGTCAGGCTGCTGGTCTTGCCGTCCTGGTTGGTGCCCGAGCCCAGCAGCACCGCCAGCACCGGATCGCCGTCGCGCCGCGCCAGGTCGAGCCGCTTCAGCAGCACGACGCCGACGCCCTCGCCGGGGACGAAGCCGTCGGCGGCATCGTCGAAGGTCTTGCAGCGCCCGTCGGCCGCCAGCATGCCGGAGGCGCCGGTCATCAGATGCATCTGCGGCGTCAGCATCAGGTTGATGCCGCCGGCCAAAGCGAGGTCGCATTCGCCGTCCAGGATGCTGCGCCGCGCCAGGTGCAGCGCCACCAGCGAGGAGGAGCAGGCGGTGTCGAGCGCCAGGCTCGGCCCCTTCAGGTTCAGCAGATAGGCCAGCCGCGCCGCCAGGATCGAGGCGGTGTTGCCCAGCAGCATCTGGCCCGAGACCTGCTCCTCGCCGGCCGCCGCGCCGCGCGGCATCAGCTGGGCATAATCGCCCTGGCCGACACCGACGAAGATGCCGCAGGCGCTGCCGTTCAGCAGGGGGGGGGTCTGGCCGCCCTGCTCCAGCGCATGCCAGGCGGTCTCCAGGAACAGGCGCTGCTGCGGGTCCATCAGCGCCGCCTCCTTCGGCGACAGGCTGAAGAACAGCGGGTCGAAGCGGTCGGCGCCCTCGATGAAGCCGCCCCAGGGCCGCGTGCCGGCGCGCCCGGCTTCCGCCAGCTGCTGGCGGTAGAGGGCCGCGCGCCAGGGCTCCGCCGGCCCCTCGGTGATGGCGCTGCGGCCATCCCGCAACAGCTGCCAGAAGGCCTCGGCATCGGCGGCGCCGGGGAAGCGGCAGGCGAAGCCGATGATGGCGACCTGCGACGCCTCGGCAACCGCGGCGGGGCTGACCGGTGCCGGCGCCGCGACGGGGGTGGCGCGGGCGGCGGGGCGGGGTTCCGGCGGCGGGGCGGGGGGCGGCGCCGGGGGCTCTGGCTCCGGCTCCGGCTCCGGCTCGGGCGGCGGCGCGGCGCGCGCGGCGACCAGCCGGGCCAGGGCGGCCAGGTCGTGGCAGCGGCCGACTTCCTCCGGCGCCAGGGCGCAGCCGAAGCGGCGGTTCAGCGCCTCCAGCAGGGCCAGCGCGGTGGCCGGCTCCAGCCCGATCTCGGCGAGCGGGGTCGCGGGCTCCTTCGGCGCCGCGGGCGGCAGGGCCGCCTGCAGGAAGGCCAGCGCCTCGGCGGCCGGACCCTCGGCGGCGGCCGGGAGGGCCGCGCCCTGCAGCCCGGCCAGATGCGCCGCCAGCGCCGCCAGATTGGCATGGTCGTAGAGTCGCGCGGCGCCCAGGCTGGTGCCGAATTCCTCGTTCACCGCGCGGGTGAACTCGATGGCCAGGATGCTGTCCAGGCCGAGATCGCCGAAGCTGGTCTCTGGATCGAGCTCCTCCGGCGCGACGAAGAGGGCGGCGGCCAGCAGGGCGCGCAGCCGTTCGGCGATGGCCGGATCGGCGGCCCGCGCCACGGGCGGAGGGGGCAGCGGCGGGGCCGGCGCCCCGCCCGGCGCCATCGGCAGCAGCCCGGCCAGATGGTCGGCCAGCGCCTCGATGGTGGCATGGTCGTAGAGCCGCGCCGCCTGCAGCGTGGTGCCGAAGCTTTCGTTGACGCTGCGGGTCAGCTCGACCGCCAGGATGCTGTCCAGGCCCAGATCGCCGAAGCCGGCGGTGGTGCTGACCGCCTCCGGCTCCAGGTAAAGGGCGCTGGCCACCATGGCGCGCAGCCGGTCGCGCAGCGCATCGCGATCCGCCGCCGCGACCGGCCGGGCGGGGGCAGGGGCGGGCGGCGGGGCCTCGGGCGCGACGACCGGTGGGGCGGCCGGGGCTTCCATCGGGGCCGCAACCGCTGGCACCGGCGCGGCCATGGCCGCCTTTGCCGGATGGTCGAACCAGCAGCGCTGCCGGGCGAAGCGGCTGCCAGGCAGCGGGATACGGCGCGGCGCCGTGCCGCGCAGCGCGCGCCAGTCGATCGCGGCGCCCTGGGTCCAGAGCGCCGCCAGGCTGCCCAGCGCGCCCTGCCGCCAGCTCTCCGCCAGCTGCGCCGCCTCCTCGGCGGAAAGGGCGACAGCGGTGGCGGGCGCCTCGCCGCGCCAGCAGCCGGGCGGCAGCGGGGCGGCTTCCACCAGCGCCGTGGCCAGCGCTGCGAGAGCGGCCACCGGATCGGCGCCGGGCCGCAGCAGCAGCGCGGCGCGGGCGGCCAGCGGCATCCGCCCCAGCATCAGCGTGTCGGCCAGCGCCTGGGCGTCGACCTCGGCCCCCTCGGCCAGATGCGCGGCGAGGCCGGCGACGGTCTCGGCCAGCAGGCCAGGGGTGCGGGCGGAGACCAGCAGCAGCAGCGGCCCGGTTGCCGGCACGGCCGGCGGCGCGGGCGGCGCCTCCTGCAGCACCAGATGCGCATTGCTGCCGCCGAAGCCGAAGGCGCTGACGCCCGCGCGGCGCGGCAGCGGCTGCCCGTCGCGGTCGCGCAGCGCTGGCCAGGCGGCCATTCGCCCGTCCATCTCCAGCGGGCTGCCGGCCAGGTCGACATGCGGGTTCAGCGTCGTGAAGTTGCGCGTTGCCGGCTGCAGGCGATGCCGCAGCGCCAGCGCCGCCTTCAGCACGCCGGCGATGCCCGAGGCAGGCTCCAGATGGCCCAGCGCCGGCTTCAGCGCGCCAATCCGGCAGCGCGGCGCCGGCACCGTGTCGCCGGCCCGCGCGGCGAAGGCGCGCTTCAGCGCCAGCGCCTCCACCGGGTCGCCCAGCTCGGTGCCGGTGCCATGCGCCTCGATCCAGCCGATGGTGTCGGAGGTCACGCCGGCGCGGGCCAGCGCCGCCTCGATCACCGCCTGCTGCGCCAGGGCATTCGGCGCGGTCAGCGACTGGGCATGGCCGCCATGGTTCTCGGCGCTGCCCAGGATCACCGCCTGCACCGGGTCGCCATCCTGCAGCGCCTGCGCCAGCGGCTTCAGCAGCACGCAGCCGACGCCCTCGCCCTTCACATAGCCGCGGCCCTCGGCATCGAAGGCGCGGCAGACGCCGTCGGGCGCCAGGATGCCCAGGCGCTGGGTGCTGACCAGGCTTTCGACCGAGAGCATCAGGCTGACGCCGCCGGCCAGCGCCATGCTGCATTCGCCCGAGGCCACCGCACGCGCCGCACGGTGCAGCGCCACCAGCGCCGAGGAACAGGCCGTGTCGATCGCCTGGCTCGGCCCGCGCAGGTCGAAGAGGAAAGAAATCCGGTTGGGCAGCATCGCGGCGATATTGCCCAGCGTGATCTGCGCCCGCGCCTCGTCGCGCCCGGGCGGCATCAGCCCGGCATAATCGTTGACCTGCTGGCCGAAGAAGACGCCGACATCCTGGCCGGCCAGATCGGCCATGGCGATGCCGGCATCCTCGACGCAGAGCCAGGCGGCTTCCAGCGCCAGCCGGTGCTGCGGGTCGAGATGCACCGCCTCGCGCAGCGTCATGCGGAAGAAGGCCGGGTCGAAGCCTTCGACATCCTCGAGGAAGCCGCCGGGCGGCAGCGCCTCGCCGGCTGCCAGGACGCCGGGCTGCCAGGCCAGTCGGGTTTCCGGCAGCGGGCCGGTCAGGTCGGCGGCGGCTTCCAGATTGCGCCAGAAGGCGGCGAGATCCGGGCTCTTCGGGAAGCGCCCGGCCATGCCGATGATGGCGACGGCATTTTCTTCGGTTTTCCGCACGAGGGCGGCGGGCTTCGGCGCCGACTGCGCGGGGACCGCTGGCGACGGCGTGCCGAGCAGGCGGTCGATGGCCGGCGTATGCTCGGCCAGCAGGTGGCCGGCCAGGCTTTCGATGCTGCCATGGGCGAAGAACACCGCCGGGGTCAGCGCAATGCCGCAGGCCTCGCCCAGCCGCACGGCAAATTCCTTCAGCGCGATGGAATCGAAGCCGAATTCGGCGAAGCCGGTGGCGCGGCCGAGCTGCGCCGCCTCCAGCTTCAGCATCCCCGCGACCATGTCTTTCAGTCTGTCTTCCAGCGCCGGGCGGCGGTCATCGGCGGCGGGGAGGGCCGCCGGCGGCGTCGCGAACAGCCGCGCGGCCAGGGCAGCATCGCCCGGCACCACGGCGAGCGTGCTCTCGCCCGAGGCCAGGCCGGCGAGCAGCGCCTCGATCCCGGCCGCGGTTTCCAGGACGGGCATGCCGGCGGCGCGCAGGAAGATCCGCTCGCCCTCGGCCGAGAGCACCTGCCGCCCCTCGCGCCACAGCGGCCAGCCCAGCGCCAGGCTGATGCCGGGGCGGGCGCTGGCGGCGCGCTCGGCCGCCCAGTGGCCGAGGCCGGCATTGGCCATGGCATAGTCGCCCTGGCCGAAATCACCGAGCTCGCCGGCCAGCGAGCCGAAGGCCACGAAGAAATCCAGCGGGTCCTCGGCGGTGGCGGCGTCCAGCGCGCGGGCGCCTTGCAGCTTCGGCGCCAGCACGGCGGCGATCTCGGGCCAGTCCTTCTCGGCCAGCAGCTGGCGGCCCGGCACGCCGGCCAGATGCAGCACGCCGTGCAGCGGTCCGCCCTGGCGGAACTTCTGGAGTTCCCGCTGCAGCGCTGCGGAATCGGTGACATCGGCCCGCAGCCAGACGGCCTCGGCCGCGCCGGCGGCGCGCAGCGCCTGCAGCCGGGCGGGGTCTGCCGCCCCGCGGCCGAGCAGCGCGATGCGGCCGCCGGTGCGGCGGGCGATCTCGGCGCCGAGCCGCCCGGCCAGCGCGCCGCCGCCGCCGCTGATCAGATAGCCGCCGCCGCGGCGCAGCGCGAAGCCCGCCGCCGGCGCGACCGGCTGCAGCAGGCGCCGCTCGCGCTGGCCCTGCGCGGTCCAGCGCACGGGGTCGAGGCCCGGGGTCGCCAGCTCGGCCAGCAGCTGTGCCGCGCCGGCCGCGCCCTGCACCAGGCGCAGCGCCAGCGGCGTGCCGGCGAAGCCCAGCGAGCGGCCGAGCGACTGCGCCGCCATCGCCGCGGCGCTGCCGTCATGCAGCCGCAGCATCAGCGCCTCCGTGCCGGCCAGCCGCCGCGCCAGGGTGGCGAGCGGGCGCAGCGCGGCTTCTTCGCTGTTCGCCTCGGGCGCGGCCAGGATGGCGGCGCGCGGGGTGCCGCCGGCGGCGGTCTGCAGCGCCGCCAGATCGGCGTCGCTGTGCAGGTCGATGGCGAAGCGGTCCGGGCCGAGGGCCGCGAAGTGGCGGCCGGGCAGCGCCTCGACGACGCGCCAGCCGGCCTGGCGCAGCCCGGCCGCCAGCCCCTCGGGCGCGGCGCCAAGCAGCCAGAGCAGCCCCGGCGTCGCCGGCGTCGCGGCGGGGGGCGCTGGTTGCCAGCGCGGCGCCAGCAGGGTCGTCGCGGCGGCGGCGGCCGGCGCGCCGAGCCAATAGGCGCGCTCGGCGAAGGGATAGGTCGGCAGGGCGATGCGGCGACCGGCCAGCAGCGGCTCGGCGGGGGCGGGGTCCTGGCCGGCCTGATAGCGCGCGGCCAGCGCCTGCAGCGCCGCGGCGCGCGGGCCTTCCGGCGCCGGCACTGTCATGCCGCGCAGCAGGGCGATCAGCCCGTCGCGGTCGGCGGCCAGCGCGCAGAAGCGTTCGGAAAAATGCGTGCGGCCGGCGGCCAGGGTGAAGGCGACATCGGCCAGCGGCGCCTGCGGGTTGGCCTGCAGCCAGGCGGCCAGCTCCTCCCGCCGCCGCTGCAGGGCGGCCGTGTCGCGGGCCGAGAGCAGCAGCAGGAAGGGGGCCTCGCCCGCGGGGGCCGCGGCGCGCGGCGGTGGCTCGGCCAGCAGGATATGCGCGTTGGTGCCGCTGAAGCCGAAGGAGGAGACACCACCGATCCGCATCCCGCCCGCGGCAACCCTCCAGTCCTGCGCGGCGGTGTTGACGAAGAAGGGAGAGCCCTCCAGCGCCAGATGCGGATTGACCGTGGAGAAGTTCAGGGAAGGGTAGAGCCGGCGGTCGCGGATCTGCAGCAGCATCTTCAGGAAGCCGGCGATGCCGGCGGCATGCGCCGCATGGCCGATATTGGTCTTCACCGAGCCTAGCGCGCAGAAGTTTCTTTCGGTCGCCCCGCCGCGCTGGAAGGCGCGGGTCAGGCCCTCGACCTCGATCGGATCGCCGAGCGGCGTGCCGGTGCCATGCGCCTCGATCGCGGTGATGGCGCTCGGTGCGATGCCGGCGAGGCTCTGCGCCTCGGCGATGACGGCGGCCTGGGATTCCGGGCTGGGCGCGGTGATGCCGTTGGTGCGGCCATCCTGGTTCACCGCGCTGGCCAGGATCACCGCCTCGACATGGTCGCCGTCGCGCAGCGCATCGGCCAGGCGCTTCAGCACCACGACGCCGGCGCCCTCGCCGGGGACGAAGCCATCGGCGCCGGCATCGAAGCTGCGGCATTGCCCGCGCGGCGACAGCATGCCCGCCTTGGCGGCGGCGGCGTTGAAGCCCATGGTGGTGGTGACGAAGGCACCGCCCGCCAGAGCCATGTCGCAATCGCCGGAGGCCAGGCTGCGGCAGGCCAGGTGCAGCGCGACGAGCGAGGAGGAGCAGGCGGTGTCCACCGCCAGGCTCGGCCCCTTCAGGTTCAGCAGATAGGCGATGCGCGCCGCCAGGATCGAGGCGGCATTGCCCATGAAGGCGAAGGCCTCGGGCACGATGCCGAGCTGCGCCATGCGATGCGTGTAGTCGCCGCCATGCGCGCCGACGAAGACGCCGCAGCGCGTGCCATCCAGCACCGCCTCGCCATAGCCGGCATCCTCCAGCGCGCGCCAGGCCTCGGTCAGGAAGATGCGGTGCTGCGGGTCGGAGAGCTCGGCCTCCTTGCCGGAGATGCGGAAGAACAGCGGGTCGAAATGCCCGGCATCGCGCAGGAAGCCACCCCAGCGCAGATAGGCGCCGCTGCCGGCCAGTGCCTCGGGCAAGGCCTGTTCATCGGCCGACCAGCGTTCGGGCGGAACTTCGGTGATGCCGGAACGGCCCTCGGCCAGCAGCCGGCGAAATTCCTCCAGATGGCCGGTGTCGCCGAAGCGGCCGGCCATGCCGATCACCGCGATGCGGCGGTCATCCGGCGCTGGCACGGCAGCAAGGGCGGGGGCGGGGGCGGCGGCCTCGACGGCGGCGCCGTGGCCGGCCAGCAGCGTCTCCAGCGCCGCGGGCGTCGGATGGTCGAACAGCACGGTGGGCCGCAGGTCGAGCGAGAAGCGTTCGTTCAGCCGGGCGACGACCTTCAGCCCCAGCAGGGAATCGACGCCGATATCAGCCAGCCGGTCGCGCGGCGAGAGCTGCGCCACCGGCAGTTCCAGCGCCGCGGCGATTTCCTCCAGCACCGCGGCCAGCAGGCCGGCGGAGGGCGCGGCGGGCGGCGGCGGCACGGCGACCGGCGCGGCCGCCGGCAGGACCGGCGGCGCCACCGCCAGCGGCGGCGCGTCGCGCAGGGCTACCAGGATCGACTGGCCGAATTTCTCCTCGTTCTCCTCGCCGGGCAGGCCGAAGGCGGCGCTGGCGGCGAAGCCGGCGCGGGCGAAGGCTGCGCGCCAGGCGGGCGCGCTCAGCAGCGGCGAGCCCGGAATGCGCCGGTCGGCATCGGTCGCCGCCCACCAGCCATCGGTCAGGCCGAAGGTGAGGGTGGCGAAATCCTGCAGCGCGGTGACCTCGTTCAGCAGCAGCGCGCCGCCCTCCGGCGCCGCCAGCCGCTGCAGCCGGGCCAGCGACGCGCCGATGTCGCGCAGCGCGTGCACGACATTGGCGGCGACGACGATGTCGAAGCCGCCCTCGGGCAGCCGCGCGCAGGCGTCATCGTCCTCGAGGTCGAGCAGCTGCGTCGCGAAGCCCGGATGCCGCGCGGCGAAGCGGGCGCGCCCGGCCTGCAGGAAGGCGGCCGAGACATCGCTGTAGGTATAGGCCACCTCGCCCAGCCCGGCCTGTCGCAGCGCCGCCAGGATGCCCTCGGTCGCGCCGCCGACGCCGGCGCCGACCTCCAGGATGCGCGGCGGCCGGCCATGCCGCTGCCGGGCGCGGGCGGCCAGCCCGGCGACGCAGCTGGCGAGCTGCGCGTTGAACAGATCGGCCAGCGCATTGCCACGATAGACGCCCTCCACCAACGCCATGTCGCCGCCGGGGAAGAGGATCTCGGGCGCGGTGATCTCGGCGCGCAGCAAAGCAGGGATCTGCCCGACGCAGCGCGCCAGCAGCGCCAGGAAGGGCGCCAGCGAGGGGTCGCGCGCCACCAGCGCGGCGCGCGTCGCCTCCAGGGCCTCGGCCTCCATCGGCCGGAAATCCGCCGCCACCCGCAGCAGCCCGTCGCGCGCCTCGACCGCGCCGAGCCGCGCCAGCAGGCCGAGCAGCGCCTGCCACAGCTTTTCCTGGCCCGGCGCGATGCCGAGCGCGCGCCGCAGCCCCGCCGGGGTGCGCGCCACCGGCCGCGCGAACAGCCCGAGCCCGGCGAGCCCGCTGGCCAGCGCCTGCCGTCCCCAGGCCTCGACCGCCGCGAAGCCCTGCCCCTGCTCGGCCAGGCCGGCGGGCGCCTCGGCGCGCGGGCGCAGCGCGGCCAGCACCGCCTCGGGCGGTTCCGCGGCGGCCGGCGCGGCCGGCGACGGGCGCGGCGGCAGGCCGAAGCGGGCGCGGTCGAAAGGCTGGCTGGGCAGCGGGATGCGCATCGCCGGCGCCTCGCCCGCCGCGACGGCCTGGCCGGCCAGGAAGCGCGCGGCCGGTTCCGGCGCGGCCGCCGCGGCGCGCAGCACGCCCTCCGCCTCGCCCTCCGCCGCGAAGCGGTCGAGGCGGTCGCGCAGGGTCCCGGCGTCGCGCGCCTCGATCGCCAGGCGATGCGCCAGCACGGCGCGGCCTTCCGCCAGGGTGCAGGCCAGGTCGCGCAGCGACAGCGCTGGATTCGCCGCCAGATGCCCGGCCAGCAGCCCGGCCTGGCGGCGCAGCGCCGCCTCGCTGCGGGCCGAGAGCAGGAAGAGCCGCGCGGTCTCGGCGGCGGGCAGCAGGGCGCGGGCCGGCGCCTCCTCCAGCAGCAGATGCGCATTGGTGCCGCTGAAGCCGAAGGAGGACAGCGCCGCCGCGCGCGGGCCGCCGCGCGCGGGCCAGTCCTGCCCGCGCTGCGGCACGAAGAAGGGGCTGGCGGCCCAGTCGAAGGCCGGGTTGGCGGTGGCGAAATGCGGCTGCGGCGGCAGGCGGCGGTGGCGCAGCATCAGCAGCAGCTTCAGCAGCCCGGCGATGCCGGCGGCGGTCAGCGTGTGCCCGATCGCCGCCTTGGCCGAGCCGATGGCGCAGCTTCCGGGCGCCGGCATGTCGCCCGCCGCGCGCATCGCGCCCAGCAGCCCTTCCAGCTCGATCGGATCGCCGAGCGGCGTGCCGGTGCCATGCGTCTCGACATAGCCGATGCGCCCCGGCGCGATCCCGGCGGCGCGCCAGACCTCGGCGGCCAGCGCCGCCTGGGCCGGGGCGCTGGGCGCGGTGATGCCGTTGGTGCGGCCATCCTGGTTCAGCCCGCTGGCGCGGATCACGCCATGGATGGTGTCGCCGTCGCGCAGCGCAGCCGAAAGCCGCTTCAGCACCACGGCGCCGGCGCCCTCGCCGGGCAGGAAGCCATCGGCGGCGGCATCGAAGGGGCGGCAGGCACCGCGGGCGGAAATGGCGCCGCCGCGCGTCATGGCGCGGGCGAAGGCGGGCGTGGAGATCACCGCCACCCCGCCGGCGATCGCCAGGTCGCAGCCGCCGGCGCGCAGGCTCTCGCAGGCCAGGTGGACGGCGGCCAGCGAGGAGGAGCAGGCGGTGTCCAGCGCGATCGCCGGGCCCTTCAGGTTCAGGTGGTAGGCGATGCGCGCCGCCAGGATCGAGGGCACATTGCCCATCAGCCCGACCGGGTCCTCCGCCGCCGCGGTGCCGTGGAAGCGGTGCGCATAGTCGCCCGCCCCGGCGCCGACGAAGACGCCGCAGCGGCTGCCGGCGGTGTCCGCCCCGGCGCGGCCGGCCTGTTCCAGCGCCAGCCAGGCCTGTTCCAGGAAGATCCGCTGCTGCGGGTCCATCAGCGCGGCCTCGGCCGGCAGGATGCGGAAGAAGCCGGGATCGAAGTCTTCCGGCGCCGCCAGGAAGCCGCCGCGCAGCCCGGGGCTGTCCTCGCCCCAGCGCGCCGCCGGGGCCGGCCCCATGGCGTCGCCGCCGCCTTCCAGCAGGCGCCAATAGGCGTCGAGGTCGTCGCAGCCGGCGAAGCGTCCGGCCATGCCGATCACCGCGATCGGCTCGGCGGGATCGCGCGCCTGCAGGGAGAAGCTGGGATCGGCCGCCTGCAGCCGCTGCAGCAGGGCCGCCGCCGCCGCGGCCGGCAGCGCGCCCTGCGCCACCATGGCGAAGATCTCGCGCTTCAGCAGGGGCTGGCTTGCCGCGGCGCGCGCGGCCCCGCCGTCGGGCCCGGCGGCGGGTCGTTCCGTCGGTGACTGCGGCAAGGCCCGGCTCCTCGATCCCGGCACGGCGAGGCCCCGACACGAAATCGCCATCGGTCGGGCCGCATCCGGCGCCAGATGATGCTTCCCATTGCTGCCCGACCGCAATAGTCTGCGCCGCGACAAAGCTGCGGAAGGTCGGCCAGTGGCTCATATCGTCTTCGACAAGGCTGCCGTGCTGCGCGGCGTGCGCAAGGTCTCCGTCGTCAGGATCGCCCGCAACGGTCGCGGCAAGGAGACGGTGCTGTTCCGCGCCGGCCGCCGCGACCCGATCGAGGAGATCCTCGACGACAGCGTGCGCGTCACCGTGGTCCGCCCGGGCAGCGGGGTGATCCGCGCCGGCGATCTCGACGATGCCGGCCCGCGCCGCCGCAAGCAGGCCAAGTTCCTCAAGCCGCTGGAGCGCAGCATGCGCAAGGCGATGCGCCGCCAGCTCGGCGCCGCGCAGATCTACCTGGCGCGGCACGAGCGCTCCAACCGCCGCAAGCGGGATGGCTGGCTGAAGGATCTGCCGCGCAACATCTACCGCGCCGTGCGCGACAGCGACTGATTTCTCTCCCAACCCCCCTCCTGGGAAGGCACAGGCATGGTTGAAACCACCACCAAGCCCGCAGCGGTCGCTGCCGCGGCGGCGGAGGCCGGCACCGACGAGTTCTGCATCGTCGATCTCGGCCGCCAGGTCCGCAAGCGCATCCGCAAGCTGCGCCGCGGCGAGGGCCCGCTGATGCGCAAGGTCGACAACGCCGTCGAGGCGCTGCGCGAAGAGGGGGTGATCGAGGAGAACGCCGCCGTCGTCATCGTGCTGGTGCGCGAGAAGACCACGCTGGCCAGCCTGCTCGACGATGACGACGATGACGATGATGACGACGACGACGACGATGATTGAGGCCGGCTAGCCCCTCCTTGACCGACGGGCTGTCCAACCTGCCGCCGGCCGCCTTCCCGGGCGGGCCGGCGCTGCCGTTTGCGGACGGCGCCAGCCTGGGCGACCCCGCCTTCCAGGCCGCCCATGGCGTGCGGCTGAACTATGTCGTCGGCGGCATGGTCAAGGCCATCGCCTCGGAAGCCATGCTGGAGGCGCTGGCCCGGCGCGGCCTGCTGGGCTTCTTCGGCGCCGGCGGCTGCACCCTGCCGCGCATCGCCGAGGCGATCGACCGGCTGCAGGCCAGCCTGCCGCCCGAGGCGCCCTGGGGCGTCAACTTCCTGCATAATTTCGTGCTGCCGGCGCAGGAAGAGGCGCTGACCGACCTGCTGCTGGCGCGCGGCGTCACCCGCATCGAGGCTTCCGCCTTCGTCCAGGTCACGCCGGCCCTGCTGCGCTACCGCCTGACCGGGCTGGCCCGCGGCGCCGATGGCCGGGTGGCCGTGCGCAACCGTGTCCTGGCCAAGCTGTCCCGCCCCGAGGTCGCCCGCCAGTTCCTCGCCCCCGCCCCGGCGGCGATGGTCGCCGAGCTGGCCGCCGCCGGCCGCATCACGGCGGAGGAGGCGCGCCTGGCGGCGGAAATCCCGCTGGCCGACGACATCTGCGCCGAGGCGGATTCCGGCGGCCACACCGACCGCCGCGTCGCCTTCACCCTGGTGCCGCATCTGGCCAGCCTGCGCGACGAGATCGCCGCGGCCACCGGCCTGCGCCAGCGCGTCCGGCTCGGCGCGGCGGGTGGCCTGGGCACGCCGCAGGCCGTCGCCGCCGCCTTCACCCTGGGCGCCGATTTCGTCATGACCGGCTCGATCAACCAGTGCACGCCCGAGGCCGGCACCAGCGATGCGGTGAAGGACCTGCTGGCCCGCGCCGATCTCGCCGACACCGACATGGCCCCGGCCGGCGACATGTTCGAGATCGGCGCGAAGGTGCAGGTGCTGCGACGCGGCACCCTCTTCCCCGGCCGCGCCCAGCGTCTCTACGAGCTCTATACCCGCCACGACTCTCTCGACGACATCCCGGCCGCGACGCTGGCCGAGATCGAGAACCGCTGGTTCGGCCGCAGCATCGACGCCGTCTGGCAGGAGACCGCGACCTATTACCGCCGCGCCGCGCCGCAGGAGCTGGCCACCGCCGAGGACAATCCGAAGAAGCGCATGGCCATGGTCTTCCGCTGGTACTTCATCCACACCAACCGGCTGGCCATCGAGGGCGATCCCGCGCAGCGGGTGAACTTCCAGATCCATTGCGGGCCGGCCATGGGGGCGCTGAACCGCTGGCTCAAGGGCACGCCGCTGGAGGATTGGCGGCAGCGGGATGTCGCCACGCTCGGCGAGCGGCTGATGCACGGGGCCGCCGACGCGCTGAACAACATGCTCAGGCCAAGGGGCTCCGCCCCCTGGACCCCCGCCGGGGGCATTGAATGCCCCCGGCCCCCCACATCCTAGGCGCCGAAACGGCCGCGGATCGCTTCGTGGATGCCGGGCTGCGAGAAGGTCACCTCATGCATGGCCTGCTCGCGCGCGACGGCGGCCGGCAAGGCCTCGCGGATCGGCGCCGCCAGCGCATCCTTCAGCAGCCGCAACGCCACCGCCGGCTTGACGGCCAGCTCGCGCGCCAGCCGCAGGGCCACGGACAGGACCTCTCCGCGCGGCACCACCGGCATGCCGACGCCGCGCTGCTTCAGCACCCCGCCGTGATAGCCCTGCGCGGTGAACAGCATCTCCTGCCCCAGCGCCTGGCCCAGCCGGTTCGGCACGATCAGCGTCGCCCCCATCCCGGGCGTGAAGCCGTATTTCATGAAGTTGGTGGCGTAGAGCGCCTCCTGCGCCAGCACGCAGAGATCGGCATAGAGGCCGAAGACCAGCCCGCCGCCCAGCGCGTGCCCCTGCATCGCCGCGATCACCGGCAGCTCGCAATCCAGCAGCATGCGGAAGAAGCCGGCCTCATCGAAGCGCTGCTTGCCGTCGGCGATGCCGATCAGCTCCTCCAGCGTCCCGCCGGCCGAGAAGATCGTGTCATAGCCGGTCAGCACCACCACCTTGGCCTCCGGCGCCGCGGCAATCGCCGAGAAAGCCTCGGCCAAGCCGGTGACCAGCGGGATGGTGAAGGTGTTGCGGCCCTCGCGCTCGGCCATGGTGACCAGCGCGATGGCGCCGCCCTCCTGCCAGTCCAGCGTCACGGCGTCCGCCACGGCATCCCCCCCTGGTCGAGGAAGCGGCGGATGCCCTGCATCGCCGCCGGATCGGCTACCCGCGCGCTGATCGCCTCGACCGCGCGGGTCCGTGTGGCGTCATCGATGATCCACAGGCTGCGGAAATACTGCTTCGTTGTCGCGACGTCGGCCTTGGCGGCGCGGTTCACCCGGATCATCAGGCGCCGCAGCGCATCCTGCGGGTCGTCGACCACCTCGTCGACCAGCCGCCGCGCCAGGGCGGTGGCCGCATCCATCCGCTCGGCGGTCAGCGCCATGCGATAGGGGTCCTGCACCCCCATCCGCCGCACCAGGAAGGGCGCGATGGTCGCCGGCAGCAGCCCGAACAGGATTTCCGACAGCTGGAAGCTGGCGGCGGGTGTCGCGATGGCGACGTCGCTGGCCGCCACCAGCCCGAGCCCGCCGGCGGTGGCCGGCCCTTCGACCAGCGCCACCACCACCACCTCGCTCATGGAGAACCGGTCGAACAGCGCGTAGAGCCGTTCCATCGGCGCGCGGATCTCGGCGGCGTCGCGGGCCTCGGTCTGGCTGGCCTCGGAGAAATCCATGCCCGAGCAGAAGACCCGCGCATCGCCCGCGATCGCCAGCAGGCGGAGCTCCGGATCGGCCTCGGCCTGGTCGAGCGCCGCATGCAGCCCCTCGATGGTGGCGCGGTTCAGCGGATTGCCGCGCTCCGGCGCATCCAGCGTGGCCACCAGGATCTTGCCCCGTGGCGTCAGCCTCACGCCCATCGGTAGAGGCGCCGGTAATTCTCGATCCGGTCCAGCACCAGCAAGCCGCTGCCGGCAAAGCCCTGCTGCCACATCGGCTCCAGCCCGTCGCGCGGCGGCGTGGCGTGGCGGGCGCCGATCATGCCGTCGCGGGTGCGCTCGATCAGCGCCTCATAGACCGGCATCTCGACGGCGACGCGGGCGGCGAGGGCCGCCTCGATGCCGCGCGCCCGCACCCGCTCGCCCGCCCCGGCCGTCGCCAGCCCCGAATAGAATTCCGAGCAGCAGCCGGAGCCATAGGAGAACAGCCCGACCCGCGCCGGCCGCCCGGCGGGGAAGGTGCCGCCGGCCAGCGCCCCGGCCAGGGCCAGGAAGACGGTGGCCGAATAGACATTCCCCACCTCCTGGCAGAATTGCAGGGAGGGCCGCATCCGCGCCTCGAAATCGGCTTCCGCGGCGGCGGGCGGCGCCTGGCGGAACTTGCGCATCATCGTCCGGTGCGCGCCCTTCACCATGCCGCCGAAGGGCGTGTGCCAGGCCAGCAGGTCGAAATGCCCCTGGAAGTCGGCCCCTGCCGGATGCCGCGCGGCATAGGCGCGAAAACTCTGCTCCAGGCAGTCGAGATAGCTCAGGACGGAAAGATCGGCATCGCCGGTCTCGCTGTCCGGCGTCGGCCGGCAGGCATCCATCACCTCGTAGCCATGCACGCCGCTGGCGCCCGGCTCCAGCGCCAGCAGATGCGGCTGGCGCGACACCAGCAGCGCGACGGCGGCCGAGCCCTGCGACGGCTCGGCATAGGAATGCGGCACCGGCCGGCCCAGATCGGTCGCGATCACCAGGGCGCGGGCTGCGGGATTGGCGGAGAGGGCGATGCTGGCCGCCGCCATCTGCAGCGCCGCGGTGCCGCCGTAGCAGGCCTGCTTCACCTCGAAGAGGCGGCAATGCTTCGGCAGGTCGAGATAGTGGTGGACATAGGTCGCCGCCGACTTGCCCCAGTCGACGCCGGATTCCGTTGCCACGATCAGCAGCTCGATGCTGTCGCGTTCCGCCGGCGACAGGGCAGCCACGACCGGGCGCGCGGCATTGACCGCGAAGGAGATCGGGTCCTCCCAGGGGGCGCAGAGGCTCTTCCGCCGCATCAGCAGATTGGCGAAGCGCGCCGGGTTCAGCTGCCGCGCTTCGGCCAGCATCGCCACGTCGAGCGCGACGCGCCCGGCATAGACGCCCAGATCCTCGATGCCGACCGGCGTCATGCGATATCCACCCCGTTGCGCAGCACCACCGCCGTGGCCAGCCCGCCAAATCCATGCGCCGCGCTCAGCGCCCAGCGGCTTTCATGCCGGGCGATGCCCTCCGGCCCCACCAGCCGCAGGTCGCCGACGATGGGTGACGACAGCCCCGCCGTGCCGTGCAGGAAGGAATGCTCCATCTGCAGGATGACGGCGGCGAGCTCGACCAGCGCCGCGCCCTGGATGGCATGACCGGTCAGCGACTTGGTGGCATTGATCGGCACCGCGGCACCGTCCAGCAACTGCTGCAGCGCGCGGGCCTCGGCGGCGTCGCCGGCCGGCGTGCCGGTGGCATGGGCGTTGATCTGGTCGAGCTGCCCCGGCGCGATACCGGCCATGGCCAGGGCCTGGCGCATCGCGGCGAGCGCGCTCGCGGCATCCGGGGCGGTGCCGCGGCGGGCCTGCTGCGCCTGGCCATGGCCGGCGATCTCGGCGCGCGGCCGGGCGCCGCGGGCGCGGGCATGGTCCAGGCTTTCCAGCACCAGCGCCACGCAGGCCTCGCCGGGGGCGAAGCCGGCGGTGGCCGCGTCGAAGGGGCGGCAGGCCTGGCCGGGGGGGACCAGCGCGCCGATCGAACGCAGCGCCTGCCATTCCACCGGCGACAGGTCGGGCGGCGGCGCCAGCACGACGCAGCCCGGCATCCGCCCCAGCGCGATCAGGTCGGCGGCGACGGCCACCGCCGTGTTGCCGCTGGCCGAAGCGGCGCCGACCGACAGGCCGGGGCCGTGCAGCCCGGCGGCCTCGGCCAGCACGGCGCCCAGATGCGTGTCGAAGACCTCGTGCGCCTGGCCCGGCGGCGTCCAGGCCGGCTGTTCCAGCCATTTCCGGGCGGCGGCCAGGCTGCGCCCCTGCGCCAGGTTGCTGCCGGCGACCACCGTGCCGAAGCCGGCCGGCGCCGCCAGCCCGGCATCGGCCAGCGCCGCCAGGCCGGTGGCCAGCCCGGCGACCAGCGCCCGCGAGCCGCCACGCCCGGCGCGCCGCGCCTCGGCGGGCAGCGCGGCCAGCCGGGCCAGGGTGTCGAAGCCCTCCAGCCGGGCCGCCGGGCTGCCCGCCGGCAGGCCGGGCCACTCGCCGCCGCGCAGCGGCCGCAGCGCGCTCTGCCCGCGCTGCAGGAAGGTGCCGAACTCGGCGGCGTCGGCGACCCCCGGCGCCAGCACGCCGATCCCGGTGACGACGACGCGCTGCAATGCCGTCATGCGCCGTGCTGCGCCAGCCGGTCGACCAGCTCGCCGATCGAGGCGATGCCGGCCAGCGCGGTCAGCGGCAGCGCCAGGCCCAGCGCCTCCATGGCGCCGATGCTGACCTCGACGCGGTCGATCGAGCTGGCGCCGAGCTCGGCCAGGCTGGCCTGCTCGGTGATCGCCGCTTCCGGCAGATCGGGCAGCACGGCCTGCACCTGCTCGACCACCGCGCGGAAAACCTGGTCCCGGGTCATCGCCGCGCTCCTCAGGGGGTCTGTCATCAGGGGTTCATCATCAGCTCGGCCAGCATCGCCGAGCCGGAGAAGGTCTGCCCGCCATCGGCGACCAGCGCCACCCCCGTCAGCAGCGCCGCCAGCGGCGAGGCCAGGAAGCAGCAGACATTGGCGACATCCTCGACCGTGCCGAAGCGGCCGAGCGGGACATAGCCCTGCAGCGTCTCGACATCCTCCTCGGTCAGCAGCCGCGACAGACCCTCGGTGCGCTCGATCGGGCCGGGCAGGACGCTGTTGCAGCGGATGCCGTGCTTGCCCCATTCCAGCGCCAGGCCGCGCATCAAGCTGTCGATGCCGGCCTTGGCGGCGCCGACATGCACCTGGAAGCCGAAGGGCATCTGCGCATTGGTCGCCGAGACGAAGACGATATTGCCCCGTTTCTCCTTCAGCTGGGCGAAGGCGGCGCGGGCGGCGTTGAACGATCCCTGCAGGTCGGTGGCGATGACCTTGCGGAAGCCCTCGGCGGTCATCTGCTCGGCGGGGGCCGGGAAATTCGCCGCCGCGCCGCAGACCAGCACATCGATGGCGCCGAGCCGCGCGCGGCATTCGGCCATGGCGGCTTCCAGGCTGGCATAGTCGGTGACATCGGCCACCACCGGCAGCACGGCGCCACCCAGCGGGCGCAATTCCGCCGCCGCCGCCTCCAGCGTGGCGATGCTGCGCCCGGCCAGGCAGACCGCGGCGTCGAGCTTGGCGAAGCCGCGGGCGATGCCGCGGTTGATGGTGCCGGCGCCGCCGGTGACGAAGACCACCCGGCCGCGATACAGGCCGGGCGCGAAGCCGCTGCCGCTGTCAACCATCGCTCAGCTTCGCCGCCATGGCATCCTCGAGCTCCATCTCCCCCGCGCCCAGCCGGCGCAGGATTTCTTCCAGGGGCAACGCCGCCGGCGGGGCCGGGGCCGCAGCGGCCGGCGGCGGCGGCGGCGCCTCGCCGTCCAGCCGGCGACGGATCAGTTTGCGCAGCCGGTCGGTGCGCTGCCTGGCGTTGGCCAGGCGTTCGGCGGTGTCGGCATCGACGGTCGCGTCCGGCTCCGGCGCCAGGGCGGCGCCATGCTCCAGGCGGATATAGCCGGCCAGCTCCCGCACGGTGGCGTAGTTGAACAGCGCCGTCGTCTTCAGCTCGATGCCGAAGGCCTCGTTGATATGCCGCACCAGTTCCACGCTGATGATCGAATCCGCGCCGTATTCGGCGAAGCTGGTATCGGGCTCCACCTCGTCCGGCGCAAGCCGCAGCGCCGCCGCCACCGTCTGCCGCAGTTTTTCCTCGAGGGCGCCGTCGGCGGGGGCGGGGGCACGCGGCGGCGGCGCGGCCGGGAGGGCGGGCAGGCCCTGCGCCTCGGCGAGGATGACGCATTGCAGCGCGGCCTCGCCCAGCACCGTGGTGCCGCCGAAGCCGGCCCTGCCCAGCACCGCCTGCCAGCGCGGCGGGTCGAGCAGCGGCGCATGCGGCAGGCGCTCGGCCGGGTCCTCGAACAGCCACCAGCCGGGGGTCAGGCCGAAGGTCAGGGTGTTGAAGTCCTGCGCCGCCGTCGCCTCGTTCACCGCCAGCAGCCCGCCGGGCCGCAGCAGGCCGCGGACATGCGCCAGTGTCGCGGCGAGGCGCGGCGTCGCATGCAGCACATTGGCGGCGACGACGATGTCGTATTGCTGGTCGTCGATCCCCTGCGCGGCGGGGGATCGCGAGATGTCCAGCCGCGCGGTGCGCAGGAAAGGCGCCGTCGCGGCGAATTCGGCCTCGGCCGCGCTCAGGAAGGCCGGGCCGATATCGGTGAACAGGAACTCGACCCGATCGGCGAAGGGCGCCAGCGCCCGCAGCAGGAAGCGCGTGGTGCCGCCGGTGCCGGCGCCCACCTCGAGGAGGCGCAGCCGCGCGCCCGGCTCGGCCGCCAGCCGGCCAGCGACGGCGGCGGCCACCGCCTCGGCCAGCAGGGTCTGCAGGTGGTCCACCACCGGATTGCCGGCATAGATCGGCGCCACCAGCGCCATGCTGCCGCCGGGGAAGAGCACGGCATTGGCCTCCATCGTGCCGTCCAGGATGCGCGGCAGGCTGGCGCAGCAGGTCTCCAGCAGGCGCAGATAGGGCGCGGCGGCGGGGTCCTGCGCCACCAGCGCCGCGGCGGCCTCCCGCAGTTCCGCGTCGCCGGGCGCCGCGGCCAGGCGGCCTTCCGTCACCAGCCCGGCCCGCTGCAGCAGGTCCAGCACCGCCGCCAGCAGCCGCCGCTGCGCCGGGGGCACGCCAAGCTGCGCCGCCAGGGTCTCGGCCGTGCCGTCCTCCAGCCCGGCACCGCGCAGCGCCGCCAGCGCCAGCCGCGCCGCCTGCCGGTTGATGGCGGCGAAGCCGGCGGCGGCGCCCTGCAGCAGCGACCCGCCCGCCTGCTGCCGCGTCCGGGCCGCGGCAATGGCCGGCGGCAGCAGCGCCGCGCCGCCAGCCGGCAGCCGCCGGCTGGCATCGGCGCCAAGCTCCTGCGCGACCTGCAGCCCGATCCGCAGCGGCATGACGCGGGTGACGCCTGGCGCCGCCCAGAGCCGTCCCAGGGTCGCAAGGCCCTCGGCGGTGGCGATGGGATGGACGCCGATGCGGGCCATCATGGCGCGGTGCTGCGGCGTGGCGACGCGGCCGACCTCGCCCCAGAAGCCCCAATCGGCGACCAGCACCCGGCGGGCTTCCGCCAGCCCCAGCGCATGGGCATCGGCGAAGGCGCTGGCGGCGGCATAGGCGGCCTGGCCGGGATTGGCCGTCTCGGCATTGGCCGAGGAGAAGAGCAGCAGCGCCGCCCGGCTGCCGCGCCGGTCCAGCGCGGCGGTCAGCGCGGCCAGGCCACGGGTCTTCGGCGCCAGCACGGCGGCGATCTCGGCATCCGGCTGGCTGTCGATGCGGCCGTCGCGCAGATCCATCGCCGCATGCACGACCAGATCGGCCGGACCCCATTCCGCCTCGATCGCCTCGAGCGCGGCGCCCAGGGCGGCGGCATCGGTCAGGTCGGCACGGAGATGCCGCGCCGCGCCGCCCCGCGCCGCGCAGCGGGCGAGAGTTGTTTCCACGGCCTCGCTGGCGTCGCTGCGGCCGAGCAGCGCCACCCGCGCGCCCTGGTGTTCGGCGAGATGCTCGGCCAGCGCGCGGCCGAGGCCGCCGGCGCCGCCGGCGATGACCACCACCCCGCCCGGCGGGCAGAGCGGCGCCGGCTGCGCCGGCAGGTCGAGCGCGCCGAAGCGGCGGCGCAGCGGCGGCCGGTCCTCGCGCAGCGCCAGGTCGGCGCCCGGGATGGCCAGCTCCGGCAGCCGGGCGGCCAGCGCCGGGGAGGCCGGGTCGAGGTCGAGCACCGCCAGCCGCAGCGCCGGCCATTCGCGTCCGGCGGCGCGCGCGAAGGCGGCGAGCGCCGCGCCGAGCGGCGCCGGGCGTTCCGCCGGCGTGACGGCCTGGGCGCCCAGCGTCACCAGCACCAGCTGCGGCGGGGTGGGCTGCGCCGCCAGCCCGCGCAGCAGGGCGGCCAGGCGGAGCACCGCGCCTTCCACCGCCGCGGCCGGATCGGCGGCAGCGCCGACCAGCAGCCAGACCGCGTCGGCCTCCGGCTCCGGCGCCATGGCCAGCGGCGTGCCGAGCGCGGCGGCGAGCGCCGCCACGACGGGCGCCGCCTCGCCCTCGGCCAGCAGGCAGGGGCGGGCGGGCAGGGCGGCGGGGGCGGCGGCCGGGGCCGGGTCCCAGACGGCGCTCCAGGCCTCCAGCGCGGGCAAGGCGGCGGGGGGCGGGCCGGCGCGGCGCGCCTCGAAGCCGAGCAGCAGGGCCTGGGGCGTGCCCCCCGCATCCACCAGCATCAGGTCCAGCCGCACCAGCCCGGGGCCGGTCTCGCGCCGGCGGCCCCGCACGCGAGTCACCGTCTCCGGCCGGCCGGAGACGGAAAGCTGCGCCAGGGCAGCGGGCAGGTAGGGGCCGCCGGCGCCGTCCTCGGGCAGCAGGGCGAAGGTCAGCTGGAAGGCGGCGTCGAGCAGGGGCGTCCAGTCGGCGCTGCCGGCCAGATCGGCCTCGGCGACGCCCTCGCCGCGGCGGATTTCTCTCAATTGCCGGAAGCGGCCGCGATAGGCGGCGCCGGCGCTCTCCAGCAGGGCATAGGCGGCCTCGCCACCGATCGCGGTGCCGGTCTCGCCGGCCAGGTCGCCGGGCGCCGCCACGGCGCCGCCGCGCTGTGCCTCGGCGACGATCTCGCCGGTGGCGTCGCGCAGGGTGATGCCCTCCGGCGTGCCGGCCAGCACCAGACCGGCATCGAGCGCCGCCTGGTCGACCGGGCGGCGGAAGCGCGCCCCGGCGAGGGTGGTGCCGCCCAGCGCGCGCAGCCCGAGCAGCAGCAGCAGCGCCCCGGGCAGCAGGGCGCGGCCCTGGACGCGGTGCTCGGCCAGGATCGGGGCGGTGGCGGCAACCCGCAGGGCCCGGTTGCCCCCGGCATCCGCGGCGGCCAGCGTCACGCCATCCGGCAGGGCGGGTGGCGCCGGCGGCCGGGTCAGCCGGACCCAGCAATGCCGCTTCTCGAAAGGATAGGTCGGCAGCGAGACCGGCGGGCGGCGGCCGGGGGCCAGGCGGTCCCAGTCCGGCGTGGCGCTGCCGGCCACCCAGTCGGCGGCCAGCCGCGCCAGCGGGGCGGCGGGATCGGCGGGCGTGTCGCTGGCGTGGCGGACCTCGCCGGCAAACGGCGCCTCACCGCCCGCGATGGCGTCCAGCGCGGCCAGCGCCTCGGGCAGGGTGGTGGCGATGGCGGCAGCGCGGTGGCGCAGCGGCTCGCGCCCGGCCTGCAGGGTGCGGGCCAGCCCGGGCAGGTCGGGCGCCGCCTGGCGGCGCAGCCAGGCGGCGAGATCGGCCGCGCGCTGCCGCAGGGCGGGCGCCGTCGCGGCCGAGAGCGGCAGCAGCATCGGGCCGGCAACGGGCGGCGTGGCGGACAGCGGCGGCGCTTCCTCCACCACCAGATGCACATTCGATCCGCCGGCGCCGAAGGAGCTGATCCCGGCGCGGCGCGGCTGGCCCGGTGTCGCCGGCCAAGGGGCGAGCGCGCGCTGCACGGCCAGCGGCGTCGCGGCGAGGCCCAGATCGGGGTTCAGCGTCTCGGCGTGCAGGCTGGGGGCCAGCGTCGCGTGGCGCAGCTGCAGCACCAGCTTGGTCAGCCCGGCGATGCCGGCGGCGGCCTCCAGATGGCCGATCGCGGATTTCACCGAGCCGATCGGCAGGCTGCCCGCCGCGCGGCCGGCGAAGGCGCGGGCCAGCCCGGCGACCTCGACCGGATCGCCCAGCGCCGTGCCGGTGCCATGCGCCTCGATATAGGAGATCGTCTCGGGCGCAGTGCCGGCGCGGGCCAGCGCCTCGGCCACCAGCGCGCCCTGCGCCGCCGGGTCGGGCACGGTGAAGCCGCCGCTGCGCCCGCCATGGTTCAGCGCGCTGCCGCGGATCACCGCATGGATGCGGTCGCCGTCGCGCAGCGCCGCCGAGAGCGGCTTCAGCAGCAGGGCGCCGACGCCCTCGCCGGGCACATAGCCGTCGCCGCCCTGGCCGAAGCTGCGGCAGCGGCCGTCCGAGGCGGCGAAGCCCGACTTGGCAAGGATCCAGTGCCGGCTGGGATGCAGGATCAGGTTGACGCCGCCGGCCAGCGCCAGCTCGCATTCGCCCGCGCGGATCGCCTGGCAGGCGGCATGCACCGCGGTCAGCGAGGCCGAGCAGGCGCTGTCCACCGCCATGCTGGGCCCATGCAAATCGAGCGCCCAGGAGACCCGGTTGGCGATGCCCCAATAGGCCGATTGCGGCCCGATCAGATTGCCGCGCGCCGCTTCCTCCGGCCCGAACAACGCATAGTCGCCGGCCATGACGCCGACGAAGACGCCGCCGCGCCGCGCCGCCGGATCGGCCGAGCCGCGGAACAGCTCGGTCCGCGACCGCCCGGCATCCTCCAGCGCCGCCCAGCAGGTCTCGAGGAACTTGCGGGCCTGGGGGTCGAGGCTTTCGGCCTCCACCGGCGAGATGCCGAAGAAGCGGGCATCGAATTCGGCGACGCCCTCGATGAAGCCGCCCCATTTGGCGTAGCTGGTCTCCACCCGGTCGCGGTCGGGGTCGTAGAAGCCTTCCAGCGGCCAGCGCTCGGCCGGGATTTCCTCGATGCAGTCGCGGCCGGCGCGCAGATTGTCCCAGAAGGCCTCGAGGTCGCGCGCCTGCGGATAGCGCCCGGCCATGCCGATGATGGCGATCTCCTGTCCATCGGTGGCCGCGGCGGGCAGGGCCTGTGCCGCCGGCGCCGGTGCGGGCGGCGCGTGGTCGCGGGCGATGCGGGTGGCGAGCTCCCGCAGCGTGCGGTGCTCGAAGAACAGCGTCTTCGAGACCTGGCCGAGCTCCGCCTCCAGCCGCGCGTTCAGCCGCATGATGCCGATGGAATCGAGGCCGTATTCCTCCAGCCGCTCCTCCGGGTCGAGCCGGCCGGGGGGCAGCTGCAGCACCTCTTCCAGTAGCGCGCCGAGCCATTTTTCTGTCTCTGCCGGATCGCGGGTCGTGGTCGCGGCGGCGGGCGCGACGGGGCTCAGCACCGCCGCCAGCCGCGCGGTGTCGCCATGCAGCAGCGTCACCCGCGGCAGCCGCGCCGCCAGCGCCGCGTCGAGCTGCCGCAGCGCCTCGGCGGCGGGCATCGGCCGCAGCCCGAGCTGCCGCCCGAGCTCCGCCACCACCACCGCCGGGGGCTGCATGCCGCCGCCCTGCCACAGCGGCCAGTCGATCGCCTGGGTCAGCCCCTGGCGGCGGCCGGCGGCGACCTGCGCCTGCCGCGCCTCGGCCAGCCCGCCGAGGAAGCCATTCGCCGCGGCATAGGCCGCCTGTCCCGGCGCCCCCAGCGCCGCCGCCGTCGAGGAGAACATCAGGAAGACATCGAGCGGATCGCCGGCGGTCAGCTGGTCCAGCGCCACCGCCCCTTGCGCCTTGGCAGCCAGCACGGCGTCGAAATCGGCCGCCTCCTGCCGCGCCAACCGCGCGTCGCGCAGTAGCCCGGCGGCATGCGCCACGCCCTGCAGCGGGCCGTGCTGGCGGATGCCGGCCAGCGCCGCCCGCAGGCTGGCGGCATCGGTCAGGTCGGCGGCGACATGCGTGACCTGGTCGCCGATCAGCCGCATCGCCGTCTGCTGCGCCGCGTCCGGCGCCTGGCGGGACAGCAGCACGATGCGGCCGGCGCCGGCATCCGCCAGATGGCGCGCCAGGATCAGCCCGATGCCGCCCAGCCCGCCGGTGACCAGCCAATGGCTGCCGGGCTTCACCCAGCCCGGCTGCGGCGCCGGCGGCAAGGTGACCGGTTGCGGCTGGCGCCTCTGGCGGGCGCCGCCGAGGAGGCGGATTTCCTCCACGCCCTGCCACTCGGCGGCGAGCTCGGCGGCGATGGCGCCAGCCTCGTCGCTGCGGAGCACGCGGCCCTGCAGGCGGCTGTCCTCGGCGGCCAGGCTGCGCAGGAAGGCCGCGGCGGCGGCGCCGGCCGGGCTGCCCTCGGCGCGGTCCAGCACCAGCAGGCGCAGCGCCGGGACCGGCTCGCGCCGCAGCGCGGCGCGGGCCAGCAGGAAGAGCGGGCGCAGCAGCGTCTCGACGCCGCTGCCGGCCAGCGCCAGGGCCAGGCTCGCCGGCGGGGGCGCGGCGGCGCCAGCGTCCAGCAGCAGGGTCAGGGGGCGGCCCTCGGCCAGGGCGGCGTCCAGCAACCGGGCGGCGTCCTCGGGCGTCGCGATGTCGTCCGGACTGGCCAGGCGGGCGCCGAGCGCTGCCCCCAGCGCCGGCCGCGCCGAGACCAGCAGCCGCGCGCCGTCCCCGCCGCTGCCGATCAGCGCCGGCGCCGCCACCCAGCCCGGCTGCCAGGCCAGGGTGCCGGCGGTCTCGGCCGGTGTGGCGGGCAGGCGGCGCGCGGCCAGCCCCTGCAGCCGCGCCAGCGGCGTGCCGGCCGCGTCCAGCAGCGCGATGTCGAAGACCGGGTCGCCCTGGCCCGGGCGCAGCACCGCATGGGCGTGCAGCGTCGCGCCGGCGGCGGGGAGGGCCAGGACCTCCAGCCCCGCGAGGCCGGCCGGGACATAGGTCGCACCCTCGGCGGTGGCGCCGAGGCCCAGCGCGGCGGCGGCCTGCAGCGCGGCGTCCAGCACCGCCGGCAGGCGATGCGCCTCGGCGGTGGTGGGGCTCGCCAGGGTGGCGAAGGTTTCCGCCGCGCCGCGCCGCTGCGCCCGCAGCAGCCGCAGCCCCGGGCCATAGGCCAGCCCGGCGGCGGCGAAGCCGGCATAGACGGTATCGATGTCCAGCGCCTCGGCGCAGCGCGCGGCGAGAGCCGCGAGGTCGGCCGTGGCCGCCGCCGCCGGGGCGTCGAAGGTGGCGGTGGCGCGGGCCAGGGCGCGGCCGCTGCCGGCCTCGACCAGGCGGCAGGCGAGGCGGTCCTCGCCGATCGGCTCGGCCTGCAGGGTGAAGGCGGTGTCGGCCTCGACCGGGGCCAGCCAGGCGATGTCGCGCAGCAGCGGGGTGCGGCCGGGGCGGGCCTCCAGCGCGGCCTGGCGCAGCAGGGCGAGCGCCGCGGTGCCGGGCAGCAGCGGGCGGCCTTGCACGACATGCTCGCGCAGCAGGGGGTGGTCGGCGGCGCGCTGCGGCGGCGCGGCGGCGGCGGGGCGGGCGCCGGCCAGCGGGTCGAAGCCCCAGTAGCGCTCGCGCAGGAAGGGATGGCCCGGCAGGTCCAGCGCGCGGCGGCGGCCATCGGCCAGCGGCGTCCAGTCGATGGCGGCGCCGCTTTCGTGCAGCGCGGCCAGCGCGGCCAGATCCCCGGCCGCGGCGGCGTCCCCGCGCTGCCAGCGGGCGGCGATGCGGGAGACCGGATCGTCCTGCGGCACGGTCGTCGCGGCCGGGCGGGCGGCGGCAGCGCGCAGCCGGGCGGGCAGCCCGTCCAGGCTGTCGGCGACCAGGGCGCGGCGATGGCGGAAATGGCCACGGCGGCAGGCCAGGTGATGCGCCAGATCGGCCAGGGTGAGGTCGGGCGCGGCCTCCAGCGCCCTGGCCAGCTCGTCCAGCGCGACGGAGAGCGCCGCCGCGCTGCGCGCCGAGACCGGCAGCACGCGGCCGCCGGGGGCGGCTGGCGTCGGCGCGGCGGCGGCAGGCGCCTCCTCGAGCACGACATGGCCGTTGGTGCCGCTGAAGCCGAAGGAGGAGACGGCGGCGCGACGCGGCCCGCCGCCCGCCGGTGCGTCCCAGTCGCGCAGCGCCGTGTTGACGAAGAAGGGGCTGCCGGCGAAGTCGATATGCGGGTTGGGCGCCGAGAAATTCAGGCTGGGCGGCAGCGCGCGGTGGCGCAGCGCCAGCACCGCCTTGGTCACCCCCGTCATGCCGGCGGCGGCCATGGTGTGGCCAATATTGGTCTTCACCGAGCCCAGCGCGCAGAAATTCCCCGGCGGGAGGTCGAAGGCGCGGAAGGCGTCGGTCAGCGCCGCGACCTCGATCGGGTCGCCGAGCTTGGTGCCCGTGCCATGCGCCTCGACCATCCCGATGCTGGCGGGAGAGATGCCGGCGCGGCGATAGACGGCGGTCTCCAGCGCGGTCTGCGAGGTGGCGCTGGGCGCGGTCAGCCCGCTGGTGCGGCCATCCTGGTTGATGCCGCTGCCGCGGATCACCGCATGGATGCGGTCGCCCTCGGCCAGCGCCGCGGCCAGCGGCTTCAGCACCAGGCAGGCCACCGCCTCGCCGGGGACGAAGCCATCGGCCGCGGCGTCGAAGCTGTGGCAGCGCCCGGTCGGCGAGGCCATGCCGGCATCCGACAGATAATGGAACAGGTCGGGCGAGAGGATGTTGCAGGAGACGCCGGCGGCCAGCGCCAGCCGGCTCTCGCCACGGCGCAGCGATTCACAGGCCAGGTGCAGCGCCACCAGCGAGGAGGAGCAGCCGGTGTCCACCGGCAGGCAGGGCCCCTGCAAATCGAGCAGATAGGAAAGCCGCGCCGAGAGGATCGCCACCGACCCGCCCAGCGTCTGCAAGGCCGGCGGCGCGGCCGCGGCATTGTAGTTGCTGGCCGAGACGCCGACGAAGACGCCGCAGGCCTGGCCGCCCTCGCCTTGACCTGACAGACGCTGCGGCGGCAGGCCGGCATCCTCCAGCGCGCGCCAGCCGGCTTCCAGCAGCAGGCGCTGCTGCGGCTCCATCGCTTCCGCCTCGGCCGGCGAGATGCCGAAGAACAGCGGGTCGAAGCGGTCGTGATCCTCCAGCAGCGCGGCCCAGCGGGCGCCGAGTTCGGCCGGCAGCGCGAAGCGGTCGAGCGGCCGCACCGCATGCCGCCCCTCGCGCAGCATCGCCCAGAATTCGTCGACATCGGCGGCGCCGGGGAAGCGGCCGGCCATGCCGATGATGGCGATGGCATCGTCGGGCTGGGCGGCGGGTTCCTCGCTGACGGGCGTTGCGATCTCTTGCGCTGGCGTGGCCTCGGGGAAGGCGGCGGCGATATGGCGGGCCAGCGCGGCGACCGAGCCGAAATTATAGAGGTCGGTGGAGCGCAGCCGGATGCCGAGCCGCGCATTCAGCGCCTCGGCGATCTGCGGCGCGACGATGGAATCGACGCCGATCTCGCCGAAGGGGGCGTCGGCCTCGATGCGGGCGGCGGGCAGTTCCAGCGCGGCGCCGACCTCTTGCGCGACGATGGCGTCCAGCCCTGCCGTGGCGCGGGGCGCGGCGGGAGCAGGCCGCGACGGCGCGGCGGCGGCGGGGGCCGGTAGCGCGCGCCGCCGGGCGAGCCGCGCCAGCAGCAGCGCATGCGCCGGGGTCTCGGCCGCCTCGCCGGGGGCCGGCACCGCCTGCAGCGCGGCGAAGCCGGCCTCGCGCAAAGCGGTGCCCCAGCCTGGAATGTCGAGCAGCGGCGCATGCGGCAGGCGACGTGCGGCGTCGCGCGCCAGCCACCAGCCCTCCAGCAGGCCGAAGGTCAGGGTGGCCAGGTCGTCGCGCCGGGTGGTCTCGTTCAGCAGCAGCAGCCCGCCGGGGCGCAGCAGCGAGGCCGCATGGGCCAGGGAGACAGAAATCTCCGGCGTCGCATGCAGCACGTCGCTGGCGATCACCAGGTCGGCGGCGCCCGTCTCGATCCCCTGCGGCCCGGGCGGCCGGCTGATGTCGAGCACCGCCAGCCGCAGGCCCGGCCGCTCGCCCAGCGTGGCGCGCAGCGGCGCCAGCAGCCCAGGCGAGAGCTCGGTGCAGAGATAGTCGGCGACCAGCCCGGCGGCCGCCAGTGCGTCGAGCGCCGGCGCCGTGCTGGCCCCGGTGCCGGCGCCAATCTCGAGGATGCGCAGCCGGGCCGGCGCCTTGGCCCGCGCCAGGGCCACCACGGTCGCCGCCAGCATGGCGTTGCAGGCGGCCAGCGCCGGCTGGTGCCGGTAGAGCGGCGCCACCAGCCCGGTGCTGCCGCCGGGGAACAGCACCTCGGCGGCGCGCGTCGTGCCGGCCAGGATGCCGGGCAGGGCGGCCAGCCCGGCCTGCAGCAGGGTGAGCGCCGCCTCCAGCGCCGCGGCGGCCTCGCCGGTGGCGGCGGCGCGCAGCGCGGCGCTCCGGGCTTCGGCGGGGGCGGGACCAGGCTCGGCCCTGGCCAGAATGTCGGCCAGGGCGGCGACCAGGGCCGCGCGCTCGGGCGGCACGGCGAAGGCCTGGCGCAGCGCGGGCTCGCTCCAGCCCTGGGGCGGGCGGTGCGGGGCCAGGGCCTCGGCCAGGCTGGCGCGGGCATGCGCCTCCATCGCCGCCTGCAGCGCCGGGTCGGTGGCGGGCAGGCCCGTGCCGGCGGCGCGGGCGAGGGCCGCCAGCGCGGCCGGCGCCGTGGCATCGGCCGCGCCCAGCGCCGCCCAGCCAGGCGGGGAGAGCGCGGCAAGCACGATCTGCGGCGCCTTGCTGGCCAGCAGCGCCGGCAGCAGCGCCGCGCTGGCGGCGGCGTCCTGGGTGAAGCAGCCCGCCTCGGCCAGCCGCGCCACCATGGCCGGGTTCAGCGCCGGATCGGCCCAGAGCCCCCAATGGATCACCCGGGTGCCGATAGTCTGGGCGAAGGCGGCCTCGAAGCAGCAGGCGGCGGCATAGGCGCCCTGGCCCTCGATGCCGGGGAAGCCGGCAAAGGCGCCGATGGAGGAAAAGACGACCAGCTCCGGCCTGCCCCGCCGCTCTTGCAGCCCCGCGGCCAGGGCGGCCAGCCCGGCCAGCTTGGGCCGCAGCCCGGCGCGGAACTCGTCCTCCGGCAGGCGGTCGGTGCGGCCGAAGACCGGGTCGACCACCGCCTGGATGACGCCCTGCAGCGGGCCGTGCCGGGCCTCGGCGGCGTCCAGTGCCGCGGCGATGGCGGCCGGGTCGGCGACATCGGCCGCGATGTATTGGGCGTCCGGCAGTGTCGCCAGGAAGGCCTGCCGCCCGGCATCGAGCGGCGCCCGCCCGATCAGGGTCAGCCGCGCCCCCTGCGCCGCCAGCGTGGTGCTGACAGCACGGCCGACGCGGCCCATGCCGCCGACCACCAGCCAGGCGCCGTCCAGCCGCCGCGGCGCCGGCAGCGCCAGCGGCCGCCACTGCCGCAGCCAGCGCTGCCCGTCGCGCAGCGCCACGGCCTCGCCGAGCGGGCTGCCGGGGTCGCGCGCCAGCGCCTCCACCGGCGGCGGCGCGGCCGGATCGATGTCGAGGATCACCAGCTGCCAGGCCGGGAATTCGGCGGCCACCGCCTTGGCCAGGCCTTCCAGCGCGGCGCCGGCGGGGTTGCCGGCCTCGGTGCCAGTGACGCGCTGGGCGCCGCCGGTCAGGATGCGCAGCCGCAGCGGCGCCGCCTCGAAGCCGGCCTGCACCAGGGCGCGCACCAGCTGGCGCAGCGCCAGGGTCGCCACGGGCTCGTCCGTCGCGGTCAGGGCCGCGATCCAGAGACAGGGCGCGGCCGGCCCCAGCCCCGCCACGGCGGCGGCGATGCCCGCCGCGTCCGCGGGTGCCAGGGCCGGCGCGGCCAGGCCGGGCAGCAGCGCGCGGTCGGCCGGCGAGGCGATCAGCAGCGCCGGCCAGTCCGGCGCGGCCGGCAGCGCGTCTTCCGTTATCCAGGCCGGCTGCATGGCCTGCGGCGCCGGGTGCTGCGCGGGCACCGCCGCCGGCCGCAGCGCCAGGCCCTGCCAGCGCTGGAAGGCGCGGCCCTCGGCATCGAGCAGCAGCAGGTCGACGGCATCGGCATCGGTGGCGCAGGGCTCGGCCAAGATCCAGGCCTCGCCGGCCGGCAGCGGCGCGAAGATCTCCAGCCGCGCGAGGCTGGCGGGATAGCGCAGCGCGGGCGTCTGGCCGGCCGCCTCGGCGGCGGCGGCGAGCAGGGCGACGGCGGTCTGGATCGCCGCATCCGACAGGCGCGGCGGCAGGCCCTCGGCACCCGGCGGCAGGCTGGCCTGGCCCAGTGCCGAGCCCGGCGCCAGCCAGAGCCGCGCGACGCCGGGGAAGCTCGGGCCGAGATGCAGCGCCGCGGCATCGCGCGGCAAGCTGGCCGGGTCGATCTGCCGGGTCGCTGTCCTGCGCAGCGCGTCGAGGTCGCGGGGTGCCGGGGCGGCGCCGGGGCTGGCGCGGCGGGCGCGGGCATAGGGGCGGCCCTCGGTGGTGCCGAGCAGGGTCAGCGCCTCGCCCTCGCGCGCCAGGCGCAGCGCCAGGCTGCCGCCGGCGGGGACCGTGGCCGGACGCAGCCAGGCGATCTCCGCCAGCGCCGGGGCGGCGCCCTCCTGCCGCGCCATCTCGAGAAACAGCCCGGCATGCAGCAGGGCGGCGCCGCCGACCACATGGTCGCGCACCAGCGGCTCGTCATGGCGGAAGACGCGCGTGCCGGCGGCGTCCGGCAGCGGCGCGGCGGCGACCGCCGGCCAATGGCGCTCGCGGGCAAAGGGATAGGCCGGCAGTGGCAGGTGGCGGCCGGCGCCGGGATAGAGCGCGCCGCCGTCGAGCGTCGCGCCCTGCAGCCAGGCCCGGGCCGCCGCCTGCAGCGAGGCCGCGCGATGCTGCGCGTCATAGGCCGGCGCGGCGGGCGGGGTGGCGCCACGGGCGAGCCGGGCCCGGTCCTCCGGCGCCGGCGCGCGCAGCCGGGCGAGAAGGCCGGCGCGGTCCGGGGCGACGAAGGCCAGCCGGTGCTCCAGCGCGCTGCGCCCGTCCAGCAGCGTGCGGCAGAGATCGCCGAGCGATGGCGCGGCCTCGTTCTCCAGCCACCCGGCCAGCTGCGCCGCGCGGCGGTCCAGCGCCGCGGCATCGGCGGCCGAGAGCGCCACCAGCCAGGGGCCGGGGACGTCGGCCGGCGCGGGGGCGGGCGGCGCCTCCTGCAGCAGCACATGGGCGTTGGTGCCGGACAGGCCGAAGCTGCTGACGCCCGCGCGGCGCGGCGTCTCCCCGGCCGGCCAGGGCTGCCGGGTGGTCGCCACCCGCAGCGCCGTGCCGAAGCGCGCCTGCGGATTGGCGGTCTCGAAGCCGATGCTGGGCAGGATCTCGGCCTGCTGCAGGCAGAGCACCGCCTTGACCAGCCCGGCGATGCCCGCCGCCTCCGAGGCATGGCCGATATTCGACTTGATCGAGCCCAGCCAGGCCGGCCTCGCCCTGTCGCCGAGGATCTCGGCCAGCGCCGCCACCTCGATCGGATCGCCGAGCGGCGTGCCGGTGCCATGCGCCTCGACCAGGCCGAGGCTGTCGGGCGCGACCCCGGCCTGCGCCAGCACGGCGCCGATCAGCTCGGCCTGGGCGCGGCCGTTCGGCGCGGTGATGCCGTTGCTGCGGCCATCCTGGTTGGTGCCGCTGCCGCGGATCACCGCGGCGATGCGGTCGCCCTCGGCCAGCGCCCGGGCCAGCGGCTTCAGCAGCACCACGGCGCAGGCCTCGCCCAGCGCGATGCCGTCGGCGGCGGCATCGAAGCTGCGGCAGCGGCCCTGGGCCGACAGCATGCCGACCCGCTGCATGTGGGAGAAACCGCGCGGGTCGAGGAACAGCCGCACGCCACCGGCCAGCGCCATCTCGACCTCGCCGCTGCGGATCGCCTGGCAGGCTAGGTGCAGCGCCACCAGCGAGGCCGAGCAGGCGGTGTCCACCACCAGCGCCGGGCCGCGCAGGTCCAGCGCATAGGCGATGCGCGCGGCCAGCAGCGAGACCAGGTTGCCGGTCAGCCCATGGCTCTGCGTCGCCTGCGCCGCCTGGTCCAGCAGCGCCTCGTAGCCGCTGGCGGCAGCGCCGGCGAAGACGCCGACGCGGCGGCCGCGCAGCGCCTCGGCCGGGAGGCCGGCCTGCTCGATGGCCAGCCAGCACTGCTCCAGGAACAGCCGCTGCTGCGGGTCCATCGCCGCCGCCTCGCGCGGCGAGATGCCGAAGAAGGCCGCGTCGAAGCAGTCGATGTCGTCCAGATAGCCGGCAGCCGGTGCCCCGGCGGTGGCGCCCAGCGCCTGCCGGGCCGGTGGCATCGGGCCGACCAGCAGGTCGCCGGCGGCCAGGCGGTCGCGCAGCGTCGCGATGTCCGGCGCGCCGGGGAAGCGGCCGGCCATGCCGATGATGGCGATGTCGGGCGTCGCGGCGGGCGGCGCCGCGGCGATGACCGGCGCCGCCGGGGCCGGCGCGATCCGCGGCGCCAGATGCGCCGCCAGCGCCGCCACCGAGGCATGGGCGAAAAGCGCGTCGACGCCCAGCCGCTGCTCGAAGCGGCGGTTCACCCGGTCGAGGAAGCGCACCGCCAGCAGCGAGGTCAGGCCGAGCTCGGCGAAGGGCCGCGCCGGATCGACCGCCGTCGCGGCCACGCCCAGGCTGCCGGCCAGGATGTCTGCGAGAGCGGCGACGAGATCATCGCTGGGCGCGGCGGGGGCGCTGCCCTGGCGGAGGGCCGCGAGACGGCGGGCATAGGGCGTCGTCATGCGGCCTCCATGGCGGCGCGATTGCCGGCGGCGCTGGCCGAGGGGTCGGGCGCCGCGGTGACCAGGATGTAGCTCATCAGCCCCTCCCGCAAGGCGTCGCCGAAGGCGTGCCAGCTGCGCTGCACCGCCTCCGCCAGCGCCATGCCGGGGCGGCCGGCCGCGGCCGCCGCCTGCGCCTCCGCCGCCAGCATGGTATCCAGGGCGGGATCGGCGAGGAAATTCGCGATCTCGGCCGAGATGTCGAGCCAGTCGCGGATCGCCAGCCCGTGCCGCGCCAGCAGCGCCGCATAGCTGTCGCGGTCCGGCGTCCAGGAGCCCACCGCCGGCAGCTCGATCGGCGCCAGGGTATTGGCCACCGTGTCGGCCAGCAGCAGCGTCCCGCCCGGCGCCAGGTGGCGGGCGATGTTGGAGAACAGCCCGTCCTTGTCGCGGATGTGGTGGGCGACCTCGAAGCCGATCACCAGCTCATAGGCCGGGCCCGGGAAGGCGTCGCGCGCGCTGTCGCGGTGATGGATGGCGACGCGCTCCGCCAGGCCCCGCGCCGCCACCCGCGCCCGCCCCGCCGCCGCCTGCGCGGCCGAGATGGTGTGGCCATCGGCGTGGATCGCCGGATGCGCCTCGGCCAGGGCGATCAGGTCGGTGGCCAAGCCGCAGCCGATATCCAGCACGCGGCGCACCCGGCCGAAATCGACATTGGCGTAGAGCACGTCGCGCATGTCGCGCTGCGCCTGCTGCATCAGCGCCCAATGCGCCGGGTTCGCCGCCGGGTCCTGGAAGCAGCGCGTCCAGGAGAAGCCCGGCACGACCTCCGGAAACGGCGCCAGGGTCAGGAAGACCGCGGCATCGCCGACCGCCTCGGCGCGGGTGACGAAGTCGTAGAAGTCGCCGACAGGGTTCCTGTCGGCAGTGCTCTTGTCGGGCGCCGCGGCCGCGAGGGGAAGCAGCGGCGGCGCGCAGCCTTCCGGCGGCGGCAGGAAGACCAGGTCGGCATTCACCCCGCCCAGCCCATAGCCATGCACCAGCACGGCGGCGCGGCCAGGCGGCAGGGCTCCGGCCGCCGCGCCCTGGAAACGCAGCGGGCTGGCTGGATGGTCGAGCGCGGCCGGCAGCCGCGGCGTCGCCGGCTGTGGCGGGATGGCGCCGCCCTGGCCCAGCATCAGCGCCGCCTTGATCGCCGCCGCGATGCCGCCCGCCGCGTCCAGCGACCCGAGCGCCGGGCGCAGGCTGCCCACCGCCACGCTGGCGGGCGCGGCACCCTGCAGCGCCTCTTCCAGCGCGCTGGCCTCGGCCAGGTCGCCGGCCGGGCTGCCGGCGCCATGTGCCTCGACATAGCCGATCCCGGCGGCGTCGAGCCCGGCGCGGCGCAGCGCGGCGCCGATGCAGGCCGCCTGCCGCCGCGCCCCCGGCAGGGTCAGCGAGCCGCTGCGCGCGCCGCCATGATTGACCGCGCTGCCGGCGAGGATGGCGTGGATGCGGTTGCCGTCGCGCAGCGCCGCCTCCAGCGGCTTCAGCACCAGGGCGCCGACGCCCTCGCCGCGTGCCTGGCCATCGGCCTCGGCGTCGAAGGCGCGGCAGTGGCCGCCGGGCGAGAGCAGGCCGAGCCGGGCCAGCGCCGCGGATTCCGCATCCGACAGCAGCAGGCTGGCGCCGGCGGCGATGGCGATGCCGCATTCGCCGTTGCGCAACGCGGCGGCCGCCCGGTGCAGCGCCACCAGCCCGGAGGAGCAGGCGGTGTTGACCAGCTCCGACGGCCCGCTCCAGTCGAAGAGAAAGGAAATCCGGTTCGGCGCCATCGAGGCGATCTGCCCGGCGATGCTGACGCCATCGGGCTCCATCGCCGAGGCCGCCTCGGCGAAGCTGGTGGAATAGAGCGCGGCGAAGATGCCGGTGTCGCTGCCGCGCAGGGATGCTTCCGGGAGGCCGGCGTCGCGCAGCGCGTCGCGGACGGATTGCAGCAGCAGCCGGTGATGCGGGTCCATGGCCGCGGCCTCGGCCGGGGCGATGCCGAAGCCCGCGGCGTCGAAGCCGTCGACGTCGTCCAGGAAGCCGCCCTGCGCCAGGGCGGTGCCGCGGCCGGGCGGCGGCGGGCGCAGCGCGCTGTGGCCGGCCTGCAGGTTGCGCCAGAACTGCGCCGCATCGGCCGCGCCCGGCAGGCGGCAGGCCAGGCCGATGACGGCGACCGGCGCGTCATGGCCGGCCGCCGCGACCGGCGCGGGGCGCGGCGCCTCCTCCTCGGCCGGCAGCAGCCCGCCATGCTCGGCGGCCAGGCGGGCCAGCGGTGCCAGCCCTTCCAGCAGCAGCGCGTCGGGCAGGCCGAAATCGACCAGGCAGGCAATCTCGTCGACGCCGGCCGCGGCGACCTGCGCCAGCAGCGGGCGGCAGTCTTCCGGCGTGCCGAACAGCGCGCTGCGGGCATAGCGCTCGGCGGCATAATGGGCGATCTGGCTGCGCTGCTCCGCGTCCAGCGCGCGGCCCTCGGCATGGGCGCCACGCTGGGCTTCCAGGGAACTGCGCAGATAGTCGCGGAAGGGATCGCGGATGGCGGCGGCAACGCGGTCGCGGTCGTCATGCACCAGGCTGTGCAGCATCAGCGTGACGGTGCCGCCCTGCGGGTCCATGCCCGCCGCCGCCCGCGCGGCACGATAGGCGGCGATCTTCGGCGCCAGGGCTGCCAGATCGCTGCCCATCAGCATGGTCAGTAAATTGGCGCCGAGCCTTCCGGCGCGCTCGAAACTGGCCAGGCTGCCGGTGGAGGAGATCCAGAAGGGCAGCTCCGGCTGCAGCGGCCGTGGCTGCAGGCGCAGCGGTCGCGCCGCGCCGTCCGGACCTGGAAATGCCACCGCCTCGCCGCGCCACAGCCGCCGGATCTGTTCCACCTGCCCGGCCAGCAGTTCGCCGCGCCGCGCGTAATTGTCGGGCGCGAGGCAAAAATCAGAAGGATTCCAGCCGCTGCCGAAGGCGAGGTCGACGCGGCCGCCGGACAGGTTGTCAACCACCGCCCAGCGCTCGGCGATGGCGGCCGGGTGGTGCAGCGGCGCCACCACGCTGCCGGCGCGCAGACGAAGGCGCCGCGTCATCGGCGCCAGCATCGCCGCCAGCACCGCCGGATCGGGATAGGGGCCGCCGAAGCGGTCGAAATGCCGCTCGGGCAGCCAGAGCGCGGTGAAGCCCAGCCGGTCCGCCTGCCGCGCCGCCTGCTGCAGCGTGGCATAGAGGCCGGGCCGCGGCGCCGCCCCTGCCTCGGCTGAGAAGAACATCAGCGAGAAGCCGAGCTGCCCGGGCGCCCGTTTCGGCGCCGGCGCCGCTTCCTGCAACAGGCGGGCGCGGAAGGCGCCGGGGCGCAGCGGGGCCGGACCGGGCGCGTCCAGCCGCTGCTGCCACAGCCGGGTCGCCGCCTCGATCATCTGCTGGCGTCGCGCACTCATTCGCCGGCCTCCAGCCGCGGCACCGTCCGCAGCCCCTCGAGATGGGCGGCCAGCCGGCCCAGCGTCGGATGCTCGAAGAACACCACCGGGTCAAGCCGCAGGCCGAGATGCCGGCCGATCTTCTCCGCCGCCTGCAGCGCGCGGATCGAATCCAGCCCGATGCCGGCGAAGGCAGTCTCGGCGTCGAGGCTGTCGGGCGGCAGCTTCAGATGCGCCGCCAGCAGCCGGGCGAGCTCCGCCTGCAGCCCGGCCGGGGGCAGCGGGGCGGGGCGCTTCAGTGGGATCGGCGGCGGCGCGGGCGCGGCGAGGGGCACGGCGCCCTCCTGCAGATGCGCCAGATAGGCCGCGAGCTCGGCATCGCTCAGCGCCGCCAGCTCCTCGCCGATCGCGCCATCGGGTGGCAGGGCCTGCAGCGCCGCGGCGGCGCCATAGGCCTCAGCCAGACCGGCGATGCAGGCGGCCTCGCCGGCGACGACCGCCAGCTCCGGCTGGCCGGCGGCCAGCGCCGCGCCCAGCGCGGCGAGGCCCGCCGCGGCCTGCAGCGGTACCAGGCCGCGTGCCGCCAGCGCCGCCGCCTTGGCCGCGCTGCCATGCCGGTCATAGGCCCATTGCGGCCAGGCGATGGCGAGGCTCTGCCCCTGCCGCTCGCCGCGCAGCACCCGGGCCTGGCGGCGCGCCGCGAAATCGCCCTGCCAAGCGCAGGCAGCGGCATAGTCGCCGCCACCCGCCAGCCCGAACCAGCCGGCCAGCGAGCCGCAGAGGATGAAGAAGTCGAGCGGCTCGCCGGCCAGCGCGGCGTCCAGCGCCAGGCTGCCGGCCAGCTTCGGCGCCAGCACCGCCTCCAGCGTGGCGGCATCCTTGGCCGCCAGCGGCCCGTCGGCGACGGCGCGCGCCAGATGCAGCACGCCGGCGAAGGGCCGCTCCGCATCGCCCAGCGCCCGGCGCAGCCGCGCCAGCGCCTCGGCCAGGGCAGCGGCATCGGCCAGGTCGGCGGCCGCATAGGCCAGCACCGCGCCGGGCGGCGCGTCCTGGCGCAGCGCGGCCAGCACCGGGGCGGCGGCGGCGGCATCGCGCTGGCCCAGGATCGCCAGATGCGCCCCGACCGCCAGCGCCTCGGCCGCCAGGGCACGGCCGACCTCGCCCAGCCCGCCGGCCAGCAGATAGGCACGGCCAGGCTGGAACACCGGACGGGCCAGGGCGGGCGCCAGCCGTTGCAGCACCGGCAGGAAGCGGCGGCCGTCGCGCCACAGCACCTCGGGCTGCGGGGTCAGCGCCATCGCCTCGATGCGGCACAGGCTGGCGAGGTCGCGGGCCTCCGGCGTCCCCTCCAGCCGCAGCGCCGTGGCGCCGGCGAGGCCTTCCAGCGCGGCGGTGCGCAGCATCGCGGTCTCGGCCGCCGTGGCGCCCGGCCGCAGCAGGCGGAGCTCCGTGGGGCCGTCGCGCAGCAGCGCGGCCAGCAGCGTTTGCAGCCGCGCCAGCCCGGCTGAATCGTCGCGCGGCGCGTGCAGGTCGATCAGCGTGGCACCGGCCTCCGCCGCGGCCGGGTCGTCGAGGCGGCGGCAGGGGCCGGGCCAGGCCTCGGCCAGGGCCGCGGCCAGTTCGGGGCTGTCGGCGGCGCCGAGCAGCAGCAGCGGGCCGGGCGGCGCTGGCTCGGGCAGCCGCACCTCCTGCCAGCCCCGCGCCAGCAGCGCGGTTTCCGCCGGCGCCGCCGCGGTGGGTTCGGCAGGCGCGGCGCCGGCCGGCAGCCAGTGGCGCTCGCGGGCGAAGGGATAGCCGGGCAGCGGCAGCGGCGGCGCTGTGCCACCGGGCAGCGCGGCCCAGTCGATCGCGGCCCCCTCGGCCCAGAGCCGGGCGAGACGATCGCCGTCGCCGGCGGCCAGCAGGGCGCGCAGCAGGGCCTGGCCCTCGGTGCTCTCGGCCAGCAGGGGGGCGGAGGCGCTGGGCGCGCCGCCGATGATCAGCCGCGCCCGGCCACGGCGATGCTCGCCGGGGGGGAGGCCTTCGGCCAGGGCGGCCAGCGCCTCGCGCAGCGCGTCGCGCCCGTCGCCCCGCAGCACCGCCCGGCAGGCGAGGGCGACGCGGCCACGGCGCAGGCTGGCGGCGATCGCGCCGGGGCTGGCCTCGGGGTGGCGGTCGCTCCAGTCCAGCAGGCGCCGGGCCAGATCCGCCAACCGCCCACTGTCGGTGGCCGAGAGCGGCACCAGGAAAGCCTCGTCTTCCAAGGCGGGCGGTGCGGGCGGCGCTTCCTCCAGCAGCAGATGCACATTGGCACCGCCGGCGCCGAAGGCGCTGAGCCCGGCGCGGCGCGGCCAATGCCCGCCGCCGGGTTTCGGCATCCCGGTCCAGTTCTGCGCGGCGGCCGGCAGGCGGAAGGGCGTGCCCTCGAAGCGGATCAGCGGATTGGGCGTCGCGGCATGCGGATGCGGCGCGATCCGCCGGTGCCGCAGCTGCAGCAGCAGCTTGGTCAGCCCGGCGATGCCGGCCGCCGATTCCAGATGGCCGATATTGGCCTTCAGCGCGCCCAGCAGCACCGGCGCCGGGCGCGGCGCGGCGCCATAGCCCTCGACCAGCCCGGCCAGCTCGATCGGATCGCCCAGCGCCGTGCCGGTGCCATGCGCCTCGACGACCGAGACGCTCTCGGCCGGCACGCCGGCGCGCGACAGCGCCTGGCGGATGGCGCGCGCCTGGGCGCGCGGGCTGGGCACGGTGAAGCCCGAGGTGCGGCCGCCGGAATTCATCGCGCTGCCCAGGATCACCGCCTCGATCCGGTCGCCGTCGCGCAGCGCCGCGGCCAGCGGCTTCAGCAGCACGGCGCCGACGCCCTCGGCATCGACGAAGCCATCGGCGCCCTCGGCGAAGGCGCGGCATTCCGGCCCGGCCGAGATCATGCCGGCCGCCGAAAGATTCACCAATTGCCGCGGATGCAGCAGCAGGTTGACGCCGCCGGCGATGGCGGCGCCGCATTCGCCGCGGCGCAGGCTCTCGCAGGCCAGATGCAGCGCGGTCAGGCTGGAGGAGCAGGCGGTGTCGACGGCGAGGCTCGGCCCACCGAGATCCAGCCGATGCGAGACCCGGTTGGCGATCGACCAGAATTGCGAGGCGCCGGCGCTGGCATGGCCCGCCGCCCAGGCCTCGGCGGCCAGCCACTGGTAGGGGTTGTTCATGGCGCCGACGAAGACGCCGACGCCGTTCTCGCCGGCCTGCGCCACCAGCCGCGCGGGTGTGGTGCCGGCGGCCTCCAGCAGGTGCCAGGCGGTCTGCAGGAACAGCCGCTCCTGCGGGTCCATGCTCTCGGCTTCCAGCGGCGACAGGCCGAAGAAGCGCGGGTCGAACAGGTCGACGCCCTCGATGCAGCCGGCCCAGGGGCTGCGCGAGCGGCCCGGCTCGGCGCTGCCACCCTGCCAGCGCGCGACATCCCAGCGCTCTGCCGGGATTCTTCTCACGGCCTGGCCGCCGGATTCCAGGAGCTGCCAGAAATCCTCGGGCGTCTCGCCGCCGGGGAAGCGGCCGGCGAAGCCGATGATGGCGATGCGCTCGTCGGCGGCCGGCGGGGTGCTGGCGGGGGCCGGTTCGGCCACCGGTTGCGCGGGCTGGTCCAGGAAGGCGGCCGCCTCGGCCGGATAGGCCGCGGCCAGATGGGTGGCGAGGCGGGCCAGGCTGTTGTGCTCGAAGAGCAGCGTCGCCGGCACCTCCGGGAAGCGCTCGGCGATGCGGCCGCGCAGCTCCAGCGCGCTGAGCGATTCCAGCCCGACGCCGTCGAAGCCCTGGTGCAGCCGCAGCTCCTCCGGCGGCAGCTTCAGCACCGCGGCGAAGAGCCCGCGCAGGAAGCCGACCAGCCGTGGCGGCGGCGCCCCGGCGGCGGTGGGCTGCATGGCGGCGGGCTGCGTGGCGGCGATCGGGGTGGCCTTGACAGGCCTGATGGCGGCGGGCGCCTCCGGCAGCGCGGCGCCGGCCGGCAGCAGCCCGAGCAGCAGCGTCTGCGCGCCGCCCTCGGCCGCGGCGGGGGTCACTGCGGCGATGGCCTCGCAACCGGCCTGCCGCAGCAGCGCCTGCCAGCGCGGCGCATCGGCCAGCGGCGCGCCGGGCAGGCGGCCGGGCTCGGCGGCGCCGCGCCACCAGCCTTCGGTCAGGCCGAAGACGATGGTGGCGAAGTCCTGCGCGCGGGTGACCTCGTTGAGGGCGAAGAGCCCGCCGGGCCGCAGCAGCCGGGCCAGCCGCTGCAGCGTGGCGGACAGGCTGGCGGTGGCATGCAGCACATTGGTCGCCACCACCGCGTCGAAGCTGCGCTCGGCCTGGCCGTTCGCCGCCGCATCGCGCTCGGCATCGTAGAGCGCCGTGCGCAGGAATGGATGGTTGCGGAAATTCGCTTCGGCGCGCGTCAGGAAATGCCGGGAGATATCGGTGAACAGATACTCCACCGGCCGGCCGAGAGCGGCCAGCGCCGGCAGCAGGGCCGCACTGCTGGCGCCGGTGCCGGCGCCGATCTCGATGACGCGGAAGGGGCGCGCCGGATCGGCCTTGGCGGCCTGCGCCGCCAGGCTGGCCGCCAGCAGCGCGTTCAGCCGGTCGGCGACCGGATTGCCGGCATAGGCGCCCTCGACCAGCGCGGTGTCGGCCTGCGGGAACAGCACCTCGACCGGGTCGAGCGTGCCGCGCAGCAGCGCCGGATAATGGTCGAGCACCGCCTGCAGCAGCCGGCGCGGGCCATCGATCGAGATCCCCTGGGGCGCCTCCGGCACCGCAGCGGCAGCGAAGCGCCACAGCCCGTCCGCCTGCCGCGCCAGCCCGGCGCGTTCCAGCAGGCCGAGCAGCGCGGCGAACAGCGTCGCATGCCGCGGCGCGATGCCGAGCCGCCGCGCCAGCCCGGCCGGCGTATAGGCGCTGGGCAGGCCGTCGCCCATGCCGCGCAGCACCACGAGCAGGGCGTGCCGGCCCCATGCCTCCAGCGCCGCGAAATCGGCGATGGCCGGGGCCAGCGGCGGGGCGGGCGGCGCCGTTGCCTCGGCGGTGGCCAGCAGCGCGGCGGCGGGGCAGGGATCGGCCAGGCCCAGCTGGCGGAGCGCACCCGGCTCGGCCTTCACCGCGACGGAATGCGCCGCACCGCTGGCGAGGACCTGACGCCACAGCGACAGGCCCTCGCCCGGCAGGATCGGGTGCACGCCGAGCCGCGCCATCCGCGCCTGGGTCGCGGCATCGGCCACCGCGCCGACCTCGCCCCAGAGGCCCCAGGCCAGCACCTGCCGATGCCAGGGCCGCTCGCCTTCCGCCAGCAAGGCCTCGGCGAAGCTGGAGCCGGCGACGTAATTCGCCTGGCCCGGCGATCCCGGCCCGGCATTGGCCGAGGAGAACAGCACCAGCCGCCGCGGCGGATGCGGCTCCGCCGCCAGCGCGGTCTCCAGCGCCCGGGTCGCCAGGGCGCGCGGCGCGAAGGCGGCGCGGAAATCCTCCGGCGTCATCGCCAGCAGCGGCCGGTCGCGCAGCACCAGCGCCGCCTGCACCGCGGTGTCGAGGCGCGGCCAGCCGAGCGCGCGCAGCCCGGCCAGGGCGGCGCTCAGCGCCACGGCATCGGTGGCATCGGCCTGCAGGTGGCGCAGCCGCCCCTGGCTGGCGGCGATGCGCTGCGCCAGCGCCGCATCGGGCGCGCGCCGCCCGACCAGCGCGACATGCGCCGCCGGGTCGCGGGCCAGGATGTCCTCGGCCAGCACCCGGCCGATGCCGCCGGCGCCGCCGACCAGCAGCCAGGTGCCGCCCGCCGCCGCGTCTTCCGCGCTGTCCTGCGGCAGCGGCACCAGCTGGCGGACCAGACGGGCAGGGCCGCGCCAGGCGATCTCCTGCGCCGGGCTGGCGGCCGGCTCGGCCAGCAGGCGCGGCAGCAGGTCGGGCGCGGCCAGCGCGGCGGCATCGGCCAGCACCAGCCGCAGGGCCAGGCCCGGCAGTTCCAGCGCGGCGCATTTCGCCAGGCCGAAGAGCGCGGCATCGACCGGGCCAGGGCGATCCTCGCCGGCGGCCAGCAGGAAGAGCGGGCGCGCCGTGCCGCCGGCCGGTGCCAGCGCCTGCAGCGCCGCCAGCAGGGCCAGGGCCGGCGCGGCGGGATCGGTGGCCTGGCCGGGGGCCAGCCAGATCAACCCGGTCGAGGCGCCCGCCAGCCGCGCCAGCGCCGCGAGATCGCCGGGGTCGCAGGCGGGCAGCGCCGCCAGCGCCGCCGGCACCGCCTGGCCGGGGCGGCGCAGCAGCAGGCACTCGACGGCCGGGGCCTGGACCGCCAGAGGCGGCGCGGCACGCCAGACCGGCTGCAGCAGGCAGGGCGCCGGCAGGGCCGTCGCCGCCGCCCTGGCCGGCCGCGTCGCCAGCCCGGCGAGGCGCAGCACCGGCTGACCCGCGGCATCGAGCAGGGCGATGTCGTAGCGGGCTTCCCCGGCACTGGCATCGGGGCGGCGGCGGCCGATCACCTGCCGTGCCGCCGCCGGGTCGCCGGGCAGCGCCAGCGCCTCCAGCGCGAAGGGGATGCGCAGCGCCGCCGGACCCTCGGGCGCCAGGCCGATCAGCGCCTGGAAGGCGGCATCGACCAGCGCCGCCAAGCTGGCACTCGCCGCCTCCGGCCGCAGCGCGGCACGGATCGCGATGCCATCGCTCTCCACCGCCTCGACCAGCGCCAGGCTGGGGCCGTATTCCAGCCCGAGCCCGGCCAGCCGCGCATAGATCGCCTCGGCGCCCAGCCGCGAGACGATCGCGCCTGGGGGCGCGGGCAGCGGCGGCAGGGGGCGCGCGGCGTAACGGCCGCGGGCGAGTTCCTCTCCCGCCGCGGCGATGGTGAAGCCCTGCGCGTCGGTCTCGACCTGCAGCGACAGCCCGGCCTCGGGCACCGCGGCGCTGCGCAGCCAGGCGATGTCGGACAGGGTGGTGGCGCCGGGGCGGGCGGCGAGCGCCAGCTGCAGCAGCGCCGCGCCGGGCAGCAGCAGCCGGCCGGCGACGCGGTGGTCGCGCACCAGCGCGTCCTGCGGCGTCCAGTGCTGCTGCGGGGCGTTGGCGACCGCACCGGGCAGCCAGTGCCGCTGGCCGAGGAAGGGATGCGGCGGCAGCGGCACGCGCTGCCCCGGCTGCGGTGGGCCGGCCAGCAGGGCGCCGGCGGCGAAGGCGCGCGCCTGCTCGGCCAGCGGGGCGCCGGGCGGCGGCGGCGCCGGCGGCGTGGCGCCGTCATCGAGGCCGAAGAAGCCCTGGGGCGGCAGACGGCCGGCGGCGAAGCCGGCGAGACCTTCCACCAGCTCCGAAAGGCTGGCGGCAACGAAACCCAGCCGCGCCGGCATCGCCTCGCGTCCCGCCTGCAGCGTGTGGGCGATATCGGCCAGCCGCGCGCCGCTGTCCGGCAGTGCGGTGGCGAGCCGGTCGGCATAGGCGCGCAGCTGCGCCTCGGTGCGGGCCGAGAGCAGGATCAGCGCCGGGCCCGCGGCCACCGGCAGCACCGCGCGGGGCGGCGCCTCCTGCAGCACCAGATGGGCGTTCGCCCCGCCGGCGCCGAAGCCGCTGAGCCCGGCGCGCAGCGGGTGCGGCCCGGTCCAGTCGGCGGCCTCCAACTGCAGCCGGAAGGGCGTGGCGGCGAAATCGATGCGGCGGTTCGGCCCGCCATAGGCCGGCATCGGCGGCAGCCGGCGATGCCGCAGCTGCAGCACCAGCTTGATCAGCCCGGCAATGCCGGCGGCGGCCTCCAGATGGCCATGGCTGGCCTTCAGCGAGCCCAGCGCCACCGATTGCCGCGCGACCGCCGGGCCGAAGGCAGCGGCCAGCCCGACAATCTCGATGGGATCGCCCAGCGCCGTGCCGGTGCCATGCGCCTCGATGACGGAGACACTCTCGGCCGGCACGCCGGCGCGGTCCAGCGCGGCGGCGATCACCTCGGCCTGCCGCGCCGGGCTGGGCACGGTATAGCCGTTGCTGCGGCCGCCATGGTTGAGGGCGCTGCCGCGGATCACCGCGTGGATCGGGTCGCCATCCGCCAGCGCCGTGGCCAGTGGCTTCAGGATGACGGCGCCGACGCCCTCGCCGGGGACATAGCCGTCGCCGCCTTCGGCGAAGCTGCGGCAGCGGCCGTCGCTGGATGCGAACTGCCCCTGCTGCAGGCCGGCGAATTTCTGCGGGTGCAGCGACAGGGTGACGCCGCCGGCGATGGCGACGCGGCATTCGCCATTCTCCAGCGCGCGGCAGGCCAGGTGCAGCGCGCTGAGCGAGGCGGAGCAGGCGGTATCGACCGCCAGGCTCGGTCCGCGCAGGTCGAAGACGTAGGAGACGCGGTTGGCCACCGACCAATAGGGCGCGGCGCCGGCGATGGCGCCATCGCGTGCTGCCGCCTCGGCGGCGAGCAGGGCATAGTCGCCATACATGACGCCGACGAAGACGCCGCCCTGGCGGTCGGTGCCGGCCAGGCTGTCGCGGGTATGGCCGGAATCCTCCAGCGCCTCCCAGCAGGTTTCCAGGAACTTTCTTTCCTGGGGATCCATGCGCGCGGCTTCCGCGGGCGCGATGCCGAAGAACAGCGGGTCGAAGCGGTCGACCTCGGTCAGGAAGCCGCCGCGGCCGATGCCCCAGTCGCCGGGGCCGCGCCCGGCCGGCACGGCGCGGATCGGGTCATGGCCGTCGAGCAGGTGGCGCCAGAGCTCATCCGGCGTGTCGGCATCGGGGAAGCGGCCGGCCATGCCGATGATGGCGATGCCCTCGGCCGCCGGCGGCGGTGTCGGTTCCGGGCCGGGCGGGGTCGGCGCGGGGGCCGGCGCCGGCCGGACGCGGTCGAGCGCCTCGGCCAGGCTCGCCAGGGTGCCATGGTCGAAGAGCAGCGTCGGCGGCAGGCTGGTGCCCAGCGCCTGTTCCAGCCGCGCGGTCAGCTTGGTGACCAGGATGCTGTCGATGCCATAGGCGTCGAAGGGGCGGTCGGGGCGCAGCCGCTCCGCCGGCAGGCCGGTGGCCTCGGCGAACAGCCGTGTCACCAGCGGCAAGGTGGGCTCGCCACCCATCGGCGCGGCGGTTGCGGCCTCGGCGTGCGCTGCGTCGTCGAGGAAGCGGGCGATGGCCTCGCGCGCACCGGGCAGCACCAGCAGATGCGGAAGCGGCTGCGCCAGCGCCGTCTCGAAGGCGGCCAGGCCGGCGGCGGTGTCGAGCGCGGCGATGCCGGTCGCGGCCTGCCGCGCGGCGAGGTCCTCCGGTGTCACCCGCATGCCGCCTTCGGCCCAGAAGGGCCAGCCGATCGACAGGCCGCGCCCCGGCCCCTGGCGCGTCGCGGCGAAGCGGTCGAGGAAGGCATTGGCGGCGGCGTAATCGGCTTGGCCGGTGGCGCCGAACACCCCCGCCAGCGAGGAGAACATCGCGAAGAAGTCCAGCGGGTCGCCGCGCGTCGCGGCGTCCAGCGCGAGGGCGCCCTGGCACTTGGCCTGCAGCACGGCCTCGATATCGCTGGCCGGCTTGCGGCGCAGCAGCCCGTCGCGCTGCAGGCCGGCGGCATGGATGACGCCGCGGATCGGGCCGAAGCGGCGCCGCCCGGCCTCCAGCGCCTGCTCCAGCGAGGAGGGATCGGCGATGTCGGTGGCGATGTAGATCGCCTCGCCGTCATTCTTCCCCTGGCCCTCGCCGCGCGCGGCGGTGATGGCGGAGAGCGCGGCGCGGCGCGGCGCATCCAGCGCGCCACGGCCGAGCAGCAGCAGCTTCGCCTGCCAGCGCCCGATCAGGTGCCGCGCCAGCAGCTGGCCGACGCCGCCCAGCCCGCCGCTGATGACGTAGAAGCCGCCCTCGACCAGCGGCGTTCTTCCGGTCTGCGGCGGCAGGATGGCGAAACCGGGCTCGGTGAACCCGCCCTCCGGTGTCAGCACCAGCCCCTGGCGCAACGGCGCGGTGCTGGCGGCGGCGACGGCATCGGCCTCTGGCGGCAGCGCCAGGTCGCCGAGACGCAGCGTGGCGCACTCCCGCGCCAGCGCGGCGCCCAGGCCGCGCGCCATGGCGCCCTCGGCGCCGCCATCATGCAGCGCCAGCAATTCGACCGGCGGCTGCCCGTCACGCGCCAGCAGGCCGCGCAGCAGCGCCAGCAGGCTGTCGAAGCCGAGGCTGCCATCATGCCAGATCCGCCGCGGCGCCGGCTGCTCGGCCAGCAGACGGGCGATGTCGGTGGCCTCGGCGGGCCGCAGCGTCACCTGGCGCGGGCCAGGGGTGGCGAAGGCGGCGCCCGGGCTGACCAGCAGCGGGCGCCGGCCCAGCGCCTGCCACCAGCCGCGCGCCTCCTCGGCAAAGATCCAGTCCGGCGGCGTCGCCGGGACCGGCGCGACCGGGCGCGGCCGCGGCGCCGCCAGATGCACCGGCGTGGTGGCGCGCGGCTGCAGCCGGATGGCGAGGTTCTCGAAGATGGCGAGCGGCGCGCCATCCTCGGCGAGCAGCGCGATGTCGAGGCGCTGCAGCCCCGGCTCCTCGGCGCGCGCCGGACGGCGGCGCAGATGCGCCCAGCAGCCGGCCAGCACCGGCGCCTGCAGCCGCAATGCTTCCAGCCCGGCCGGCAGCACCGTCTCCGGCAGATCGCCGGCGGCCAGGCCGATCGCCGCCTGCATGGCACCGTCGAGCAGCGCCGGATGCAGCCGGAAGCCGCTGGCCGGCGCGGCGGCCGGCAGCTCGAGCCGCGCCAGCACTTCCTCGGGCCCGGCCTGCAGGCGGGCAATGGCGCGCAGCCCGGGGCCGTAATCGAAGCCGAGCGTGGCGAAGCGGGCATAGAGCCCCGCGCCTTCCTGCGGCGGGCCCAGCCGCGCGGCGATGGCGGCGGGTGTCTCGCCGCGCGGCAGTGATGCGCAGGCTTCCAGCCGGCCGCTGGAGAAGACCCGGTCGCCGCCGGTCTCGCGCAGGGTGAAGCCGGCATCCTCCTGCAGATGCAGCGCGGCCTCGATGCCGGCATCGGCGAACAGTGGTGCTGTGAAGCGCAGCCCGGTCAGGGCGCAGGGCAGGCGGGCCAGGCCGGCGGCCTCGGCGGCGGCGAAGGCGGCGTCGAGCTGGGCGGCGGCGGGCAGCAGCGGGCGGCCCTGGAAACGGTGCTCGGCGGCGGGGAAGCCCTGCAGCGCGACCGGCCAGGGCTGCCGCGCGCGCGGCGCGGCGAAGCGCTGCCGGGCGAAGGGATAGCGCGGCAGGCCGAGCCGGCGTGGCGGCGTGGCGCCGGCGAAGAAGCGCGCCCAGTCGCCATCGGCGCCGCGGCGGTAGAGCGCGGCCAGCGTCTCAGCGTCGCTGTCCGGCGCGGCGGCGGCCAGCGCGGCCTCGGCGGCGGCGATGGCAGCGGGCGCGCCGGTCTCGGTGCCGGGCTCGTCGCCAGCCAGCGCGGCCGCCAGCCCGGCCAGGTCGCTGGCCACCACGGCCAGCCGCCAGTCGAGATGCGCCCGGCCGGCCGCCAGGGTGAAGGCCAGGTCGCGCGGCGCGGCCTGGGGATGTTGCGTGATCCAGGCACGAAGATCGGCGCGGCGGATCGCCAGGGCCTCGGGCGTCTGGCCCGACAGCAGGAAGGCGTAGGGCCGCGGCGTCGTGGCCACCGGCGCGGGCAGGGCGGGCGGCGCGTCCAGCACCAGATGCGCATTGGTGCCGCTGAAGCCGAAGGAGGAGACGGTGGCGCGCAGCGGCGCGCCTTGTCGCGCCAGGAAGGGTTCCGGCGCCACCGGCACGCGGAAGGGCGAGGCCGCCAGGTCGAGCTGCGGATTGGGCGAGGTGAAGGAAAGACTGGGCGGGATGGTGGCGTGGCGGAAGGCCAGCAGAACCTTGATCAGCGAGGCGATGCCGGCCGCCGCCAGCGTATGCCCGATATTGGTCTTCACCGAGCCGATCGGCGTGGTCTGCGGTGTCGTCGCGCCGCACTGGTAGAAGGCATCGCGCAGGGCGCGCAGCTCGATCGGATCGCCGAGCTTGGTCCCGGTGCCATGCGCCTCGACCAGGCCGATGCTGGCGGGATCGATGCCGGCGCGTTGCCAGACGGCCAGTTCCAGCGCCGTCTGCGCCGGGCCGGAGGGCGCGGTGATGCCGCTGCTGCGGCCGTCCTGGTTGCTGCCGCTGGCGCGGATGACGCCGAGCACGCGGTCGCCCTCGGCCAGCGCGCGGGCCAGCGGCTTCAGCACCACCATGCCGGCGCCCTCGCCGGGGACGAAGCCGTCGGCGGCCGCGTCGAAGGCGTGGCAGGCGCCGGAGGGCGAGGACATCCCCGCATCGTCGAGGAAGCGGTGCAGCCGGGGATCGGTCAGCAGCACCGAGACGCCGCCGGCCAGCGCCATGCCGCATTCGCCGGCCAGCAGGCTCTGGCAGGCCAGATGCACGGCGATCAGCGAGGAGGAGCAGGCGGTGTCGACCGGCAGGCTCGGCCCGCGCAGGTTCAGCAGGTAGGACAGCCGCGCCGGCAGGATCGCCATGGAATTGCCCAGCGCGGCGAGGCTGTCGCCCTCGGCATCCGAGGCGTGCTCGCGATGCGTGGCGCCGACGAAGACGCCGCAATCCAGACCCGCCAGCGCGCGGCCGCCATGCCCGGCATCCTCCAGCGCGTGCCAGGCGGTCTCCAGGAAGACGCGCTGCTGCGGGCTCATCGCCGCGGCCTCGCGCCAGGTCAGGCGGAACAGGTCAGGGTCGAAGGCGTCGTGATCCTCGAGGAAGGCGCCGAACGCCTTCTGGCGCGCCGAGCCCGGCTTCGGGCGCCAGGCGAAGCGCTCGGGCGGGATGTCGCGCACCGCGCAGCGCCCTTCCTGCAGCATCTGCCAGAAGGCCTCGGCATCGGGCGCGCCGGGGAAGCGACAGGCCAGGCCGATCACCGCGATGTCGCGCGCCCCGGCCACCGGCGCCGGTACAGCGGGCGTGGCGGCGGGTGCCAGGCTGGCCGCGACATGCCGCGCCAGGGCCGCCAGCGTGGCATGGGCGAAGAGGTCGGCCGGCGCCAGCGCGCAGCCCAGCGCCGCATTGGCCGCCGCCACCAGCTGCGGCGCGACGATGGAATCGACGCCGAGCTCGGCGAAGGGCCGCTGGCGGTCGATCTCCTCCGGCGCGAGCGCCAGGGCGCGGGCCAGCTCGGCGGCGAGCACCGCCTCGACCTGCAGCGGATCGGCACTGGGCGCAGCACCCGCCAGGGCAGGCACCGCGCCGGCCTCGGCCACGATCAGGCACTGGAAGGAGGCCTCCGGATCGGCGCCGAGGCCGATGGCGCCGGGATCGGCAAAGCCGGTCGCCGCCAGCGCCTGGCGCCAGCGCGGCAGCGACAGCAGCGGCCCGTGCGGATCGCGGGCGGCGGCATCCTCGAAGCCCCACCAGCCATCCAGCAGGCCGAAGGTCAGGCTGGAGAACAAGCTGGCCTGGGTCAGCTCGTTCAGCAGCAGCAGCCCGCCCGGGCGCAGCAGCCCGCGCAGCCGCGCCAGGCTGGCCTCGATCCGCCGCGTCGCATGCACGACGTTGGAGGCGATGACGATGTCGAAGCCGCCGGCCGCGAAGCCCTGGGCGGCCGGATCGGCCTCCAGGTCCAGGCGGCGGAAGTCGAGCCAGGGGCGGCCGGCGGCGAAATGCCGGCGGCCATGCTGCAGGAAGCCCGGCGAGACATCGGTGTAGAGATAGGTGATCCGCGCCGGATCCAGCCCGTCCAGCGCCGCCAGCACCGCGGCCGAGGCGCCGCCAGTGCCGGCGCCGATCTCGATGATGCGGGTCGCCGCCTGATCCGTGGCGGCGCGGCGCACGGCGGCGGCCAGCAGCGCGTTGAAGCGGTCCGACCAGGGATTGCCGCGATAGAGCGGCTCGACCAGGGCGCTGCTGCCCTCGGGGAACAGCACCGCGGTGGCGGCGCGGCGGTCGGCCAGCACCTCAGCCAGGCTTTCGGCGCAGCGTTCCAGCAGGGCGGCATGCGGCGCCAGGCCGGGGGCGGCGGCCAGCAGGGAGGCGCGTTCCTCGGCCACCGGGCCGACCGGGCCGAGCGCCGCGCGCTGCGCCGCCAGCGCCGCCGCCAGCCGGGCGTGGCGCGGGGCGGCGGCGGGCCGGGCGGGCAGGGCGTCGAGCAGCGCCGCGGCATAGCGGTCGAGCAGCGGCGCCGGGTTGGGCAGGGAGGCGGTCATGCGCCGCCTCCGCCAGCCTGGGCTGCCAGCTCCGCCATCACCGCCGCAAACATTTTTCCGTCGGTTTTTGGTGCGGCTGTCCTGGTGGCTGCTGGCGGCTCGGGGGGTTCGGGCCAGCAGCGGCGGCGGGCGAAGGGATAGGGCGGCAGCGCCAGCCGGCGGAAGCTGCCCGGCGGATGCAGCGCCGCCCAGTCCGGGTCGCGGCCCTGGCGATAGGCCTCGGCCAGGGCCTGCAGCGCCGGGGTGGCGGCCGGGGCGGCCTCGCCCCGCAGCGCCGCCAGCAGCCCGGCGCGGTCGCGCGCGGCGAGGGCCAGGCGATGCGGCGTGCGGTGATGCGCCCGCCCCCAGGCCAGGCTCGCGCAGATATCCTCCAGCGCGGCCTCGGGATGCGCCTCGATCCAGGCGGCGAGCTCGGCGCGGCGCTGCTGCAGCGCTGCCGACGTCTCGGCCGAGAGCAGCGCCAGATGTTCGTCGCGCGGCGCGGCGCGCGCGGGGTGGCGCGGCGGCGGCGGCGCCTCCAGCACGACATGCGCATTGGTGCCGCTGAAGCCGAAGGCCGAGACCGCGGCGCAGGGCCGTCCCTCCGGCCAGGCTTCCTCCCGGCGCGGCACGCGGAAGGGCGCCGTGTCGTCGAGGCCCAGCAGCGGGTTGGGCGATGCAAAGGAAACCACCGGCGGGATGCGGCGGTCGCGCAGCGCCAGCATGGCGCGCAGCAGCCCGACCACCCCCGCCGCCGCCAGCGTATGGCCCAGCGCCGCCTTGGCCGAGCCGATGGCGCAATGCCCGGCCGGCACGGCGCTGTCGGAAAAAGCCTCGCGCAGCGCCTGCACCTCGACCGGATCGCCGAGCCTCGTGCCGGTGCCATGCAGCTCGACATAGCCGAGGTCGCGTGGCGCGATGCCGGCGCGCGCCCAGACCTCGCGCAGCAGCGCCGTCTGCGCCGCGCCGTTCGGCGCGGTGATGCCGTTGCTGGCGCCGTCCTGGTTCATGCCAGAGGCGCGGATGACGCCCTGGATGGTGTCGCCGTCGCGCTCGGCATCCGCCAGGCGCTTCAGCACCAGGCAGGCCACCGCCTCGGCCGGGACGAAGCCGTCGGCGGCGGCGTCCAGCGTGCGGCAGCGCCCGCCGGGGGCGAGCATCCCGGCCTGCGAGGCCGCGACATGGAAGGCCGGCGTGGTCATCAGCGCGACGCCGCCGGCCAGGGCCAGGTCGCATTCGCCGCGCTTCAGGCTTTCCGCCGCCAGGTGCACCGCCACCAGCGAGGAGGAGCAGGCGGTGTCCACCGACAGGCAGGGCCCGCGCAGGTCCAGCCGGTAGGCGATGCGCGCCGCCAGCATCGAGGCGGCATTGCCGGTGAAGCTGCGCGCGTCGCCATCCTGCCCGGCCTGGCGCAGCGCCGCCGCGTAGTCGCCCGCCACATTGCCGGCGAAGACGCCGCAGCGCAGCCCGGCCAGCGCCGGCGGGCCGTGCGCGGCATGTTCCAGCGCCTGCCAGGCGGTTTCCAGGAACAGCCGCTGCTGCGGGTCGGTGGCGATCGCCTCGGCCGGCGAGAGGCCGAAGAACAGCGGGTCGAAACGGTCGATCTCCGCCAGAAAGCCGCCGCTGTCGCAATCGGTCCGGCCCGGCTGCTGCGGCCGCGGGTCGAAGACCGCCCGGTGGTCCCAGCGATCGGCCGGCACCGGGCCGACGCTGTCGAGGCCGGCCAGCATGTTGCGCCAGAACTCCTCGACGGTGCCGGCGCCCGGGAAGCGGCCGGCCATGCCGATGATGGCGATGCGGTCGTCGGCCGCGCGCGCGGCGGCCGGGGTGGCGGCCGGGGTGGCGGCCGGGGCCGGGGCCGGGGCCGCGGGGGCAGGGGCGGCCGCCAGGGTCAGCGTGGCGCCGTGGCGGGCGGCCAAATGGCGGGCCAGCTTCTCGACGCTCTGGTGGCTGAACAGCACCGTCGGGCTTAGCGCCACGCCCAGCCGCTGGCCCAGCGCCTCGACCAGCGCCACGCCCAGGATGGAATCGGCGCCGTAATCGGCGAAGCTGCGGTCATCGCGCAGCTCCTCCGGGCGCAGCTCCAGCACCTGCAGCGTCACCGCGCGGATGGCGGCGACCAGCGGCGCCAGCTCGACCTCGGGCGCGGCGGCGGCGGCCTCGCCAGCGCGGCGGCGCAGGCGGTCGCGCATCGGCGTGGCGGCAGCCCGCACCGCGGCTTCCACCGGCGCCTCGGCCGGCGGCACGGCGGCGGGCAGCGGATTGCGCGCGACGATGACGCTGTGGCGGAAGGCGGCCTCGTCGGCGAGGCCGGGCTCGCTGAGCAGGAAGACCTCGCCGAAGCCGGCAGCGGCCAGGCGGGCGCGCCAGCCGGCGGCATCCAGCAGCGGGGCATGCGGCAGGCGGGCATCCTCGGCCATCCACCAGCCGTCCAGCAGGCCGAAGGTCAGCGTGCCGAAATCGTGGATCGCCGTCATCTCGTAGAGCACCAGCACGCCGCCCGGCTTCAGCAGCGCGCGCGCATGCGACAGCGAACGCGTCAGGTCCGGCGTCGCATGCACGACATTGGCGCCGAGCACCACGTCGCAGCGGCCGGCCTCCAGCTTCTGCGCCAGCGGGTCGCGGCTGATGTCCAGCGCGCGCGCCGACAGCCAGGGCCGCGTCGCGCCGAATTCGCGCCGGCCGAACTGCGCGAAGGCCAGGCTGACATCGGTGTAGAGGTAGTCCTGCACGGCAAGATCGTCGAGCCGCGGCAGCAGCGTGCGGCTGGTGCCGCCGGTGCCGGCGCCGATCTCCAGGATGCGCGCACCCCCTTCCGCCGAAGCCGCAACATCGCGCACCACGGCGGCGACCAGGCGGTTGCAGTAGTCGGTCATGCGGTTGCCGCGATAGATGCCCTCGACCAGCGCCAGGCTGCTCTCGGGGAACATCACCTCGGTGGCCAGCCGCTCGCCGCGCAGCACGGCGGAATAGGCGCCGGCGCAGGCCCGCAGCAGCGCCACATGCGGCGCGAAGGCCGGCAGGCGCGCGGCGAAACGGGCGAGATCGCCCTCGACATCGCCGGCCTCGGCGGCGTGGCCTTCCAGCATCCCGTCCTCGGCCGACAGCGCGCCGCACGCCGCCAGCAGCCCGAGCAGCGCGTCGAACAGGCGGCGGTGCCGCGGCACCAGCCCCAGCGCCGCCTCCAGCGCGGCGCGGTCGCGGCGCGCGCCGGGCGGCAGCAGGCCGAGCCCGTTCCACCAGGCCAGCAGGCGCCGGCGCGACAGGGCTTCGAGCGCCGCGTATTCGTCCCAGGCGCCCTGCATGCCGGCGGCCTCGCCGGCGACCACGGCCTGCATCCGGGCTTCCAGCGTGTCGGCCAAGGGCGCCACCACGCCGAGCGCCGCGCGCAGCCGCGCCTCACCCTTCAGCACCGCGACCTGCACCGGGCCCGGCGCGGCGAGGAGGGCATCCAGCGCCGCCAGCCCCTCGGCGGTGGCGATGGGTTCGACCCCGCGGCGGGCGAGGCGGGCGGCGGTGGCCGCATCGGCGACGCGGCCGACCTCGCCCCAGAAGCCCCAGTTGATCACCCGCGCCGGCACGCCGGCCGCCGCCAGACGCAGCCCCAGCGCGTCCTTGAAGGCGCAGCCGGCGACGTAATTGGCCTGGCCGGCATTGGCGGCGAAGGTATTGACCGAGGAGAACAGCAGGAAGTGGTCGAGCGGATCCTCGGCCACCGCCGCCGCCAGGGCCAGGCTGCCCTCGGCCTTGACCGCCAGCGCCGCCTCGAAATCCTCGGGCGCCATGCGCTCCAGGCTGGCGTCGCGCATGTCGATCGCCGAATGGATGGCGATGCGGACCGGGCCGAAGCAGTGGCGGCCGGCGGCGATGGCGGCGGCCAGCGCGCCGGGGGCGGCGGCATCGGCAGCCTGGTAGAACAGCTCGGCGCCGGCGGCCCGCAGCGCGGCCAGGGCCTCGGCCACCGCAGGATGGTCGGCCGGGCGGCGGCCGATCAGCGTCAGCCGCGCGCCATGCCGCGTCGCCAGCCGCTGCGCCAGGGCGCGGCCGATGCCGCCGGCGCCGCCCAGGATCACCGCATGGGCGCCCTGCGGCCAGGCATGCGCGGTCGCGGGAAACGCCAGCGGATGCAGCGCGCGCGCCTGCCGCCGGCCCTCCCGCCACAGGATGTCGCGGGCCAGGGCATCGCCGGGCTCGGCCAGGGCGGCGGGGGCATCCGACCAGGCGCCCAGCCAGGCGCTGGCCAGCGACCATTCCGGCCATTCCCGCGCCGCCGTCCGCAGCAGGCCGAAGGCCGCGGCGCACCAGGGGGTGGGGGCGCCGCCGGGCCCACCCAGCGCCAGCAGCAGCAGCCGGCGCGGCGGGCCGCCGGCCCGGCGCAGCGCCTGCAGCAGGCGGAACAGGGCGCGCGGCGTCTCGGGCGCCTCGGCGCAGGCCAGCACCAACGGCGCGCCGTCCCGCGGGGGCTGCCACTCGGCGGGGCCGGCGAGGCGGGCGCCGGGCAGGGCAGCGGCGGCCTCGGGCGTCGCTGCCAGGATTGTCGCGGGCAGGCCACCGGGCAGCGGCGCGCCGGCAGCGGGGGCGTCGATCCAGCCGGGGGTCAGCAGCCAGTCGCCGAGCGGCGGCGCCTCCGCAACCATGGCCTCAGGCTGGCGGTCCATGCGCCCGGCCAGCCCACGCAGCCGCAGCACCACGCGGCCGGCCTCGTCGCGCAGCAGCGCGTCGAAGACGGCGGCGTCGCGCTGGGAGGCCGGGGTCAGCCGCCGCGCCTCCATCACACCGCGGCGCGGCAGCGGGCCGAGGATGTCGACCGCTTCCAGGGCCATGGGCAGCAGGCGGCGGGCGTCGGCATGGCGGAAGACCAGCATGGCCGCGCCCTGCAGCACCGCGTCCAGCAGCCCGGCCGGCGGATCGCTGCCGGGGATCGCCTCGGCCAGCGTCAGGGTGCCGCGCACCCGGTCCTCGCCGAGCTCCAGCGCCTCGATGGCGCGGAAGGCCGGGCCATACGCCAGGCCGAGCGCCGCGAGCCGCGCATAGACCGCCGCGCCGTCCAGGGTTTCGGCCTCGTCCAGCACCAGCGGCGCGTCGTCGGCCAGATCGGTGGTCGTGACGACGCGGCCGCGCGACAGCACGCGGCCCGTCGCCGCCAGCGTGAAGGCCACCGCGCCCTCGGAGTCCGGGCGCAGGCAGAGCTCGGCCTGCAGCCGGCCCTCCTCGGCCGCGGCGGGGGCCAGCCAGGCGAGGTCGCGCAGATGCAGCGCCGTCGTGTCGCGGCCGAGCTGGCGCAGCGCCGCGGCGACCAGCGGCAGGCTGCCGACGCCGGGCAGGATCGCCCGGCCGCCGACCCGGTGCTGGCCCAGCAGCGGATGCGTCTCGGGCAGGTCAATGCGCCAGCGCGCCTCGGCATCGAGCGTCGGCAGGCTGGGGCCGAGCAGGCCGCTGGCGGCGGGCGGGCGCGGCGCGACCTCCGGCAGCCAGCAGCGCTCGCGGGCGAAGGGATAGCGCGGCAGGCGCAGCCGCTGGCGGCGTTGCCCGGCGAAATGCCGGGCCCAGTCGACCCGGCCGCCGGCGATCCAGTGGCGGGCGAGCGCGTCGGGCGCCGTGCTGGCACTTTCCTCCTCGCGCGCGAAGCCGGCCGTGCCCTGCAGGACTCTTTCCGAATTCCGCGCCGCCAGGAAATCCCGCAGACCCGCGCGCAGTCCAGCGAGGTCAGCGGCCGGGATGGCCAGGCGATGCTCCAGCGCCTCGCGCCCCTGGGCCAGGGTCCAGGCGAGGTCGGCGAGATCCGGGCTGGCCTGTTCCAGGAAAGCCGCGAGCCCGGCAGCGATCTCGCGCAGCGCCTCGGCGGTGCGGCCGGAGAGGACGACCAGGAATGGCCCGGTGGCCGGCGTGGTCGCGGCGGCGGCGGGCGCTTCCTCCGCCAGCAGATGCGCATTGGCACCGCCGGCACCGAAGCTGCTGACGCCGCCGCGGCGCGGTGCGGCGCCCGGCCAGGGCCGCAACGATTGCGCGACCTCGAAGGGACCGGCAGCAAAGTCGATCGCCGGATTGGCCGGGCTGGCCTTCAGCGAGGGCGCCACCTGCCCATGCCGCAGCTGCAGCAGCAGCTTGGCCAGTCCGGCGATGCCGGCCGCCGATTCCAGATGGCCAATATTCGACTTGGCCGAGCCCAGCAGCAGGATTCCGGAGCCGCGTCCGGCGGCGCGCAGCCCATCGGCCAGGCCGGCGATCTCCACTGGATCGCCCAGTGCCGTCGCCGTGCCATGGCATTCGACATAGCCGAGGCTGTCGGCGGCGATCCCGGCGCGGGCAATGGCGCGCTGCACCACCGCCGCCTGGGCGCGCGGATTGGGCACGGTATAGCCGGCCGTCCTGCCGCCGGCATTGATCGCCGAGCCCAGGATGACGCCATGGATGGCATCGCCGTCGCGCAGCGCCGCGGCCAGCGGCTTCAGCACGGCGACGCCGACGCCCTCGCCCTGGACGAAGCCGTCCGCCGCGGCGCCGAAAACATGGCAGTCCGGGCCACCGGCGAGGACGCCGGTGCGCGCCAGCTCCCTCGGCTGCACCGGATGCAGCACCAGGTTGACGCCGCCGGCGAGCGCCACGCCGCATTCGCCACGGCGCAGGCTCTCGCAGGCCAGGTGCAGCGCGGTCAGGCTGGCCGAGCAGCCGGTGTCCACGGCGAGGCTCGGCCCGCCGAAATCGAAGGCATGGCTGACGCGGTTGGCGACCGACCAGTGGTTGCCCTGCACCACCATCCCCGCCTCGGCGGCGGCGAGGCCCAGCAGGCGCCAGGGCATGTTCATCACGCCCATGAAGACGCCGACATCGCGGCCATCGGCCGAGGCCTTCAGGCTGGCGCGGTGGTGTCCGGCATCCTCCAGCGCATGCCAGGCGGCCTGCAGCACCAGCCGCGCCTGCGGGTCGATCATCCGCGCCTCGCGTGGGGCGATGCCGAACAGCAGCGGGTCGAAGCGGTCGGCACCTTCGATGAAGCCGCCCCAGCGCGAGGCCTTCTCGTCGGGATTGTCGCGCCAGTCCCAGCGCTCGGCGGGGATTTCCGAGATCCCGCTGCGGCCCTCGCGCAGCAGGTCCCAGAAGGAGTCGAGATCCGGCGCGCCAGGCAGCCGCACCGACAGGCCGATCACCGCGATGCGCGGATCCTCCACGGCAGGCGCAGCAGGCGTAGGGGTGGGGGTCGCGGCCGGCGCCAGGCTTTGCAGATGCGCCGCCAGCTGGCGCAGCGAGCCATGCTCGAACAGCGCCGTGCTGCGCAGCCCGGGATATCTCTGGCGCAGCCCGGCGGTCAGCGTGCCGACCAGCAGGGAGTCGATGCCGAAGCGGTCCCAGCCGGCATCGGGATCGAGTTTTTCCGCCTTCTCCTGCAGGGCTTCGGCGAAATAGGCGCGCAGCGTGTCCAGCATCGAGGCGCCGGTCGGCGGCGCGACGGCGGCGGCGGCCACGGGCGCGTCCAGCCAATGGCGCTCGGGCGCGAAAGGATAGGAGGGCAGCGGCACGCGGCGGCGCGGCGTCGGGAACACCCCGCGCCAGTCGATGGTCTCGCCGGCGCACCAGCGGCGGAGCGTGTCGTCGCCGGGCAGGGCGGCCGGCGCGCGCAGCAGGCGCGCGGCCTCGGCGTGGTGTTCCGCCATGATGGCGCGGCGATGGGGAAAAGCCTGGCGGCCGGTCGCCAGGGTCCAGGCGATATCGGCCAGAGGCGGGGCGTCGGGGGCTTCCAGCGCCGTGGCCAGGGCCTGCGCCGCGCGGTCCAGCGCGGCCTCGTCGCGGGCGCTGAGCAGGATCGGCCAGGAGCCGCCCGAGGGCGCGGCCGGCGCGGCCGCCGGCGCCTGTTCCAGCACCATGTGCACATTGGTGCCGCCGAAGCCGAAGGCGCTGACACCAGCGCGGCGCGGCCCGGGGATGGCGGGCCAGTCGCAGGCCTCGGCGGCCACGGCGAAGCCCGGGCCCTGCAGATCGATCTCGGGGTTCGGGGTGGTGAAGAACAGGCTGGGCGGGATGCGGCCGTGCTGGACAGACAGGATGGTTTTGATCAGCCCGGCGATGCCGCCGGCGGCGTTCAGATGGCCGATATTGCCCTTCACCGAGCCGATGCGGCAGGGCGGCGCCGCGTCGCGCCCGCCGGCGGCGGCATGCGCCTGGGACAGCGCGCGGATCTCCACCGGATCGCCCAGCGCCGTGCCGGTGCCATGGCATTCGACCAGGCCGAGGCTGGCGGGCGCGACCTCGGCCATGGCCAGGGCCTCGAGGATGGCGCGGCGCTGCCCGGCGACCGAGGGCGCCAGGTAGTCGGCCTTCTGCGCGCCGTCATTGTTGGCGGCGCTGCCGCGGATCACCGCGAGGATGCTGTCGCCATCGGCCATCGCCCGCGACAGCAGCTTCAGCACCACCAGCCCCAGCCCGTTGCCCGGCACCGCGCCATCGGCCGCGGCGTCGAAGGCGCGCAGCCGGCCGGTCGCCGAGAGCATCAGGCCCGAAGCCTGGCGATACCCCCCCTGCGGCAGGGTGATCGAGCAGCCGCCGGCCAGCGCCATGTCGCATTGGCCGGAGAGCAGCGCCTCGGCCGCCTGGTGCACCGCCAGCAGCGCGCCGGAGCAGGCGCTCTGCACCATCATCGCCGGGCCGGTCAGGTCCAGCCGCCAGGCGATGCGGCTGGCGGCATAATCCTTGTCGCGGCTGGTCAGGTCGAAGAAGCCGTCGCCCAGGTCGCCGGACGCCGCGCCATCGGCATAGGTGCTGGCGGTCATGGAGAGATAGGTGCCGACCACCGCGTCATGGCTGCCGGGGCCGTAGCCGGCATGGTCCAGCGCCTGCCAGGCGCATTCCAGCAGCAGCCGCTGCTGCGGGTCGAGCCGCGCGGCCCGCCGCGCCGGGAAGCCGAAGAAGCCGGCATCGAAGCGGTCGATGTTGTCCAGCACGCCAAAGGCCGGCACCAGCCGCGGATCGGCCGGATCGAAGCCGGCGGCGCGCAGGGAGGCAGGATCGGCGCGGCGGATGCTCTCCCGCCCGTCCAGCAGGTTGCGCCAATAGACGGAAAGATCGGGCGCGCCGGGGAAGCGGCCGGCCATGCCGATGATGGCGATGCTGTCGGGCGGCGGGCTCATGCGCGGTCTCCGACAAGCGCCAGGGCGCGGGCGGCGCGGCGGCGGGCGGCGCGGGCCGCCAGGGGGTCGGTCTGCGGTTCGGTCTCCGGTTCCGGCGCCGGTGCGGCGGGCATCCTGCCGGCCAGCTGCCGCGCCAGGGCGGCGACCGAGGGGAATTCGAACAGGTCGGTGACCGCGCAGGGTCCGATCTCGCGGCTGATGCGCGCCGCCGCGCGGACCGCCGAGAAGGAGGTGACGCCGTGCTCGAACAGGTTGGCCTCCTCCGGCAGGGTCGGGTCGTCCAGCTCGGCCCGCCAGATCGCCAGCAGCCGCGACGCCAGACTGGCGGTATTCCGTTGCACTTCCAAGCCCTGCTGCGACGCGGCTTTGCCTGAAGCCGGCCCCGGCGCGGCGGGGGCATCGCCCGCCGCGGCCAGCCGTTCCAGCGCGGCGCGGTCGACCTTGTCATTGGCGTTGCGCGGCAGGGCCGGCAGCAGGCGCAGGCTGGCCGGGACCATGTAGGCCGGCAGCCGCGCCGCCAGCGCCGCCCGCAGCGCGGCCGGGTCGGCGGGCGCGGCCGCGACGCAGAAGGCGTGCAGCCGGCGCTGCCCGGCGGCATCGGCTGGCGCGACGGCGACCGCCTGCAGGATGCCGGGCAGGGCGGCCAGCGCCGCCTCGACCTCGCCCAGCTCGACGCGATGGCCGCCGAGCTTCACCTGGCCGTCGCGCCGGCCGAGGAACTCGATCAGCCCCTCCTCGCGCCAGCGGCCGAGATCGCCGGTGCGGTAGAGCCGCTCGCCGCTGGCGGGGTCGGTGACGAAGCGCTCGGCGGTGCGGGCCGGGTCGCGCCAGTAGCCCTGGGCCAGGCCGGCGCCGCCGATGAACAGCTCGCCGGGGACACCGTCGGGGCAGTCGCGCAGGGCCTCGTCGAGGATGCGGAAGGACTGGCCGCGCAGCGCCCGGCCATAGGGGATCGAGCCCCAGCCAGGGCGCAGGGCCGGCTCGATCGGGTGCTGGATCGACCAGATGGCGGCCTCCGTGGCGCCGCCCAGGCTGATCAGCGAGGCATGGGAGTTCAGCGCGCGGAAGCGCGGCGGCAGGGCGGGCGGGATCCAGTCGCCGCTGAGCATCACCAGCCGCAGGCTGGCGAGGCTGTCGGCCGTCGGCGCCCCCTCCAGCAGCAGCTGGAGAAACATCGGCACCGAGTTCCAGACGGTGACGCCATGCCGCTGCACCATCATCGCCAGATGCGCCGGATCGGCAACCGAGCGTGGCGCCGGCAGCACCAGCGCGGCGCCGGCGCCGAGTGTGCCGAAGATGTCCCAGACGGAGAGGTCGAAGCTGAGCGCCGACAGCCCCAGCACGCGGTCGGCCGGCGTCAGGGCAAAGCGCTGGTTGATGTCGCGCAGCGTCACCCCGGCGGCGGCATGGTCGAGCATCACCCCCTTCGGCTCGCCGGTGGAGCCGGAGGTGAAGATCACATAGGCCAGCGCGTCGGGTGCCACCCGTGGCGGCGGCGCGGCGGCCGGCAGTGGCGCCAGGCGGTCGAGCAGGAGGCGCGCGCTGCCCGCCGGCCATTCGGCCAGCAGCGCCGCCTCGGTCGCGCTGTCGGTCAGCAGGGTGGTGGCCTCGCCGCGTGCCAGCAGCTGGCGCAGCCGGGCCGGCGGCAGCGCTGGGTCGAGCGGCAGATAGGCCCGCCCGGCCAGCGAGGCGCCCAGCACCGCCGCCACCTGCGCCGCCCCTTTCGGCAGGATGACGGCGACCAGCCGGTCCTGCGGCTCGGGCGGCAGGGCCGCGGCCACCGCCAGCGCCTGGCCGAGCAGCGCGCCATAGCTCAGCGCGGCCTCGGGCGTGATGACGGCGATGGCCTCCGGCCGGGCCAGGGCCTGGCGCAGGAAGGGCTCGTGCAGCAGCTCGGGCGGCGCGGTGTCGGCCGGCAGCAGCGGCGGCGGGACTCTGCGCGCAGCCTCCTCGCCGGCGATCCAGCCGCGCAGCTCCTGGCTCCAGGCCGCGGCATCGCCGGCCAGCCGCTCCAGCGCGGCGGCGAAGGCGGAAAACATCGTGGCGATCAGCCCGTCCGGGAACAGCCCGTCCAGCGCGTCCCAGCAGGCGACCAGCCCGGCCTCGGCATCCTCATGGATGTGGCAATCCAGCCAGACCTGCGGCGTGCGGGTGATGCCATGGCTGAGCCGCCCCAGCGCCGCCAGCCCGTTCTCCCGGTGCTGCAGCATCGAGGTGAAGACCACCGGCATCAGCCGCGGTTTTTTGTCGGTTCGCGCCAGGTCGCGCAGCACGGCCAGCCCGCTCTGTCCGGCATGCGCCAGCAGCAGCGCCAGCCGGTCGCGTACGGCGCGCTGTGCCCGGGCGGCGAAGCCCTCGGCGGCGGTGAGGTCGAGGTCGAGCAGCAGCGTCGTGGTGAAGTCGCCCAGCACTGCCTGGATGCCGGGCAGCGCATCGCCGCGCTGCATCAGCGTCAGGTTCAGCGTGAAGCTCTTTTCAACGGCCCAATGGGAAAGAACCTCGGCGAAAGCGGCAAGGACGGCATTGGCGGGCGTCACCCCCGCGGCCGCGGCCTGGGCGCGGAAGCGGGCCCAGGCGGCGGGCGACAGGCGGGTCGCGTGGCGATGCGCGGCGGGGACGGCGCCGGCTTCGGGCATCCGCGCGCCGGGCAGCGCCGGGGCGGGCGGCAGGGCGGGGCCGGCCTGCCGCCAGAATTCCAGCGCCGCCGCGTCGGGCACCGGCTGCGCCTGCAGCACCCAGTCGCGGAAGCTGGCCGGTGGCGGCGCCGGCAGCGCCTCGCCGCGCAGCAGCGCCGACCATTCGGACAGCAGCAGGAACAGGCTGGGCACGTCGACGATCAGCAGGTCGACCGCCAGATGCAGCCGCTGGCCCTCGGGCCCTTCGCTGAGCGCCACGCGGAACAGCGGCCAGCGCGCCGGATCGAAGCGCAGCGCAGCGAACTCCGCGCGCAGGGCGGCGAGCGGCCGCGTCGCGCCCGGCCGCTCGAGGCGGCAGGGCGGCACCTCGGGCAGCACGCGCTGGCGGCCATCGGGCAGGAAGACGGCGCGCAGCATCGGGTGGCGGGCGACCAGCGTGTTGAGCGCCGCCTCCAGCGCGGCGGGATCCCAGGGGCGGGTGGCCTCGATCTCCCAATAGCCATGGCAGGGGCCGCCGAGCGGCATGCTGTCGCTGCGCCCGACCCAATAGGCCTGTTGCAGCGCGGTCAGCGGGAAGGGGTCGTGCTGGCCGGCGGGGTCCGGCCGCAGCGTCGCGGCGGGGCCGGCGGCAGCCAGGGCGGCTTCCAGCGTGGCGAGATCGGCGCCGCCCAGCAGCAGCGGCAGCGGCAGCCCAGCGCCGAGCTCGCGTGCCAGGCGCTGGCGCAGCTCCAGCGCCAGCAGGCTGTCGAGGCCGAGCGCCACCGGCAGGCTGTCGTCGCGCAGCGTCCCGGGCGGCAGGCGCAGCACCTCGGCCAGCAGGCGGCGCAGCGGGCGGTCGCCATCTGGCGCCGGGGTTGCGCGATCCTGGAGACCGGCGCGGTCGAAGACCTGGCCGGGCAGCAGCAGCGGCGCGGCCCGTGCCGTGGGCAGGGCCAGCGGCACGCCGATGGAAAACAGCTCGGCGGCGGCGAGCAGGGCGTCGCGGCCGGGCCGGCCCTGCAGCAGCCCGGCGGCGGTCGCGGCCAGCAGGGCCTGCGTCCCGGCCTCGCGCCGCAGGGCCTGGCCGCGGCGCAGCAGTGGCGAGGCGCGGCCGGCCGCGGCGGCCTCGAGCTGGGCGAGCGCGGCGTCCCGGCTCTCGGCCAGCAGCGCGGCGCGCCAGGGCAGCGGCGCGGCGGCGCCGGCCAGGGCAGCGGCGAAGGCGGGCAGGCTGACCGCCGGGTGCCGGCGCAGCCAGGCGGCCAGGCTGGCCAGGCGCTGCTGCAGCGCTGGCTCGCTGCCGGCGGTGACCAGCAGCAGAAGCGGCCCGTCGCTGTCGAGGGCGGGCCGTGGCGGCGCCTCCTCGACCAGCAGCATGCCATTGGCGCCATTCAGGGCGAAGACATTGACCAGGGCGCGGCGCGGCTGGCCCGCGGCAGCCTCCCAGGGCCGCGCGGCGCCGCCGGCCAGGAAGCCGGCCCCGGCGAGCTCCGGCATCGGCGCGGCGCCCTGCAGCCCGGCGGTGGGGGCCAGCCGGCCGTGGCGCAGCTGCAGCACCGCCTTCAGCAGCCCGGCCATGCCGGCCGCGGCCAGGCCATGGCCGATCGCCGGCTTCAGCGAGCCGAGCGCCGGCCGCGCGGCGCGGTCGGCGAAGACCGCGGCGGCGGCGGCGATCTCGGTGCCGTCGCCGGCGGCGGTGCCGGTGCCATGCGCCTCCAGCCAGCCGATGGCGGCGGGCGGCAGCGCCGCCTCCGCCAGCACGGCGCGGGCGAGGCGCGCCTGGCCCTCGGCGCTTGGCGTGCTGATGCCGAGCCCGCCGCCGCCATCATGCCCCATCCGCGCCGCGCGCAGCAGCGCATGCGGCGGCTGGCCCTCCGCCAGCGCGTCCGGCAGGCGGCGCAGCACGACGACGCCGACGCCCTCGCCCAGCAGCATGCCGTCGGCGCCCTCCGCCAGCGCGGCGCAGCGCCCGCCGGCCGAGAGCAGCCCGGCGGCCTCGGCCAGCGCCGCCATCTGCGGTGTCGTCATCACCGCGACGGCGCCGACCACCGCCAGATCGACCTCGCCGTTGCGCAGCGCCGCCAGCGCCGCCGCCAGCGCCGCGACCGCCGAGGCGCAGGCGGCATCCACCGTCACCGCCGGTCCCTGCAGGCGGAAGACATGCGCCAGCCGCGCTGCCAGGCTGGCGCCGAGCTGGCCGACCAGCGAGACGCGGTCCGGCGGCGTGCCGGCCAGCGCCTGCTTCAGCGGCCAGTCGCCGGTGCCGGCGCCGATCCAGACGCCGGCGCGGGCGCGCAGCGCGGCCGGCGCGTCGGCCAGGCCGGCATCGGCCAGCGCCTGCCAGGCGGTCTCCAGCAGCAGGCGCTGCTGCGGGTCCATCGCCGCCGCCTCGCGCGGCGAGAGGCCGAAGAGCGCGGCGTCGAACGCCTCGATATCGGCCAGGAAGCCGCCGAGGCCGAGCCGGGCCGGATCCAGCCCCGGCGCCAGGGCGGCGAGCTCGGCCCTGGTCCAGCGGCCGGGCGGCACCGGGCCGATGGCGCTGCGGCCGGATTCCAGCAGCGCCCAGAAGGCGTCCAAATCGTCGGCGCCCGGAAAGCGCCCGGCCATGCCGATGATGGCGACGTCCTCCGCCGCGCGGCGCCCGGACGGGGCGGCGGCGGGTGGCACGGCGGCGGGCAGCGTGGCGATGGGCGGCGGGGCGACGGGTGCCGGACGGGCCTCCGGGGCGCCCAGGTGGCGGGCCAGGGCGGCGGGTGTCGGGCAGTCGCCGAAGAGGTACAGCGGCAGGCGGCGGCCGAGCGCGGCGCCGGCGATGTCGGCGACGCGCAGCGCGGTGACGGAATCGATGCCGAGCTCGGCGAAGCCGGCCTCGGCGCCGATCTCCTCCGCTGGCAGGCCGAGCACCTCCGCCACCGCCTGGCGCAGGATGGCCAGCGGTTCGCCCGCCTCCGACGCCGGCCGCGGGTCGGGCATCGGCGTCGCAACCAATGGCCCTGCCGCCGGGACGGCGGGCGCGGCCGGGGCTGGCGGCGTGGCGCTGGCGGCCAGATGCGCGGCCAGTGCCGCCGGCGTCGGATGGTCGCCGAAGAGATGCACCGGCAGCCGCCGGCCCAGCCGCCGCCGCAGCCCCTCGGCGACACCGGCGGCGACGATGGAATCCACCCCCATCTCGATGAAGCGCCCGGCCGGGTCGATCTCGGCCTCGGGCAGCTCCACCGCCTCGGCGACCGCGGCGATCACGGCGGGCAGCAGCGGGTCCGGCGCGGGGGCGGCCTCGGCGGCGGGGACGGGCATCGGAAGCTCCGTGAGAAGCGGGGCGGGGGGACGCTCGGCGGAGGGAAGCGCGGCGGCACCGCGGCGGGCCAGCAGGGCGCCGCCGGGTCGGGCCAGGCGGTCGAAGCCGGCCTGGCGCCAGGCCTCGGCCGCACCGGAGTGGGGGGGCTGCCAGGCGGCCGGATGCAGGCCCAGCACCGCCTGCTGCCAGTCGCGCAGCGCGCCGGGCGGATCGGCCAGCAGCAGCCCGCCGGGGGCCAGCAGGCGGGCGGCCTCGGCCGGGTCGGGCAGGCCGTCCAGCGCCAGCAGCAGGTCGAAGCCCTCGACCGGCGCCGCCTCGGGCGGCAGCAGCGGCAGCCCCGGAAGCTGCGCGGCCAGGGCCGCGCGCATGGCCGGGCTGCGATCGCCGGCGGCGAGCTCGACGGGCAGCCCCTCCAGGGCGGCCGCCAGCGCCGCCGTGGCCGGGCCGTCGCCCGCCTGCCAGTGCAGCAGCCGCAGCGGCCGCCCGGCCTGCCGGACCAGGTCGCGCAGCAGGTCGAACAGCGCGGCGCGGCGGGCGCGGGCGGCCGGCAGGCCGAGGCGCAGGGCGGCCAGCCGGGCCGGGTCGCCGCCCGGCACCAGGATTTCTTCGCCCGTCAGCTGCCCGGCCAGCACGGCGGGCCAGGCGGCCAGGCAGGGGGCGGCGGCCTCGGCCCAGTCCCGCGCGGCGGCGGGGATGGGCGCGGGGCTGTCCTCGACGGCGTGCAGCAGGCCGTCGGCATCGCGCCGCAGCACGCCTTGGCGCAGCAGCAGACCGGGCAGGGCGGCGGTGGCGGCGGCCAGGCTGGGCAGCACCGGCCCCAGGCGGCGGCGCCAGTCGGCCTCCGCCTCGCCGGCGGCGCCCGGCAGCAGCCCGGCGGCGGCCAGGCCGCGGCCCAGCCCGGCGGCGGCATGGCGGTCGGCCCAGGTCTCCAGCGGGTCCGCCTCGGTCGGCGCCAGCCGGCCGGTCCAGTCGGTCCAGGGATCGGCGGTCGTGGCCAGGCTGGCCTCCCAGCGCGGGTCCAGCCGGGCGGCGACCAGCCGCGGCACCGCCTGGGCCGGCAGACGGCTCCAGGCCTGCAGCCCGGCCTCGGCGGGGAAGGGCAGCAGGCCGGTGGCCTCGGTGATGCGGGCCAGCCGGCCGGGCTGCGCCACCCGCCCGGCATCGCCCCACAGCCCCCATTGCACCACGCAAGCCGGAATGCCCTGCGCCGCCATCCATTCGCAGAGCGCCTCCTGCGCGGCGCAGCCGGCGAGGTAGCCGGCCTGGCCGGCATTGCCGCGCAGCGTCAGCGCCGAGGAGAACAGCTGGAAGCGCCGCGGCGCATCGGCCCGGGTGGCGGCGAACAGCGCCAGGGTGCCGGCCAGCTTCGGCGCCAGGGCGCGGGCGAAGCTCTCCGGCGTGGTCTCCGCCAGCCGCTGGTCGGCCAGCTGCATCGCCGCCTGGATGACGCCGCGCACCGGGCCCCACGCGCGGAACCCCGCCAGGGCCTGGCAGAGCGCTGCCTCGTCGGTGATGTCGACCGCCAGATAAGCCGCCTGCGGCGCCCCCGCCTGGCGCAGCGACTGCAGGAAGGCCTCGATCCCCGGCGGCACGGCGCGGCGGCCGAGCAGCAGCAGCGAGGCCCGCTCGGTGGCCGCCAGCCGCAGCGCCAGCCGCCGGCCGAGCCCGCCGGCGCCGCCGGCGATCACCTGCACCCCGCCGGCGCCGGGATCGGCGGCGGGCACGGCCTCCGCCAGGGGCAGCAGCCGCGGCACGAAGACGGCGCCGGCCCGCAGCGCCGCCTCGCCCAGCGGGTCCTCCACCGGGGCGGCGGCCAGGCCAGCGAGATCCGCCTCGGCGACCTGCTCCGGCAGGTCGATGGTGACGACCTGCAGCCGGTCCGGCGCCTCCTGCCGTGCCACCTTGCCGAGCGCCGCCACCAGCGCGGCGATCGGCTGCGCCACCCGCTCGCCGGGCAGCACGGCGTGGCGGCCGCGGGTCACCAGCCGCAGCCGGCAGGGCGGCGCGTCGCCGGCGGTCAGGCGCCGCAGCAGGCCGAGCAAAGGCAGCAGGGCGCCGGCCACAAAGTCGCCGGCCGCCTCCGGCGTCGCGGCATGGTCGAGCGCGCCCAGCCAGACGATCTCCGCGGCCGACGGCAGAATCTCCGGGATCTGCGGCAGGAACCGCGCGGCGGGCAGCCGGGCGGCCAGGGCCTCACCCCGGGCGCCGCCGCCCAGCACCAGCACGGGGCCCGGCGGCAGCGGCGCCAGATCGGCGGCCTGCCAGGCCAGCTGCCGCAGCGGCAGCGCCTCGGCGGCGGGTGGCGCCGTCTCGGGCAGGAAGCGCAGCCCCTCGGCGACCGCCCAGGCGGCGCCCGCGGCATCGAGCAGGGTGAGATCGGCGACGAAGCCGCGCGGCCCGGCGCGCAGCCGGTCGCGCGGCACCAGGGCGGTCAGGCGCGGCGGACAGCTTTCCGCCAGCGGATCGCGCAGCCAGAGCCGGTCGGCCGCCGCCGGCAGCAGCGGCCGGTCGCCGCTGGCCAGCCCGGCCGACAGCGCCGCCAGCAGGCAGGCCTGCAGCCCGCCATCCAGCATCGCTTCCGTCTGGGCCTCCGGCTGGTCGCCGGCGAGCTCGGCGAGCCAGCCGCCGGGACCCTGGCGCAGCGCGGCGACCGGCCGCAGCGCCGGGCCATAGGCATGGCCGAGCCCGGCCAGGGCGGCATAGGCGGCTTCCGCCTCGAAGCAGAGCGAGGGCGCGGCGAAGGGTGCCGTGGCGGCGGGCGGGGCGGCGGCGGGCTCGGCCAGGGCCAGCAGCGCACCCTCGGCATCGCGCAGCGCCAGCCCCGCTGAACCGGCATCGAGGCGCAGCGCCAGCGCCGCCTCCGGCGGGGCGGGACGGCGGAATTCCAGCGCCGCCAGGCCGGCGGGCGCCGCCTCGGCCAGGCGCCGGGCCATGGCGGCGGCGGGCAGCAGGGCGCGGCCGCCGATCACATGCGCGGCGGCCAGCGGCAGGGTGCCGCGCGCTGGCGGCAATGGCGGCAGGGCCAGCGGGTGGCGGTGCGGCTCGAAGGGATAGGCGGGCAGTCCGGCCGGCGCCGGCACCGCCGGCAGCACGCCGCGCCAGTCCACTGCCGCGCCCGCCTGCCACAGCCGGCCGAGCAGCGCCGGCAGATCGGCCGTCGGATCGACGACCAGGGTCAGCGCCTCCCCGGGCAGCGGCGGCGCGACACCCGGCGGCGGGGCGGCGCTGTCCTGCAGCCGTGGCAGCGGCGGATCCCCGTCGCCGCGGCGCGCCTCGGCGCTGGCGGCCAGGGCGTCCAGGCCGGAGGCCGGCGCGGCCAGCCACGCCGCTGCCGCGGCCTCGGGCAGCAACCCGGCGGCGACCAGGCTGGCGGCCTCGAACCAGGCGGCGCCGAGCCCGGCATGCCGCTCCGGCAGCTGCCATTTCTGGTGCAGCCGGCGCAGCGCGACGATGCCGGCCAGCAGCGCCAGCCGCCGCGCCGGCGTGCCCGGCGCCGCCTCGCGATCGGGCGCCGCGCCGGCCTGGCGCCAGGCGGCCAGATAGGTCTGGAAGGTCAGGTTGCTGCCGGCCAGTTCGCGCGCCCGGGAGAGCAGCGCCTCGGCCTCGGCGGAATCCTCTTCGACCAGGGCGTCGCGCAGCGCGGCGAGATAGCCGGCCGAGATCGGCGGCGGCGGCTGCCAGGCGCCGCTCTCCAGCGCCAGCACCCCGGTCAGCCCGGCGGCGAGGCGCTGCGCCAGCGGCAGGCAGGCGGCATCGGCCTCGAGGCGCAGCGGCCGCCGCGGCGCGACCGCCTGCAGCAGCGCCCGCGCCAGGGGTTCGACCGCCCCGGCCGGCCCGCCGCCCGCCACCAGGCGCAGCACGAAGCCGGGCGGCGCCGTCGCTGCCTGCGGGGCCGGCTCGGCGGCCAGGGCCTGGCGCAGCGCCGCCGGGTCGCCGGCCGGCAGCGCCTGGCGCCAGCGCAGCGCCGCGCGGCCCCGGGCGAGATGCGCGGCGACCTGCGGCAGCAGCGGCAATTCTCCGGCCGCGGCGTCGCGCCAGCGCTGCCACAGCGCCGCGAAGGCGGCGCGGCTCTGCGCCGAGAGCAGCAGCGGCGCGGCCGGGGCGGCCGGCGGCGCGGCCGGCGGCGGCGCCTCCTCCAGGATGGCATGCGCCATGGCGCCGCCGAAGCCGAAGGCGCTGACGCCGGCGCGTCGCGGCCGGCCCTCCGCGGCTTCCCAGGGCGCCGCCGCCAGCACCGGGCGGAACGGGCCGCGCGCGAAATCGATCAGCGGATTGACGCGGGTCAGGTTCAGCGTCGGCGCCAACCGCCGCGCCTGCAGCATCAGCAGGACCTTGGCCACCCCTGCGAGGCCGGCGACCGGCTCGAGATGGCCGATATTGGTCTTGGCCGAGCCGATGCCGCAGCCGCCCTCCGGCGCGCCGTCATCGCAGAAGGCCTGGCGCAGCGCCTCGACCTCGATCGGGTCGCCGAGCGCGGTGCCGGTGCCATGCGCCTCGAGGTAGGAGAGGCTGGCGAGGCTGACCCCGGCGCTGGCCGCCGCCGCCGCGACCAGCCGGCGCTGCGCCGCGACGGAGGGCGCCGTGACGCTGTGACCGCCGCCGACATGGCCGGTGGCGCTGCCGCGCAGCACCGCCTGGATGCGGGCGCCGCTGCCCTCCGCCTCGGCCAGCCGCCGCAGCACCAGGACCACGACGCCCTCGCCCGGGACATACCCGTCGGCCTCGGCGTCGAAGGTGGCGCAGCGGCCGCGCGGGCTGAGCATGCGCGCCTGGGAGAAGCCGATATGCCGCCAGGGCGTCAGCAGCAGCGAGACGGCGCCGACCACCGCCACGTCGCATTCTCTGGCGACCAGCGCCCGCCGCGCCAGGTGCAGCGCCACCAGCCCGGAGGCGCAGGCGGCATCCAGCGTGACGCTCTCGCCCGAGAAGCCCAGCTGGTGCGACACCCGGTTGGCCAGCAGCGCCGCGCTGCTGCCCAGGCTGGACTGCCCGTCCGGCGCGACGCCGCCGGCGCCGAGGCCACGGGCGAAATCCTGCGCCATGACGCCGGCATAGAAGGCGGTGCGGCAGGCCGGCGCGCGCAGCGCGGCGGGGTCGAGCCCGGCATCCTCCAGCGCATGCACCGTCGCCTGCAGCAGCAGCCGCTGCTGCGGGTCCATCAGCCGCGCCTCCTTCGGCGACAGGCCGAAATAGCCATGGTCGAAGGCATCGACCGGCCCGTCCAGGAAGCCGCCCCAGCGGCTGTGGCTGGCGAAGTCGGGCAGAGCGGCGGCGCCGTCCGGCCCGCGCCCGCCATGGTGGCGGCGCCAGTCCCAGCGGTCGGCGGGGATTTCCGTGATGGCGCTGCGGCCGGCGAAGAGCAGCTCGGCGAAGCCGGCGCGGTCGTCAGCGCCCGGCAGGCGGCAGGCCATGCCGAGGATGGCGGCGGCGCCCTCCGTCACGGCGTGGCGCCCTGCCAGCCGAAGGCGCTGCGGAAGGCATTGGCCTCGACGCCACGCGCCGTGGCCTCGTCCAGCCGATAGGTGTCGCGCAGCAGGCCCAGCTCGCCGGGCAGGGTATTGCCGACCAGCGCCGGGTCGTCGGTCGAGAGGCTGACGCGGATCCCGGCGGCGACCAGGGCGGCGACCGGCACCGCCGCCAGGCTGCGCACCGCGCCGAAGGCCAGGTTGGAGCGCGGCGCGACATCGACGCCGATGCCGCTGGCGGCGATCTGCCGCAGCAGCGCCGGATCGGCCGCCGCGGCGATGCCGTGATGCAGCCGGTCGGGGGCCAGCGCCTCCAGGGTCTGCGCCACCCGCTCGGGGCCGCCGAACTCGCCGGCATGGGCGGCGGTGCGCAGGCCGAGCCGCCGCGCCTCGGCGAAGACCGGCGCGAAGGGCAGGATGGTGTCGGCGCGCTCCTCGCCGGCCAGGTCGATGCCGACCACCGCCGGATGCGCCGCCGCCTGCAGGCAGTCCAGCGTGGCATAGCCGGCCGCCGCCCCGGCATTGCGCGGGATGGCGAAGAGCAGCCGCAACTGCCGCCCCGTCGCCGCCTCGCCGGCCTCCAGCGCGTCGCGCAGCGCCGGCCAGAGCGCGGCGAAGGGCAGGCCGAGCTCGGCATGCACCACCGGCATGATCGAGGCCTCGGCATAGGCGATGTCCTCCGCCACCAGCCGGTCGAACAAAGCGAGGGTGGCGTCGAACCAGTCCTGCGGGCCGCGCAGCCGCGCCAGGACATGCTCGAAGGCGCGCTGGCTGTCGGCCCAGCAGGCGATGTGCAGGTCGGCCTCGGCCAGCGGCGGCAGGCCGTGCCGCGCGCCCAGCCGGTTCAGCGTGGCGCGGCCGATCGCGCCTTCCAGGTGCAGATGCAGCTCGGCCCGCGACGATGCGCCGGGGCTGGCGAGGCTCTCAGGCCCGGTGGCGTCCGCGACAGCCATCTGCACCCCATGCAATCCCCGGGTCATGCCACGGGCGGTATCCCGGCCCTCCTGGCTGCGGCGACTATGGCGGAGCTTCCAGCCGGGCGCCAGCACCGCCGCAAGCGGAATGGTTGCAGATCGCCCGTCATGGCTTCCGCCAGTTGCAGGAAGACGTTGCGCCCCGGGAAAGCCCTCTGTAGCGTCGCGCCCCATCCGACCGATCCGCCGGGGCCCATGTCGTCACGCCGTCTGCTGGGGCTGCTGGCCCTTCTCTTTTGCCTGGCCGGCGGCATCGCCATCGGCCATTTCGTGCCGCTGCCCTGGCTGGGCCGGCTGGCGGGGGCCGTCGCGCCCGGCGCCGTGACGCCCGATGCCGGCACCGCGCCGCCGCCGGTGGTGGCGCCGGTCGCCGACCGCGCCGAGCAATCCCCCGCCGCGGTGGAGACCACGCGGGTGCGCCGCGGTCCGGTGGAGACGGCGCTGACCGCCATCGGCACCTTGCGCGCCCGGCAGAGCGTGCCGATCGCCTCGCTGACCGGTGGCACCATCATCGCCTCGAATTTCACCGAGGGGACCGAGGTCGCCGCCGGCGTGCCGCTGGTCGAGTTCGACAAGCGCATCGCCCAGGCGCAGCTCGACGCCGCCAATGGCCAGCTCGCCATCGCCCAGGTGCGCTTCTCGCGCGGGCAGCAGCTCTCGGTCGCCGGGGTCCGCTCGCGCCAGGCGCAGGATGACGACCAGGCCTCGCTGGAGCAGGCGCAGAGCGAGCTGGCGGTGCGCCGCACCACGCTCGACCAGCTGACGCTCCGCGCGCCCTTCCGCGGTGTCGTTGGCCAGAAGCTCTTCGGCATCGGCGAATACGCGCCGGCCGGGAAGACGCTGCTCTGGCTGGAGGATCGCAGCGTGCTGCGGCTCGACTTCCGCCTGCCCGAGCGCTTCCTGCCGGCGGTCGCCGTCGGGCAGGGCTTCCAGCTCTCGGTCGATGCGGTGCCGGGGCGGCAGTTCCAGGGCCGCATCGTGCTGATCGACACCCGCCCCGACCTGAACGAGCGCAACATCCAGCTGCGCGGCGAGATCGACAATGCCGCGCGGCAGCTGACCTCCGGCCTGTTCGGCCGCGTCCGGCTGGTGATCGCGCAGCGCCCGGCGGCGATCATCGTGCCGCCCGCCGCGGTGCAGTACACCCTGACCGGCGCCTCGGTCTTCCGCATCGCCGAGGGCCGCGCCCGCCGCGTGCCGGTCACCGTCGGCGTGCAGATGGCCGACCGGGTGGAAATCCTGGACGGCCTGGCCGAGGGCGACGAGGTGGTCACCATCGGCCAGTTCAACCTCGACGAGGGCCGCCGCGTCATCGTCAGCGCGCCTTCCGCCACCCCCCCGGCCGGGACCGCCAAGTGAAGTCCGTCTCCGACCTCTTCATCCGGCGGCCGGTCTTCACCATCGTCGTCAACCTGGTGATCGCGCTGATCGGCCTGCTCGGCCTGTCGCGCCTGCCGATCCGCGAGCTGCCGCGCTTCGACCTGCCCTATGTCTCGATCGCCACCGTCTATGCCGGCGCCACGCCGGACCTGGTGGAGCGCACCATCACCGCGCCGATCGAGCAGGCGGTCGCCGCCATCGGCGGCATCGACACCGTGGTCTCCACCAGCCGGGAGGGGCTGAGCGAGATCCAGATCGGCTTCAAGATCGGCACCAACCCGCTGGATGCGGTGACCCAGGTGCGCGACAAGGTCGGCACGCTGCGCGCCATCCTGCCACGCGAGGCGCTGTCGCCGACGGTCGCGCAGCTCAGCCTCGACGCCGTGCCGGTGATCTACCTGTCGCTGGCCGATCCGCGGCGCAGCGCGACCGAGATCACCGAGGTGGTCGGCCGCGTGGTGCGCCCGGCCCTGGCCTCGGTCGATGGCGTCGCCGCGGTGCAGGTGCTGGGCGAGCGGCGCTATGCCGTCCGCGTCTGGCTCGATCCCTATCTGCTGGCGGCGCATGGCGTCACCGCCTCCGAGGTGAACGACGCCATCCTGGCGCAGAACCTCGCCGTCCCCTCCGGCACGCTGGAGCAGGACGGCCGCCGCAGCCTGGTCTATGCCGATACCTCGCTGGTCCGCCCCGAGCAGTTCGAGGAGGTGGTGGTCCGCCGCGGCGATGCCGATGCCCTGGTGCGGCTGCGCGACGTGGCCCGCGTCGAGGTCGGCCCCGAGAGCGAGAACAACTCGATCTGGATCGACGGCCGCACCGCCCTGGCGGTCGGCGTGCTGCCGCAATCCTCGGCCAATCCGCTGGAGGTGGCGCGCGCCACCGAGGCGCTGCTGCCGGCGCTGCGCCGGCTGGTGCCGGCGGGGATGGAGGTGAATGTCGTCTTCGACAGCTCGCAGACCATCCGCATCGCGGTGGCCGAGGTGGCGGAGACCATCCTGGTCGCCGTCGTGCTGGTCACCCTGGTGATCCTGCTGTTCCTCGGCTCGCTGCGCTCTTCCTTCATCGTGCTGGTGACCATCCCGCTGTCGCTGATCGGCATGCTCGGCTTCATGTATGTCATGGGCTACAGCATCAACACCTTCACCCTGCTGGCGATGGTGCTGTCGATCGGCCTGGTGGTGGACGATGCCATCGTCGATGTCGAAAATGTCCAGCGCCATATCGACGAGGGGCGCGACGCCGTCTCGGCCGCCTTCATCGGCTCGCGCGAGATCGGCTTCGCCATCGTCGCGACGACCCTGACGCTCGCCGCCGTCTACCTGCCGATCGGGCTGGTGCCGGGGATGCTGGGCAGCCTGTTCCGCGAATTCGCCTTCACCCTCGCTGCCGGCGTGATCCTCTCCGGCTTCGTCTCGCGCACCCTCTCGCCGATGATGTGCTCCCGCCTGCTGCGCGCCAAGCGGCCGGGCGGCTGGGCGCAGCGGCTGGACCGCGGCTTCGCCCATGCCTCCGGCCTCTATGGCCGGCTGCTGCGGCGGCTGATCCGCTGGCGGCTGCTGGTGGTGCTGCTGGCCTTCGGCGGCTTCGTGCTCGGCATCGGCGCCATGACGAAGCTGCCCGGCGAATTCGCCCCCGCCGACGATGCCGGCTACCTGCTGGTCAAGTACACCGCGCCGCAGGACGCCACCAACGACTACATGGCCAGGCTCGCCGCGCGGGTGCAGGCGGTGTTCGAGACGGTGCCCGAGCGCCGCGGCAGCATGATCATGAACGGGCTGACCGCGCCGAACGAGGCCATCGCCCTGCTGCTGCTGCGGCCCTGGGCGGAGCGCGAGGCGACGGCGCAGGCGATCGGCGCCCGCATCCTGCCCGCCCTGACGCAGATCGCCGGCGGCCGCTTCAACATCCTCGACCCCAATCCGCTGGCCGGCGGCAGCGTGCCGCCGGTGCAGGTGGTGGTGAAGAGCACCGGCAGCTACGAGGATCTCTCCCGCGCCATGGCGCCGCTGGCCGCCTATGCCCGCGCCCATCCCGGGCTGGTGGCGCCGACCGTCGATCTCGACCTCAACACGCGGCGCATCGATGTCGCCATGGACCGGCCGCTGGCCGCCTCGCTCGGCATCGACATCGCCCGCATCGGCCAGTCGATCAACGTCTTCCTGGGCGGCCAGCAGGCCGGCTTCCTCGGCTATGGCGGCGAGCAGTACAAGGTGATGCTGCAGGTCGAGGAGGCGCTGCGCCGCGACGCCGACATCCTGGGCAACATCTATGTCCGCGCCGCCGACAACAGCCTGGTGCCGCTGGCCCAGGTGGCGCGCCCGCGCGAGACGGTCGGCGCCAGCGCCCTGCCGCGCTTCCAGCAGCTGCGCTCGGCGCGGATCAGCGCCTCGATCGCGCCCGGCGCCTCGCTCGGCCCGGTGCTGGCTGATCTTGAGGCCGAGGCGGCGCGCGTGCTGCCGCCCGGCACCCAGCTGGATTTCGACGGACCCTCGCGCGCGCTGAAGCAGGCGGATGCCACCGTGCTGCTGGTCATGCTGCTGGCGCTGGTCTTCATCTACCTGGTGCTCTCGGCGCAGTTCGAGAGCTTCCGCGACCCGGTCATCGTCCTCTCGGTGGTGCCGGTCGCCATCGTCGGCGCCGGGCTCGGGCTGATCGCCGTCGGCGGCTCGCTCAACGCCTACAGCTTCATCGGCCTGGTGACGCTGGTCGGGCTGGTCGCCAAGAACGGCATCCTGATCACCGAATTCGCCAACCAGCTGCGCGACGAGGGCCGCAGCATCGAGGAGGCGGTGGTCGAGGCCGCTGCCACCCGGCTGCGGCCGATCCTGATGACCACGGTGGCCACCATGCTGGGCGCCGTGCCGCTGCTGCTGACCGTGGGGCCCGGCGCCCGCTCGCGCGAGGATCTGGGCGCGGTGATGGTGGGCGGCATGGGGCTCGGCCTGGTCGTCTCGCTGCTGCTGGTGCCGGCCTGCTACCTGCTGCTGTCGAAGCGCGAGCGGCATCGGCTGGTGGAGACGCCGGAAACCGCCGTGGAAGGCGCCGGCTGAGCGGAACGTGAGCCCGGCGGGGCATGGACTTGTTCGCCGGGCGACCTCATCTCCGTCTCTCGACCGCCACCACGATCAGGGACCGCGCGATATGGCCTTCTTCTCGGGACTGCTGGGCAATGCCGGCGACTACGACCGGGACCAGGCCGCGGCGGAGTTCGCGCGGCTGCTCGGCCCCGGCGAGGCGGTCGAGCAGGCCTTCAAGCTGATTCGCGACGTCATCCTGCTGACCAGCCGCCGCATCATCCTGGTCGACAAGCAGGGGCTGACCGGGCGCAAGACCGAATACCTCTCGATCCCCTATCGCAGCATCACCCGCTTCTCGGTGGAGAGCGCCGGCCATCTCGACCTCGATGCCGAGCTGAAGATCTGGGTCAGCGGCGCCGCCGAGCCGATCCAGCGCACCTTCAACGCCAAGGTCGATGTCTATGCCCTGCAGGCGATCATCGCCGCGAAGATCCCTTAACGCTTCACCAGCCCGTGCATCGCCCGGCAGAAGGCCTCCATCGCCGCCGGGTGCGACAGGCTGAGGCGGAGGTGGTTCGGGTAGCGGAAGCCGGTCATGGCGCGCACCATCACGCCCTGGGCCAGCAGGCGGCGATGCGCGATGGTGTCGCTCATCGGCAGGCGGACCATCAGGAAATTGCCGGCATTGGCCAGGACCGGCAGGCCGAGGCCGCGCATCTCGGCGGCCACATGGCGGCGGGCCTCGTCCATCAGCGCATTGGTGGCGGCGCGGTGCGCCTGGTCGCCGGCGGCGGCGAGGGCCGCGATCTGCGCCGCGCCGCCGACCGAATAGACCACCGCGGTGCGGCGGACGATGTCGGTCATCTCGGGTGCGCCGATCATGTAGCCGATGCGCAGCCCGGCCAGCCCCCACATCTTCGAGAAGGTGCGGAACACCACCAGGTTCGGGTGCCGGCGCATCAGCGCCACCGCATCCGGGAAGGCCGGGTCGTCGACGAATTCGGCATAGGCCTCGTCGACCACGACCACCTGCCGCCCGGCGACCGCGTCGAGGAAGCGCGCCAGCCGCGCGCCATCCCACCATGTCCCGGTCGGATTGTTCGGGTTGCACAGGAAGAGAATCTTGCTGCGGTCGTCGGCACGGGCGGCGGCCAGCATGGCCGCGTCGTCGAATTCGTGGTCGCGCAGCGGCACCAGCCGCGCCTCGATGCCGGAGAATTCGGCGACCCATTCATAGACGGCGAAGGTGCGGTCGGCGGTGACGATGGCGTCGCCCGGCTGGCAGAAAGCCTTGATGACGAAGGCGATCACCTCGTTGGCGCCATTGCCGATCAGGACCTGCGCCGGCTCGACGCCATGCAGCTCGGCCAGCCGGCGCCTGAGAAAGAAACCGTCGCCGCTGGGATAGAGGGCGTGCTGCGCCGGCGCCATGCCGGCCAGCGCCGCCACCGCCGCCGGCGGCGGGCCCAGCGGGTTCTCGTTGTTGTTCAGCCGGTGCAGCTGGTCGATGCGGTAGAGGCGCTTCAGCTCCTCGTCCGGCGGGCTGGGCACATAGGCGGTGAAGCGCCGCACATGCTCCGGCACCAGCCGGGTCAGCGGCGGGGGGGCGGGCTGGCTCACCGCCGGTCCCTCGGATGCTGCAGCACCAGCACGTCGCCGCGCCCGGCCGCCGGCACCAGGTAGCGCGGCTGGAAGCCGGCGCCGAGCAGGGCCGGGATGAAGCAGGCGTCGAGCGGCCGGCCGAGATCGAGCCGCGCGGTCAGCCGGGCGATGCCGTCGCCGGCCAGCAGCGCCACATGCGCCGCCACATTGGCCGCCGCATCGGCGCCGGCCAGCACCGGCCGCAGCACCGCCTCGCCGGCGGCGCGGTCGAAGCCGGCCGCCAGCACCGAGGCGCCGGGCGGCGGCGGCGGCGCCTCGCGGATCTCGCGCGCCAGGGCGAGCCGGTCATAGCCCTCCTCCAGGAAGGGGCGCAGCGCCGGATCGGCCCAGGCGATGGCGCCGCTATCCTCCTCCAGGCTGCGGAACACCGCCGCCGGCCCGCCGAGCAGGCCGCCCAGCGGCTCGAACCAGCCATCGGGCAGCATGGCGCTGTCCAGGCCGAAGACGCCGGTGGTCTGCCGGCTGCGCGCCAGCTCGCCCAGGAAGGCCTCGACCAGCGCCTCGGCCACCGGCGCGGCGGGGCCGGCGGAGAAGATCCAGGGGCCGTGGAACTCGGCGATGCGGCCCTCGCCCTGCTGCCAGAGCAGCCCGCCGGCCAGCCGCCCGTCCGGCGCCAGCGCCAGGATGCCGGCTGCCGCGCCCTCGCGCGCCATCTCGGCCAGGCGGTCCGGCCGGCGGGCCAGCGGCGGCAGGCTGGCTTCGGGGTGCAGCGCCGTCAGCAGCCGCGCCAGGTGGCGCAGCTCGGCCGGGCTGCCGGGGCGGGCGGCCAGCGCGGTGCCGGGCTCGGGCGGCACCGGGATTGGCGCCAGCGGCGGCAGGGGCGGGTAGGGGCGGTCCTTCTCCAGCCGGATGCGCACCGGCTCGCCGGGTTCCAGCGACAGGTCGAAGCGGTCGACCGAGCGCGAGGCGATCAGCAGCGCCAGCTCCTCGAGCTCGCCGCCCTCGAGGTCGAGCCCATGCGTCAGGTTGAAGGCGGCGGGGTCGAAGCCGGGCTCGGCGAAGGCGATGTCCAGCCGCGCCGCATGCGGCAGGCGGTGCAGCGCGAAATCCACCTGGGTGCCGGGCGCCCGGGCGACGACATGGGCGAAGGTCTCCTCCGCCGCGCGGGCCAGGGCGCGGGCGCCGGCGGCATCCAGCCGCGCGCCGGTCAGCGCCGCCTGCTCGATGGTGGTGGCCACCAGCTCGGCCTGCTCGGGCTGCGCCTCGATGCCCAGGGTGAGGGTGGTCATGGCCGCCTCCTGCCGTCTGCCATCTGCCGTCTGTGGGCGCGAAGCTAGAGCCGCCGCAGCGCCAGCGCCAGCCAATGCCCCGGCAGCGGCTGCCATTGCGCGATCCGCCAGGCGGCGAGCGGCCCGGCCTCGGGCGGGACGAAGCGCAGCCGCGGCGGATCGAGCGCGAAGGCGAAGCGCTCCAGCCCCAGCCCGATGCCATGGCCCGTGGCCTTCACGAAGCTTTCTTTCAATGTCCAGATCTGCAGGAAGGCCGAGGGCTGCTCGGGCGGCGGCAGGGCGCGCAGCATCGCCGCCTCCTCGGGCGCGAAGAAACGGTCGGCGAGGCCCGGCGTCAGGGCCGGGCGCGACAGCGCCTCGACATCCAGGCCGACATCATCGGTCGCGGCGACGGCGCAGGCCACCAGGCTGCGGCAATGCGACAGCGAGAAGCGCAGCCAGGCACGGTCCAGCGCCGGCTCGACCTCCGGCTTGCCGGCGGGGCCGGTGACGAAGCGCCAGGCCGCCGGCGGCAGCCCGCCCTGATCGGCCAGCATCTGCCGCTTCAGCGCATGGGCGGCGGTATAGGCGCGACGGTCGGACTCGAAGTGGAAACGCGCCGCGCGGTCCCGCTCCTCTGGCGACAGCAGCGCCTGCCAGCGCGCCAGCGTCGCCGCATCGGCGATGTCGGGCCGCAGCCAGCCCAGCCGCACCGCGCCAAGGCTCAGCATGGCGCCGGGCACCGGGGCAGGGCCTTTTGGGCGCCGCGGCTTTCCGATAGCCTGGAGACGACGGCGCGCAGCGGGGTGACGGGCATGGGGGCGACTATCATGGCCGCGGGGCAGACGGCAAACCCGCAGGAGGCGGCGCGCACCGTCATGCTCTTCGCCGGCCAGGGCTCGCAATACTACCAGATGGGCCGCGAGCTGTACGCTGCCGACGCGGTGTTCCGCGCCAGCCTGGCGCGCTGCGACCAGGCCGCCGGCCCGGTCGAGGGCCGCAGCCTCAGCGAGATCATCTATGGCCGGCCGATGGCCAAGAGCGCCGGGTTCGACCGCCAGATCGAGAGTGCGCCGGCGCTGCTGGCGATCGGCTGGAGCCTGGCGCAGAGCCTCTTCGCCCGCGGCATCAGCCCCGACCTGCTGCTGGGCTATAGCCTGGGCGAGACCATCGCCGCCACGGTGGCCGGCGTGCTCACCCTGGAAGAAGCCTTCTCCCTGATCTTCGAGAATGCCCGCAGCTTCGAGGCGCTGCTGGCCCCGGCTTCGATGCTGGCGGTCCTCGCCCCGGCGGCGCGGGTCATGGCGCTGCCCGCCGTCGCTTCGGCGCGCGCCGAGCTCGCCGCCGTCAACAGCCCGCAGCATTGCGTGCTGACCCTGCCGCAGGCGGGGCTGCCGGCGCTGATGGCGGCGCTGGAGGAAGAAGGGCTGGTGATCGCGCCGCTGCCGGTGCGCTACGGCTTCCATGCCTCGCTGCTCGACCCTGCGGAGGGCGCGGTGCGCGCGGCGGCGGCGCGGCGGCCGTTCCGCGCGCCGGCCTTCCCGCTGTTCTCCTGCGCCACCGCGGCGCCGCTGGCGGTGCCGGATGCCGATCACCTCTGGCAGGTGGCGCGCGGCCCGATCCGCTTCGAGGCGGCAATCCGCGCGCTGGCGTCCGAGGGCCGGCCGCTGCGCTTCGTCGAGGCCGGGCCCACCGGGACGCTGGCCGCCTTCGCCCGCCAGGTGCTGGGGCCGCAGACCCTGGCGCTGCCGGCCATCAACCAGTTCGGCCATGACCTGCGCAGCATGGCCCTCGTCGAGGAGCGCTTCCGGTGAGCACGCTGATCCATCTCTTCCCCGGCCAGGGCTCGCAGCAGCGCGGCATGGGGCGCGAGCTCTTCCCCCGCTTCCCGCGGCTGGTCGAGGAAGCCTCGGCGATCCTGGGCTACGACCTCGCCGCGCTCTGCCTGGAGGATGACGGCCAGCGGCTGGGCCGCACCGAATTCACCCAGCCGGCGCTCTACACGGTGGAGGCGCTGGGCCATCTGGCGCGGGTCGAGGACAGCGGCCGCGCCCCGGATTTCGTCGCCGGCCACAGCCTGGGCGAATATGCCGCGCTGTTCGCCGCCGAGGCCTTCGACTTTGCCACCGGCCTGCGCCTGGTGCAGCAGCGCGGCGCGCTGATGGGGGCGGTCAGCGGCGGCGGCATGATGGCGGCGCTCGGCCTGCCGCTGGCGCGGCTGCGCGACTTGCTGGCCGCCGATCCCGCCCTGGCGGAGATCGACCTGGCCAACCAGAACGCGCCGCTGCAGACCGTGCTGGCCGGACCGGTCGCGGCGCTGGAGGCGGCGGGACGCGCCATCGAGGCGGCCGGCGGCCGTGCCATCCCGCTGAATGTGCGCACCGCCTTCCATTCGCGCCACATGGCCCCGGTGCGCGCCGCCTTCTCGGCCTGGCTGGACGGCATCGCCTTCACCCCGCTGATGCTGCCGGTGATCGCCAATGCCACCGCCCTGCCGCATCGTGACGGCGAGGTGGCGCTGCGCCTGGCGGCGCAGATCGACCAGCCGGTGCGCTGGGTGGAATCCATCCAGTACCTGCTGGACGAGCCCGATCCCGACTTCCTCGAGATCGGCCCCGGCCAGGTGCTGACGCGACTGCTGGCGGAGATCCGCAAGGCGCCGGTGCCGGCGAATATCGCCCGGCGGTTCTGAGGGGGCCGGCCGCGCGCCACCGGCCTTGTCAGCCGGTCGCCTGGCTGCGCAGATGGCGGGCGTCACCGGCCCCGAGGAGCCCGCCATGAAGCTGCCGCCTTTGCCTTTCACCGCCGTCCACTGGGACGCCCTGCCGGCCACCGAGCACAAGGGCGAGACCGGCACGGCGCTGTGGCGCACGCTGAACAATGGCGATGTGCGGATGCGGGTGGTGGAGTATTCGCCCGGCTACCTGGCCGACCACTGGTGCGACCGCGGCCATGTCATCTACGTGCTGGAAGGCGAGCTGCAGACCGAGCTGAAGGACGGCCGCCGCTTCACCTTCCCGGCCGGCCATGGCTACACCGTCTCGGATTTCGGCGATCCGGCGCACCGCTCCTCGACCGTGACGGGGGCGAAGCTGTTCATCGTCGACTGAGCCGCCCGGCGGTCAGCCTGGGCGGAAGCCGAAGCTGGCCAGGTGGCAGGCCGTGCCGCCCGGCGGCAGCAGGCGCATCGACGGCTTCTCGGTGATCTCGCCCTCGAAGCCGACCGGGTCGCCATGCCCGGTCCAGGCTTCCAGGCAGAGGAAGCTTGCGCCGGGCGGCGACCACAGCGCCAGATGCGGCATGCCGCGCATCCGCAGGCTGATGGTGCCCCCGTCGCCATTGTCGAAGCGCAGGCTGCGGCTGGCGAGGTCGAGGAAGCAGACCGCCTCCTGCGCCAGCAGCGCCGGTGTCACCGGCAGCACCCGCCCCGCCAGCGGGACCACCCGGCGCTGGTCGGAGAACAGGCCGCCCGGCGCGATCACCGGCACCTCCGGCGCTTCCGCCCGGTCGAAGCGGATCCGCCGCCCGGCCGCCCCGGGCTCCGAGCGGAAGCCGGGATGCAGGCCCAGCGCATAGGGCAGCGGCACCTCGCCCGGATTGTGCAGGCGGAAGCGGGCCGAGAAGCCGCGCGGCCGCAGCCGGTAGCGGATCGCCAGGTCGAAGGCGAAGGGGAACTGCGCCCGGCTGGCGGCGCTGTCCCGCAGCCGCAGCGTCGCGCTGGCCGCATCCTGCTGCTGCAGCTCGAAGCGGGCGGCGGCGGCGAAGCCGTGCACCCCCATCGGGTAGTCGCGCCCGTCATGCCGGATCCGCGCCCCCCGGCACCAGCCCACCACCGGGAAGAGCACCGGCGAGACCTGCGGCCAATAAGCGGGATCGCCATCCCACAGCAGCTCCTGCCCGCCGACGCGCCAGCGCCGCGGCTCGGCGCCGAGCGGCGCGATCTCCAGCAGCGCCGCGTCGCGGCGCAGGGTGATGGTGCTGTCCGGCATGGTCTGGCCTCCCGCCGCGGTTGAAGCCGGGAGGGCGACGCCTGGCAAGGCCGGCCGGCACCGCGCCGGCTCAATCGGCCCGCACACTGGCCTCCCGGATGACGCGCTCCCAGCGTGCCGTCTCGCTGGCCATCAGCGTGCTGAGCGCCGGGCCGGTCATCTCGGGCGCGACCTGCATCCCCTGGCTCTCGAGGAAGCGTCGGGTCTCGGGCTGGTCGACGGCGCTGGCGAAGGCCGCGCGGAGCCTGTCGCGCAGCGGTTCCGGGGTGGCCGCGGCCACGGCCAGGCCGAAGAACACCGAGGCGTCGTAGCCGGGCAGGCCCTGCTCGGCGACGGTCGGCAGATCCGGCAGCACCGCCGAGCGTTCCAGCGTCGTCACGCCGATCCCGCGCGCCCGCCCGGCCTGGAGATGCGGCAGGGCGGTGAGGACATCGGTGAAGACCATCCCGATATGCCCGGCCAGCAGGTCGTTCAGCGCCGGCCCGGTGCCGCGATAGGGGATGTGCTCGATGCTGGTGCCGGCCATGCGGTTGAACAGCGCCCCGGCCAGATGCGAGGAGGCGCCATTGCCGGAGGAGCCGAAGGACAGCTTCTCCTGCCGCGCCAGGGCGATCAGCTCGGGCACGCTGCGGGCCGGGATCTGCGCGTTCACCGCCAGCACGTTGGGAATCCGCCCCAGCGGCGCGATCGGCGCGAAGTCCCTGACCGGGTCATAGGCTTGGCCCGGATAGAGCATCCGGTTGATGGCCAGCGGCCCCGAGGTGCCGAACAGGATGGTCTGCCCGTCCGGCGCGCTGCGGGCGACGAATTCGGCGCCGATATTGCCGCCCGCGCCGGGGCGGTTCTCGACCAGCACCATCTGGCCCAGCGGCTCGCCCAGCCCGAGCGCCAGGCGGCGGGCGATCAGGTCGGTCGGGCCGCCCGGCGCGAAGGGGACGATCAGCAGCACCGGCTTGCCCCCCGGCTGCGCCAGGGCAGGGCGGGCGAGCAGCCCGGTGGCCACGAGGCCGAGGGCGGTGCGACGGGTTGCGTTCATGACAGGGCTCCTTCCTCGGCGCCGGGATCGTCGAGCAGGCTGCGCAGCTCGGCCGGTTCCGCCTGCAGCGGGTCGCGCGGCAGGACCCGGTGCTGCAGCACCAGCCGCGCCAGGATCAGCCGCCGCGGCGTGCCGAGCTGCGCCGCCTCCCAGGCCAGCGCCGCCGCCGAGGTCAGGTGATACAGCGCCGAGGCCGCCTGGCGGGCCAGCGCGGGGTCGCCCTGTGCCGCCTCGGCCAGGGCGATGGCGCGGTCGAGCGCGGGCAGCGCCTCCGGCAGGGCGGCGCCATTGCCGAGCAGGCCATGCAGATGCGCCCGCAGCACCGGCAGCGAGCCTTCCCGCGCGGCGGCGCGCAGCACGTCCAGCGCCACGATGTTGCTGGTGCCTTCCCAGATGCTGCCGAGATGGCTGTCGCGCAGCAGCCGCGCGTCGGACCATTCCTCGATGTAGCCGCAGCCGCCGCGCACCTCCATGGCGTCGCCGGTGACGCGCCGCGCGTCGCGGCAGGCGCGGAACTTCAGCAGCGGCGTCAGGATGCGCAGCAGCGCATAGGCGCCCTCCTCGCCGGCATCGGCGCGGCGCAGCGCCTCGGCGGTCTGCAGCACCATGCTGCGCGCCTGCTCGGTGGGCACCAGCATTTTCGCCAGCTGCCGCTGCATCAAGGGCATCTCGACCAGGCGCCTGCCGAAGGCGGTGCGGCGATGCGCGATGAACAGCGCCTCGGTGGTGGCGCGCCGCATCATCCCCGCGGCGCGCACGCCGTTCGACAGGCGGGAATTGTTCACCATGTCGGCCATCTGGCGGAAGCCGGCCTCGGGCGCGCCGACCAGCCAGGCGAGGGCGCCGTTCATCGTCACCTCGCCCGAGGCCATCGACCGCGTGCCCAGCTTCTCTTTCAGCCGCACGATGCGGTGGTGGTTCGGCGTACCGTCCGGCAGGACGCGCGGCAGCAGGAAGAGGGAGACACCCTTCAGCCCGGGCGGGCCGCCCTCGCGCCGCGCCAGCACCATGGCCAGCCCGGCATCGGGGTTGGAGCAGAACCACTTGTCGCCCTGCAGGGACCAGGTGCCGTCCTCGCGCGGCGTCGCCGTCACCACCGTCGCCGCGATGTCGGAGCCCGCCCCCTGCTCGGTCATGAACATCGCGCCCTGGTGCAGCGCGTCCAGGTCCTGGCTGGCCAGCGCCGGCAGGTAGCGCGCCACCAGCGCCGGATCGCCGAATTTCCGCAGCGTCCGGGTCAGGCTGTCGGTCATGCTGACCGGGCAGCACAGGCCGAACTCGGCCTGTACGAAGAGATAGGTCAGCAGGTACTTGGCCGCCGGCGGCATCGGCGCCGCCCAGCCCAGCACGCCGCCGCGATGCGACAGCGCGGCCAGCCCGAACTCGCCGAAGGCCAGCCGCTCCATGCTGCGATAGGCCGGATGGTAGTCGATCGACTGCCGGTCCTCGCCGCGGCGGCTGCGGGGCCGCAGGACGGGCGGGTTGCGGTCGGCCTGTGCCGCCAGGGCGTCGAGCTCGCCGCCCGCCAGGGCACCCAGCCGGTCGAGATGCGGCGCCAGATGCGCGGCCAGTCCGGCGGGAAGGTAGAGGCGGGCCAGGCGGGCCAGCTCGGGGTCGGCGCGCCAGAGGTTCAGTCCCTGGCTGTCGGGGATCGCGGCCGCGCCCGAGGGCGGGCCGGGCGGTCGGACATGCATCGGCGGTTCCTCCTGGAGCGTTTTTTCGACCCGGAAGCTCCGCGCCGGCGGCCCGTCTGCCAATCGATTTGTTTGCCGGGGGTGTTGAGCTAGGCTCAAGGCGATGAGCTACCGACGTCTCCCCTCCCTCGCATCCCTGCGCAGCTTCGAGGCCGCCGCCCGGCACCTCAGCGTCACCCGCGCGGCGGCCGAGCTGGCGGTGACGCCGGGCGCCGTCAGCCGCGGCGTCCGCCAGCTGGAGGCGGAACTCGGCCTCGCGCTGTTCCTGCGCGGCGCCACCGGCCTGACGCTGACGCCGGCCGGGGCGGCGCTCGCCGCCGCCGCCCGCGAGGGCTTCGACCGCATTGCCGCCGGGGTCGGCAGCCTGCGCCTGCTGGCGCCGCGCCGCCTGACGCTTGGGGTCTATGCCCTCTTCGCCAGCCGCTGGCTGATCCCGCGCTGGCACCGGCTGCGCGAGCGCCATCCGGCGCTGGACATCGAGCTGCAGACCAGCACCGATCCGCTGGCCCTGGTGCCGGGCGCCTTCGATGCGGTCATCGCGGTCAGCGATGCCAGGCCCCGTCCGGGCCTGGCGTTGCAGCCGCTGGTGCCGATCGCGATGATGCCGGTCTGCTCGCCGGCGATGGCCCGCGGCTTCGACTGGCGGCGCGCGACGCTGCTGCATTCGCGCCAGCGCCCGGACGACTGGGCCCGCTGGCTGGCCGCGGCCGGTGTGGCGGGCGTCGATCCCCGCGCCGGCCTGTCCTTCGAGAGCATCGCCCTGGCCGTCGATGCCGCCGCCGAGGGGCTGGGCGTGGCGCTGGCGATCCAGGCGCTGGTCCGCGCCGATCTCGCCGCCGGCCGGGTGGTCGCCCTGCATCCCTTCATCCGACCGACCAGCCGGGCCTTCACGCTGCTGCACGCGCCCGGCCGCCAGGCCGATGCCGGCCTCGCCGCGCTGCGCGACTGGCTGGTCGAGGAGGCGCGGGCGGAGGCAGGCTGAGCCGGCGCGATGCCCTGCCTGCGCGCCGGCCCGGCCGCGCTCACGGCCAGACGGGCAGGCCTTCCAGCCCGGCGGTCTCCGTCAGGCCGCAGATCAGGTTGGCATTCTGCACCGCCTGGCCGGCCGCGCCCTTGCCGAGATTGTCGACCACGCCCATCGCGATCACCAGGTTGCGTGCCGGATCGGCCGCATAGCTGACGAAGGCGAGGTTCGAGCCGCTCGCCCATTTGGTCTGCGGCGGCCGGTCGGTCACGCGGACGAAGGCCCGCCCGGCGTAGAAGCGCCGCGCGGCGTCGAGGCATTGTTCCGTGCTGGCGCGGCCGCGGGCGTAGATGGTGGCCAGCACGCCACGCGTCATCGGCACCAGATGCGGCGTGAACACCAGCCCGGCCGCGCTGCCGCCGCTCAGCCGCTCGATCGTCCGGGCCATCTCCGGCATGTGGACATGCGTGAGCAGGCCGTAGGGCACCAGGTTCTCGTTGCTCTCGGCATAGCCGAAGCGGCTGTCGCCGCCGCCCCGGCCGGCGCCGGAGATGCCGGTCTTGGCGTCAACGATGATGTCGCCCGGCACGATCAGCCGCTCGGCCAGGAGGGGCGCCAAGGCGGTCAGCACCGCCGCGGGGAAGCAGCCCGGATTGGCGACGCGGCTCTGGCCCTCGATGCGGTCCGGCCAGACATCGGCCAGGCCATAGGTCCAGCCCTCGGCGTCGCGATGGTCGCCGCCGATATCGACGATCTTCACCGCGCGCGGCACCCGCGCCAGCGCCGCCGCCGAACTGCCGGTGGGCAGCGAGGCGAACAGCAGATCGAGCTGCGGCAGTTGCGCGGGGTCCCATTTCTCGATCACCAGCCCGGCCAGCCGGGCGGGCAGGCCGGGGAAGCGGTCGCCCAGCCGGCTGCCGGCGCTGCCCTCGCCGGCGGCATAGACCAGATCGAAAGACGGGTGGCCGGCGATCAGGCGCAACGCCTCGCCGCCGCCAAAGCCACTGATTCCGACGATGCCGACGCGCATGCTCATGGCGAATTCCTTCCAGGGGATCGGGCAAAGAAAAACCCCCGGAGCCGGGGGCTGCGGGGGTTCGGGGATACGGGCTGATGCCGCCTCGGGGAGGGACCGCTAGGGCGCGGATCTCACCGGTCGAGGAGCGGGTCTGCACGCAGCCATGGAAGCCGCCGCCGGGAAGCAGCGACGGCGTCGGTCGGCGGTGCGGAGACCAAGGTTGCCCATGTGGCGCAGGCTACGGGCGGGTCTGAACCTCTGTCAACGAGGGTTTGGGGCAGCGGGCGGCCGGCCCTGTGTCATGCCGGATGCCGAGCGCAACCGATTTCCGGCTCGCCAGAAGCCAGGCCGGGTCCAAGCTGGCGCCGGAGGCGGCGATCCGCCGCGTATGACCCCCGCTCACCAGGAGTCCGACATGGCAGACAGCCAGAACTTCGATCCCCGTGCGCATCGCCTGGTGGCCGAGCAACGCTGGTTCGAGGATTTCCGCATCGGCGAGCGCTTCTGCCTGCCCAGCCGGACGATGACCGAGGCCGTCTTCCTCGCCTTCCAGGCAGCCAGCGGCGACAATCATCCGGTCCACTACAACCGCGAATACTGCCGGGCACGCGGCATGCCGGACCTGCTGGCGCACGGCTACCAGGTGGCGATCCAGACGGCGGCGGGGGCGGGGCTGTTCCCGCACCTGGTCGAGGAGTCGCTGAAGGCCTTCCTGGAGCAGTCCAGCCGCTTCCTGCATCCGGTCTTCGCCGGCGACACGCTCTATCCAGTGCTGGAGGTCGACGAGCTGACGCCGAACCGCAGCACGGGCGTGCTGGGTCTTCGCAGCACGGTGCACAATGGCGCCGGCGTGCTGGTCCTGGACGGCCGTCACCGCTACCTGCTGCGCCGCCGCCAGGCGGCAGGGGAGGGCGCACCGGTCCTCACGCCGTAGCGCAGGCCGCTGAGCACCTCGCGCAGGCGGTGCCCGCGCGGCCCCGCGACATCGGGCAGCGGCGCCTGGGGCGTCAATGAGCCCTTTGGCACCGCCGAGGGCGGGGTTGCCGGCCTTGCCGGTCGAGCGCGGCAGCGAACGCGCGCGACCCAGGCCCGGCAAAGGGGCCAGCAACAACCGAGAAACGTCATGGCTGAGAAAGGACACCGCCATCGGCGGCCGATTGGGTCCCTGCTGGCTCTCCCTGTCCCGGCGGTCGCCAGTACGGTGGGCTCAAAGACGTGATGGCCACCGCGAGCCGGTCCTGCGCATCCCCCCGGCGACCAGAAGCCATAACATTTGGTCATCAAGTCAATGCCAGCGGTCAGTTCCCAGGAAGGGTCGGCCTGCGCCACGGTCGGGCAACCGCATCCCCTGCAGGAACCCGCCCATGCTCAGGACCATGTTGTCGTGTCTGGCTGCCACGCTGCTCGCCACGGGCGCCTGGGCGCAGGGCTCGGGCTCGCCCACGCTGGACGCCATCCGGGCGCGGGGCACGCTGGCCTGCGGCGTGTCCGGCACCAATCCGGGCTTCGCCTTCGCCGACAGCCGCGGCGAGATCCAGGGCAGCGAGGCGGATTTCTGCCGCGCCGTGGCCGCCGCCACGCTGGGCGACGCCAGGAAGGTCAGGTTCGTCACGCTGACCTCCACCAACCGCTTCACCGCCCTGCAATCGGGCGAGATCGACCTGCTGGTGCGCACGGCGACCTGGTCCCTGGGGCGCGAGGCCAGCCTCGGCCTGCTCTTCGCGGGCATCACCTTCTACGACGGCACCGCCTTCATGGTGCACAGCGCGTCGGGCGTCCGCTCCGCCAGCGATCTGAACGGCGCGACCATCTGCATCCTGCCGGGGACGACGACCGAGCTCGCCGTCACCGACTACTTCCGGCGCAACAACATGCGCTTCACCCCCGTCCTGATCGACAACGTGACCGAGCTGCGCGCCGTCTTCCGCAACGGGCGCTGCGACAGCTATTCCACCGACGCCTCCGCGCTGGCCTCCTTCCGCTTCGGCGAGGGCCAGGCGGCGGAGAGCTACACGCTGCTGCCCGAGGTGATCAGCAAGGAGCCGCTCGGCCCGCTGGTGCGCAAGGGCGACGACAAGTGGTTCGACATCGTCCGCTGGACGCATTTCGCGATGCTGGCCGCGGAGGAGCTGGAACTGACCCGTGCGAATGTCGAGGCCTCCCTGGCCAGCGCGAACCCCGACATCCGGCGCCTGCTCGGCGTGGATGGCGATCTCGGGCGCAGCATGGGGCTGGACAACCGCTGGGCCTTCCACGTGATCCTGCAGGTCGGCAGCTACGCCGAGGTGTGGGACCGCACCATCGCCCCGCTGGGGGTGCCCCGTGGCCACAACCGCCTCTGGACCCAGGGCGGGCTGCACTACGCGCCGCCTGTCCGCTGACCTCGCCCGCCGCCTCGTGGCCCTCTTCACGCGCTGATCCGAGAGAACCCATGCACGACCTGACCCGCTGCGTTCAGCACCCCGAGGTGTCCCAGGAGGGTTTCCGCAGCCTGGCGGTGCCGACCTACCGCGCCTCCACCATCATCTACCAGGACGGGGAAAGCTTCGCGGCGCGCAGCCAGCGCGGTTTCGACGGCTACACCTACGGGCTGCACGGCACGCCGACCACGCGCACCCTGGAAGCGCAGCTGACGGCGCTGCACAATGGTGTCCGCACTGTGCTGGTGCCGTCCGGCCAGATGGCGGTGGCCCTGGTGTTCCTGACCTTCCTGCTGCCCGGCGACCACGTCCTGGTGCCGGACAGCGCCTATGGCCCGGTCCGCAACGTCTGCCGCGACTACCTGGCGCCGCGCGGCATCGACTACACCCTCTACGACCCGCTGATCGGCGCCGGGATCGCCGGGCTGATCCAGGACCGCACCCGGCTGGTCTGGGTCGAATCCCCCGGCTCCGGCACCATGGAGGTGCAGGATATCCCCGCCATCGTCGGCGCGGCCAAGGCCCGTGGCGTTCTGGTCGGCTGCGACAACACCTGGTGCACGCCGCTGCTGTTCAAGCCGCTGGACCATGGCTGCGACTTCGCGGCGGAAGCGCTGACCAAATATGTCGGCGGCCATTCCGACCTGCTGCTCGGCTCCATCACCGTCAAGGACATGGATCTGCGCCAGCGCATGAAGGAGGTGCTGCGCAGCCTCGGCATCGGCGTCTCCCCGGACGAGGTGGCGCTGGCGCTGCGGGGCATCGAGACCATGGGCCTCCGCCTGGCACATGTCGGCCGGGTCTCCGAATCCTTCGCCCGGCGCCTGCAGCAGCATCCGCTGGTCGACCGGGTGCTGCATCCCTGCCTGCCATCCTGCCCGGGCCACGCCTTCTGGGCGCGCGACATCAAGGGTTCGGGCGGGGTGTTCAGCATCGTGCTGAAGCCGGGCGCCGAGACCGGGCTCAACCCGGCGCTGACGGCGATGCAGGTCTTCGCCATCGGCGCCTCCTGGGGCGGCACGCGCAGCCTGATCGCGCCCATGTTGGTGAAGGGCGAGCGGACGGTGAATCCCTGGACCCATGCCGGGACGGTCCTGCGCATCAGTATCGGCCTGGAGCAGGAGGACGACCTCTGGGCCGATCTGGAAGGCCTGCTCGCCGCGCTCGTTCCCCTGGGCGCCGAAATCCCCGCCTGAGCCCGCTGCCGGCCGTGGCAGGGTGACCGGCGGACCTAGCGCGCCCGCCCGGCCAGCGGGCGCGGCTGCGGCCCGGCCTGGCCGGGCCCGCGGTCGCGCGCCGCCAGCAGGGCGGCGACGAAATCCTTGACCAGCATCGACTTCTGCGTGTCCGGGCGGAACAACAGGTAGGTCTTGAAGTAGACCTCGGGTTCGAAGGGCCGCATCACCAGGCCGCGTTCGGCGAAGCCCTCCGCGGCAACGGCCTGGGCCAGGCCGATGCCGATGCCCTCCAGGGCGAGGGCGCAGACGGTCGCGGCGAAGGGCGTCTCCACGACGATCTTCGGCCGCGAACCGGCCGCGTCGAGCACCGCGTTGAAGCGCGCCCGGGCGCGGTCCTCGGCCGAGAGGGCGATGAACGGCACGCCGTCCAGGTCGGCCGGGCGGATCACCGGCTTGGCCGCCAGCGGATGGCCCGGCGGCATGACGCAGCAGGCGCGGCCGCTGGAGAAGACCCGATGCTCCACGCCGGCAAGGTCGACCTCGTCCGCGGCCAGCCCGATGCTGAAGTTGCCGTTCACCACCAGCTCGCGCACCTGCGCCGACATGGCGATCTGGAAGGTGATGGCGATGTCGGGATGCCGGTCGCGGAAGATCCGGATGGCGCGCGGCACCACCGTGTTGCCGTAGGCGGCGAGGCTGGCGATGCGGATGGTGCCGGAGCCGAAGTCGCGGATGCGGGCCGCCGCGGTGCGCAGTCGGTCGAGGCCGATAAAGCTGGAGCGGACATCGGCGAAGAACAGCTGGCCTTCCGGCGTGGGAACCAGGCGGTTGCGCACCCGGTCGAACAGGGAGAAGCCGACCGCCGTCTCGAGGTCCGCAATGGCGCGGCTGACGGCGGGCTGGGTGACCTGCAGCAGCTCCGCCGCCCGCGACGCTGATCCGCTGATCATGACAGCGTTGAAGACCTCGAGCTGGCGATGGTTCACCCGTTCAACTCCGCTCCGCCCTGTCCGGCTGGGCCGCGTCCGTGGCGAGAAGGGGCGCGACCGTGGACGCTGGCGCACCCTCCGGCCTGGCAGCTTACGGGATCGCCGTCCGCCATGCACGACCACGGCTTGCGAAGCCTCGGCCGGCAGGGCGGCAGGCGCTTCGGCCCCGGCGACTGCGCCGTTCCAGCCCGACGCTCGCCATGCAGCACGCCGGCGATCACCCGTTGCTCGCCACGGCAGGCTGGAACAGGGGCAACCATGACCCGCCGAGGCACCAAGGGCGCCGAAGACACCGACCTGTTCGCGGAGGTCCGAGCGAGCGAGCCTGCGGCTCGTTACGTGCCGTTGGCAGGCCGGCCAGATCGCTCGCCATCATCCTGCCGGTGCCCGCCGCCGTCGGAACCACTCCGCGCTGCCTTCCTCTGCGCCCTCGAGACGGTCACGGAGATCCGCTTCGACCGTGACAGAATCCGCACAGCCCGCGCCGCTTGGTCCCGTCCGGCCGTCTACGAGTATCCCGGCGCGGATCCAAGGAAGCCAGCATGCCGCGGCCGTGCCTGTCCTCCGCCAGCCTGACGGCCCGCTCGCTGTCGTGCGAGGCGGCGCGGCCGGCCTATGACCGCGCGGCGCTGCGGCCGGCGATCCTGCATCTCGGTCTCGGCGCCTTCTTTCGCGCGCATGGCGCGCTCTTCACCGAGGATGTGCTGAACCGGCAGGGCGGCGACTGGGGCATTTTCGGCGTCTCGCTGCAACGGCCGGAGCAGCGCGACCGGCTGGCGCCGCAGGACGGCCTCTACACCGCGCTGGAACGCGGCCCGGGGGCGAGCGGGCGCGCCTCGTCGGCGTCTTGCTGGGCGTGCTGGTGGCGCCAGAGGATCCGGCCGCGGTGCTCGACCGGCGGGCGGCCGGCCTGCCGATCCCGGCCCATGCCCTGGCCATCGCCGCCTGGGCGCGCCATCTGGACGGCGTCGACGAGGCCGGCGCGCCGATCGCGCTGCGTGACCCGATGGCGGCCGCGCTGCGCGCCAGGCTCGATGCCGCCGGCGACGACCCGGCCGACCGCATCGCGGCGCTGCTGACGCTGACAGCGATCTTCGGCGAGGATCTGGCGGACACGCTACGCTTCGCCGCCGCCGTGACCGGGACCTATCGCCCGCCGCTTCGCGCATCGCGTCAAATTCGCCCATCTGCGCAATGTGGCCAAGGAGCCGGATGGTTCCTTCATGGAAGCCGACCATCTCGGCGGCGATGTCGACATGGTCGCCGTGGTCGAGGCGCTGCTGGTCGAGCAGCAGCGCCGCCGGGAGGCCGGCCAGGCCGAGTGGCGCATTCCCTTCCGGCCCGACCATGGTCACGAATTGCTCGATGATGTTGGCAAGCCGACCTTCCCGGGCTATCCCGCGATCGGCCGCATGCGCGGCCTGGCGGAGCTGCGCGGGGTGATGGCGGCGCTGGCCTCGGTGAAGGGCCTGCCGCTCTGACGCGCTGAGGGCGGCGTCCCCGCCGGCCCCTCGAGGTTCCCCGCGTGCCGCGATGAGGGTGACGTGCGGCGCAGGGCCGGACGAGAGCGGGACAGTAGCGGCGTGACGACAAGGCCATGCTGACGGTGATGGGCGGCTTCGTGCTGCTCGGGATGGTCGCGCTGATCGGCGGGATCTCCGGCGGTGTGGTGCCGGCGCTGCGCGTCTTCATCCTGCTCTGGGGCGTCATGCTCACCGCCAACACCTGGCTCAGCGTGACCCAGGCCGATCGCGGCCTCGCCGTGCCGTGGCAGGAACGCGCCCTCGGCTTCGCGGTGCCGGCGCTGATCGCCTGGCTGCTGATGCTGTGGATCGGCCGCCCGCCGCGCCCGCCGCCGCCGCCGGCCGAGGAGGATGATTATGACGGCTATCACCGCTGACCGCCCGGCTTCCCAGCCGCGGCATTGACGCGCAGGATGGCCGCCCGGCCCGCCTGGCGGGCAGCGACACAGGAAGAGACCCGATGCAGAAGCGACCCCTCGGCCGCACCGGCCTGGAGATTGCCCCCCTGGTCTTCGGCGGCAATGTCTTCGGCTGGACGGTCGACGAGAAGACCAGCTTCGATCTGCTGGACGGCTTCGTCGATGCCGGCTTCGACGCCATCGACACCGCCGATGTCTATTCCGCCTGGGCGCCCGGCAACAAGGGCGGCGAGTCGGAGACCATCATCGGCAACTGGCTGAAGAAGAATCCCGGCAAGCGCGAGAAGGTGCTGATCCTGACCAAGGTCGGCTCCGACATGGGGCAGGGGCATCGCGACCTCTCGGCCGGCTGGATCACCCGTGCCGTCGAGGATTCGCTGCGGCGCCTGCAGGTCGAGGTGATCGACCTCTACCAGTCGCACTGGCCCGATCCGCGCACCGGCTACGAGGAGACGCTGCGCGCCTATGAGGGCCTGCTGAAGGCCGGCAAGGTGCGCGCCATCGGCTGCTCCAACCTGGACGCGGTGCAGCTTGAGGAATCCCTCAAGGTGGCGGCTGACAAGAAGCTGCCGCGCTACGAGACGCTGCAGCCGCACTACAACCTCTATGACCGCGGCAGCTTCGACGGCCCGCTGCGCGACCTGGCGATCCGCGAGGGGCTTGGCGTCATCACCTATTTCAGCCTGGCCTCCGGCTTCCTGTCGGGCAAGTACCGCTCGGCCGCCGACTTCTCCAAGAGCAAGCGTGGCAGCGGCATGGAGAAGTACATGAACCCGCGCGGCGAGCGGATCCTGGCGGCGCTCGACGCGGTGGCCGGGCGGACCTCCGCCACCCCGGCCGAGGTCGCGCTGGCCTGGCTGATCGCGCGCGAGGGCGTCACCGCGCCGATCGCCAGCGCCACCAGCCTGGCGCAGCTCGACAGCCTGGCGAAGGCGGCGCGGCTGTCGCTCGCGGCGGCGGACATCGCTGAGCTGGACGCCGCCAGCGCCTGAGGCGACACTCGCTTCTGTCACCCCAGCACGAAAAAGGGCGCCAGGCTGAACCAGCCTGGCGCCCCGCATTGTCGTCGGCGGGCGTCAGTCGCCCTGCCGCCTGCTGTCGTTCAGCGCGCCGGCCCCGTGGAGAGGCCAGCGACCCAGCGATCGGCAACGGACGCCGACGTCGAGCAATGAGACACTGGATCACCTCCTTTCAGTTTGTTTCGGATGCCCGGGAGGTGGGAGGCCGATAGCGCCTTCACAAGGGGGTTCCGGCCGCCGGGAGCTGGCTGGCGGCGAAACGCCGCTTGCCGCCCTGCACATGCGCCTCGGCCGCCGCCCGGGCCGCCACCGGGTCACCCGCGCGGATGGCGTCGAGGATGGCGGCATGCTCGGCATTGCTCTCGCGCATCTTCTCCGGCTGCACCAGCGCGCGGCGGCGGAACAGGTTCAGCTCCTTGCCCAGGTCGTCATAGATCCGCTGCGCCCGCGGTCCGGCGCCGAGCGCCAGCAGCGCCGCGTGGAAGTCGAGGTTCAGCGCGTAGTAGCCGGGCGCGTCATCGGCCGCCGCCGCGGCGTCCATCTGCGCCACCAGCGCCGACAGCCGCGGCAGCGTGCCGGCCGGCGGCGCCGCCGCCAACCGCTCGCAGGCCTGGCCGGTCAGCAGGGCGCGCAGGTCGTAGAGCTCCAGCGCCTCCTCGGCGCTCAGGCTGCGCACATAGCTGCCCTGGTTCACCACGGTGACCACCAGCCCCTGCCGCTCCAGCCCGCGCACCGCCTCGCGCACCGGGCCGCGGCTGATGCCGAGGCGGGCGGCCAGCGCCTGCTCGTTCAGCCGGCTGCCGGAGGGGATCGCACCGCTGACGATCAGCCGCTCGATCTCCTGGGCGGCGACCGAGGTCAGCGACCGGGTGCGCAGCAGCAGCAGTTCGGCGGGAAGGTCCGGGGGCTGGTCAGGGGCCATGCGCCCAGCATGAAACACGGGATTGTCGATCGTCAACAGTTTGCACTGCTGTCGAAACATGCTAGCGAATCCGCCGAGCAGGAGGACCGCCCCTAATGAATGACAGCCCCTTCGCCACCCCGGCCGCCGAGGCCGCCGCCGCGCCCCGCGCCTCCAGCGCACTGGCCGGGATCACCGTCCTCGATCTCACCCGGGTCCGTTCGGGCCCCACCTGCGTCCGCCAGCTGGCCGACTGGGGCGCCGAGGTGATCAAGATCGAGATGCCCGAGGGGCTCGATGCCGGCGACCCGATGGGCGGCCCGCGCGAGGGGCCGGACTTCCAGAACCTGCACCGCAACAAGCGCGGCATGACGCTGAACCTGAAGGACCCGGAGGGGCTGAAGCTGTTCCTCCGCCTGGTCGAGAAGGCGGATGTCGTGGTCGAGAACTTCCGCCCCGACGTGAAGGACCGCCTCGGCATCAACTATGCCGCGCTGGAGAAGGTGAATCCCGGCATCATCCTGGCCTCGATCTCCGGCTTCGGCCAGGACGGGCCCTATGCCAAGCGCCCGGGCTTCGACCAGATCGCGCAGGGCATGGGCGGGCTGATGTCGATCACCGGCCTGCCCGGCCAGGGGCCGGTGCGCGTCGGCATCCCGATCGCCGATCTCTGCGCCGGCATCTTCTGCTCGCAGGGCATCATGATCGCGCTGCTCGAGCGGCAGAAGAGCGGCCGCGGCCAGTGGGTGCACACCAGCCTGCTGGAGGCGCAGCTGTTCATGCTGGACTTCCAGGCCGCCCGCTGGCTGATGGCCGGCGAGGTGCCGAAGCAGGCCGGCAACAACCACCCGACCAGCATCCCGACCGGCGTCTTCCCGACCAGCGACGGCCATATCAACATCGCCGCCTCCGGCCAGCGGATCTGGGAGCGCACCGCCCAGGTGCTCGGCCGCGCCGACTGGCTGAGCAACCCGGACTATGCCTCCGGCAGCGCCCGCAGCAAGAACCGCGACGCGCTGAACGCCGAGATCGGCGCCGTCACCGCGACGCGCAGCAGCGCCGAATGGGTGGAAGCGCTGAACGAGGCCGGCGTGCCGTGTGGCCCGATCAACGCGATCGACCAGGCCTTCGAGGACGTGCAGTCGAAGCATCTCGGCATCGCCCGCACCCTCGAGCGCGACGGCAGGCCGGTGCAGTATGTCGGCCAGCCGGTGCAGCTGTCGCGCACGCCGAGCGCGGTGGTCAGCCATCCGCCGGCGATCGGCGAGCACACCGACGCCATCCTCAAGGGGGTGGGGTTCAGCGAGGCGGAGATCGCCGAGCTGAAGTCGAAGAAGGTCGTCTGATCCGGAAAGCGAAGCATGGGGGGAGGTATCCCCCCATGCCCCCTTCTATTTTTATCAGAAAGACATCAGCGCAGGCCCTGCAGCAGGGTCGGGATCAGCTCGGACACCGTCGGGTGGATCGGCACGGCCCAGCGCAACACCTGCTGCGGCACCCCGGCATGCATCGCATCCAGCAGGCCATGGATCGCCTCGTCGCCCTCCACCCCCAGGATGGCGGCGCCCAGGATGCGGCCGCTGCCCGCCTCGGCCACCACCTTCATGAAGCCGGCTGTCTCACCCTTCTCCACCGCGCGGCCGACGCGTGACATCGGCCGCGTCGCGACCTGCACGTCGAGGCCGCTGGCCCGCGCCGCCGCCTCGGTCATCCCCACCCGCCCCAGCGGCGGATCGATGTAGAGCGCATAGCCCTGCACCCGGTCGCTGACCCGGCGGTCCTCGCCATCCAGCAGATTGGCGGCGACGATCTCGAAATCATTGTAGGCGGTGTGGGTGAAGGCGCCGCGCCCGTTGCAGTCGCCCAGCGCATAGACGCCGGGGACATTGGTCTGCAGCCGCTCGTCGACGGTGATATAGCCGCGCCCGTCCACCGCGATCCCCGCCAGGGCCAGGCCGAGCTCGTCGGTGTTCGGCTGCCGGCCCACCGCCACCAGCAGATCCGACCCGTTGACGCTCTGACCGTCGCCGAAGCGCAGCGTGACGCCGGCGGCGTCGGCGGCCGCCGCGATCTCCCCGGCGCCACAACGGACGGCAATCCCCTCGGCCTCGAGGATCGAGCGGATCGCCGCGGAGACATCGTCATCCTCGCGCGGCAGCAGCTTCGGGCCGCGTTCCAGCACCGTCACCTCGGCGCCGAAGCGGCGATAGGCCTGGGCGAATTCCAGCCCGATATAACTGCCCCCCACCACCAGCAGATGCCGCGGCAGATGGGTGATCTGCAGGATGCTGCTGCTGGTCAGGTGCGGCACCGACGCGAAGGCCGGCGGCACCACCGCCCGCGCGCCGACATTCAGGAAGATCCGCGGGGCGGTCAGCACCTCCTCGCCGACCTGCAGCGTGAAGGGGGCGGTGAAGCGGGCATGGCCCTGCACCAGCCGCAGCCGGTCGACGCCCGCCAGCCAGCGCTGCAGATTGCCCCGCGCATCGGTGGCCACCTTCTGGGCGCGGGCGGTGATCCGCGGCATTTCCGCCGTGACGGCGCCGCCGATGGCGACGCCCCAATCGGCCGCCCGCCGCGCCACATGGGCCGCGCGGGCACTGGCCACCAGCGCCTTGGTCGGCATGCAGCCGCGGTTGACGCAGGTGCCGCCGAGCAGGCTGCGCTCCACCAGGGCCACGCTCTGGCCTGCCTCGGCCAGGCGGACGGCCAGCGAGGGACCGGCCTGGCCGGCCCCCACCACGATGGCATCGAAAGCGGTCATGCGTGAGGTCCCCTCGGCAAGGCCCGCAGGATCGGCGCGGCCGCCTGCCCGATCAAGGCCCGACGGTCTGGCCCGGCCGGCCCGGAAGCTTGACCCTGTCCGGCACGCCGGCCAGCCCGCCGCCGGGACCGGCCGATTTCCTGGCGGCCCGCCTGGTCATGGTCCTGGCGCCGAAAGCGGCGGCGTCCTTCCGTTTTCCGGCAGCGGGCAGCGCCGGGGAGGGCCAGACGGCGCCGATCGCCAGGCCCTGGCGCCCGCCCGGAGGTTGCGGGAACGGGCCGATCCCTCACCAGCTTGTTTAGTGATGCGATGCAGCCTTCGCGCGATGCATCGGGTTGCGCCGGTGCCCCCGACGATCACGCGGCGGCAAAGGTGCTGTCTCCGTCCCAGGTGGCGCGGGATCGGCAGAGGCACTCCTCGGGGGCATTAGAGATTATTCGATGATACTCTCCGCGCTGCATCCGCCGACCCTGTTCCTCGTCACCGCCGTCGTCATCGCCTTCTCCGGCCTCGTGCTGGTGGCGGCGCGGGGGCGGGATTCCGACTCCGCCTCGCTGGGACTCTGGGGCCTGGCCATGCTGCTGGGCGCGGCCGGCATCACCCTGCTGGCGGCCCTGCCGATGCCGGGTGGCGCGGCGCAGCTCGCCGGCAATGTCGTCATCCTCGCCGGCACCGCCTGCGCCTGGACCGCTGCCCGGCTGTTCGGCGGACGGCGCCCGCTGCTCGCGCCGGCCCTGGCCGGTCCCGGGCTCTGGCTGGCGGCGGCGCTGCTGCTGGGCGAGCGGCATCCGGCGGCGCTGCTGTTCCTGGCCTGCGTCAGCGGGGCGCTCTACACCCTGGCCACCGCCTGGGAGCTCTGGCGCCTCGAGCCGGTGCCTGGCCGCAGCCGCCAGGGCGCCATCCTGCTGCTGGTGCTGCATGCCAGCTTCTATCTGGGGCGGGCGCTCGCCCTGCTGCTGACGCCGGAGGCGGTCTGGCTGAGCGGGCGCGAGATCAAGCTGATCATGATGCTGGAGGCGCTGCTGCACACCCTGGGCATGGCCTTCATGGTGCTGGCCCTGTCGCGCGAGCGGACGCAGCACCGCTCGGTCGCGCGGCTGCGCGAGCTGGCGCTGCTCGATGGCCTGACCGGCATCGGCAACCGCCGCCGCTTCGACATGGCGCTGGCGCGCGAGACCGAGATTGCCCGGCGCGACGAGATGCCGCTGGCCCTGCTGATGATCGATGTCGATCACTTCAAGGCCTATAACGACGTCTATGGCCACCAGGCGGGCGATGACGGCCTGCGCGTCATCGCCGAGGCCATCCAGGGCGCGGCGCGGCGCCCTGGCGACCTGGCCGTGCGCTATGGCGGTGAGGAATTCGCGGTGCTGCTGCCGCGCGCCGAGGAGGAGGGCGCCCTGGTGGTGGCCGAGCTGATCCAGGCGCGCCTGCGCGAACTGGCGCTGGAGCATGCCGGCAGCGCGCAGGGCGTGGTCACCGTCAGCATCGGCATCGCCTCGCTGCCGCCGGTGATGCTGTGCGGCAAGGGCGAGGGGCTGGTCGCCGCGGCCGACAATGCCCTCTATGCGGCGAAGGCGGCAGGCCGCAACCGCAGCTGGATGGCCAGCCAGCTCGGCGCCGCCCTGCGCCCGCCAGCGCCGGCGGGCAGGCGGGCCGCGGGGATGGTCAGGCTGGTGCGCCGGGCCGGCTGAGGCTCAGCGCCGCAGCTCCAGGATGTCGAAGTCGGAGTCGCGCGTCGGCGCGGCCGCCGGCATTTCCAGCCGCAGCCGCTGCGGCCCCAGCGGCACGAGATAGCCGACCTGGTTGCTGCCCGGCTCGGCACCGTAGCGCGGCGGCTGCCCGGCGCCGGCCACCGCCGCCCCGGCATAGCCCAGCCGCGCGCTGCCGGTGTCGAACAGCGTCCCCGCCAGCCGCTGCGAGCCGGTGAGCTTCTGCAGGCGCAGGCCGGCGGCGTCATCGGTGATGCGGCAGCGGAAATCGCCATAGATGGTCAGCGGCAGGATGCCGCCCAGCCGGATCAGCCGGCACCGCCAGTCGCCGGCCAGCGCCGCGGCCGGCTGCGCCGTGGCCTCGCCGTCCAGGACCTGCTCCAGCACCGCGACATCGGCCGGGTCGCCGCCGCTGCGGGCCACGCCGATGGCCGCTTGGCGCGCGCTCTCGAAGCCGGCAAGGCGTGCCTGGTCGATCGGCGTCAGCCCCTGGGGAAAGCGCCCGTCGGCCAAGGCCGGCGCCGCGGCGAGGGCCAGGCCGACGAGCAGGCCGCAGACGGCCTTCACGCCGGCGCGTCCCGGCCCGGAAAGACCTCGTCGAGAAACTCGCGCAGCACCGCGTTGAAGGCGGCGGGCCGCTCGAAATAGGCGGAATGACCGGTCTCGGCGAAATCGTGATGCCGGGCGCGGGGCATCATCGCAGCCAGGGCCGGCGCGACCGGCGAGGGGAAGACGATGTCCTCGGCGCCGGTCAGCCAGAGCGTCGGCACCGCGATCCCGGCCAGGCTTTCGGCGGCCAGGCAGCGGCTGCGCATCATCCGGCCGCGCAGCGCCTCCTTGTCCAGCGTGGCGCTGAGCTCGTCGAGGGCGCGGTAGAGGAAATGCGCCGCCGGCTGCTCGCGGGCGCCGCGGGCGCCGAGCGCCGGATGCACCCCGGCCGCGCGGGCTGCGGCCTGCGCCGGACCGGACTGTGCCTGCCAGCTGGCGAGGGCCGCCGCGGCCGGGCTCTGCGCCGGATCGACCGGGCCGCTGGTCGCCGCCAGCACCATGGCGCGCATGCCGCCGCCGGTCAGCGCATGGCCGAGCGCGGTCCATCCGCCCATCGACTGGCCGACGATGGCGAAGCTCTCGACGCCGAGATGCGCCAGCAGCGCGGCGAGGTCGCCGGCGTAATCCTCCGGGTCCGGCCCGCCGGCCGGCGCCTCGGACGGGAAGAAGCCGCGATGGCTGAAGCTGATGCAGGCATAGCGATCGCTGAAAGCGGCCACCTGCTGAAACCAGGACAGATGATTGCCGCCCAGGCCATGGGCGAAGACCAGGGCCGGGCCCTCGCCGGTGACCTCGTAGTAGATCCGGCAGTCCGGCCGCTGCAGGAAGCCCTTGCGGCGGGCGACGGGGCCGGGGGGCAGGGGATCGGGCATCGGCGGCTCCTTGTGCGCGGAGCGGCGAGCCTGCGGCGCTTCGCCGGCGCTGTCGAGCCCGCCAGGGCCCGCCCGGCAGCAACCCTGCCGCCAGGCGGGCCGGGCCGGTCAGGCGGCGGGCGTCAGCACGTGGATGACACGGTCAGCGACCATCTCCTTGGTCTTCTCGCCATAGGCCTTCATGTGCGGCGCGGCGGCATGCGCGGCCAGCGCGGCGGGGCTGGCCCATTTCTCGACGACGACGAAGCTGTCGGCGCCGAACTGCGCGTTGCCGAGGCCCTCGGCATCCACCGCCGGGCCGTATTCGAGGCAGCCATCCTCGGCCAGCACGGCGGGCATGTTGGCGCGGAACTCGCGCAGCACCGCCTCGCGCTGGCCCGGCTTGGCGGTGATGATGGCGATGACATGGATCATGGCGCGGTCTTCCTTCCCGTGATGCGCCGAGGCTAGGCCGCGCCCCGGCTTGTGCCAAGCCGCCCCGCCGCCCAGACTGCACGCCCGCGGAGGAACGACATGCCGAAGATCGTCGACTACTACGTCTCGCTGAACTCACCCTGGACGCATCTGGGCGCCGCCCGGCTGGAGGCCATGGTCGCGCGCCACGGCGCCGCGCTGCGCATCTTCCCGGTGGATTTCGGCACCATCTTCGCCGGCTCCGGCGGGCTGCCGCTGCCGAAACGCTCGCCGCAGCGCCAGGCCTACCGGATGATGGAGCTGCGCCGCTGGCGCGACCGGCTGGGCATCCCGATCCAGCTGCAGCCGAAATTCTTCCCGGCGCGCGAGGCGCTGCCGGCGCATCTGGTCATCGCCGTGCGCGAGACGCTGGGCCAGGCGCCGGCCGTCGCCCTGGCGCATGCCATCCTCAAGGCGCTGTGGCAGGAGGAGCGCGACACCGGCGACGCCGCCGTGCTGGCCGAGCTGGCGACCGGCCTCGGCCTCGACGCCGCCGCGCTGCTGCCGCTGGCGGAAGAGCCGCGCTGGGCCGAGCGCCGCGCCGCCGACAGCACCGAGGCCCTCGCGCGCGGCGTCTTCGGCGCGCCGAGCTACGTGCTGGGCGAGGAGATCTTCTGGGGCCAGGACCGGCTGGACTTCCTCGACGCCGCGCTCGCCGGCTGAGCCGGCGCCCCGCGCAACCGCCCCGCCGCGCCGAGCGTTGACGCAGCCATAGTCCGGGGCTGCGGGGATTTCTGTCGAGTGACGATGAAGGCGCGCGTGAGGGCGGCGGCACGGATGGTGCTGCGCCCCTGGCCGATGCTGGCGGTGACCGCCGGCGCGGGTCTGCTGGTGCTGGGCTTCGCCGGTTGGGCGCTGCTGCGCATCCCGGTGCCGCCGGTGGTGACCGCCGCCGGCGCCCCCGCCTCGCTGGTGCTGGAGGCGCGCGATGGTGCCGGCTTTGCCGCGCGCGGCACGCTGCGCGGCGAGCCGGTGCAGGCGGCGAGCCTGCCGCAACCGCTGGCGACTGCGGTGATCGCCATCGAGGACCGCCGCTTCCTGGAACATGGCGGCATCGACCTGCGCGGCATCGCGCGCGCCGCCTGGCGCAACGCCACCGGCGACCGCCGGCCGGAAGGCGCCAGCACCATCACCCAGCAGCTGGCGCGCATGAACTGGCTGAGCCAGGAGCGCAGCCTGACCCGCAAGGTGCAGGAGGCGCTGCTCTCGGTCTGGCTGGAGCGGCAGCTCTCGAAGGAAGAAATCCTCGCCCGCTACCTGAACGCCGCCTATTTCGGCGCCGGGGCGGTGGGGGTGGACGCTGCCGCGCGCCGCTATTTCGGCAAGCCGGCCGGCGAGGTCTCGCTGGCCGAGGCCGCGCTGCTGGCCGGGCTGTTGCGCGCCCCCTCTGCCCTGTCGCCAATCCGCAACCGCGAGGGCGCCGAGACCCGCGCCGGGCTGGTGCTGGGCGCGTTGCAGGAGACCGGCGGCGCCACGCCGGAGGCGGTGGCCGCCGCCCGCGCCGCCCCGGTGGCGCTGCAGGCGCCGCCCGAGATGCTGCCCGGCCGCGGCTATTTCGCCGACTGGGCCGAGGCCGAGGCGCGCCGCCTGGTCGGGCCGGCCGGGATCGACCTGATGGTGCGCACCACCCTCGACCCGCGGCTGCAGGACCTGGCCGAGCGGGTGATCGCGACGCGCCTCGACCGCGACGGTGCCCGGCTGAAGGCCGGCCAGGCGGCGCTGCTGGCGCTGGCCCCCGATGGCGCGGTGCTGGCGGCGGTGGGGGGGCGCGACTATGCCGCCAGCCAGTTCAGCCGCATCACCCAGGCGCGCCGCCAGCCCGGCTCGCTGTTCAAGCTGTTCGTCTATGCCGCCGCGCTGGAGGCCGGCTTCCGCCCCGACCAGGTGGTGCAGGACCAGCCGATCACCATCGGCGACTGGTCGCCGGGCAATGCCAATGGCCGGTTCCGCGGTCCGGTCACCCTGCGCGACGCCTTCGCGCATTCCATCAACACGGTGGCGGTGCAGCTGCAGGAGGCTGCCGGGCGTCCGCAGGTCGCCGCCATCGCGCATCGTCTCGGTGTCACCGGCGAGATCGGACTGAACCCCAGCATGGCGCTGGGCACCAGCGGCGCGACCCTGGCGGAGATGACCGCGGCCTATGGCAGCGTCGGCTTCGGGCAGCGCATCGAGCCCTGGCTGGTGCAGGAGGTACGCGCCCGCGACCGCGCCCTCTATACCCGCCCGACGGCGCGCGAGGGCACGCCGCCGCTGCCGGCCGCCGTGCAGCAGGGATTGCTGGACATGATGCTGGCGGCGGTGCGCGACGGCACCGGCCGCGCCGCACGGCTGGACCGGCCGGTGGCGGGCAAGACCGGCACCACCCAGGACAGCCGCGACGCCTGGTTCATCGGCATGACCGCCGATGCGGTGGTTGGCGTCTGGGTCGGCAATGACGACAACAGCCCGATGGCCGATGTCTCCGGCGGCGGGCTGCCGGCCGCGATCTGGCACGATTTCATGGCCGAGGCCGACAAGCTGCGCACCGCCGCCGCCCCCTCGGCCGCCACCGCCCCGCCGGAGGCGGCGGCGACCCCGGCCGAGCGGATCGAGGGCGTGCCCGGCCTGGTCGATACCGGCACGCTGGTGATCGAGGGCCGGCTGGTGCGGCTGTCCGGCGTCGCCGGCTCGGCCGGGGATTTCCTGCAGCCCATGGCGCAATGGATCGCCGGGCGGCCGGCGCAATGCCGGGCCGAGGCCGATGCCAGCTGGCGCTGCCGCGTCGAGGGCCGCGACCTCTCCGAGCTGGTGCTGTCCAATGGCGGCGGCCGCGCCACCGCCGAGGCGGCGCCGGAGCTGAAGCGGGCCGAGGCGGCGGCGCGCCGGCAGCGGCTGGGCGTCTGGGAGAATGCCCGCTGAGGCAACGCCGCGCCGGTGCCGTGCATTGAAGAAGCAGACTGAAAACCCCGCATATGAAAAACCGTCCATCTTGCGGCCGGGCGAGAGGCTTCCGACATGTCCTCCATGATCAATGCCAAGCATCTGCTCGACCGCTTCCTCGGCCCCGGCGGGGCCGCGTCGGCGCTGGAGAAATTCTCGGGCGGCGGCGCCGGGGCCTCGCCCGCCGCCTCGCCCTGGCTGAACCCGGCCGGTGCGGCCGGCGGCGGCATGGCGGAGGCGGCGAAGCGCGCCCTGGGTGGCCAGGGCGGCGTCGGCAGCCTGGCGATGGGCGGCGCCGCCGGCAGCCTGCTGGGCCTGCTGGTCGGCGGCAAGAAGAAGGGCCGGCTCGGCGGCGCGCTGAGCCATGGCGGCGCCGCCATGCTGGGCGCCCTGGCCTCGCGCGCCTATGAGAACTGGCAGCAGGGCAAGGCGCCATCCCAGGCGCCGGTGGCCGCGCCGCAGGAGGCCGAGCGTGTGCCGCAGAAATTCCTGCCGGCCGCGGCGGCGGGCTCGGACGGCCAGCCTTTCGAGCTGTCGCTGATCCGCGCCATGATCGCCGCCGCCAAGGCCGACGGCCATATCGACGAGGCGGAGCGCCGCCTGATCTTCGAGCGCGTCGGCCAGATGGGGCTGGACGCCGAGGGCAAGGCCTTCGTCTTCGACGCGCTGGCGGGGAATGCCGGCGTCTCCGAGATCGCGGCGCTGGCGGCGACGCCAGAGCAGGCATCGGAGATCTACCTCGCCTCGCGCCTGGCGGTGGACACCACCCAGCCTGAGGAGCGCGCCTGGCTGGAGGCGCTGGCCGGCAGGCTGCGGCTGCCGGAGGGCCTGGCCGCCCATCTGGACCGCCAGGTCGAGGCCGCCTGATCCGTCGGGCGCCCCCCTTCAGGACTGGCGCAGCAGCCGGATGAATCCGGCATGCCAGCGCCAGTAGCCGTCCTGCAGCACCGCCAGCCGGTCGCGCAGCGCCCCATGCGCGGCGGGCAGGCGGTGGAAGGGGATCGAGGGGTAGAGGTGGTGCTCGGTGTGGTAGCTCATGTTCCACATCAGCAGCCGCACCGCCGCATTGGTCAGGGTGGTGCGCGTGTTGGTCAGCCCGTTGGCGTCATGCGTGCAGAGCGTGTGCTCGGTCAGCAGGTAGAGCCGCAGCACCGGCTGGCCGAGCAGCTGCGGCCCGATCCAGAAGACCAGCGGCGCCCACCAGCCGACCAGCAGCATCGACAGGCCGGCGCAGCCCAGCACGAAGACCGTCATCGCCCGCATCGACCGGATGATCTTCGGCGCCGCCCGCGCCGGGATGTAGGGATGGGCTGACAGGTCGCCGCGCCAGGCGTCGCGCAGCGTCAGCAGCCGGGTGCGCCAATAGGGCAGGGCGATCACCCGCCACAGATAGGCATCCAGGCTGGAGGGCGGCGCCATGATCAGCTCCGGGTCCTTCTCCGGGTCTTGGGTGTGGCGGTGATGCGCCAGGTGGAAGGCCATGTAGAAATGCCAGTTGAGCAGCGACGGGCAGGCGGCCAGCCAGCCGACCACGGCATTGGCGCGCCGGCTGGCGAAGGCGGTCAGGTGCATGGTCTCGTGGATCGGGGCGAAAAGGGCCGCCTGCGTCACCCCCAGCAGCAGCATCGCCGGCAGCAGCGTCCAGGGCCCGCTGGCCGCGACCAGCCAGCCGGCGCCGAGGATCAGCGCCAGATGCAGGCCGAGGCGGAGCGCGCCGTGCAGGTCGGAGCGCTGCGACAGCGCCTTCAGCTCGGCGCCGGAGAGCAGGCGGGGCGGGGCTTGGCTCATGCGCGGCTCCTGGCGAGTGCTGACCCCAGTCTCCCGAACCGGGCAGGTCAGCGTCCAGCCTGAATCCGCGGCAATCGGCGGCCGCAGAACCGGGGATGCCCAAATCGCGCGCAAAGATTGCGCAGAAGCAAGGCGAGCGCCGGTTTCCGCCGAGGCCGAAAGCCGTTAACGCAGAAGAATGTCCGAGACATTGCCGGCGCGGCCTGCCCTGCGGCGCCCCCTCATCCTGGCGGCCGTCTGCGCCGCCATGTTCATGATCGCCGTCGAGGCCACCATCGTCTCGACCGCCATGCCGCAGATCGCGGCACAGCTGGGCGACCTGCACCTCTATTCCTGGGTCTTCGCCGGCTTCCTGCTCAGCCAGACGGCGATGACCATGGTCTTTGGCAAGCTGGCCGACCTGTTCGGCCGCAAGCCGGTGCTGCTGGCCGGGATCGCCATCTTCCTGGTGGGATCGGCGCTCTGCGGCATGGCCTGGTCGATCCCGGCGCTGATCGGCTTCCGCCTGCTGCAGGGCGTCGGCGCCGGCGCCATCCAGCCGGTCTGCCTGACCGTGGTGGGCGACCTCTACCCGGGCGCCGAGCGCGCCAAGGTGCAGGGCTACCTGGCCAGCGTCTGGGGTTTTTCCTCGGTTGTCGGGCCGCTGGCCGGCGGGCTGATCATCCAGCACATGAGCTGGGCCTGGATCTTCTGGATCAACATCCCGGTCGGGCTGGTCTCGGCGGCGCTGTTCGTCACCTTCCTGCACGAGCGCGTGGCCACCGCCCAGCGCCATGTCGACATCGCCGGCGCCACCCTCTTCGCCATCGGCATCGCCGCGCTGATGGTGGCCGTCACCGAGCTCGGCAACGGCGCCCTGGCGCCGATGCTGCTGGCGGCCGCGATCTTCGCCGTCGCGGCGGCCGCTTTCATCGTCCAGCAGCGCCGGGCGCGCGACCCGATCATCTCCTTCGCGCTGTGGCGGCGGCGGCCGATCGCGACCGCCAACCTGGCGACGCTGCTGAGCGGCATGAGCGTCATCGGCCTCTCCACCTTCCTGCCGATGTATGTGCAGGGGGTGATGGGCCGCTCGGCGCTGGTCGCCGGCTTCGCGCTGACGGTGATGGTGCTGGGCTGGCCGATCGGCGCCACCGTCGCCAGCCGCGTCTTCCCGCGCTTCGGCCTGCGCCGCACGCTGCTGTTCGGCGCGGCGCTGCTGCCGCTCGGCGCCGTGCCCTTCCTGCTGCTGACGCCCGCCAGCTCGCCACTGCTGGCCGGCAGCGGCTCGCTGGTGATCGGACTGGGCATGGGCTTCCTGACCACCTCGGCCATCGTGCTGATCCAGAGCAGCGTCGGCTGGGCCGAGCGGGGCGCGGCCACCGCCTCCAGCGTCTTCTCGCGCAACCTGGGCAGCACGCTGGGCGCCACGGTGCTGGGCGGCGTGCTGAACCTTGGCCTCGCCGGCAGCGGCGTCTCCTTCGATCGCATCCGCGAGATGCTCGACCGGCCGGAGCTGGCGCGCGCCGAGCCGGCGGTGACCGCCGCCCTGTCCGGCGCGCTGCACTGGACCTTCTGGGGCATCTTCGTCATCGCCGTCGCCGCCCTGCTGGCGGCGACGCGGGTTCCCGCTCAGGCGTCGAGCGGCGCCCTGGCCTCGGCGCCGAAGTAAGCGCGTTCCAGCCGGTGCGGCAGGTCGGCCTCGCGGGCGCTGGCCTCGAGCACGATGCGGCCCTGGGCCAGGGCATAGACGCGGTCGGCGACCGAGAGCGCCTTCTCGATCAGCTGCTCGACCAGCAGCACGGCGGTGCCACGCTCGCGCAGGGTGCGCACCACGCCGAGCACCCGGTCGACCAGGACCGGCGACAGCCCGGCCGAGGGCTCGTCGAGCATCAGCAGCTTCGGCTGCCGCACCAGGCCCTGGGCCACGGCCAGCATCTGCTGCTGGCCGCCGGACAGCGCGCCGCCCTTCTCGGCGCGTTTCGCCGCGATCTCCGGGAAGAAGGCGAAGGCCTCCTCGACGCGGCGCATCCGGTCGGCGCGCGGCAGGTCGTAGCCGGCCAGCAGCAGGTTGTCGGCGACCGAGACCTGGGTGAAGACGCGGTGCCCCTCGATGACATGCACCAGCCCGAGCCGCGCCGCCTCGCGTGGCCCAAGGCCGCGCAGGTCGCGCCCGGCGAAGGCGGCGCTGCCGCCCGACCAGGGCAGCAGGCCGGAGAGCGCGCGCAGCAGGCTGGTTTTGCCGGCGCCGTTCGGGCCGAGCAGGGCGATGACCTCGCCGGCAGCGATCGTCATCTCGACGCCGTGCAGCACGCCGATCTTGCCGTAGCCGGCCTCGAGCCGGTCGACGACCAGCAGGGATTCAGGCGCCGAGATAGGCACTGACCACCTCCTTGTGGCTGCGGATATCGGCCGGGGTGCCGCTGGCCAGCACCTTGCCCAGGTTCAGCACGGTGATGTGGTTGCAGATGTCGAAGATCAGGTCGGCATGGTGCTCGACCAGCAGCACGCCGGTGCCCTGCCGCGCCACCGCCTGGATCAGCGCACCGAGCCGGCGGATCTCCTCGGCCGACAGCCCGGCGGCGGGCTCGTCGAGCAGCAGAAAGGCGGGGCGCAGCATCAGCGCGCGGGCGATCTCGACGAAGCGCAGCTCGCTGTGCTGCAGCCGGTCGGCGCGCGCTTCCGCCAGCCCCTCCAGCCCGACCGCGGCCAAGGCGAGCCGCGCCTGGTCGGCGATCCGCCGCTCTTCCGCCCGCGATTTCGGCAAGGCGAGCAGCGTGGCCAGGAAGGAGGAGGAACCCTGGATGCTGCCGCCGACCATGACGTTCTGCAGCACCGTCGCCTCGCCGATGATGCGCGGCGTCTGGAAGGTGCGGGCGATGCCGAGCCCGGCGCGCCGCTGCGGCAGGCCGGCCGGCAACGGCGCGCTGCCGAGCGCCATGCGGCCCTGCTGCGGCTCGTAATAGCCGCAGATGACGTTCAGCGTGGTGGTCTTGCCCGAGCCGTTCGGGCCGATCAGCCCGTGCACCTGGCCCGGCCGCACCTCGAGGTCGACGCCGTCGATGGCGCGCACCCCGCCAAAGCGCAGCTCGATGCCCGACAGGCCGAGCGGCGCCGCATCCGGCCGCGCCGGCAGCAGCGCCTCCAGCGCGGCGGCGCGCGGCAGGATGGCGCGATGTGCCGGCAGCGGGCGGCGCCCGGCGAAGTCGAGCAGGGAAGCGATGCCGCCCGGCATGGCCAGCACGATGACCAGCAGCAGGAAGGCGTAGAGGAAGGTCGACCAGGCGGCGAGCGGCGCCGCGATCTCGGGCAGCAGGGTCAGCAGGATGGTGCCCAGCATCGGCCCCAGGATCGAGCCGCGGCCGCCGATGAGGACGGCGATGAAGAACAGCAGCGACAGCTCGAAGGTGAAGGCGTCCGGAGTGATGTAGGTCTGCAGCCCGGCGAAGAGCCCGCCGGCGAAACCGGCGCAGGCACCGGCGAAGAGGAAGGTGCTGATGAGCAGGGCGGGCTTGGAGATGCCGCTGGCCTCGGCCGCGACCTCGGCGTCGCGCAGGGCGATCAGGCCTCGCCCGAAGCGGCTGCGCGCGATGTTCCCGGTCATCCAGGTGACGACCGCCGCCAGGCCGAGGCACAGGTAGAAGAACGACCAGGCGGTGTCGAAGGGGGCGGGCATGGCCGGGCCCGTGATGCCGATGCCACCCCCCGTCACATCCTGCCAGGCCAGCGCCACCTGGGTGACGATGGTGGCGAAGCCCAGCGTGGTCATGGCGAAGTAGAAGGTGCGCAGCCGCAGCGCCGGCAGCCCGACCACCAGGCCGAAGACCGCGCCGACGCAAGCCGCGACCGCCAGCGCCAGGAAGGCCGGGATCTCGGGCAGGACATTGCCGCTGGCCAGGACGCTGGCGGTATAGGCGCCGAGCGTCAGCAGCGAGACATAGCCGATGGCCAGCTGGCCGGCGAAGCCGACCACCAGGTTCAGCCCGGCGACCAGGATCCAGTAGATGGCGGCCCGCGTCGCGATCAGCGCCCAGTAGTCGTTGCCCGAGAAGGGCAGCAGCAGGGCCAGCACCAGGATGCCGAGGAAGGGCAGCACGGCGCGCGGCAGCAGGCCGGCGCGCGGGGCGGGCAGCGGCTCGAAGGCGGCGGTGGCAGGCTTGGCGCTGTCCATCACACCCTCCGCTGCGGCGCTGCGCCGAACAGGCCTTGCGGCGCCGCCAGCAGGATGACGATGAACAGGGTGAAGACCGCAACGCTGGAGAAGATGCCCCCCACCGTGAAGTTGGCCGCCTGCTGGAACAGTCCCAGCGCCAGCCCGCCGATGACGGCACCACGATTGTTCCCCAGCCCGCCCAGTGCCACCGGGATGAAGCCGTAGAAATTCAGCAGCGGCCCGTTGGCGAAGAAGGCCAGGAGAAGCTGGCCGCCGGAGAAGCCGGCCAGCGCGCCGATGGCGCCGGCCAGGGCATAGCTGGCGACGCGCAGGTTGCGCTCGGGCAGGCCGAGCGCGCGGGCGGCGAAATTGTCCTCGGCGACGGCGACGAAGGCGCGGCCGACGAGCGTGTGCTTGTAGAGGTATTCGAGCCCCAGGATGGTCACCGCGCAGGCGACCACCGGCAGCCAGTATTTCTGGTCCCACGGCCCATGCGCCGCGCCGAGCTCGAGCAGGCGCGGGAAGGGGCGGGGCTCGGTGCTCCATTCGATGGCGGTGACCTGCTGGATCATCAGGGCCAGCGCCAGGGTCGAGAGCACGTAGAGATGCTGGTCCAGGCTTTTCAGCACCGGCCGGACGGCGACGAATTCGGTCACCACGCCGATCGCCGCTGCCGCCAGCAGGGTCAGCACCAGCCCGGGCAGCACCGGCAGCTGGAACTGCAGGATGAAGAGCGAACCGAAGACGCCGCCCAGCATGCCGAGCTGGCCCGCCGTGAAGCTCATCACCCGCGAGGTGGCGAACATGGTGTTGTAGGTGATGCCGATCAGCGCATAGATCGCGCCGACCGCCAGGCCCGAGGCGAGGATGGAGGCCAGCATGCTGCCCGCGCCCCCGTCGCTCAGCCGTAGCCCGGGGCGAGGGCGAAGGCGCCGTGCTTCGCCGTGTTCGCCGCCGACATCACCACTTCTTCCGTGGGATAGCCGTTGTGCTCGTCGGGCGTGAAGCTGTAGGTGCCGAAATAGCCGGCATGCTTCGTGAGCGAATTCCAGTGGCGGATGATCGCCTCGCTGGAGGACGAGCCGGTCGCCTCCACCGCGCCGGCGATCAGGTTCACCGCATCGACGCCGGCCGCCACCCACCAAAGCAGCGTGTCATCCAGCGCCACCTTGCCCTGCAGCCGGCTGACCAGCTCCTGGCTCTTCGCCGGCAGGTTGCCGTCGGCGCCGTAGCTGCAGCTCTTGTAGCCGATGGCATAGACCTTGTCCCAGTTGGACGGGCGGCTGAGCAGCCGGCCGATCTCGCCCGAGGCCATCGAGGGGTGGCCGACGAAGGGCACGTCCCAGCCCATGTTGCCGCGGGTGTTGAACAGCCGCGCCTCCATGCCGGTGGAGACGCTCCAGATGATGATCGCCTCTGTCCCGGCATTGCGGGCGCGCAGCATGTCGGGCGTCATGTCGGGCTGGGTGGCGTCGATATTGGCCTGATAGACCACCTCGGCACCGTCCTTCTGGAAGGCGGCGACCGAGGCCTTCAGCGCACTGACGCCATAGCCGGTGGTGTCGCCGATCACCGCGACCTTCCGCACCTTCAGCACGTTCAGGCAATAGGCGCGCACCGCATCATCCCACTGCCCGTTCGAGGGCGCGGTGCGGAAGGCGTTGGGATAGCGCTTGGTGTCGATCAGCTGGTCGACCACGCAGGGGTGGATGTTGGGCATCTTGGCGCGCGCCATGATCGCCGTCACCGCCAGCGATTCACCGGAATTGGTCGGGCCCCAGACGGCATGCACCTTGGCCTGGCTGATCATCTCCTGCGTGGCGTTCACCGCCTTGGTGGGATCGCCCTGGGTGTCGCGGGTGATGATCTCGATCTTGCGGCCCTTGACGCCGCCATCGGCGTTCAGCGCATTGGCGGCGAAGAGCACGCCGCGGTTGAAGCCGATCGCCGGCGCCGAGCTCGGCCCGGTCATGGCGGCCAGCCAGCCGATGCGGATGGCCTCCGTCTGCGCCAGGGCCGGCCTGGCGAGCGGCGTGGCCGCAAGGCCGGCGAGCGTGGCGCGCGTGAGATCGCGGCGGGTGATGCGCATCCTGTTCCTCCCATCGGTCCGGCCCCGTCTTGCCGCGGGCGCCTGGTCCGTCATTGCTGCAGAAGCCTGGCATTGAGGCAGAAGCCGGGCGGGCCGGCCCGTGAAAAAGCCGTCACGCCGTGCCGCCCGGGCTAGAGCCGGGCGATGTAGTCCTCGTCGAAGGTGAAGCCCCAGCCGGGCCGGTCCGGCACCACCACCGCGCCGTCCCTGAATTCCAGCCGCTCGCGGTAGAGCGGCGAGAACCAGGGCATGTATTCCAGGAAGCTGGCATTGCTCAGCGCGCCGAGCAGCTGGGCGCTGGTCTCGGGGAAGAGGTGGCTGGAGACCGGCAGGTCATGCGCCGCGGCCAAATGGCCGACGCGGATGAACTCGCTGACGCCGCCGACGCGCTGCAGGTCGGGCATCAGCACATCGGCCGAGCGCAGCTCGATCATCCGGCGGAAGCCGTAGCGGGTATAGTCGGTCTCGCCGCTGGCGATCGGCGTGTCGAGCGCGGCGGCGACGCGGGCCAGGCCCTCGACATCCCAGGCCGGCAGCGGTTCCTCGAACCAGGTCAGCTGGTGCTCTTCCAGGCCGCGGCCGAGGCGGATGGCGGCGGCCTCGGTCATGCCCTGGTTGGCGTCGGCCATCAGCTTGATGTCCGGGCCGATGGCGGCGCGGACCGCGGCCACCCGCTTCAGGTCTTCCTCCAGCCCGAGGCCGAGCCGCATCTTCATCGCGGTGAAGCCGGCTTTGAGAAAACCCTCGGCCTCGGCGACCAGCTCCGGGATGCTGCGTGACAGCCAGAGCCCGCCGCTGTGATAGGCCGGCACGCGCGACTGCGCGCCGCCCAGCATGCGGTGGATCGGCAGGTTCGCCGCCTTCCCCGCCGCATCCCACAGCGCGCCATCGATCGCCGAGATGCCGACGACGCTGACGCCCTTGTGGCCGAGGAAGTTGATCTCCTTCCAGGCGCGCGCCCAGAATTCGCCGATCATGCTGGCGTCATGACCGACGATCACATCGGCCAGGGCATCGACCATGGCGCGCAGCACGGCGGTGCGCCGGTCGTTCAGCGTGAAGATCAGGTTCTCCCCAGAGATGCCCTGGTCGGTGCGGAGCGTGACCAGGATGCAGCCGAAGCCACGGATCTCTCCGAGCGCGCTGCCGATGGGTTCTTCCAGGGGCAGCTGGACGACGCGCGTCTCGACCGCGGTGACCTTCATCACAGGGCGCTCCGCACAACAGCGCCATCGGCATAGCGCGCCAGCACCGCCGGATCGGGATCGCAGCCCAGGCCGGGGCCGCGCGGCACCGGGACCATGCCGTCCTTCACCCGCACCCAGGGATCGAAGGGGTTGGCTTCCATCTCCAGCCAGAGGACCTCGATCATCGGCTCCTCCAGCATCGCCGCGGCGACATGCAGGGTCGCGATGAAGCCGGGACCGAAATAGGGGCAGTGCGGCACCAGCTCGACCCCCTCGGCGCGGCAGAGGCGGATGACATCCAGCATCTCGCCGATGCCGCCGATCTTGGTGACGCTGGGCTGGGCGACGTCGATGGCATCCGCCTCGATCAGCGCCTTGAAGGCGAACAGCCCGGCGACATTCTCGCCGGCCGCCAGCGGGATGCCGAACTGCCGCAGCCGGGCCAGGCTCTGGGCGTCCTCGGGCGGCCAGACGGGTTCCTCCAGCCAGCGCAGCCCTTCATCGGCAAGCGAGCGGGCCATGCGCTCGGCCGGCTGCGGCGTCCAGGCGCAATTGACGTCCAGCATGATCGCCGCCCCGGGCGCCGCCTGCTGCGCCGCCAGCACCGAGGCGCGGGTCACCTCGTGCAGCTTCAGCGACCGGTATCCCGCGGCCGCCGCCGCCGCGCAGTTCTTCGCGACCAGCGCGTCATCGCCGTAATGCAGCAGCGAGGCATAGGCCGGCAGCCTCTCCGGCGCCGAGCCGCCCAGCAGCCGCCAGATCGGCTGGCCGCAGCGCTTGCCGAGGATGTCCCACAGCGCGATCTCGACGCCGGAGAAGGCATAGGTGAAGGGCCCGTTGCGGCCGAGCAGATGCGTGCCGTGCAGCACCTCGCGCCGGGCCCGCTGGATGTCGCCGGAATCACGCCCCAGCATCAGCGGCGCGACGATGGAATCGAGCGCCGCCCGCGTCGCCGGGATGGCGGCATGGCCGAAGGCCTCGCCCCAGCCGACCAGACCGTCCTCGGTCTCCACCCGGACCAGCAGGATCTGCATCCGGTCCCAGAGCTGCCCGGCGAAGCGCTGATACGGCCCGCCCATGTCGAAGGGCAGCGACACGACCTGGCTCTCGATGGCGGTGATCTTCATCCGCGCGACGGCTCCTCCTGTGGCGGCGCGCTCTGCGGCGCGCTGAGAGGAGGCTAGGCAGCGACGAAGATAAGCTCAATTGTGCAGGACTTATTTCTGTATAAGCTTAGCTGATGCCGCTTTCTTTCCGCCAGTATGAGGTGATCCGCGCCGTCAGCCGGCATGGCTCGGTGACGTTGGCGGCGGCGCAGCTCGGCATCTCGCAGCCGGCGGTCAGCATGCTGCTGCGCGACGGCGCGGCGCTCGCCGGCTTCCCGCTGTTCCGCCGCCGCCAGGGCCGGCTGCAGCCGACGCCGGAGACCCGGCTGCTGCTCGGCGACCTCGACCGCGTGTTCGAGGGGGTCGAGCGGTTGAACCGGCTGGTGGAAGACCTGCGCGACAGCAGCGTCGGCTCGGTGCAGATCGCCGCCACGCCGACGCTCGCCGACAACCTGCTGCCGCCAGCGCTGGCGCTGCTGCGCCGCGCCCGGCCACGGCTGCAGCTGGTCGTGCACACCATGGACAATCCCGGCGTGATCGATGCGGTGCAGCGGGAGCGGGTGGATCTCGGCCTGGCGCTGACCCCGGTGGGCGAGCCGGAGCTGCGCCGCATCGAGCTGGCGCGCGGCCCCCTGGTCGCCGTGGTGGCGCGCGACCATCCGCTGGCCGGGCGCGGCGTGGTCAGCCCGCGCGATCTGGCCGACTTCCCGCTGATCTCCTTCAGCCGCAGCCTGCCGCTCGGCCACTTGGTGGAGCAGGCCTTTCGCGAGGCCGGGGTGCCGCGGCGCATCGCGCTCGAGGTGACGCAATCCTCGCTCGCCGCCGCCATGGCGCGCAGCGGGATCGGCGTGGCGGTGACCGATCCCTTCCTGCTGCTGGAGGCGCGCGACCATGGCGTGGCGCGGCTGGTGCTGCGGCCGGCGCCGCTGGTCAGCGCGCTGGCCCTGCTGCCGCGCCAGGCGCAGCCGCCGCGCGCCGCCCTGCTGCTGCTGGCGGCGCTGCGGCGGCTGGCGCGGTCGCTGCCGGAATTCCCGGCCTAGCGCCTATTCCACCTGGACATTGGCGGCGCGGATCACCTTGCCCCAGCGGTCGATCTCGGACTGCAGGAAGCCTGCCGCCTGCGCCGGGTCGCTGCCGACCACCTCGAAGCCCATCGCCTCCAGCTTCGCCGCCATGGCGGGATCGCGGACGATGGCGGCGCTTTCCTGCGACAGACGCTGCACGATCGGCGCCGGCGTCGCGGCGGGCGCCAGCAGCAGGCACCAGGTGGAGGAGACGAAATCCGCGATGCCGGCCTCGGCGAAGGTCGGGATCGCCGGGGCGAAGCGGGCGCGGGCGGCGCTCGATATGCCGAGCGCGCGGATGCTGCCGGCATCGATCTGCGGCTTCAGCGTCGAATAGGTGTCGAACATGGCGGCGATATTGCCGGCCAGCAGGTCCTGCAGCGCCGGCTGGGTGCCGCGATAGGGCACATGGGTCATCCGCGTGCCGGTGCGCGCCTGCAGATCCTCCATGGTCAGGTGCGCCGCCGCGCCGACGCCGCTGGAGCCGTAGTTCAGCCCGCCCGGATTTTTCCGCGCGGCGTCGAGCAGCTCGGCGACCGACTTCACCGACGACTTGCCGCTGCCGGCCAGGATCAGCGGCGCCGAGACCACATGCGAGACCGGCGCGAAATCCTTCACCGGATCGAAGGGCAGCCGGCCGGCGAACAGCGTCGCATTGGCCGCATGCGCGCCGATCACCATGACCAGGGAATAGCCGTCGCCCGGGCTGCTGGCGACGCTGCCGGCGCCGATGATGCTGTTGGCGCCGGGCTTGTTCTCGATCACCACCGACTGGCCCAGGCGCTTGCCCAGCTGCTCGCCCAGCAGGCGGGCGGCGATGTCGGTGGTGCCGCCGGGGGCATAGGGCACCACGATGCGGATCGGCTTGCTGGGAAAGGTGTCGGCGCGCACCAGCGCGGGGGCGGCGAGCAGCGCGGCGGCCAGCGGGGCCAGGGCGCGGCGGGGCAGGGTGGTCATTCGGCGTTTCTCCGGCAATGCATCAGGACCCCTCTTTTGACGCGGGGGATGGCTGGCAGCATGACCATGCCTGCCCCAGATACCAAGCCCCCACGGCCAGGCTCCTGGTCGCGCCCGCCGGAGTGCCGCCCATCTTGTCCGAACCTTCCTCCAGCGCCCCGGCCCGCCCGCCCGCCGGGCTGCTGTCGCTGCGGCTGCTGCTGCCCTTCCTGCGGCCCTACCGCGCCCGCGCGCTCGGCGCCGCGGCGGCGCTGCTGACGGCGGCCGGGCTGACGCTCGGCCTCGGCCAGGGGCTGCGCCACCTGATCGATGGCGGCTTCGGCGGCGGCGGGGCGGCGGTGCTGGACCAGGCGGCGCTGGCCATCTTCGCCGTCATCACCGGTCTGGCCCTGGCCAGCGCGGCGCGCTTCTACCTGGTCACCTGGCTGGGCGAGCGGGTCTCGGCCGACTTGCGCAGCGCCGTCTTCAACCATCTGCTGCGCCTCTCGCCCGGCTGGTACGAGACGGCGCGCACCGGCGACCTGCTGTCGCGGCTGACCGCCGACATTGCCCTGCTGCAATCGCTGATCGGCAGCGCCATCTCGATGGGGCTGCGCTCGGCGCTGACCGCGGTCGGCGCCTTCGCCCTGCTGGTGGCGACCAGTCCGAAGCTGGCGGCCCTGGTCGCCGTGGTGGTGCCGCTGGTGGTCGGGCCGCTGATCCTGTTCGGCCGGCGGGAACGCGCGCTGTCCAAGCTGGCGCAGGAGCGGGTCGCCGATCTCGGTGCCATGGCCGAGGAAAGCCTGAACGGACTGCGCACCCTGCAGGCCTTCACCCAGGAACGCGCCACCGAGGCGCGCTTCGCCGCCGCCGCCGAGGCCTCGGTCGCCGCCGCCCGCCGCCGCATCCTCAGCCGCGCGGCGCTGATCCTGGTCGTCATCCTGCTCGGCTTCGGCGCCATCACCCTGTCGCTCTGGGTCGGCGGCCATGACGTGGTGGCCGGGCGGATGACCGGCGGCGAGCTGTCCGCCTTCGTCTTCTACGCGGTGATGCTGGCTTCGTCGGGGGCGGCGGTCAGCGAGTTGTGGGGCGAGGTGCAGCGCGCCGCGGCCGCCGCCGACCGCCTGGCAGAGATCCTGGCGGTGGCGCCGGATATCGCCGCCCCCGCGCAGCCCCTGTCGCTGCCGGCCCGCGCCGAGGGCCGCCTGCACTTCGACAATCTGTCTTTCAGCTATCCGACGCGGCCGGGACAGTCGGCCTTGTCCGGCATGAACCTGGTGATCGAGCCGGGCGAGACGGTGGCCTTCGTCGGCCCTTCCGGCGCCGGCAAGACCACCATCTTTCAGCTGCTGCTGCGCTTCCACGACCCGCAAGCGGGGCGGATCCTGTTCGACGGCGTCGACATCGCCCGGCTGGACCCGCTGGCCTTGCGGGCGCGGATCGGGCTGGTGCCGCAGGACCCGGTGATCTTCAGCGCCGATGTCGCCACCAACATCGCCTTCGGCCGCCCCGAGGCGACAGCGGAGGAAATCCGCGCCGCCGCCCGCGCGGCCGCCGCGGAAGAGTTCATCGACGCCCTGCCGCAGGGCATGGCGACGCATCTCGGCGCCAAGGGGGTGACGCTCTCGGGCGGGCAGCGGCAGCGCATCGCCATCGCCCGCGCCATCCTGCGCGACCCGGCGCTGCTGCTGCTGGACGAGGCCACCAGCGCGCTCGACGCCCGCTCCGAGCAGTTGGTGCAGCAGGCGCTGGCCGAGCTGTCGCGCGGCCGCACCACGCTGGTGGTGGCGCACCGGCTGGCCACCGTGCGCAATGCCGATCGCATCGTGGTGCTCGACCAGGGCCGCATCGTCGCCACCGGCCGGCACGAGGCGCTGATGGCCGAGGGCGGCCTCTATGCCCGGCTGGCGGCGCTGCAATTCGCGGAGGGGTGAGGCGGCGCGCGGCTCCGGCGGCTCAGCGCCGCCCGGCCGGCCGCAGGCAGGCGATCCGCGGCCGTGCCGCCGCGGTGCGCACCAGCGGCGGCGGGCGGCCGGCGCGGCGCGCCTCGGGGGTCAGGAAGCGGCGCGCCTCGGCCCGGCCGCCGATCAGCAGGGTGGGCGTCAGGCCGGGGGCGCAGATATCGCGCGCCAGATTGCCGGGCAGCGGCACCCCGCCGCCGCTGTTCCAGGCCGCCCCCATCCGCGCCAGGGTGACGCGGCGCTGATAGGCGGCGCCGCGCTCCGCCTCGCCGGAATGGTAGCGGGCAATGGCCGCGCCCCAGTCGCCGGTCCGTCCCTGCAGCTCCTTCAGGAAGCGGATGGCGTAGCGAAGGTTGGCCGGCGGGTCGAAGGCCTCGTCCAGGGTGGCGAAGGCGGTCGGGTGGTGCAGCAAATTGACCTGCATGCAGCCGACATCGATCGAGCGGATGCCGCGCGCCTGCAGCGCCGCCACCTCGGCCACCGCCGCCGCCTTGCTGGGCGGCGAATGGCTCTCGCCATTGACGTTGTAGGACCAGGGCCAGGGGGTGGGGGCGCCGGTCGCCGGATTGCGCTGGCCGCTCTCGACCAGGGCGATGGCGCCCAGCAGCCCGGGCGGGATGCCCGAGGCCGGCTCGGCGGCGGCGATGGCGCGGGTGCAGCGCGGCCAGTCCTCGGCGCCCTGCGCCAGGACCGGCCTGGCGAAGCACAGGGCGAGGAGGGGCACGGCGAGAAGCGGCAGGGTGAGCCGGGGAAGGGCGAGCCGGGGAAGGGCGAGACGGGGAAGAGCGGCGGGCAGGCGGGGGGGCATGGCGCCCATCTGGCCCTGGATTCCTGACCAATCCATGGCCAGCGCCGCCTTCCGCGCCGATTGTGATCGGCCCGGCTTAATTCGCGGACAGGCTGCAGCCCCGCCGGCCTGGTGGCGTTGACCGCCCGGGCCGGCCGCTGCCATGGCTCCGCCCCCCCTCCGCGCAGGCTGCCGCCCTATGGATCTTCCGCATTCCCCTGCCGTGCTGCCGCCGCCGGGCATCACCGCGGCCGTCGCCTATCGCGACGGCCACCGCCTGGCCGAGCTGCCGCCCGAGGCGCTGGGCAGCCATCTCGGCCAGCCGGGGGTGCTGACCTGGATCGGCCTGCGCGACCCGGATGCGGCGCTGCTGCACCAGGTGGCCGGCCAGCTCGGCCTCGACCGGCAGGTGGTCGAGGAGCTGGCCCTGCCGCATCGCCGCCCCAAGGTGATCGAGTACGAGGGCGTCATGCTGGTGGTGGCCATCACCATCGGCATCGAGGACCATCTGCCGCAATTCGGCGAACTGACGCTGATCCTGGGCGAGGATTTCCTGCTGACGCTGCGGCGCGGCCCGCTCTGTGCCTACCGGCCGCTGCGCCAGCGGCTGGAAGCGGCGCCCGAGCTGCTGGCGCGCGGCCCGGATTTCATCGCGACCGAGCTGCTCGACTTCCTGGCCGACCAGTTCGTCGCCGTGGCCACGGCGATGGAGGGCGGCGTCGAGCAGATGGAGCAGCGGCTGGTGCTGCATGGCGCGACGCAGCTCGACATCCGCCGGCTCTACCGCATGCGGCGCGACCTGCTGCGCATCCACAACGCCATCTCGCCGCTCGCCGAGATCTGCCGGCGGCTGTCGCGGGTGGAGAGCCCCTCGATCGACGCCCAGGCGCGGCCCTATTTCGGCGAGGTGGCCGACCGGGCGCAGCGGCTGGTGGAATGGTTCGCCGCGCTGCGCGAAAGCCTGGCCTTCGCCTTCGAGGCCGGGCTGATGATCGGCCAGATGCAGCAGAACGACACGACGCGGAAGCTGGCGGCCTGGGCCGCCATCCTGGCGGTGCCAACCGCCATTGCCGGCCTCTACGGCATGAATTTCGAGAACATGCCGGAGCTGAAATGGCGCTATGGCTATCCGGCGGTGCTGCTGGTGATCGCCGGGGCCATTCTCTTCCTCTACCGCCGCTTCAGGAAGGCCGGCTGGCTCTAGAGCGGATGGCCTGCGGAAGGACGCAGGCAATCCGCTCTAGCCCTTTGTTGGATCGCGCGATTCAGGCTTTTCGGTGATTCCACGTCAAGCCATCGCGCTCTAGCCCCGGCGCGGCCGGTCAGCGGCCGCGCGCCACCCGGTGCAGCTCGATCGCCGCCTTGGCCGGCTGCGCCAGGACCTTGTCGATGCGGTGCCCGTCCAGGTCGACCACCTCGAAGCGCCAGGCGTCCAGCTCGATATGCTCGCCGGTGCGCGGCAGCCGGCCAAAGGCCTGCAGCAGGTAGCCGGCCAGGGTCTGGTAGTCGCGCTCGGCCGGCAGGCGGATCGACAGGTGCTCGGCCATCTCGTCGGCCGCCAGCCAGCCGGCCAGCAGCCAGGAGCCGTCCTCGCGCTGCACGGCGGCGGGCTCGTCGGTGTCGGCATCGGCGCGGAAGGCGCCGGCGATGGTCTCCAGCAGGTCGGCCGGGGTCACCACACCCTCGAAATGGCCGTATTCGTCATGCACCAGCGCCATCGGCACCGCCGCCTCGCGCAGCACCGAGAGCGCGTCCAGCGCATCCGCCGTGTCGGGAATGACCGGCGCCGGCTGCACATGCTGGCGGACGTCGAGCGGCTTGCCGGACAGCACCTGGGCCAGCAGCTGGCGGGTCTGGACGACGCCCAGCATGGCATCCGTGCTGCCCTCGCCCACCGGCAGGCGGGAATGCTGGGTGGTCATCAGCAGCTCGCGGATGCGCTCCTCGCCGGCGGCGAGATCCAGCCAGTCGACCTCGGTGCGCGGGGTCATGACGCCGCGCACCGGGCGGTCGCCCAGGCGCATGACGCCGGCGATCAGGTGCCGCTCGGCCGCCTCGATGGTGCCCGAGCCCTCGGCCTCGGCGACCACCGAGCGGATTTCCTCGTCGGTCACCACCGCGGCCTGCTCCGGGCCGACGCCCAGCAGGCGGAAGACCAGCCCGACCGAGGCGTCCAGCAGCCAGGCGACCGGCGTGCCCACCCGGGCCAGCAGCCGCATGCCGGGGGCGACCAGGCAGGCCAGGGTCTCCGGGCTGCGCAGCGCGAAGCGCTTCGGCACCAGCTCGCCGATGACGATGGAGAGATAGGTGATGACGACGATCACCAGGCCGAAGCCCAGGGGGCCGGCCACGCCGGGCGAGACGCCCTGTTCCTGCAGCCAGGCGGTCAGCCGGCCGCCCAGCGCCTCGCCCGAGAAGGCGCCGGCCAGGATGCCGACCAGCGTGATGCCGATCTGCACGGTGGAGAGGAAGCGGCCCGGCTCCTCGAGGAGCGCCAGGGCCGCGCGGGCGCCGGGGCGGCCCTCATCGGCCAGGACCTGCAGGCGCCGCGGACGCGACGACACCACCGAAAGCTCCGACAAGGCAAAGATGCCATTGAGGAGGATCAGCGCCACAACGATGACGATTTCGAGCATGATTCGTCGAGCATAGCGCCAAAGCCGGGCACCACGCTAGGCAAGCATGAAAAGAAAGATCGGGGGAAAGTATTCCCCCGAATCCCCCTTCTATTTCTTTCAGAAAGCCCGCGGGCGCAGGCCGGCGTGGAAATAGGTGATCATCGAATAGATGTCATAGACAGGTATTCCAAGCTCACGCTGCAGGGCGGCGGCGTAGGGGGGCATGTTGGTGCATTCGAGCACGATCGCGCCAACCTCCGGATGCCGGGCGACCAGCCGGCGGCCGGCCTCGAGGATGTCCTGCTCGGCCAGGTCGACATCCATGTCGTCCTTCTCCGCCCTGATCAGCACGCGGAAGAACTCCTGGCCGCGCTCGGTGCCCTCGACCGGGATGTCCAGCGGGACACCGGCGGCCTCAAGATGGCGCGGGGTCAGGGTGGCGCCGCTCACCGTCAGCAGGCCGACCCGGCGGCCGGGCGGCAGCATCGACTGCACCCAGGGCACCTGCATCAGGCTGCTGGTCGCCACCGGCACGCCGACATGCGCCGCCAGCTCCTTCTGGAACAGCGAGAGAAAGCCGCAATTGGTGGTGATCGCCTCGGCGCCCTGGCTGACCAGGTCCTGCGCCGCGTCGAGGAAATCCTGCAGCAGCCCGTTGGCGCCGTTGAGGACGACCTTCTCCGGGCTGGCGCCGCGCACCACGCGATAGAGCACCGGGAAGGGCCAGGTGGTGCCATTGCCCATGTCGCCGGCGATGCGCGGGAAGCGCGCCTCCAGCATCAGGATGCCGAGCGGCGCGCCATAGATCGCCTTGCCGCCACGGGCCACGCCACGGCGCGGGGAGTTCTGCATCGGTCGCGGTCCCGTCTCAGCGGATCGGCGGGGCGTAGTGCAGCCCGCCCTGGGTGTAGAGCGCGTTGCGGCCGCGCGGCAGGCCCATCGGCGCCACGTTGCGGTCCCAGATCTCGGCATAATTGCCGACCTGGCGGATGATGTTGGCCGCCCAGGCGGCGTTCACCCCCATGTCCTTGCCGAAATCGCCGCTGCGGCCGAGCAGCCGTTGCACGTCCGGCTGCGGATCGTCCATCCGCTGCGCGAGGTTCTGGCGGGTGATGCCGAACTCCTCGGCCAGCGTCATGGCGTATTGCGTCCAGCGCACCAGGTCGAAGAAGCGGTCATCGCCCTTGCGCACCACGGGGCCGAGCGGCTCCTTGCTGATCAGCTCGGGCAGCACGACGAAATCATCGGCGCGGCTGCCCAGCCCGGCACGGAAGGCGGCCAGCGTCGAGGTGCCGACGGTGAAGGCATCGCAGCGCCCGGCGATCATGGCGTTGCGGATCTCCTCGACGCTCTCGATGACGACGGGGTTGAGCCGCATGCCATTGGCGCGGAAATGGTCGGCCAGGTTCTTCTCGGTGGTGGTGCCGGGCTGCACGCAGACGCTGGCGCCGTCGAGCTCGCGGATCGACTTCACGCCGAGCTTCTTCGACACCAGGAAGCCCTGGCCGTCATAGAACAGCACGCCGGTGAACATCAGCCCGAGCGCCGCCTCGCGCGGCTGCGTCCAGGTGGTGTTGGAGGAGAGGATGTCGATCTCCCCCGATTGCAGCGCCGTCAGGCGGTTGGCATAGGTGGTGGTGACGAAGCGCACCTTGGTGGCATCGCCCAGCGCCGCCGCCGCCAGGGCGCGGCAGAAATCGGTATAGAGGCCGGTATACTCGCCCTTCTGGTCGAGCATGGCGAAGCCCGGCAGATCGGCCGAGGTGCCGCAGACCAGCGCGCCGCGGGCGCGGATGGCATCCAGCGTCGCCGAGCCGGTGGACTGCGCCGCCGCCGGCGGGATGGCGGCGGCGAGCGCCAGCCCGGCGCCCCCGGCCAGCCAGGAGAGAAGACGTCGTGTCAGGGACATGCGGAGCCTTTGCGGGGAGTGAGCCTCGTGATCCGTGTCTGGTCGCCGCCGCTTTGTGCGGTCGGAAGTTCCACGCGCCGCTTCAGCGGAAGCGGCGCGGCGAGAAGGCGTCGATGGCGATCTCCGGCGCCAGGCCGGAGACCAGCTGGGCGACGATGCGGCCGGTGCGCGGACCGGCGACCAGCCCGACATGGCCATGGCCGAAGGCCAGCACGATATCGGGCGAGGCGCTGGACGGGCCGAGGCAGGGCATGCCGTCCGGCATGCTGGGCCGGTGGCCGAGCCAGGTGGTGAGGCGCTCGGCCGGATAGGGGTTGGGCAGGCCGGGGAAGCTCTTCTGCAGGTGGTCGCGGAGAATTTCGGCCCGCTGCCAGTTCGGCGCCGCCTCCAGCCCGGCGATCTCCACCTGGCCGGCGGCGCGCAGCCCGTCCTGCATCGGGTTGACCACCATCTTGGCGCTGGACAGGTTGATCGAGTGACGCGGCCCGCTGTTGGCGCCGTGGAACATGACGTGGTAGCCGCGCTCGGTCTCCAGCGGCACGAAGTCGCCGGCGCGCGCCGCCAGCGGCTTCGACCGCGCGCCGGCGCAGATCACCGCCGCGTCGCAATCGAGCGAGGTGCCATCGGCCAGCTCCACCGCCTGCAGCTGCTGCGCGTGGATGCGGAAGCCGCTGGCGGCGACGCGGCGGCGGGTGGCGCCCTGCCGCTCGGCCTGCGCGACCAGCGCCGCGACATAGCGGCCGGGATCGAGGCAGCGGCCGGCCTCCTCGATCAGCACGGCGAATTTGTAGGACGGGTCGAGATGCGGCTCCAGCGCGTGCAGCGCCTCCGCCTCCAGCTCGGTCCAGCTGATGCCGACCTGGCGGCGGATGCGCCAGCCCATGGCCTCGCGCTCGAAGGCGGCGCGCGACGGATAGGCGTGCATCAGCCCGCGCTGCTCGATCAGATGCGCGACACCGGCCTCGGCGGCCAGCGCCGCGTGCAGCTGCGGCGAATCCTTGAGCAGCGGCCGCAGCTTCTGCGCGATCGCCAGCACGCGCGGCTCGGTCCAGCCGGCCAGCAGGTAGCGGGTCAGCCAGGGCAGCACGCGGGGCAGATAGGACCAGCGGATCGCCAGCGGCCCGAGCGGATCGCGCAGGAAGCCGGGCACCTGCTTCCACAGGCCCGGGCTGCTCGGCGGGATCACCGACATGGAGGAGAGCCAGCCGGCATTGCCGAAGCTGGCCGCCTGGTCGCCGCCCGGCTCGCCGGGGTCGAGCAGGGTGACACGATGCCCGGCGCGCAGCAGCTCGAGCGCGCTGGCGGCGCCCTCGATGCCGGCGCCGATGACGGCGACGTGGCGCATCAGCGGGCCGCGACCGCCATGATCTCGACGCGGATGTCGGGCAGGGCGAGGGTTACCGCCCCGCAGCAGCGGGCCGGCGTGTGGCCCGGCACCACCCAGGCGTCATAGACGGCGTTCATCGCGGCAAAATCCGCCATGTCGGCCAGCCAGATGGTGATGTTCAGCAGCTTCGACTTGTCGCTGCCGCTTGCTGCCAGCATCTCGTCGATCTTGGCCAGCACCTGCTTGGTCTGGCCGGTGACGTCCTGGCTGCGGTCATCCGCGGTATGGCCGGCGAGATAGATGGTGTTGCCGTGGATGACCGCGCGGGAGCGACGGGCGTTCTGGTCGAGCCTGCTGATATCGGTCATCTGTGGCTTTTCTTTCCGACAAAAATAGAAGGGGGCGTGGGGGGATACCTCCCCCCACCCTTTCTTACTTGCCTTCGATCCTGCGGCAATGCTGCAGCGCGGCCTCGAACAGATTGTCGGAGGCTTCCGGCGTGCGGAAGGCGGAGTGCGCCGAGAGGGTGACGTTCTCCACCTGGGTCAGCGGATGGCCGGCCGGCATCGGCTCGATGTCGAAGACGTCGAGCCCGGCATGGGCCAGCTTGCCGGAGGCCAGCGCCGCGATCATCGCCGCCTCATCGACCACGGCGCCGCGGGCGGTGTTGATCAGGATGGCCCCGTCCTTGACCTTGGCGAGCTTGTCGGCGCCGAGGAAGCCGCGCGTTTCGTCGTTCAGCAGCAGGTGGACGGAGAGCACGTCGCTGGTCGCCAGCACCGTGTCGAGATCGGTGAAGGTGACGCCCTCGGCCGTCTTCGGCGAGCGGTTCCAGGCCTGCACCGTCATGCCGGCACCGCGGCAGAGGCGCGCCATCTCGGCGGCGATGCCACCATAGCCGATCAGGCCCACGGTCTTGCCGGTCAGCTGCACGCCATCGGTGCGCAGCCACTGGCCGGCGCGCATCCCGCGATCCATGCGGGCGAAGCCCTTGGCGGCGGCCCACATCAGCGCGAAGGCACATTCGGCGACGGCGGTGTCGCCATAGCCCTTGATGATATGCACCTCGATGCCGAGAGTCGCCAGCTCCTCGGGGTTCATGTAGCTGCGGGCGCCGGTGCCGAGGAAGACGACATGCTTGAGGCCCTTGCAGGCCTTGGCAATGTCGGTCGGCAGGTGGGTGTGGTCGACGATGGCGATCTCGGCATCGCCGAGCAGCGCCGGCAGCTGCTCCGAGGTGATGTCGGGCTGGACATTGACCTGCAGCGGCATGTCCTCCGCGCGGTGCAGGCGCTGGGCGACGGCGCCCAGGGTGGCATTGGCATCGACGAAGACAGCGCGCATTCTTCTCGTCCTTCTCAGGCGACGTCACCCAAGGCTTGGGCAGCCAGGGCATTGTCGGTGTAGATCTCGGCGAAGCCGGCGCGGATCATCTCGCTGATCTCCTCCAGCCGGCGGGTGATGTGGCGGGTCATCAGCCGCGCCGCCGCCTCGGCGTCGCGGGCGCGCAGGTGGCGGACGATCTGCAGATGCTCCTGCTGGGTCGTCGGGCGGCGGCCCTTGCGCATGTCGATCCAGCGGATGAAGCGCACCCGCTCGTTCAGCGACCGCAGCGAGCGCAGCATCTCCTCATTGTCGGAAAGCTGCGCCAGCCGCTCGTGGAACTGCTCGTCCAGGGCGAGCAGGCGCAGCGCCTGGATGTCGTCATCCGGCTCGTCGCGGCTGCGCTCGGCGAAGGCTTCCAGGGCGGCGAGTTCCGCCTCCGTCGCGCGCTCGGCCGCCAGGCGCAGCGCGCCGACCTCGAGCATCGCGCGGTATTCGTAGAGGGTCAGCACCCGCTTCGGATCGAGCGGCCGCACGCTGTAGCCGCGATTGGCGGTGGCGATCAGGAAGCCCTCGGCGGCGAGGCGGTTCAGCGCCTCGCGCAGCGGCGTGCGGCTGACGCCCAGCGCCCGGGCCAGCTCGACCTCATTGACCCGCTCGCCCGGCCGCAGCCGGTAGGTGACGGCCATGGCTTTGACCTGCTCGTGCACACGGTCGGCGGAGCGGCCGGCGGGTGGCGCGGGAAGGGGCGGGGCCTCGGTCGTCATGCTGGGCGCAAAACTGAATACACTTCTGAATACCTGTCAAGCGGCGCCAACCGGGCGCGGCTGCCCTATCGCCGCCCGGTGAATTCGGGGAAGCTGCCGCCGACGACCGCGCCTTGCCAAGGGGATCCCGCCTGTGAGCGCCAGCCTGACCACCTCGCTTCTCGATTTCCGCCGGCCGGCGGCGCAGGGCCTGCCGCTCGCCGCGCTGGACTGGCTGCCGGCGGCGCCGCTGGCGGACGGGCGGATGCTGCGCGACCAGCCGGAGCACGGCTACGCGGTGGCCGAGGCGACGCTCGACGCCTTCGACGGCCGGCTTCCGGCGCTCGACCGGCATGTCTTCCTGCTGGTGCAGGCCGGGGCGGTGACGCTGGACGGCGCGACCATCGCGCCCGGCGAGACCGTGCTGCTGCCGCGTGGTCTTGCCGGCCAGTGGCGGAATGACGCGGCCACCCGGCTGCTGGTCATCACCTATCGCGGCGAGGCGCCGGCGGCCGGCGCGGCACTCTCCCCGGTGCGGCCCGACCTGGCGGCGCCGCTCGAGCCCTGCGGCGGTCCTTCCGCCGCGCTGCTGACCACGCCGGCGCCGCACTGCGTCAAGCGCATGAGCTTCGAGGACAGCACCGGGCAGTTCGAGCTCGGCGTCTGGGCCGCCACCCCCTATGCCCGCCAGCCGAGCGCCTTCGGCCATGACGAGCTGATGGTGCTGCTGGAAGGCGCGGTGACCATCACCGATCCGGAGGGCGTGGCCACCACCTTCCAGGCGGGCGAGAGCTTCCTGATCCTGCGCGGCATGCCCTGCGCCTGGGAGAACACGGTGGCGGTGAAGAAGGTTTTTCTCTGTTTTTCTGAGGCTTGATGTAGGGGGCGGCGAGGACACTCCCCGCCGCCGTCCGATCAGAGAATGAAATCGCTGACGCCAATGGCATCTCGGGCGGTGTCCAGCACAAAGAAGTTCCGGCTGCCCATGTCGACGAGCACGTCGTCGACCTCGCCGTCGCCATCCGCGTCGATGCTGTCGATGAAGAGCGCGGCGAAGCTCCGCACCAAGCCGCTGATGTCGAAGCGGTCGATGCCATCCTCGAAATCGACGACGATGTCGGTGCCGGGATCGCGGCTCATGCGGAAGATGTCGGCGCCGCTGCCGCCGGAGAGGCGATCATTGCCGGCGCCGCCGATCAGCAGGTCGTCGCCGTCGCCGCCGAGCAGGCGGTCATCGCCGGCGCCCCCCACAATGACGTCGTTGCCGCCACGGCCGTTGAGCGCGTCGCTGCCGGCGCCGCCTTCGATCCTGTTGGCGCCGTCGTCACCACGGAGGCTGTCGTTGAAGGCCGAGCCGATGAGGTTCTCGATCTCAACGAAGCGGTCTCCCGCGGCATCGCCCAGATTGTTGCGGCTGCCGTTCAGCAGGTCGGCACGCACCTTGGAAGTGGCACCGGCATAGGAGACAGTGTCGATGCCGTCGCCGCCATGCAGATAGTCGCCGCCGGCACCCCCTATCAGGACATCGTCGCCGCCACGCCCGCGCAGCGAATCGTCGCCGGCGCCGCCCTCCAGCCGATTGGCGCCGGAATCACCCCGCAGGCTGTCGTTGAAGGCCGAGCCGATGATGTTCTCGATGTAATTGAGGTTGTCGGCATGGGCGTCGCCGCCGCTGTTCTGCCGGTCATTCTCCAGGTCGACGCGCACCTGGGCCGAGGAGGCGGCGTAGGAGACGGTGTCGATCCCGGCGCCACCATCCAGCACGTCGCGGCCGGCGCCACCGATCAGGAAGTCATCGCCGTCACCGCCGAACAGGATGTCGTCACCGAGGCCGCCCTCGATCCGGTCGTTACCGGCGCCGCCATGCAGGCGGTTGGCGAGCGCATCGCCGATCAGGGTGTCAGCGGCGCTGGTGCCTATGACATTCTCGATCGAGACGATGGTGCCGTAGCTGCTGCCGCCCGCCGTGATGGACGCAAGCCCCAGATTGACCGTGGCCGCCGCCGTGAGGCGGCTCAGGTCGAGGGTGTCGACCCCATCGCCGCCATCATAGGTGCCGCGTGCTCCAAGGCTCAGGAGATCGTCGCCGTCGCCGCCGAAAAGCTGGTCGTTCCAGCCCCTCGACAGCAGGATGTCGTCGCCGCCGCGGCCCATCAGGATGTTGGTGCCGCCGCCGCCATCCAGCCGGTTGGCAGCCCCGTCGCCATAGAGTCGGTCGTTGCCGGAGCCGCCCGTCAGGTTCTCGATGGCGATGAAGACGTCACCTCTCGCTTCCCCTGTGTTCAGGGAGGGATCGGCCAGGTCGACCCGGAGGGCGGCGGAGGCGTTGCGATAGGAGGCGGTGTCGCTGCCTTCGCCGCCATCCAGCCGATCCTCGCCGCTGCCGCCGTCCAGGACGTCGTCGCCGAGGCCGCCCGACAGGAAATCCCGGTTGGCGCCGCCCAGCAGCGTGTCATCGCCGGAACCGCCGGTCAGGTGGTCGGAGCCGACCAGATAGACCGTGCCGGATTCTGTCGAGTAGTAGGTGGCATCGACGGTGATGTCGCCCGTCGAGCCGGTCAGGTCGATATTGGCGCCGTCCACCCGGACCGAGATGCTGCCGGAGAGGAAGTTGACACCGTGCAGCAGGCCTGTATCGGCCACGATGATCTGGCCCGAAACGGTCTTGAACTGGTTGAGAAAGGCGGTCGGCACCTCGGCGATCCAGCTAGCGACGAGGTTCTCGACCGAGGTCAGGCTCTGGGCGGAGAACTGGACCGGGCTGGTGTCGTCACCGAACCATTGGATGAGCTCGATGGTGTCGTTGCCGCTGCCGCCATCGATGGTTAGCGACCCCCTGGCGACGGTCGGGGTAATGATGATGCGGTCGCTGCCACTGTCGCCGAAGACCGCGAAGGCTGCTTTGCCTGAGATTTCGATGCTGTCGTTGCCGCTGCCGCCATGGATCTCGTTGATGGTTCCCGGGTAGGGCGCCGCGACATAGGCCAGGATGCGGTCATTGCCGCTGCCGGCATCGATGAAGAGGTGGTTCGACCAGACATTAATTGAGTCATCGCCAGCATAGGTGCGGACCCGGTCGAAGCCGAAAACATCCCAGCCCGCGAAATTGGGCAGCACGGTGTCGGCCTGATCCGTGCCTTCGACAATATCGTCCTCTTCGGTCAGCTGGTACTGCACGGCGTTCTCCCGAAGTCGTGACATGGGGCGCGCAGCCCAATGTATTCGGCGGCGCGGCGGGGAGGACGAACTTAGATCGAAACGATAGCGCTGACGAGGGACCCGTTACGTCAGACTTTCCAAAACTTGTATAAAGCGTTCACGGGAGGGCGATCACTCCCCGCCCCGGATCCCCGCCGCCTGCACCACCGCCCGCCACTTCGCCAGCTCGCGGGTCACGCGGGCGGTCAGCGCCGCGGGCGACAGCACCCGCACCATGGCGCCGAGGCTTTCCGCGCGGTCGTGGAATTCCGGCTCCATCACCGCCTCGGCGACCGCTGCCTGCAGACGCGCCAGGATCGGCGGCGGCGTCGCGGCGGGGGCGAAGATGGCGAACCAGGCCAGCAGCACGAAGCCCGGCAGGCCGCATTCGATCAGCGTGGGCACCGTGGGCAGCGAGGGGTGGCGCTCCTCCGAGGTGATAGCCAGCGCCCGCAGCGCGCCATCGGCGACATAGGGCATCAGCGGCGGCGGGGTCGTCATGAACAGCGCCACCTTGCCGTTCAGCAGGTCCTGCGTCGCCTGGCCGGTGCCGCGATAGGGGACATGGCGCAGATCCGTCCCGGTGCGCAGCTTCCACAGCTCCATGCCGAGATGCTGGATCGAGCCGGGCCCGGAGGAGGCGAAGCCCAGCGTGCCGGGGTGCTGGCGGGCGTACTCGGCCAGTTCCGCCGCGTCGCGCACCGGGACCGAGGGATGGGCGAACAGCACCTGCGGGCTGTCGAGCAGCAGGCCGACCGGGACGAAGTCGCGCAGAGGGTCGTAGCCGATCCCCGGCAGCATGGCCGGGATGGCGACGTGATAGCCGGAATACTGCACCAGCAACGTGCGGCCGTCGGGCGGCGCGGCGGCGACGGAGACCGTGCCGGCGGCGCCATTGGCGCCGGCGCGGTTCTCCACCGCGACCGGCTGGCCCAGCCGGCGGGCGAGCAGCGGCGCCAGCAGCCGGGCCGCAAAATCCGTGGTGCCGGCGCGGGCGGTCGGCACCACCAGGGTGATGCCCCGCAGGCCGCTCCGGGCCGGGAATGCCGTCCCCTGCTGACCCGGCAAGTCGGGCAGGATCCGCGGCAGGCCCAGCGCCGGCGCCGCGCCGCCTGCCGCCAGCAGGCCGCCGGCACCGGCCAGCAGCCGCCGCCGCCCCATCCCGTCGTGGCTCCCCGCCGACTGACCATGCCGCACGCCGATCCTCCCTCTCCCGCGCCCGAGGCGCAGCTAGAACCGGTTCGGTCTTACACACGGTTAAGGGGCCACCGTCTAAGCTGGCGCGATGCCGCCGCTCTCCCGCCGCATGGCCCTCTTCCTGCTGCTGGCCCCTCAGGCAGCGGCCGCGCCGCACGAGACGGCCGGCCGCGTCATCTATATCCATGACGGCAACAGCCTGACCCTGCTGCTGCACGACCAGCGGCGGCTGCGGCTGCGGCTGGCCGATATCGAGGCGCCCGCGCTCGACCAGCCGTTCGGCGAGCATGCGCGCCAGGCGCTGACCGCGCTGGCCTGGCAGCAGGACGCCATCGTGCTGGTGACCGGGGTGGACGCGGCGGCGCAGCCGGTCGGCAAGCTGTTCATCGGCGGGCGCGAGGCCGGGCAGGTGATGTTGCGGCTGGGCGCCGCCCGGGTGTCGCGGCGGCAGGCCGGCGATCCGGTGCTGCTGGCGATCGAGGCCGAGGCGCGGCGCGCCGGGCGCGGCCTCTGGTCGGTGCCCGAGGGCGCCGGGGCGACCGCGGCACAGGCCCCGCCCCGCGACTGACCCCTTGCCCCGCCGTGCCAGGGATCGGCAGGATCCTCCCGCCTTCCCTGCACGAGCCACCCTGCATGCCCCCGGATCTGCCATCCGCCTTGTCGCGCCCCCCACTGCCGCCGCCGCTTCTGCACCTGCCCTATGAGACCGGCGCCTTCCGCATGGCGCTTGGCCTGCAGTCGGTGCCGGAGGTCGAATGGCTGGAGATCGACGCCACCTATCCGGCGCAGCTGGCCGAGCGGCGGCGGCTGATCGCCACCCGCCGCGCCGAGGTGATCGGCGCGCTGCCCGGCACCGAGGCGGCGCAGCAGGAGCTTCTGGCGATGCTGGCCGCGCATCTGCCGCGACGCTACCCCGGCTGGTTCGACAGCGCTGGCGGCGTGCTGGAGAACCGCCTGGACGGCACGCGGCAGGCGCTGGCGACGCCGGATCCGCTGGCCGCCCTCGGCGGCCTGGTGCAGGAGGATTTCTGCCTGCTGCGGCAGGAAGCCGGGGAGATCCACCTGGTCGGCGCGGCGCTCTGCTTCCCGAGCCGCTGGCGCCTGGCGGAAAAGCTCGGCCGGCCGCTGGGCCTGGTGCACCAGCCGGTGCCCTTCTATGGCGAGCAGCTGCAGCGGCCGGTGGACCGCTTCATTGGCCTGCTGAAGCCGGGACGTCTGGCGGTGCGGCTGAACTGGTCGGTGATCGACGACGCCGCCCTGTTCCAGCCCAGCGGCCATGACCGCGCCGAGCCGGCCGGCACGGTCACCGCCGGCAATGCCGGCAGCAGCCTGGTGCTGCGGGTGGAGCGCCAGAGCTTCCGCCGCCTGCCGGAGAGCGGGCTGGTGGTCTTCGGCATCCGCATCCATGTCACGCCGCTGGCCCAGGTGACGGCGCTGCCCGGCGAGGCCGCCCGGCTGCGCGAGGCCGTCCTGGCCCTGCCACCGGCGATGGCGCGCTACAAGAGCCTGCTGCCGTTCCGCCCGGCGCTGCTGGATTATCTCGACACGGAGGTGGCGCGCGGCGGCTGACCCGCCGCCGCGCGCCGGCGATCAGGCCGGGACCGCCTCGCGCGGCAGGGTTTCGGGAGGCAGGGTTTCGGCCAGGGCATCGTCCACCGTTTCCAGCCAGACGAAGCGCAGCTTCGCCTTGACGCTGGCCGGGATGTCGTCCCAGTCGCGGCGGTTGCGCGCCGGCAGCATCACGGTCGTGATGCCGGCCCGCGCCGCCGCGGTGACCTTCTCGCGGATGCCGCCCACCGGCAGCACCAGCCCGCGCAGGCTGACCTCGCCGGTCATCGCCACCGCCGGCGCCACCGCCCGGCCGAGCAGCAGCGACGACAGCGACAGGAACATCGCGACGCCGGCCGAGGGCCCGTCCTTCGGCGTGGCGCCGGCGGGGACATGGACGTGGATGTCGCTGCGCTCGAAGACCGCCGGATCGAGGCCCAGCCGTTCCGCGCGCCCCTTCACCAGGGTCAGCGCCGCCTGGGCGCTTTCCTTCATCACGTCGCCCAGCTGCCCGGTCAGGATCAGCCGCCCGCTGCCGGGCACCCGCGTGCTCTCGACGAACAGGATGCTGCCGCCGACCGGGGTCCAGGCCAGGCCGGTCACCACGCCGGGCAGCGCGCTGCGCCCGGCCACCTCGGGGTCGAAGCGGCTCGGCCCCAGGATGGAGGACAGCGCCTCGGGCGGCAGCGGAATCGGCGTCGCCTCGCCTTCGGCGACGCGCATCGCGGCGCTGCGCAGCACCGCGCCGATCTCCCGCTCCAGCCCGCGCACGCCGGCCTCCCGCGTATAGTCCTCGACGATGCGGGTCAGCGTGTCGTCCGGCAGGCTGGCCTGCTCGACCGACAGCCCGTTCTGCTTCAGCTGGCGCGGCACCAGGTAGCGCCGGGCGATGGCCTGCTTCTCCTCGGCGGTGTAGCCGGACAGCTCGACGATCTCCATGCGGTCGCGCAGCGGCCCCGGGATGGTGTCCAGCTGGTTGGCCGTCGCGATGAACAGCACCCGGCTGAGGTCGAAGGGCACCCCCAGATAGGCGTCGCGGAAGGTCGAATTCTGCTCGGGGTCGAGCACCTCCAGCATCGCCGAGGCCGGGTCGCCCTGGAAACCGCCGCCGCCGAGCTTGTCGATCTCGTCCAGCAGCATCACCCCGTCGCGCGCCCCGGCGCGGCGGATGCCCTGGATGATATTGCCCGGCAGCGCGCCGACATAGGTGCGCCGGTGGCCGCGGATCTCCGCCTCGTCATGCACGCCGCCCAGCGCCACCCGCACGAAGGGCCGGTCCAGCGCATGCGCGATCGACTGGCCGAGCGAGGTCTTGCCGACGCCCGGCGGGCCGACGAAGCAGAGGATCGGGCTGCGCCCCTCGGGGTTCAGCTTGCGGACCGCCAGGAACTCCAGGATGCGGCGCTTGATCTTCTCCAGGCCATGATGCTCCTCCTCGAGCACGGCACGCGCCTTGGCGATGTCGATCGCCGGCGCCTCGCCGAGCTTCCAGGGCAGCTCCGCCAGGGTCTCCAGGTAGCTGCGCACCATGCCGGCCTCGCCGCTGCCCTCGGGCATGCGCTCCAGCCGGCGCAGCTCGCGCATCGCCTGGCGCTCGACCTCCTCCGGCATGCCGGCGGCCGTGAGCTTCTCGCGCAGCGCGGCCACTTCCGGCCCCTGCTCGTCGCCCTCGCCGAGCTCCTTCTGGATGGTCTTCAGCTGCTCGCGCAGCATGAATTCGCGCTGGCGGCCCTCCATGGTCTCGCGCGTCTGCCGGCCGATATCGGCCGACAGCCGCAGCACCTCCAGGCGATAGGCCAGGTGCCACAGCACGCGGTCCAGCCGCGCCGGCAGCGCCAGCGTCTCCAGGATCTCCTGCTTCTGCGGCAGCGTCACGTCGATCAGCGCGGCGACCGTGTCGGCCAGCGGGCCCGGCTCCTCCAGCCCCTGCAGCGAGGCGATCAGCTCGGGCGGCGCCTGGCCGATCAGCCGCAGCGCCTCCAGCGCCTGCTCGCGCAGCCGGTGCATCCGCGCGGCGAGCTCGGTATTGCCCGGCCCGGCCGGGTCGGCGAGGCGCTCCACCCGCACGCTGCCCGCCTCCGGCTCGGCCAGCAGCCGGACGCGGCCGAGGCCCTGCAGGATCGCGGTATGCGTCTTGCCGTCCGGCGAGGTGACATAGCGCAGCAGCCGCGCCTCGGTGCCGATCGGGTGCAGGTCGTCCAGCGCCTGGCCGCTGCGGCCCTCGCGCGGCAGCACCACCGCCAGGCTGCGGCCCTGCCGCGCCGCTTCCTGCAGCGCGGCGGCGCTGCCGGCCTGGTCGGCCGAGACCGGCACCACCATGCCGGGGAACAGCACCAGCTCCGGCAGCGCCGCCAGCAGCAGGGTATCGGCCGGGGGAGAGGAAGAAGTCGGGGAAGAGGAATTCAGCGTGTCCATGTCAGGCCACCTTCCGCAGCACGATGGTCAGGCAGCCATCGGCCAGCTCGCGCCGCGACAATTCGAATGTTCCGGGAGGCAGGGTGACGCGCCGCTCGAAGCGGCCCTGCGGCAGCTCCATCCGGTGCACCCGGGCGTGGCGCAGCGCGGGCGGCAGGCGGCGCAGACCCTGGATGGCGATCTCGCCGCCGCCGACGACCAGCTCGACATCGCCGGCGGTGACACCGGGCAGGGCGACGACGATCACCAGGGCGCCCTCGGTCTCCAGCAGGTCGACCGGCGGCTCCCAGCCGGCCGCGGCAGGCTGGAAGAAGCCGCGGCGCAGCTGCTCGGCTCGGCTCATCAGGGCAAGGGCATCGGCCCACATCAGATGGGCAGTCGGTCTCGACATCGGCTCGGCCTCATACGTCAGGCGAGCAGATGGGACGGGGCAGAGGACACGCCAAGCATCGGGCTGGAGCATGGCGGCAACGCGAAACCGCGATCTTGAAAGTCCAGGCCAGGAAGACGACGTGAAGAAGTAAGCAAGGCTGGAGGGAGAAGGAATTCTCCCTCCAGACCTCCCTCATCTTCTTCTGTCAGTCGGCGCCCTGCTCCAGCGCGGGACGCTGCTTGGCGCGCGGCTCGGTCGCCAAGGCCGTCACCACCGTGGCGGCGATGAACAGGACGCCGAGCAGGAACACCCATTCCGGCCGGCCATGGTCCAGCAGCCAGCCGAAGACCAGCGGGCCGACCGCGCCGCCGATGTTGAAGCCGGTTGAGACGATGCCGAAGGTCCGCCCCACCGCGTCCGGCGGCGAGGCGGCACGCACCAGCATGTCGCGCGAGGGCGTGATCAGGCCGGAGAGGAAGCCGGCCAGGCCGAAGACCGGCACCAGCAGCAGCGGCGGCATCGGCACCAGCGCCACCAGCAGCACCAGCAGCCCGGCCGCGCCCAGCGACAGCGCCGCCACCGCGCCATGATGCCGCGTGCGGTCGGCGACGATGCCGCCCGCCAGCACGCCGAAGGCGCTCAGCAGCAGATAGGCGGTGAGCGCGACATTCGCCGGCTCCAGCGCCACGCCATAGCCGGCGTTCAGCGCCGCCACCGAGAAGTTCTGCATCGCGCCATTGGTCAGGCTGAGCAGCATGAACAGGAAGGTCAGGGCGAGGATCGGCCCGGACAGCGCGGCGCTGCGCACCGCCCCCGGCTTCGCCACGGCCCGCCGCGGCGCGGACGCGGCCGCCGCCGCCGGATCGGCGCGCAGCAGCGGCAGGGCGGCGATGAAGCCGGTGGCGCCGGCGACGATCAGCGCCGTCTGCAGCCCGAAGCCGGCCGCCAGCCCAAGCACCAGGGGCGGCGCGATCGCGCCGCCGAAGAAGCCCGCGAAGGTGTGGATCGAGAAGGCGCGGCCCATGCGCTCCTCGCTGATGCCCTTCGACAGCAGGGCGTAATCGGCCGGGTGGTAGACGCTGTTCGCCCCCCCCGCCAGCGCCGCCGCCACCAGCAGCCAGGTGTAGCTGCCGACCAGCCCGACCGAGACGAAGGCGCAGGAGCCGAGGCAAAGCCCGGCCACCAGAAGCCGGCGCGGCCCGACGCGGTCGACCAGGAAGCCCACCGGTGTCTGGGTCACCGCCGAGACCACGTTGAAGATGGTCAGCGCCAGGCCGAGCTCGACGAAGCCCACGCCCATGCTGTCGCGCAGCAGCGGGAAGAGCGGCGGCAGGATCAGGATATGCAGGTGGCTGACCAGATGCGCACCGGAGATTTTCGCCAGCAGCAGGCGCTCATGCCGATCCATTCCTGGCTTTCCTCACATTTGCCGCCAGCCTAGGCGCCGGCCCGCCGCCCGACCAGAGCGCCCGGGGGCATCGCAGCCATGATCGCGCGGCGCCCTGCCGAGACCAGCGGCCCTAGGCTGCGGCGCGGAAGCGTGGAACTGTGGCACCGCCGGACGCAGAGCCGGGTGCAGAGAGGACATGCCGCCATGAAGCGCAGGGATCTTTCCCGAATGATGCTGCTCGCCTCGACCGCCGCGGCGGGGGGCACCCCGGCCGGCCGCGCCCTGGCCCAGAGCCCCGCCGCGACCCCGGTCGCCGCCAGCGCCGCCCTGCCGGCGGGGCAGGGCTGGGCCACCGCCTGGACCGGCTCGGTGCAGGGCCCCTATCCGGTGGGCAATCCCTCGGCCCAGCCGAACCAGTCCTTCGCCTTTCCCGATGCCGCCGAGGGCGCCCGCGACCAGAGCTTCCGCCTGGTGCTGCGCCCCGACCTCTGGGGCCGCAGCGCGCGCCTGCGCTTCTCGAACGCCTTCGGCAGCCGGCCGCTGCGCCTGGGCAGCGTGCATGCCGGGCTGCAGCTCGGCGGCGCCGCCCTGGTGCCGGGCAGCAACCGGCCGGTGCGCTTCGGCGGCCAGGCGGGCGTCACCATCGCCCCCGGTGGGCAGGTCTGGTCCGACCCGGTCGAGCTGCCCTTCGCCGCGGATCCCGACAGCCCGATGCTGGCCGGCCGCAAGCTCGCCGTCTCCTTCGCCGTCGAGGGCAGCAGCGGCCCGATGACCTGGCACGCCAAGGCGCTGCAGACCTCCTATGTCAGCCCGCCGGGCAGTGGCGCGGTGGGCGGCCAGGACGGGGAGGAGGCCTTCCCCTTCTCCACCGCCTCCTGGTTCTTCCTCGACGCGGTGGACATGACGGCGCCCGCCGGCACGCCGGTCATCGTCTGCTTTGGCGATTCCATCACCGACGGCACCGCCTCGACCATGAATGGCGACGACCGCTGGCCGGATGTGCTGTCGCGCCGGCTGCATGCCCGGCTCGGCAACCGCGTCGCCGTGGTCAATGCCGGCATCGGCGGCAACCAGGTGGTGGGGCCGGCCAGCTATTCGGTCGACAAGCCCTTCCCCGGCGGCCCGTCGGCGCTGGACCGGCTGGAGCGGGACGTCATCAGCCTCTCGGGCGTCAAGACGCTGGTCTGGTTGGAAGGCACCAACGACTTCAGCCGCAACGGCAATGCGACGCTGGAAGCGGTGCAGGAGGGCATGCGCCAGGGCGTCCGCCGGCTGCGCGAGGCGGTGCCCGGCATCCGCCTGGTGGCGGCGACCGTCACCCCGGCGCTGGGCAGCAGCAGCCCGGCGCATGGCCATGCCGAGCAGGACGAGAAGCGGCGCGGCCTGAACGCCTTCCTGGCTTCCTCCGGCCTGTTCGACGCGGTGGTGGATTTCGACGCGGTGACCCGCGACCCGGCGACCGGCGGGCTGCGGCCGGAGATGGTGCCGGATTCCACCACCGGCGCCGCCGGCGACAAGCTGCATCCGAACCGTGCCGGCTACCTGGCCATGGGCAGCAGCATCGCGCTCGCCGACCTGCTGCCGGGGCGCTGAGCCTCGCCCTGGAAATCCCTGTCCCGCGACCGCTGCGGGGCAGGGAGGCGACGTTCCGAAGAAAGAATAGAAAATTCAGCCGGAGTGACTACGAAGTAAAAACGAGAAAACCGGGCAAACTCACGAACCCGTGACGGATTTTATCAGTTTTATTACATATCCTCTTCCGAAAGGGAGAGAACGACATCATGAACGTCATCCGCTTCGCCCATCGTTATTCCGATGTCGCCGGATGGGTCTGGCCGGACGAGTCCGACCGCGGCTTCGCCATCAGCGTCACCCCGCCCACCCATCCCGGGGCGGCGCTGGTGATCGAGACCGGCAGCGGCTCGGCCTTCCTGGCCACCTATCTGGGCCGCACCAACCAGGGCGAACCGGTCTTCCGCAGCGATAACGGGATCAAGCTGCTCTATTCCGACGCCCGCTACGAGGAGGACGCGCCTTTCCCGGCCTTTGCCCCGACCGCCCTGGAGCGCAGCGGCGCGAAGCCGGAGGGCCGGCCGCCAGCCTCCCCAGGCCGGAAGGGCCGTGGCGTGCCGGCAGCCTTCCCGGAATTCGCCTGACGCGCGACGCGGGCTGAGGCCATTCCGCCACAGCCCGTGACATTCTCGCACGCGATCCCGAAACAGCCGTTGCTTCTGATAGTCATTCTTAGTTATGCGGCGGCATGCCTTCACGAGGCCCGCCGGACATCCCTTGCTGGCCGGCCCCGGCCTGCCAGGAGAACCAGGGATGCTGTCGACCTTCACCAGCCAGCGCGGCCGGCGCCTGCTCGGGCTGCTGGCTGCCACGGCGCTGTCGCCGGTCGCGGCCTTTGCCCAGGGGTTCGCCCAGGGAACGGCCCCGGCCCAGATGCTGCTGCCGGAGGTCGACGTCTCCACCCAGGCCGAGCGCGCGCTCGACCCGGTGCGTGGCTTCGTTGCCCGCCAGGAGATCACCGGCAGCAAGACCGACACGCCGCTGATCGAGAACCCGCAATCCATCTCGGTGGTGCCGCGCGACCAGATCGACGCCCGCCAGGCGCAGACGCTGGGCGAGGCGCTGCGCTACACCGCCGGCGTCCGCGGCGAGAACTATGGCACCGACGCGCGCACCGACTGGTTCCAGATCCGCGGCTTCAACGCCCAGGACAACGGCATCTTTCTGAACGGCCTGCGCTACAACACCGGCTATGCCGGCACCGTCTTCGAGACCTACGGGCTCGAGCGCTACGAGATCCTGCGCGGCCCGACCTCGGTGCTCTATGGCCAGATCGCGCCGGGCGGCCTGGTCAACATGGTGCAGCGCCGGCCGAGCGACGTGCCCGCCGGCGAGGTCCGCCTGACCACCGGCAGCCATGGAAGGCTGCAGGCCCAGGGCACCGCGACCGGCGCGCTGACGGCGGACGGCAAGTGGCTCTACGGCATCACCGGGCTGGTGCGCGACAGCGACACGGCGGTGGACCATGTCCAGGACAACCGCATCTTCCTGGCGCCCTCGCTGACCTTCCGGCCGACCGACAACACCCAGCTGACGGTGCTGACCTTCTACCAGCGCGACCGCACCTCGGGGAACCAGTTCCTGCCCTATGAGGGCACGGTCAAGCCGACGATCTTCGGCCGCATCGCCCGCGACCGCTTCACCGGCGAGCCGGATTTCGACCGCTTCAACCGCACCCAGGTCGGCGCCGGCTACGAGTTCTCGCACCGCTTCGACAATGTCTGGTCGGTGCAGCAGAACCTGCGCTACTCGCGCGCCAGCATCAACTGGGACCAGGTCTATGGCGGCGGGCTGCAGGCCGACCAGCGCACGCTGAGCCGCTACAACTACCGCGCCAATGTCGACACCAACGCCATCCAGGTGGACAACCAGGTCAAGGCGGAGTTCACCACCGGCGCGCTGCGCCACACCCTGCTGGCCGGCTTCGACTACAGCCAGATCAACTACCGCAATGCGCAGCAGTTCTCGGCTGGCAGCGCCCTCGACGTGTTCCGCCCGGTCTATGGCGCGCCGATCGCTGCCCTGCCGGCGCCCTATGACAATGTCCGCCAGGTGAACAGCCAGTACGGCCTCTACCTGCAGGACCAGATGCGGCTCGACAAGCTGGTGCTGCTGGCCGGCATCCGCCAGGACTGGGCCTATTCGGACATCGAGGACCGCGATGCGGCCGGCGCCCGCCGCTATCAGAATGACGACGCCTTCACCTGGCGGCTCGGTGCGCTCTACCTGTTCGACAACGGTATCGCGCCCTACGCCTCCTATGCCCGCTCCTTCCAGCCGCAGATCGGCACCGACGGCGCCGGCAATGCCTGGAAGCCGCTGGAGGGCGAGCAGTACGAGCTGGGCATCAAGCTGCAGCCGACCGGGATGCGCAGCTTCGTCCAGCTGGCCGCCTTCCAGCTGACCCAGGCCAACACGCTGACCGCCGATCCGAGCTTCGCCTTCCAGCAGGTGGCGGTCGGCGAGATCCGGGTGCGCGGCGTCGAAGTCGATGGCGTCGCCGAGCTCGGCAACGGCATCACCGTGACCGGGCAGGTCTCGATGCTCGATCCGGAGATCACCAAGAGCAACACCGTGGGCGAGGTGGGCAACCGCCCGGCCGGCGTCTCCAAGCTGAATGCCGGGCTCTATGCCGAATACACCTTCGTCCAGGCGCGTGGCGCGCTGGCGGGCCTGACCATCGGCGCCGGCCTTCGCTACCTGGGCAACACGGCGACCGACAACGTCAACGGCCAGGTCGTGCCCTCGACCACGCTGTTCGATGCCGGGCTGCGCTACGACCTGCGGCACTTCGCCGAGAGCATGAAGGGCTTCGAGTTCTCGCTGACCGGCAGCAACCTGGCCGATACCCGCTATGTCGGCCGCTGCTCGGGCGTGAATGGCTGCTTCTACGGCAACCGGCTGAACGTGCTGGCGAGCCTGGCCTACCGCTGGTAATTCCCTGTCCCGTCCTTGTCGCGACGAGGCCCGGCGGAGCGATCCGCCGGGCCTTTCTCATTCGACGCTGATGCTGATGCTGCGGCCGGCCTCGGCGAAGGGCAGGCGCAGCTCGATGCGGTGGCGTCCGGGGCGCAGCGGCCACCAGACCGTCTCGCCGGGGGCGGCGGTGGCGAAGGGCTCGCCATCGACCAGCCAGAGCAGCTGCGGCGTCCCCGGCGGCGCGCTGGCCCGCAGCCGCAGCCGGGCGAGGGCGGGCGGCGTCTCCGGATTGCGCCAGATCCGGCTGTTGTTCTCGGGCGACAGAATGGCGAGGCCGGGCGGCACCGCGACGGCCGGCGCGCTGGCGCGGATCACCGGCGGCGTCGCCCCCGGCGCCAGCCATTCGACCAGCACCTGGCGGCACTGGCCTTCATCCGGCGCCCCGCTCTCGGCGCAGAGCGAAGCCGGCGCGCTGCCCTGCGGGGCCGGCAGATGGCCGGCGAGGAGCGCATCCGGCGTCGCCGCGTGCAGCGCCAGCATCGCCGCCTGCACCAGCGGCCCGGCGCCATTCGCCCCGCCCAGCCCCTGCATCGGCCCGGCATCGGCGCGGCCGACCCAGCCGCCGACCAGCCAGTCGGCCGACCAGGCCAGCATCCAGCCGTCGCGATAGCCCTGCGAGGTCCCCGTCTTCAACGCCACCGGGAAGGGGAATTCCGTGTGGCCGTAACGGGGGAAGCTCGGCAGCCGGGCCTGGGGGTCGGAGAGAAACAGCCCGATCTGCCGCGCCGCGTCGGCGGCCAGGATGCGGCGCGGCCGCGGCCGCGGCTGGCCGTCATACCAAATGATGCCGCTCATCACCCCGTCATCCGCCAGCGCGGCATAGGCGCCCATCAGCCGGTCCAGCCGCGTCGGCAACCCGCCGATCGCCAGCGCCAGCCCGTAATACGCCCCGGTGTTTCTTTCTGGCGTCAGGCCCAGGGTATGAAAATGGTCGAGCGTGGTCTCCAGCCCGACCCGGCGCAGCAGGGTCACCGCCGGCACGTTGCGCGAATTGGCCAGCGCCTGGCGCGGCAGCAGGGGTCCCAGGAACTGCCCGTCGGCATTGCCGATGCCCGAGGCACCGTCCGGCACATCGGCCATGATCTCGGTCGGGGTCAGCTGGCCACGCTGCAGCGCCAGCCCGAAGAGGAAGGGCTTCAGCGTGCTGCCCGGCGAGCGCAGCGCCGCCGTGTAGTCGAAACCGCCCCCCGGCGTGCCGGGCCCGGCCGAGGTGATCGCCACCCGCACCCGGTTGTCGCGCCGGCTGACCGCCATCAGCGCGACCTGCTCGGCGCCGGCCTCGGCCAGCGGCGGCCAGTGGCGGGCTACCAGCCGCCGCAGCCGCGCCTGCAGGCCGAGATCGAGGCTGGCGCGCAGCCGCGGCTCGGCGGGGTCGAGGCCCTCGGCGCCCTCCTCGGCGAGCATGTGTTGCAGCCGCAGCACCAGGCCGAGATCCTCCGGCCGGCGCGGGGCGGGGGGCAGGCGCAGCGCGGCCAGCTGGGCGCGGGCGGTCGACAGTTCCTCGGCCGGGATGGCGTCTTCCGCGGCCAGCCGGTCCAGCGCCAGCAGCCCGCGCGCCCGGGCCCGGCGCAGCCCGGCCTCGCGCCAGGGATTGTGCAGCGTCGGCGCCTGCGGGATGGCCGAGAGCAGGGAAATCTCGGCCCAGCCGAGGTCGCCGGCCGGCTTGTCGAAATACAGCCGCGCCGCATGACCGATGCCGTGGCTGCCATTGCCGTAGGGCACCAGCCGCAGATACTGCGCCAGCACGGCGTCGCGCCCGTGCCGCGCGGTCAGCAGCAGCGCCGCCCCGGCCTCGATGCTTTTCGGCCATAGCCCGCGCGGCGCCGGGCGCTGCAGCCGCACCACCTGCATGGCGATGGTGGACGCCCCCGAGCGCGGCCGGCCGGTCAGGTTGCCCCAGGCCGCGCGCAGCACCGCCAGCGGATCGACGCCGGGATGGTCGCGGAAGCGGCGGTCCTCCAGCGCCAGGGTGGCGCGGACGAGCCGCTCCGGCGGTGGCAGCGCCCAGTAGCCGTATTCGACGCGCTCGCCGGCCTGGTGGCCGAACTGGGCCAGGAAGGCGCCGTGCCGGTCGGCCAGCCAGGGGGTGGGGTCGGGGGCGGACAGATCCGAACGCCCGAGGCAGGCGGCGATCCACACCGCCCCCAACGCACCCAGCCCGACGCCGCCCAGGCAGCGCGCGGCGCCCCTGGCCAGACGCCGGGCAAAGCGCCTGGTCAGGGCGCGATCTCCACCGCCGCCCCCGCCGAGGCGCCGTAGAGCGAAGGCTGGTACAGCGCCTCGGCCTCGCCCGGCGGCTCGGTGAAGCGGCCGGCGACCTGGGCGCGCAGCCGCACCGCCAACTGCACCGTGCCTTGCGGCAGGCGGGTCCAGACGGCAGTCAACGCCTCGTCGCCCTGGCGCTGCCAGTCGGGCGGCAGGCTGGGCTGCAGGCTGGGCGTCGCCTCCGCCGGCGCCGTCGCCAGCGCCGGGTTCAGCGGCTCGAAGCCGGCGGCGAAGGGCAGGCGGAGCGCCACATGGTTGCGCGGCTCGGGATTGACCAGCTCAGCGCGGGCCTCGACCACCTCGCCGGCGGCGAGGCGGAGGACGCCGTCGGGGCCGGGCTGCAGCCGCTCCAGCGGGCCGCCGCCGGCCGGCACCCGCCACAGGCTGCGGCTGACCACGAAGCCCTGCAGCACCGGCTGGGCCTGCGCACCGGGGGCCGCCGCCAGATACTGCCGGGCGGCCAGGCCCAGCAGCGGCGCGCGCCCGCGGTTCTCCAGCCGGTCCAGGCCGGGACGGTCGGTCGCCCAGGAGAGCAGCGGGGTCGCCGCGTTCAGCACGCCCTGCCGCGCCTCGCCGCCGAGCTGCGCGGCCACCGGGAGCTCGGCCGATCCAGTGCTCCAGCCCGCGGCCAGCGCCCGCAGCGCCGCCGCATCGGCATTGGTATTGCCCCATCCCCTTGGACCGCCGAGCCGCAGCAGCCCGTCGCGCAGCGGGGCGAGGCGGGTGTCGGCCGGCGCGGCGCGGGCCACGGCCAGCGTGACATAGGCCAGCGCCCGCGTCTCGGAGGGCAGCACCGCGGCGCTGCCGCCGGCGCCGTCCATGCCGGCATAGACCAGCCGTCCGTCGCGGCTTTCCAGCCGGATGCGGCGCCAGAGCTCTTCCAGCAGCCCGGGCAGCTGCGCCTGGCTGTCGGCCGGCAGCGCGGCGACGGCGGCGACCGCCTGCGCCAGGCTTTCGGTCGGCATCAGGGTGGCGCGGCGGGCGAGCTCGGCGGCATAGGCGGGTTCCAGCCTGCCGGCCTCGGCGAGCGCCAGCAGGGCGGCGACGCGCTCGCGCAGCTCTTCCCCGGCCAGCAGCCGCGGGTAGTCGGAGCGCAGCGCGCGCCCCAGCACGGTGGCCATCCGGTCGAGCAGTGCGGCATCGACCGGCTGCCCGGCGGCGGCCGCCGCGGTCAGGAAACGGAAGCTCTCCGCCGTCAGCCAGACGCTGCCACGGGCGCGCGGCCAGAGCGCGACCAGCCCGTCCTCGTCGGTGGCGGCGCGGATGGCGGCCAGCGTCGAGGCAGTGTCGCGGGCCAGCCGGTCCTCCAGCCCCGCCGAGGCCAGCAGCGGCGCGAAAGGCGCCCAGGCCAGCGTCGCCGAGGCCCCGGCCAGCCGCTGCTCGGTGCCGCCCCAGCGATCGGTGCGCAGGGCGGAGAAGCCGCCGAGGATGCGGGCCACCGCCGGATCGGCCGAGGCGGTCAGCCGCGCGGCATAACTGCCCGGACGCGGCGCATCGGCGGGTGCCGGCCAGTCGGCGGCCTCGCCGGGGGCCAGGGCCAGGAGTTGCTGCTCGCGCGATGGCGGCCGGTCGGGATGGATCGGCAGGGTCAGCTCGATGGCATCCCCCGCGCCATCGGCCGCGCGGCGCAGCAGGAAGCGCAGCGGCACGCTGCCGGCGGCATTGCCGGGGACCACCAGGGGAAGGGTCAGGCGGGTCGGCCGGCCTTCGGCCCAGGTGAAGGCGCGATCGGCGGTCGGCACGCCTTCCAGCCCGGGGGCGGCAACCGACAGCGACCCCGCGCCGGCCGGCCCCTCGATCAGCCGGGCGATGATCGCGGCCTCAAAGCGGTCGCCGGGGCGCAGGAAGCGGGGCAGGGCCGGCTGGGCGATGACCGGCTGGCGGATGCGGATCTCGCCGGTGCCGAAGCCGAAGCGGTCGGCGCCGCTGACCGCCTTGGCCCGCATCCGGAAGACGGTCAGGCTGTCCGGCATGGTCACCTTGAAACGGGCGACCCCATCGGCGCCGACGCGCACCCGCGGCAGGTAGACGGGAACAGGAGAAAAATTCCGCCGAACGGAAATGCTTTCCTGGCCCCATTCCTCCTCGGCGCCGCCGCCGCCGGGGTTCTCGTCCAGCGGGATCAGGCCGAAGGGCAGGCGGCGGGTGTCATGGGCAATCATCAGCGAAGGACGCTGGCGGATGAAGGCGGGCAGCGGGTCCAGCGGCGCCTCCCGCGCCAGGCTGAGCACGGCCTGGTCGACCATCCAGAAGGCGGCCTCGCCGGCCATCGGGCGGCCATTCTCGTCGGAGAGGCGCAGCACCACCTCGATCTCGGCGCCGGGGCGGACGCTGGCCGGCGCCTGGAGGGCCACCTGCAGCCGGTGCTGCACCGGGCTGACGGCGATGCGCTGGCTGGCGGCCAGCGTCAGCGGCCTTCCCTGGTCGAAGGGTGCGGTGGGCGAGGGCGGCGGCCCCGGCAGCCGGCCGCGCATCAGCAGCACATGCGCCATGATCCCCGGCATCTGCAGCCGGCGGATCGGGATCGATGCCCGGCCAACGCCGCCCTGGATCTCGACCCAGTCATAGCCGAAGCGGCCTTCCGGCTGCTCGGTGACGACCAAAGCGCGGGCTTCCTGGAAGGGGCTCTGGATGAGGAGCGTCGCGGTCTCGCCGGGAGCGTATTCGGCCTTGTCGGTGGACAGAGAGACCGTCTCGGCCGGCGGGCGCGGCCAGGTGGTGGCGCCCTGGCCGGCCATGAACAGGTCGACGGTCAGCACCTGGCGGCGGCCCAGCCGGTCCTCGGCCGAGAATTCCACCAGATAGACGCCGGCGGCATCGGCCTGGAAATCGAGGGCCAGAGGTGCGGCCGTGCTGGTCACCTGCCGCTCGGTCACCAGCGTGTCGGTCTGCTGGGTGACGTAGCGCGCCGCGCCCTGGCTGAAGTCGCTGGCCTGCAGGACAGAGACCCAGTCTCGGCGGATCAGCTTGGCGGTCACCGCGACGCCTGGCTGCGGCTGGCCGCCGGCATCGGTCACCAGCAGCTCGGGCGCGATGCGGCCGGGCTGGGCGAGGTAGCGCTCCTGCTTCATCCCCAGCACGAAGGCGGGCAGGGCGACGACATTGCGGGTGGCGCGCACCTCGATGTCGTCATCGCCAGTGACGGTGGCCTCGATGCGGTAGCGGCGCGGCTGGGCGGTGGGCTCCAGCGTCGGGTCGAGCTCCAGGCGGGCATTGCCGCCGGCATCGGTCCGCGCCTGCCGGGTCAGCACCGGGCTGGCGCGGAAGCTCTCTCCCCCCGAGAAGCGGCGATCGGTCGAGAAGACGAAGCCCTCGCGCGCCGGCGGCGACCAGGCTTCGGGGAATTGCGCGACGCGCCAGGTGATCGGACGATCCGCCGCCAGCCCGCCCGAGAAATACCGCGCCGTCAGGCCGATGCCGAAGGGCTGGTCGAGCGGCGCGCGCTCGGCGCCATCCAGCAGCACCTCGAAGGTGGGCAGGCGATAGGCTTCCTTCTTGAACTCGACGCTGCCGCATTCCTGCGGCGCCTCGCCATTCGGCAGCAGCAGGGTGGCACGGTAGTCGCCCGTCGCCTCGGTCCTGGCGTCGAACAGCAGGTGGAAGCCGCCCGCCTCGTCAGGCGTCACCGGGAACCGCCATTCCTGGTCGGAAGGGCCGGAGACCAGCAGCTCGGCCGGGCCGCGTTCCAGGCTCAGCGCACCATGGTCCAGCCGGCGCAGCCAGCCCTGCAGATGCACCGGCTCCTCAGGGCGGTAGATCGGCCGTTCGGAGAAGACGTGGCAGAGCCGTTCGGCGGCGACGCGGCGGCTGGCGGGGTCACTGGCCATCCAGCCCAGCCAGGGATCGCGCCCGGCACGCCAGCGGCCCTCGGCAAAGCTGCGCGGCGGGCGGGCCGGGTCGAGCACCAGCGTGTCGGCGCCCTTCACCAGGCTGATCCGCTTCAGCTCCCGCGCCACGCGCTGGCGCGAGGGCGTGCCGGCGGGCGCCTGCCAGAGGAAGCCGCCCTGGGCATCGGTGACGCCACGGGCGAGCAGGGTGAAGCGCTCGCCCTCCAGCCCTTCGAGCCGGATCTCCGTGCCCTCCACCGGGCGGGCGGTGGCCAGCGAGGTGACGGTGAGGCGGATGCCGGCCTCTTCCTCGACCGTGGTCAGCGACAGGTCGGTGACCTGCAGCCGCAGCCATTGCCGCTCCGCCTGGCCGGGCGGGCGCAGGCCGAGCAGGTAGGTGCCGGGCTGGCGCTCACCGGCGATGCGGGTGAAGTCGGCGGCGAGATCCAGGCCGAAGCGCCCCTCAGCCCCGCCCGACAGCCGCGGCAGTGGCCGCATCGCCGAGACCGAGGGCGTCCCCAGCGCCCGCAGCCGCTCCCGCATCCTCTCCTGGCCGAGCGCGGCCGCCCCCTGCCAGGGGCGCGGCTCATTGCCGGCGAGCGGCGGCGCCTCGGCATCGAGGCTGGTCAGGCCCTCTTCCGGGAAGGGCCAGAAGTCGCGCGCCAGCGGGTCGATCGGGTGGATGCGCAGGTCGGCACTCGAAAAACCCTGGCCGCGCAGCGGGACCATCTGCGGGCCCAGCCGCTCGACCAGGCCCTCGCTGGCGCCCCAGCGCAGCGTCGCGGCGGGGGCGGCGAAGGCCAGGCGGCCGGCGAAGGGCGCCGCCAGCGGCCGGCCACGGGCATCGCGCAGCGCCCCGGCGGCGATCTCCAGCCGGTAGGTGACGTCGGCGCGGAAGCGGCCCTGGATGTCGAGCAGCTCTCCGCGCGGGTTCACCGCGAGATCCTCGACCGGTGGCGTGAAGCGCAGCGCCTGGCGCGCAGCCAGGATGTCCGGCGGTGCCAGCCGGTCGGAGAAGCGCAGCGACAGCACCCGCGGCTGGCCGGCCTCGGGCGGCAGGCAGCGCAGGCGCTCCGCATCGGCCTCGCCGTCGAAGCCCGGGCCGCAGCGCAGCGCCTGCACCAGGAAGGCCGAGGGCGTGCGGAAGTTCAGCGTGAAGGCCGGCTGGTCGAGGCCAGGCTCGGCCGATTGCAGCAGCCGCAGCGCCACGCTGCGCCCATCCGGCAGCGGCTGGCGCAGCAGCAGCAGATAGCGGGCCGCGGCATCGCCGGCCGGCAGCGGGCTGACGGTGACATCGGCCGGCGTCAGGGTGACGGCAGGGCCATCGCCCAGGCTCGGCCGGTGCTCGATGCGCAGCAGGCGGGCCAGGTCATCCGGCGCCACCGGATCGGCGAAGCTCAGCGTCAGGCTGTCGAGGCCGGCGAGATTGCTGTCGCCCTCCGACGGCGTCGAGGCGACCGGCGCCGGCAGCAGCGCGGTCAGCACCTGGCGGCGGCCGTCCAGCGTCATGCCGACCGGCCGCCCGGCCGGCCAGGGGGCGGTCGGGCGGAACTGCAGGGTGCGGCCGTCCAGCCAGCGCCATTCGCCGTCCAGCGGCGGGTCCATGGCCAGCAGCCGCTCGGGATTGTTCTCCACCCCACCCGCGGCCGGGCCGCGGGCACCGTCGAAGAAGACGGTCAGCGGGTCCCAGCGGTGCAGGAAGCGGTCGGGCACCAGCCGGGCGCCATCGGCGCGCTGCACCCGGTCGAGCGGCGCGGCGGGCGCCTGGGCGATGGCGGGGGTGGCGAGGCCGGCGGCCAGCAGGCAGGCGAGGAGGCGGTGCATCGGGGCGCTCACGGTTGGGCGGCCAGCGCCTGGTAGGCGCGCAGGATATCGTCGGGCGGGCCCTGCGGCCGCGGCGCCAGGCCGAGGATCGCCGGCCGCAGCAAAGCGGGCGGCGCATCCGGCGGCAGGCGGGCTTCCATCAGGTAGGTTCCGGGTTGGAGGTCGACCAGCTGCAGCAGCCCTTCGCCGATCTTCTTTCCCGCAGAATCAAGCAGGTGCAGCGTGGCCTTGTCAGGATCGGCGCGCAGGCCGAGGCCGATCCTGGCCGGCCGTTCCAGCGAGAACCCCCAGAGCGCGGTACCGCCGGGGGCGACCAGCAGTGGCTCGCCCAGGCCTTCGCCCAGCATCCGCACCGGGCTGGCCGAGAGCGAAAGCTGCCCGCCCGGCGCGCCCGGCACGGGCGAGAACAGCCGCAATTCGGCGGCGCCCGCCGGCAGGAAGCGGTGGAAGGCCGCGCCGGCGGCGAAGATCTCCGGCCGGCCGCCCGGCGGGGCGATCACCAGCGGGGCGCTGCTCTCGGCATGCAGCAGCACCGGGGTGGAGGGCGCGAGGTTCAGGGCGATGGCCTCGGCATCCAGCGCCACCAGCCCGGGGAGGGCCGCGTCGCGCCGGGCCAGGGTGCCCTCGGCGCCGTCCAGCCAGGCGAGCACCGGGCCGGGGGCATGGCGCAGGGTCACGACATGGCGGCCGGTCAGCGGCTTCTCCCTATCGGCAGAGCTGAGGATACGGCCGGAAGCCTCTGAGATTGAAAGAATGTCGGCGCCCGCCACGGAAAGGCGCTGACCCTGCGCCTCGACCGTCAGCGCCAGGCTGCCGGCCGTGCCGAAGAAGCGGCGGAAGGGCGCGCCGGGGGCCACGCGCAGCGGGGTGGCGTCGGCCGGCAGGAGGGTCAGCGCGGCCGCGGCATCGGCCTCGCCGGCATTGACCAGCAGGGCGGTCGGCCAGTCGCCCTCGGCCAGGCGGCTGAGCGGGGCGGCGCCGGCCCAGGCCACCGGGCCGTCCTCCAGCAGCAGCGCCACGCCGGCGCCGAGCTCGGCCCGCAGCCGCTTCGACCCCGGCGGCAGGGTGATGCGGCGGGCGCTGCCCGGGGGCAGGCTCAGCCCGGTCGCGGGAAAGGGTTCAGCGGCGGCGGCCGGCAGGTCGATGGCGCGCAGCGACAGCCGCGCCGGGCCACCATCAAGAAACTGCAAATCCAGCGGCTTGCCGTCCGACATGGCCACGGAGGATGTACCCGAAAGACCCATCCCCCGCCCGGCCTGCAGGGCGACAGGCGCGCTGCCCTCGGCGATCCAGAAGCGGTTCGGCGGCGAGGCGAGGCGCGCCGTCTCCCCGGCCGCCAGGTTCAGGACCAGGGCGCGATCGGGACCGACATTCTCCACCGGCAGGGCGAAGGGCGGCGGCGCAGCGCCCTCGGCCAGCAGCCAGAGCGTCTCGCCGGCGGGACGGATCGGCTCGGCGCCGGCCGGGGCCAGGGCAGCGCCTTCCGCCGACCCGGCGCTGACCCCCGCCGGCAGGCGGCGGGCCAGGCTATCGGGCAGGGCCACGGCGGCGAGGCTGATCCCGGCAAAGCCCTCGACGGCAACCAGGGTGACCCGGTCCGGCGCCTGCGGCGCCGGTCCCTGGCGGGCGACGCGCAGTGTGGTGGCGCTGCCCGGCGTCTCAGCCCAGAGCGCCAGGCGCCAGGCCGCGCCGCCCGGCGCCGGCACCGCCAGGACCGGCGCGGTGCCGCGGGCGGTGGCCAGGGCGCGCCACTGGCCGGGGCGGGCCGGGTCGGGGGCTTCCAGGCTCAGCGCCACGCCGCCGGGATTCTCGGCGCGGGCCAGCAGCAGGCCGGGCCGCTCGGCGGCGGGCAGCGTCAGGCGGTGCACGCCGGCACCCTCGACGGTGACCGAGGCGCCGGCCGGCAGCGGGCGGGGCGGCAGCGCCTCGGGCAGGTCCAGCATCACCTCCACCTGGCCGGCCGGGATGGCGGCCGGGCCGAGGTTCTCTTCCGGCGCCTCCTCGGAACCCGCTTCCTCATCGCCCTCGGCGGGCGGCGCCAGCGAGGACAGCTCCAGGCTGTACGGCCCCGCCGGCAGCGGCGCCCCGAAGGACAGGTTCCAGTCGCGGCTGTCGCCGGCCTGCTGGGCGACCAGGCGCCCCTCGGCGTCGAGCAGCCGGGCGCGCAGCGGCACCGCGCCGAAGCTCTGCAGGGCGACGACCCGGTCCTCGGCGATGGCGAGCGGCAGGCTGGCGGGCAGGGTGACGCAGCGCGGCGCGCCCGGCTGCAGCGCCGGGCTGTCCAGGCTGACGCGGTAGTCCAGCCGGTCGTTGCGGCCGATGGCGCTGGCCGCCAGGCGATAGGCCCCGGCCGGCAGCCGGCCCGAGAAGGGCGCGGCATCGCCGATCCGCGCCAACACCGGGCCGCCGTCGCGGGCGGTCAGCAGGCCGGCCATCCCCTCGCTGAGCGACAGCGAGATGTCCGCCTCGCCGAACAGCACAAAATCCCAGGCGTCGGGGGTGCGGTCGGCGGTCTCGCGCCATTGCCGGGCCTGCGGTCGGTCGAAGGGCAGCGGGTGCGGGCCGTCGCCCTCGATGGCGGCGGCCGGCGGCGCCAGCGGCACCAGCCGCGCGACCAGCCGGCCGGGCTGCGGCGTCGCCGCCAGCGGCGGTTCGACCACCAGCATGGCCTCGCCGGCCGGCAGGTCGAGCACCAGGCCATCGGCCGGCCCCGGCGCCGTCAGCGGCCAGCCCGCGGCATCCTCCAGCCGGGCGGCCAGCGGCGCGCCGGGGCTGGGCAGCTCCAGCCGGTGCGGGCCGGCGCGGTCGATGCGCAGCGGCACGCGGGCGCCCTGGCCGGCCGGCAGCGCCAGCCGCAGCACCTGGCCGGGGGACAGGGTGGGCGCGTCCAGCAGCGGCGCCGGGCGCGCCTGCAGACGCAGCCGGCCCTCGCCATCCTGGGCGGTGACCGCCAGACGGTAGCGCCCGGCGCGCAGCGCGCGCTGGATCACGACATTGCCGCCCGGGCCATTGGCCGAGGCCTCGGCCAGCTCCGGCAGGAAGGCCGTTCCCAGCCGGGCGCCGAGCTGCAGGCGGCCCAGGCTTTCGACGCGCAGCAGCCCGCCCTCGGCGAGTTCCAGCGCCACCTCGCGGCTCTGCTCGCGCTTCAGGTCGAGCGCCAGCGGCGCGCCGGGGCGCAACAGCGGCAGGTCGGGCTCGGGCTGCGGCGCCACCGGCGGCAGGGGCACGGCGGCGGCGGGGCGCGACAGGGTGACCTGGCGGGCCTCCGGCACCGGCGCAATCTCGCCAGCGGGCAGGCGGACACCCCCGGCCCAGGCGGCGACGCCGTCGGGTCGCGGCAGGCGCAGCGCCTCGCCGGCCGGCTGGGTCAGGGTCAGCGGCAGCAGGGCATCGCTCAGCGGCAGCTTCGCGGCCAGCAGCGCCACCTCGCTCTGGTTGGCCAGCAGGCGGAAGCTCTCGCCCTCGGCCAGGGTGTGGCGGCCGAAGGGCAGGACAGGGCCGGGCGGCTGCCGCTCGGGGGCGGGCGGCGGCAGGTCAGGGCGGCCCAGGGTGATGTCGGCAATGCCGCCGCTGTCGCCCACCGTCAGCTGCAGCCCGTACCAGCCGGGCGCCAGGTCCCAGGGCGGGGAGGGCGGCAGCGGGCCGGCGCCCTCGGCCACCGCGCCGAAGCGGGTCAGCCGGGCGGTGACCGGCACGCCCTGGCTGGTCAGCGCAATGGGGCCGGCCTCGGTCACCTCGAAGAGCAGCCGGGCGCTGCCGGACAGGTTGAAGCGCCCGCGCCAGGCGCGGCGGCCATCGAGCTGCGGGGCCCGGCCGGCGATGATCCGCTCGGCCTCGCCGGATTTGCGCAGCAGCAATACCGCCTGCAGCGGCAGCGCGTCGCCGCCGGCGGCGGGCGCCTCGGCGGCCAGGAAGAAGTCGCCGGGCGCCTGGGCAGCCAGCCGCGCCGGGCCGCCGAAGCCGCGCACGGAAAATTCCTGGCCGGGGCGGCCTTCGACGAGCAGCTCGAAGGGCACCTCGCCGGCATGGCCGCCGCGCAGCGTCAGCACCGGGCTGCGGCTCTTCTCGGTCAGCGACAGGCGCTGGCGCAGGCGGCCCTCGACCGAGAGGCCGGCGAAGAAGGCCGCTGGCTCCGGCAGCGTGACCTGCAGCAGCGATGGCGCGTGGTCGAGACGATAGACATTGCTGCCGAAGGGCCCGATGCGGTCGCTGAAGGCGCCCTCGGCCAGGACAGCGGGCCCGTCCAGCCGCAGCCAGAGCGGGGTCTCTTGCGCGCCATCGGTCCAGGCCAGCGGCGGTCCGCCGGCGGCGGTCAGGCGGTAGCTGCCGGGCTCCAGCACCGGGGTCAGCAGCAGGCGGCGCAGCGGATGCGCCGGCTCGGCGCGAATCTCTGAAGGCATAGCGGCGAGCGGCACCAGGTCGCGGCCGTCGCGCCAGAGCTGCAGATCGGCCAAAGCGCGCCCTGCCGCCTCCAGGCGGATGCGGCGGCGGCTGGGCACCACGATCCAGGCCTCGGCGGTCTGCCGGTCGGCCAGCGTCGTGGCGAGGGTCTGTCCGGGCAGCAGGCGCTGCGCCGGCTGGGCGGCGAAGGGGGTCAGGGTCAGGCGCGCGGGGCCGGGGGCGCCAGCATCGCCGCGCAGCCGCAGCTGGTAGGTGCCGCGATCCAGCCAGGCATCGACGCGGCCGGGAGAGATCTCGCCGGGGCCGGCGAGCAGGTCGACCAGCTGCAGGGTGACCGGCGTCGCCGCCTCGGCGGCCAGCGCGAAGCGGCCGGGGCTGGTGATGACGACCAGCGTGTCGAAGCCGGTGGCGGGGCCCTCGGCGCGCTCGACCCGGCCGGCGGGGGCGGCGGTCGCCGGCAACGGGCCGGGCGCGGGGGCGGGGGCGTCGGCGCGCTGCGGCGGGCGCGGCACGGCCGGGATCGGGGCGGGGGCGGCTGCGGCGGGTGCGGGGGCAGGGGCGGCAGCAGCGGCCGGCGGGCTCAGCGCGGCGATGCGCTCGTCGAAGGCGGCGCGCAGGCAGGCTTCCAGCACGGCGCCACGGCGGCTGCCGCAATCGCGCGCGCGGCGGGACAGCCAGCCGCGCTGCTCCTGGCGCAGGGCCGCGGCGTCGCCGCGCGCGCTGGCGGCGCGGAAGGCCTCGACCAAAGCGCGGTCGCGCTGCATCAGGTCGGGGGTGGCGCAGATGGTGCGGTCGATCGGCGTGGTGGCGCGGTCGCAGGCGATCTGCGCCCGGGCGGGCGTGCTGGCCGGGCCGGTCGCCGCCAGCGCCAGCAGCATCGCGGCACCGCCCATCAATCTGTTCCGCATTGCCGCCCGCTTCCTTCCGCTCGCGTCCTGTCTCTCCGCCGAAATTGCGGAGGGCGCAATCGGCCCAGGCCAGGCTCCCCCGGAAGTGAGCGGTCAGCCGGATGAACGGCGCGCGCGCAGGCGGCGGACGCGGTCGAGCACGCCGCAATCCGCCTCGGCGCACCAGCGGCGCTGGCCACCACGGCTGGTGTCGAGGAACAGCCAGCCGCAATGATGGCCGGGGCATTCGCGCACCCGCGCCAGACGCGGATCGACCAGCAACTCGGCCGCCTGGTGCGCCAGGCGATGCACCAGCGCCATTGGCCGTGGGTCGGCCGGCCAGTCCCAGGCATAGTAGCCCGCCTCGACGCGGCGCAGGCGGCGGCGCGCCCTGGCCGCCAGGGTCTCGACGAGGGCGAGGTCGGCCGCCGCCGGCTCGGCGCCCTGGCCCAGCGCGGCAAAGATGCGGAACACCGCCTCGCGCAGCGCGCGGACGGCCCGCAGCGCCGCCGCCGCCGCCCGCGGCTGGCCAGCAAAGCCACGGCGCAACGCCGCGAGCGCCGGACCCTCGCCAGCGCCGGCGCGCTCGGCCCAGGCCAGCAGCTCGGCCGGCGTGCGCAGCACATCCTCCTCCTCGCCGCCGCGGCGGGCGGCGACGGTATTGGCCAGGTCCAGCACCGGATGGCCGCCGCGCAGCGGCAGGGTCGCGACGGTGCGGGTCATGGTGCCTCCTTCTCCGACTCGCCAGGCAGGGTGACGGCGGCAACCGTAACGGGTATCGGTGGTTTTGTCCGTAACAGCGTACGAGGCGAGGGCCATGGCCGCCACCACCGACGTGCCTGGCGACGCTCCCGGCACCGCACCGGCACGGCTCGACCTGCTGCTGTTCCTGGTGATGAGCCTGGTCTGGGGCAGCACCTGGATCGCCGCCAAAGCGGGGATCAACGCGGTGCCGCCGGTGTTCTTCGCCGCCTGCCGCTATGTGCTGGTCGGCGGGCTGCTGCTGGCGCTGGTGCCCGGCGTGGCGCGGCTGCTGGCCGGGCCGGGGGCAGGGCGGCTCTGGCTGACCGGCACGCTGGTCAATACCGGCACCTATGCGACGCTGCTCTGGGGCATGCAGCATGTCGCCTCGGGCGTGGCCGGGCTGGTCAACCTGCCGATGGTGGCGATCGGCCTCTATGCGCTGGAACTCGCCCGCGGCGAGGCACGGCTAACCTGGCGGCATCCGGCGGCGCTGCTCCTCGGGCTGGCCGGGCTCGCCATGCTGTTCCGCCAGGATGCGGCGATCGGCGGCGGCGGCATGGAGATGCTCGGCATCCTCGCCATCCTGGCGGGCACCTTCAGCTACTGCCTGGGCTCGGTGCTGTCGCGGCCGCTGCTGCAGCAGGGGGTGACGCCGTTCCAACTGACCGGCGCGCAGGCGGTGGTCGGCGCGCTCGGCCTGTCGCTGGTCTCGGCGGCGCTGGAGCCGGTGCGGCTCGCGGATTTTGCGACCCTGGCCGAGCCGCTGCCGCTGGCCAGCCTGCTGTTCATGGTGATCCTCGGCACCTTCACCGCCTACACCATCTATCTGCGGCTGATGCGCAACTGGGGAGCGTCGAAGGCCGGGCTCTATGCCTTCGTCTCGCCGGTGGTGGCGCTGGTGCTGGGGCGGCTGGTCTATGACGAGCCGCTCGGCCTCGACCAGGCCGCCGCCGCCCTGCTGCTGCTGGGGGCGGCGGTTATCGCTGTGCGCCGGTAGAGTCTAGCGCGCCATGCTGTTGCGCGCCGCCCGCACCGCGGTCTGCGGCACGGTGGTCAGCTCGCCGCGCAGGCACTGGTTGTCCTCCACCGTCAGGCCCTGCACCGGATGGCCCAGCCGGCTGCGGCTCTCCGAGCCCAGCAGCAGGCAGGTGCGGACGGCCAGGATGCGGTTGCCACGGATGATGTTGGAATCATCGGCGACGCGGATGCCGGTGCCGACCTGGCGCAGGGTGTTGCCGAGGATCTGGTTGCCCGGCGCCGCATCGGTGAAAACGCCCGCCGCCGCATCCGGCACCAGGCGGCACTCGCCCGGCCGGTACTGCCGCTCCTGCCGCGAGGCGACCCAGATGCCGACGAAGCCGCCCTCGATGGTGTTGTTGCGCAGGATGTTGCGGCTGGGCGCCAGGCGCGGTGCGTCGGTGGCCGGGTCCTCCGGATGCTCGCCGCAGTTGCGGTAGAGGAAGATGCCGCCGGCGGCATTGTCCTGGAGCAGATTGTCCTCGATCACATTGTCGATCGCGCCGTCGAGCGCGATGCCCTCGCGCGTGCCGGCATCGGCATGGGGCACGCCGCCCTCCCGCCCGCGCCCGTTGCCGGTGATGCGGTTGCCGGCAATGCGGCTGTTGCGCAGGCCATTGGTGACATAGATCCCGACGCCGCCATTCTCCTCGATGCGGCTGTCGGCCAGGGTCACGTTCTGCACGTGGTCGTCCAGATAGATGCCGACCCGGCCGTTGCGCCGCACGGTCAGCCCGGTCAGGCGGATGTCGTGCGGATGCCCGTCATACAGCGTCCGGCCATCCGCGCCGCGCGGCTTGCGCCCGTCGGCCTCGCCCCAGCCGACTTCCAGGCCGTGGCTGCGGCTGCCGGTGACGACGCAGTTGCGGATCTCGACATTCGCCACACCCACCGTGCCGCCAACGCGCAGCGTGCGGCGCACCTTGCCCTCGCCATCCAGCACCGCGCCGCGGCAGTCCAGCACCAGGTTCGAGCCGGTGACGGTCACCATGCCCGTGTAGCGGCAGGCAGGGTCGAGCTGCATCGACTGCCGCACCTCGAGATCCGCCTGGCCACAGGCGGCGGCCGGCGCGCGAGGCTGCGCGTCGGCGCCCGGCAGGCCGAACAGCAGCGCGGTGGCGGAGAGGGCCAGCAGACGGACGGGCAGGCGCATCGGGGAACCTCCATCACCGAGCATGGCGGCGGGCCATCGCCAGGAGAAGCCCCGGCCGCTTCACGTTGCCCGGCGAGGCGGCGCCTAGCGCATCGCCGGCACCCCGGCAGGCCCCTCGCGCACCAGGCACCAGCGATGCGCCTCGGGATCGGGGGCGCAGCCTTCCCAGAAGCCGGCGCGGCAGGAGCGGTTGGCCGGCGTCATCCAGCGCGACGCCGCCTGGCATTGCCGCCATTGCGCCGGGCCGGAGGCCACGCCGTCGAAATACAGCGTCTCGAGCCAGAGGTAGCCGAGCTCTTCCAGGGGCGGCGCCAGCGCTTCCACCCATTCCCATTTCGCCGGCACGGCGGGGCGGGCCAGGGCAATGGCGCCGCGCGCCACGGCCCGGCGGTAGCCCTGCAGGAAATGCGATTCCAGCCGCACGCCGAAGGCGCCCGGCTGCAGCCCGATGACCGCCTCGGCCACCGTGGTGTCGCAGGCCTCGGGCAGGATCAGCGCGGTGGGAAAGGCCAGCGTCACGCCGGGAAAGGTGCCGGCGCGGGCGAATAGGTCGATGTCGAAGAAATAGCCCAGCACTCGCGCGCCGGCCATGCGATCGCGGATCCAGGCGGTCTCAGACCCCGCCGGGATCGCGCGCCAGGCCGCGGCGACGACCGACCAGAAGCCGGCCGCCTCGGCATAGCCGGGGTCGATCGCCGCCCAATGCGTCTCCAGGCTGCGGGAGAAGCCGCGCCCCTCGCCGCGGCGCAGGGCGTCGATGGCGCGCAGAAACACCTCCTCGGCGCCGACCGCGCCCCAGGAGACGACATGCACCAGGCGGTGCGGCACGGCCCGGGCATCGAGATAGCTCTGCAGCAGGAAGCCGAGGCCCTGCGCGGTCAGCCCGCCCTGGCTCTGCCCGGTGAAGACCACCTCGCCGCCCTCGGGGCTCGTGGCATAGCGCGCCGCCTCGGCCAGCATCCGCAGCGCGGCGGTGGAGGAGAACTGCGCCCGGCCGAAGGTCAAGCCGGAGGCCCAGCTGCGGAAGTCGCGATGCTGGAAGACATGCGTGCCGGCCACCGCATAGATCCGGTGCGGGGCACGGCCGGGACGGGGCTCGGCCTCCAGCACCAGCGCGGCGAAGCCGGTATAGGCATCGGTGTGGAGCGCGACCTGGCGATAGCCGGACAGGCTGCCGGCCACCTCGGACTCGGCCAGCACCGGCGGCAGGCCGGCGGCGGCGGCCTCGGCGCTCTGGCGGATGTCATAGGCGCGGTCGGCGGCCTGCACCGTCGCCTCGTCCAGCCGCCATAGCGCGGTCAGGCGCGAGCGCGGATCCTGCATGACGCGCGCCGCCGCCTCGGGCGGCAGCCAGGTGGTGGCGGCGGGGCCCGAGGGCGTCGCCAGCGCCCGCAGGTTGTCGAGATGCAGCTCGATGCGCAGCTCGCCGCGGGCACGGTCGAGGCGCGGGCGCAGGGCGTGGCGGGACAGCACCTCGGCGGCGAAGGGCGGCAGGCCGGAGAAGGCCAGCGACAGGCGCTGGCCCGGCGCGGCGGCGGCGCAGCGGGCCAGCTGCGCCCGGCCTTCCTCTGCCCGAGGATCGGACGCTCCCGGATCGGCTGGCTGGGCCAGCGCCGGTGACGCGATCAGCAGCAGGGCCAGCAGCAGCAGGCGGCCGAGAACGGAAAGAAGGCCGCGCACAGAATCTCCCGGGGCTGCGCCGATCTATCCCGGTTTTCCTGCCGCGGCGGAAGGCGGCTTTTTGGCACGGATTGCAACCGGCCGCCGGGGCCGCCGGGTCAGCGGCGGTGCGATCCGCCCCAGCCGCCACGGCGGATGCGCCGCCGCTCGATCCGCACCCGCAGTCCGCGCGGATCGCCGAGCTGCAGCAGCAGCTGCCGGAAGGGCTCGCGCGGGATCGCGATGCCGCCCTGGCTGGTGCCGTCGCCGCGCCGCGCCCCATGCAGCAGCAGCGGCCGGCCCTCGCCCTCCGGCCCGAGGATCAGCGCCGCCTCGCCGAAGGCGCTGCGGATCGCCGGCAGGGCAGCGGAGAGATCGGCCGCGCCCAGCACGCGGTAGTCGCCGGCCGGCGCGTCGCCGCCGGGCCGCTCCGCCAGCCGCTCGGGATTGCCCAGGGCCACGGCCATCGCCGGATCGGCCTGCCACAGCGCCGAGACCGGGCCGAAGACCACGGCGTCGCCGCGTTCCAGCCGCAGCTGCGGCTTGTCGCTGCGCGGCGCGGTGCCGATCACCAGGCGCGTCGCCTGGTCGCGCACCCAGTCGCCGCGCGCGACGCCACGGGCCCGCCGCCAGCCGAGGACCAGCAGCGCCGCCGCCAGCAGCGCGAAGAAGCCGGCCATGCTCATCGCGGCTCTCCCTTGCGGCCGCCCTGGACCGGGCCAGGCGAAGCGCCGCGCAGCGTCTCCAGGCGGGACTGGACATCCAGCCGCGCTTCCAGATCAGGCCGCAGCCGGGCGCCGGGGGCCGGCATCCAGACCCAGGTGCCGCGGCTCGGCGGCGGCGCCTGCAGCGCCTGGCGGGCGGCGGCGACATAGGCGCGATCGTCGGCCGCCGCGTCCCAGCGGTCGATGGCATGCAGCAGCCCGGCCAGGAAGGCGGCCATGGCGCCACAGACCAGGTAGAGGCGGATGCCGCTGAGCTGGTCCTTCATGGCGCGCCTCCGGCCGCGGGATCGGGGACGGCCGCCAGGGCCGTGGCGAGCGCGCCGGCGGTCTCGGCGCCCGGGCGTTCCAGCGCCTCGGCCAGGGCGGCCGCCAGCGGGCCGGCGCCGGCATGGCTGGCCTCCAGCGCGGCGACGGTGGCCGGCAGGTGGTCGATCAGCAAAGCGATGGCGGCCGGGTCCAGCAGCCGCGCGCGCGCCGTGGCCAGCAGGTGGCGGGCCGGCGTGGCGAGCTCGGCGCGCTTGCCATTGGCGACCCGGCTGACGGCGCCGAGAAGGGCGGGCAGCGCCGCCCGCTCCAGCGCCTGGCGTGCCGCTTGGGTCATCGAGGCGACATCCTGCAGCTGCACGCCACCGCCGCGGTTGCCGAGCAGCAGCCAGGCATCGAGCCGGCGGCCCAGCCGGTCGCCGGCCAGGAACCAGGCCAGCGGCATGACCAGGCCGGGCAGGAGGGCGAAGAGAACCCAGTAGCCGCTGTCCCACGGCGCCCTCAGCACCGGGGTCAGGCCGAGCGCGACACCGCCGGCCAGGAAGGCCAGCACCCAGCGGCGCTGGCCGGTGGTGAGCAGCGGCTCGGCCTCGATCGGCACGGGCGCGTGGCGGCGCGAGCGGCGGTCCGGGGCGGAACGGGGCTGGGGGCGGGCCGCCATCGCCTCAGCCTCCCGCCGAGAGCGAGCGGCCGGTCGAGCCGAAGCCGGCCCGCGCCACCGTGCCGCTGCGCCCGCTGGCCGTGGTCTCGGAGGAGGCCACCATGCGCCCGGCCGGGCCGAGGCTGCGGCTGCCGCTGTCCCAGGCCTGGGCGGCGGCGCCGTGCACGCCGGGGCGGCGGTAGACGGCGATGGGCTGGCGGTCGCCGCTCCAGGACCAGCCCTGGTAGCGCGGCGCGTAGCTGCCGGCATAGCGGCGCTGCCAGCCCTCGTTGTAGCTGCTCCACCAGAACAGGTGGCCGCGCCCCCCGCCACCGCCCCCGCCCCCGGCGCTGCTGCCGCTGCCGCTGTAGCCGCCGGAGCCGCCTTCCGCCGTCGGCGTCGTCGCCGGCAGGTCGATCCGCGCCTCGGTGCACTGCTCCCAGACGGCGCGGCAGCTTTCGTCATCGGCGAAGCGGTTGGCCACCACCAGCGGGCCGCCCTCGCAGCGCTGCCAGTCGGTCTCGCAGGCGGCCTGGTCGGCATAGGTCGGCGCCAGCCGGGCATGGGCGCGGCGCTGGCGGATCGAGGGCGACAGCCCGTCGCCGGTCGGCGCCGCCACCATGGCCGGCGGCAGCACGCCGCGCAGCGCCCAGGACTGGCCGCGCCGGTCGGTCACCACCGGGCCGGGATCGCCCTCCTGCGGATAGCCGGCGGCGCCGCCGGCCAGCACCGGGCGCCACAGCGCGCCGGGCGACAGGGTGCCGGACTCGCCCTCGCAGGCGCCGGGGCCGAACTGCATCTCGCAGCGCAGCCGGGTCTCGAAATGCGGCCGGTCGGCCTCCTGCTCGCGGCGCGCCAGCCGCTCCAGCGCCGCGCAGCCGGCCGGGTCGGCGCCCAGTCGCTGATGCGCCGCGGTGCAGTCGGCCTCGCGCCGCGCGGCGTCCTGCGGCGTGTCGGCCGGCACCGGCGCCTCGTCGCAGGCGGCGACGCCGAGGCCGAGCCCGACCAGCGCCGCGGCGCGGATGGTGGTCGAGCGGCGGCGGAGGGTCACGGCGTCAGCCCGCCATGCAGGCATTGTTCAGGATGCCGGCGCCGATCTGGATGAAGGCGATGAAGACGGCGCCGCCGCCGACCTCGTCGCGCTCGATCTCGCGCTTCAGCCTTCCCTGCAGCAGGATCGACAGCAGCAGATGCACGAGAAGCTGCACGGCGACGGCGACGGCGCACCAGATCGCCTGGTCGAGCGGCCCGCCGGCGGCGCGCGCGACCGCCGCGATCGGCAGCACCATGCCGACCGCCTTGCCGCCGAAGGCGATGGCGGTGGGCAGGTTGCCCTCGCGCAGCAGCGCCAGCTCCTTCTGCGGCGTCGCGGCACTGACCAGCATCAGCCCGCCCATCCAGAAGGCGGCGCCCAGCCCGAAGGCGATGGCGAAGTCGAGCAGCGTGGCGGGAAACAGGGTCAGCAGGTCGGCGGCGGCCATCTCTTGTCTCGTCTCTTCAGGCGGGGCGGAGGATATGCGGGACGAAGCGGTGGTCGGCGTCGGTCACCGGCCCGCTGCTCTCGCGGAAGCCGAGGCCCGAGGCGGTGTCGCCGACCATCCAGACGCTGAGCGCGGCATGCGCGTCCCGCCCGTCCCGGGCCGCGAAGACCGGCAGCGGGCAATGCTGCTGGAAGAGCAGCGCGGCGCCCTTCTCGTGGCTCTGGTTGGGCAGGCTGATGCCCTCGCCATCGCCGCCGCGGCAGGGTTTTGCGACCCGCTCGCCAGCGATCGCCGCCGGGTCCAGGCTGGACGGCAGCAGATAGGGGCAGTCGGGAAACATCGTCCACAGAACTGCCAGAAAAACCTTGTCGGCGAGCAGGCGGGTCCAGGCGGCGGGCAGCAGCCGGGTGCGGTTGACGCCGAGCGTCTCGACATTCGGCTCCTGCTCCATCCAGTGCCAGGGATAGAGTTTCAGCAGGGCGGCGAGCGGCTGGTCCTGCTCGTCGGTGAAGGCGCGGGCATCGCCGTCCCAGCCCACCGCCTCGATGCTGCAGAGGCCGATGGCCAGGCCCGCCTCGCGCGCATTCTCCACCAGGTATTCGGCGGTGAAGCGCTCGGCGGTGTCGGCCGGGCGGCCATCGCTGGTGGTGGCGCCGCCGCAGGCGATCGCCATGCGCGGCAGCAGCCGCAGCTTCGGCCATTGCGCCAGCAGATTCTCGTAGAGCAGATTCTCCTGCGAGGCGCCCTGGCGCTGCGACGAAGGCAGCGCCTCGAACCATTCCCATTGCAGGTAGGAGGCTTCCGGCAGGGCCAGCGGCCCGTCCGCCTCGTAATCCAGAAGCTTCGGCGTGCCGTCAGGCGCGAAGGAAAAATCCATGCGGCCGTAGAGCGAAGCCTCCTTCGCCTTCCAGGAGGCGGTGATCGCCTCCTTCATCGCCGCGCTCTCGATGCCGAAGGGGGCAAAATCCTGCGTGTCGATGATGGTGGCGACGGCGCGGCGGCACAGCGCCTGCACCGTCTCGGCCGCCTTCAGCAGCTGCGCCGCCGGCGGGGCGCCGATCTGATAGGCGGCTTCGGTCTCCCAATAGGGAATGCCCGCCTCGCCGGGGACCAGCAGGCCGAGCTTGTCCAGGCGGCGGCGGAAGGCCTCGGAGGCGGGCAGGGCGATGCGGGAGAAGGGCGGCATGGCGGCGCTCACAGCACGGTATGCGGCACGAAATGATCCTCCAGCGTGGTGACCAGGGCGCGGCCCTCGCGGATGCCGAGGCCGGCGGCACGGCCGCCGACCATCCAGACGCCCATCACCGGATAGCCGGGACCATCCGGCGTCGGATGCGCCGGCAGCGGGGCCCATTGCTGCCAGACCGTCGGGCTCGCCGGCAGCGCATCGGGCAGCGGCGTGGAGGCCGCGGCCTCCGGCCCCTCGATGCGCATGCCATGGCCCTCGAGGCCGAGGGCCGGCTTGCCGATCGCCGGGCCCTCGACGGCCGCGCGGTCGAGCGAGGCCGGCAGCAGCAGCGGATGGCCGGGAAAGAGCGACCAGAGCTCCGCCAGCATGGCCTTGTTGGCGGCCAGCATGCGGCGGGCGGGCTCGATGAAGCGGCTGCGGCTGCCGGGCAGCAGGGCGCCGCCTTCCTCCGCCTCCATCCAGTCCCAGGGGTAAAGCTTGAAGCAGGCCTCGATCGGCGCGCCGCCGGGCTCGACCAGCTGGCCGGCCGCGTCGCGGGAGATGTCTTCCATGTCGATGAAGGCCGTCTGCAGCCCGGCGGCCTGGGCGGTGGCCATCAGATAGGCGACCTGGGCGACCTCGTCCTCCCGCGCGGCCTCGGCGGCGAAATGCACGCGGCCTGCGAGGCCGAGTGCCGGCCAGCGCGCCACCAGCGCGTCGTCGATGCTGTTCCACTGATCGCTGCCCGGCTTCTCCGCCCGCTCCTCGAACCAGGCGAGCTGGATCACTGCGGCTTCGAGCAGGGCGGCCGGCGTCTCGGCATTGTACTCGTACAGCTTGATGCCGCCGCGGCGGTCGAGGCGGAAGTCGAAGCGGCCATAGAGCGTCGGCTCGCCGGCGCGGTGCGAGCGCTCGACCAGCGCCACCAGCCGGTCGGTGAACCCGAAGCCGCGATAGTCGCCGCGGCGGACGACACGGTCCGACGCCTCGGCGATCATCCCTTCCAGCTCGTTGGCGGCGGCTTCCAGCGCGTCGATGGTCTCGGGTGTCAGCGCGTAGCAGGCGTCGCGCACCCAGTATTCGCGGCCCTCGGGCGTGTGGAAGCCGAAGCCCAGCGCCTCGGCCCGGTGCGGGAAGGCGTCATCACGCGGCAGGGACAGGCGCCGGATGGCGGCCTGCTGCATCGCCGGCATCACCGGCTCCCTGCGCAAATGTTGCTGCTTCGTTGCACGAGGCGCAAGGAGCCGGCCGGGGGCCACCAAGTCAAGCCAGGGGCCGATCACAGCCCCGCCATGGCCGGGTCAGATGCCCGGCACCGCCAGACAGGCGCGGCCCCGCTGCGCCAGATCCTGGCAGGCGGCCTGGGCGTCGTCGGGCGAGAGGCCGATGACGCGCGCCCGGTACAAGCCGCCGGGACCAGCGGAGACCTCCGCCCGGGTGCCCGGCAGCTCGGCGCCGGCGGCCTCGGCGATCTGCCGCGCCGCCGCCGGATCGGCGAAGGCGCCGAGCTGCAGGCCCCAGTCGCTGCCGGCGGCCGAGGCGACCGGCATGGCCGGGGCGGCGGAGACCAGGCTGCCCGGCGCCAGCCCGCCGGGCGCCATGGCAGGGGTGGGGGCGGCGGGCGCCGCCGCCATCGCCACCGTCGCCGGCCCGAGGCGGGGCGCGATGCGGGCGACGTAGTTCTCCGTCTCGTCCGGCAGGATCTTGGCGCCGCTCAGATAGAAGGCGACGCGGTCGGGACCGGCATTGTAGGCGGCGAGGAAGAGGGGCGAGCCGAAGCGGTCATACATCTCGCGCAGATAGGCGGTGCCGGCCAGGATGTTGTCGCGCGGCTCGTAGGCGTCGAGCCCGAGGCCGAGCCGCGGGCGCAGCAGGTCATAGGTCTGCGGCATCACCTGCATCAGCCCCATGGCGCCGGCGCCGGAGGTGATCAGCGAACCGTCGGCGGCATAGAGCCGGCCGCCGGATTCCTGGCGCATCACCTCGCGGATCCAGTTCTCCGGGAAGGCGAAGCGGGCCGAGGCCTCGCGGATATAGGGGCCCCAGGGGTCGTCCGGCGGGCCCGGCACCGGATAGGCGCCGGCGGCCTGGGCGCGGTATTGCCGGGCCTCGCTGCGGTTGGCGTTCAGGTCATAGCCGTAGTCGCCGCTGCCGCCATAGCCGCGGCGGCCATCCCACCCGGGCTGCGCCGCGCAGCCGGCCAGCAGCAGGCCGGCGAGAAGGGCGGCGCTCCTCATGCGGCGGCAAAACCCCGGCTGGGCAGCGCCTCGAAGTCGAGCAGCGGGCCTTCGGGAACAATGCCGGTCGGATTGATGCGGTCGTGGCTCATGTAATAGTGGCGCTTGATGTGGTCGAAATCGGTGGTCTCGCGGATGCCGGGCATCTGGTAGAGCTCGCGCGTGTAGGACCACAGCGCCGGATAATCGATTAGCCGCCGCAGGTTGCACTTGAAGTGCCCGACATAGACAGGGTCGAAGCGCAGCAGCGTGGTGAACAGCCGCCAGTCCGCCTCGGTCAGCACGTCGCCACAGAGGTAGCGCTGCCGCGACAGCAGGTCCTCCAGCCAGTCCAGGCTGGCGAAGAGCGGATGCAGCGCCTCGGCATAGGCCTCCTGGCTGGTGGCGAAGCCGGCCTTGTACACGCCGTTGTTCACCGTGTCGTAGATGCGCGCGTTCAGCGCGTCGATGCGCGGCCGCAGCGCCTCCGGGTAGTAGTCGCCGGGTGTCGCGCCGATCCCGTCGAAGGCGCTGTTGAACATGCGGATGATCTCCGCGCTCTCGTTGCTGACGATGCAGCGCTGCCGGATGTCCCACAGCACCGGCACGGTCGCGGTGCCGGAATAGTGCGGATCGTCACGGGTGTAGATCTCGTGCACCGCCCGCGCCCCCTCGGGGTCGGGGATGACGCCGGGGGCGGCTTCGAAGGTCCAGCCCTGGTCGGCCATCAGCCAGTGGGTCACCGCCAGCTCGATCATCCCCTCCAGCCCCTTGAGGCGCCGGAAGATGACGGCGCGGTGTGCCCAGGGGCAGGCGCGGGCCACATACAGGCGATAGCGGCCCGGCTCGGCCGCGAAGCCGCCACGGCCCGAGGGTCCGGGGCTGCCATCGGGCGTGATCCAGTGGCGGCGCTGCGCCGCCGCCCGGTCGAAACGGCCCTGGTGGCTGGCATGGCCCCAGCCGCTGCGCCATTCACCATGGTCGAGGTAACCAGCCATGAACCCTCCTGCGCCATGCTTGCGGCGGCCCCAGGCTTGCCACCGGTGCCGGCCAGGGTCCAGTCCGCGCATCGCCCGATCGCGCGGGCCAAGGCCAGGGCAGCCGGGCACGCTTGCGTGAACGACCCTCCGCAGCGGGTGAACTTTGCCGAGGGATGCGGCTTAAGACCCACAGGATGCAGCACGCCGCGAGACACCCCGCCGCCTTGCCGGAAGACGCGCCCCGGCCCCCGGTGGAGATGGCCTCGCGGCACGCCACCCGGCTGGCCCGGCGCGTCGGGCGCCTGACCGCGCTCAGCATGGTGGTGATGGGGGCCATCCTGACGGGCGGCGCCGCCACCCTGTGGCAGGAGCGGCAGGAGGCCTGGCGCCGCGCCGAGCGCGAGGCCGGCAACCTGGCCTTCGCGCTGGAGCGCGACATCGCCCGCAATTTCCATTCCCTCGACCTGTCGCTGCAGGGCGCCGCCGCCGCGCTGGCGCAGCCGGGCCTGAACGATGCCGAGCCCGAGGTGCGGCAGATGGCGCTGTTCGACCGCGCCGTCTCGGCGCAGTATCTGGGCTCGATCCTGGTGCTGGATGCGCGGGGGCGGGTGCGGGAATCCTCGGTGCCGATGCGGCTCTCGGCGCTGGAATTCGGCGATCGCGACTATTTCCTCGCGCATCGGGCCGAGGCCGATCTCGGCCTCTATTTCAGCCGTCCCTATCGCAGCCGGCTGCGCGGCGGCGACGCCAGCCTCGCGCTCAGCCGGCGGCTGAACAACCGCGACGGCGGCTTCGACGGGGTGGTGATGGGCGCGCTGCGGCTGGCCTATTTCCAGGACATGTTCAGCCGGCTCGACCTCGGCCAGGAGGGCGCGGTCTCCTTCTTCGGCACCGATGGCCGGATGATCGTCCGCCATCCGGCGCGTCCGGACGATCTCGGCCGCGACCTCTCCCAGGCGCCGACCGTGCAGTACATGGCGGCGCGGCGCGCCGGCAGCTTCGTCGGCACCGCCGCGACCGACGGCATCCGCCGCCTCTATGCCTTCCGCCAGGTGGGCGAGCTGCCGCTGGTGATCAGCGTCGCCTTCTCGATCGAGCAGATCTATGCCGACTGGTGGCGCCGGGCGCTGATCTTCGGGCCCCTGCTGGCGCTGCTCTGCGCCGCCGTCGCCGGGCTCGGCCTGGTGTTCCGCCGCGAGATGCTGCGCCGCTTGGCCGCGGAGCGGATGCTGGCCGGGCTGGCGCAGCGGCTGGCCACCCTGGCCGAGGCCTGGCGCCACGCCGAGGCCGGGCAGGGGCTGGCCCTGCTGCTGGTCGATGTCGACTGCTTCAAGGCCTATAACGACCGCTACGGCCACCAGGAGGGCGACCGCATCCTGCGCGCCATCGCCGCCGCCATCGGCGTCACCGCGACGCGCAGCGGCGATGTCGCGGCGCGCTATGGCGGCGAGGAATTCGCCGTGCTGCTGCCGGCGACCGGGCCCGAGGCCGCCGCCGGCATGGCCGAGGCGCTGCGCCACCGGGTGCAGGCGCTGGCGCTGCCGCATGAAGACGGCTTGGCGGGGCGGGTCACCGTCAGCATCGGCGTCGCCGCGCTGCCGCCCGGCACGACCAGCACAGGATCGGCGGCGCAGCTGGTCGCCACGGCGGATGCCGCGCTCTACGCCGCCAAGCGCGACGGGCGCGACCGCGTGGTGCTCGCCGAGACGCTGCAGGCGGCCTGAGACGGCGGATCGGCCACCCCGCCGCGGGGTCAGCGCCGGCGCGGGCTGCGCTGCCCTTCGGGCTCCTGCTTCAGGTAGTTGTTGCCATCGATCACCAGCAGCGCGTCGGAGCCGCGATCGGCCATGAAAATGCTCTGCACCTCGCGCGTGCCGTCGTCGCCGATCAGGGTGAGGCGGTAGCCCTCGATCTCGTAGCGGCCGGCGCTGGCCGGGCGGTTGCCGCCGGTGGTGAAGCCGGTGGTGCCGCCGCCGATGCTGCTGGTGGAACTGGCGCCGGAGAAGCCGCTGCGGGTGAAGCGCCCGTCGGGCGTCAGCACCAGCTGCCGCTCCACCGCGACGGAGCCGGAGCTGAAGGCGCCGCTGCCGGCGGAGGCGAAGAAATAGCGCCAGCTGCCGGACAGCCGGGTACCGGCGGGGATCGGCGGAATGCGGCGGTAGTCATGGCTGCCGATCTTCAGGTCGTCGCCCTCGCGGGCGAAATCGTCGCTGTCGTGCTGCAGCACGCCATAGCCGCCGCGCACCTCCAGTCGCTCGATCCGGTTGCCGGCCAGGCGGTAGAAGCCGCAATCCGTCGGCGTCGCCTGGCAATGCGCCTGGATCGTCATGTCGCCCTTCGGGATCTCGGTGCTGTAGAGGCCGGAAGGGTCGAAGACGGTAATGTTGTTGTCGGCGTAGAAATCGGTGCCGCCGAAGGCATTGGGGCGGATGCCGGTGTCGAGATAGCTGTAGATCCCCTGCAGCCCGCCGGCGCCGCGCGGCGGCGTCAGCCGGAAGGGCTCGTCATCGGGCATCAGCCGCAGGCTGCGGATCATCGCCTCGTACTGGGCTTCCGCCTCGCGGCTCTGGTCGCGCTCCAGGTTCATCATGACGAGCTGCGAGAAGTGATGCCCCGCCGGGGTGGCGATGCCGACGAAATTGCCGCTGAGCCGGACCCCGTCGCGCCGGGCGCAGCAGCGCTCCTCGAAGAGGATGGCATGGCCGTTGGTGGTGATGCCCTGGCCCTTGAGCATGGCGCGCTCGCGGGTCAGCTCGGGCAGGCCGCCGGCGATGAACTGGGCGAAGGCGGCGGGCAGCGGCACTCCCTGCGCCGGCTTGGCGACTGAAAGCTGGATCAGCGCCGTGCCGGTCCTGCGCCCGCCGCGGGAATCGGTGGTGACGAAGCTGCGCTGCAGGATCACCCCGTCGCGCGCGTCGCGGCGGGTCCAGCCCTCGGCGATCTCGAAGCGCATGCCGCCGAATTCCTGCGGCGTCGCCGCCCGGGCGGGGGAAGCGGCGCAGAGCGCCAGCACGGCCAGCAGGGGCAGGGAGAGCATTCGGGCAGGGCTGCGCGGCACCATGGGCTCCGGGTCCGGGTTGCGGGGCGGCCAGCCTGGCCAGCGGCGGCGGGCAGGGCAAATCAGCTCCGCGCCAGGGCGGCGGGAGGGCGATCACGCTTGCGCGCGACGCTGTCATCGATCCGACCCGCAACCGTCACGGCCCTGTCAGCGCCGGCGTCTATGGCAGCGCCTCCCTGATCCCTTGCCGCGGAGGCGCCGATGACCCTCTCCCGCCGTACCCTGCTGCTGGCGCCCGCTGGCCTGCTGCCGCTGTCACGCCCCGCCCTGTCGCAGGGCGCCGCCGACAGCCGGCCCACCCTCACCGTCGCCGTGCAGAAACTGGCCAATTCCAACACGCTGGAGCCGCTGCGCGAGAGCTCCAATGTCGGCACCCGGCTGATGGCCTCCTATGCCGAGACGCTGCTGGCGCAGGATTGGCTGGGCGATCTGTCGCTGCAGCCCGGCCTGGCCACCGCCTGGCGTCGCATCGACGACCGGGTGCTGGAGGTGACGCTGCGCCCCGGCGTCCGCTTCCACGACGGCCGCGAGATGACCGCCGAGGATGTTTCTTTTTCATTTGGCGCCGAGCGCATGGGCTCCGGTGTCGCCACGACGGGGGGCAACCTGTTCGGCAGCGTCCCTGGCCGCACCACCGGCAAGGCGCCGCCCCCGGAGACCGCCGCCATCGCGCGCCGGTCCTTCCCCGGCCTGGTGGCCGTCGAAATCCGCGACGCGCAGACGGTCCGCCTGGTGCATGACCGGCCGACGCCGGCGATCGAGGGGCGCTTCGCCCAGCTCGCCGCCATGATCGTCAGCCGGAGCGCCTTCGAGGCGGCGCCGAGCTGGCTGGACTGGGCGCGCCGCCCGGTCGGCACCGGCCCCTATGCCATCGCCGAGTTCCGCCCCGACCAGCTGCTGCGCGTGGTGGCCCATGACGCCTATTGGGGCGGCCGGCCGCCGCTGAAAGAGATCCGCTTCGTCGAGGTGCCGGAGGTGTCTTCGCGCCTCAACATGCTGGCCTCGGGCGAGGCCGATTTTGCCTGCGACGTGCCGCCTGATCTGATCGGGGAGGTGGAGCGCCGCCCGCGCCAGCATGTGGTCGGCGGGCTGATCATGAACATGCGGCTCTCGGTCTTCGACAAGACCAACCCGGTGCTGGCCGATGCGCGGATGCGCCGCGCCCTGACCCACAGCATCGACCGCCAGAGCATCGTCGATGCGCTCTGGGGCGGCCGCACCTCGATCCCGTGCGGCGAGCAGTTTCCCTTCTATGGCGAGATGTACCAGGCCGACTGGAACGTGCCCGAATTCAACCCGGACGAGGCGAAGCGCCTGCTGAAGGAAAGCGGCTACAAGGGCGAGCCGATCCCCTATCGCCTGTTGAACAACTACTACACCGGCCAGGTCACCACGGCGCAGATCCTGGTCGAGGGCTGGCGCGCCGTCGGGCTGAACGTGCAGATCGAGACGCGGGAGAATTTCTCCCAGGTGCTGTCGAAGGAGGGCGCGCGCGGCCTCTGGGACTGGTCGAACAGCGCTGCCTTCAACGACCCCACCGCCTCGATGCCGCGCGCGCATGGGCCGGAGGGCCAGCAATGGCAGGTCGGTGCCTGGCGCAACGAGGAGTTCGGCAAGCTCTGCGCGGTGCTGGACGGCTCGGTCTACCCGGTTGAGCGCCGCCGCGCCTTCCGCCGCATGCTGGAGATCGCCGAGCGCGAGGACCCGGCCTATAGCGTGCTGCACCAGACGGTGAACTTCACCGCCAAGCGCCGCGACCTGCCCTGGAAGCCCGGCCAGTCCTTCGGCATGGATTTCCGCGCCAACAACTGGAAAGCCTGATGACCCCGCAGATCGCCGCCCATCGGGGCGGAGCCATCCTCTGGACCGAGAATTCGCGCAACGCCTTCCGGCGGGCTGCGGCCCTGCCGGTGGAGCAGGTCGAGTTCGACGTGCATCTCTCGGCCGACGACGTGGTCATGGTGCTGCATGACGCGACGCTGGAGCGCACCACGGAGGGGCAGGGGCCGCTCCGCGCGCAGACCGCCGCCGCGCTGACGGCGATCCGGCTCAAGGGCACGGATGGCGAGACCGTCCCGACGCTGGAGGAAATCCTCGACCTGCTGGCACCGACGCCGCTGGCGCCGCGCATCGAGCTGAAGCGCGATGCCGAGGGCCGTGCCTATCCGGGCCTGCTGCCCCGTGTCACCGCGGCGCTGGCAGCGCGCGGGCTGCTGGAGCGGGTGGTCATCACCTCCTTCGACCTGGCCCAGGCGGCGGCCGCCTCGGCCAGCGGGCGCTTCGCCCGGCCGTCGATCTGGCTGATTTCCTTGACGTGCTGGAAGGATCTCGGCGCGGCGGGCGTCGCCGGGGCGGCGCGGAGCGCCGGCGTCACCGCCGTCGGGCTGCACCAGAGCGTCTGCGATGCCGAGAGCCTGGCGGTGCTGCGCGGCCAGGGCCTCGGCGTCGGTGCCTGGGCGGTGAACGGGCCCTCCACCATCCGCCGCATCCTGGCGCTTGGCGTCGAGGTCTTCACCACCGATGATCCGGTGACCGCGCTCGAGGCGCGCCATGCCCTGCAGGAATCCGCATGACCGATCTGGCTGACCGTCTGACCGTCGCTGGCCGCCTGGCGAAGGAGGCCGCCGCGATGGCGCTGCGCCTGCGTCCCAGGGCCGGCGACGCCGTGCTGAAATCCGAGGGGCTCGGCCAGGACTGGCTGACCGAGGCCGATGGCGCCGTCGAGCGCTTCTTGTCCGAGGAACTGCGGAAAGCCTTCCCCGGGGACGGCTTCCAGGGCGAGGAAGCCGGGCTGCACCGGGAAGGCGCGCTGCGCTGGGTGGTCGATCCGATCGACGGCACCTCGAACTTCGCGCATGGCGGGCAGCGCTGGTGCGTCTCGATCGGGCTGGTGGGCGACGGAGAGGCCTTGCTCGGCGCCATCTGCGCCCCCCAGCTGAACCAGCTGTTCCTGGCACAGAAGGGGAAGGGTGCCACCTTGAACGGGGCGTCGATCCGCGCGGCCGCCACCGACCGGCTGGACCGCGCCATGGTCGAATGCGGCTGGTCGCCGCGGCGGCCGGATGCGGCGTTCCAGGCGCTGGTGCAGCAGGTGATGGGGCAGGGCGCCATGCTGCGCGCCGGCGGCTCCGGCACGCTGGGCCTGGCCGATGTCGCGGCCGGCGCCCAGGACGCCTATGTCGAGCTGCACATCAACCTGTGGGACGTCGCCGCCGCGCTGGTCGTGCTGGCCGAGGCCGGGGCGCGGGTGAGCCCCTTCATTGCCCAGAGCGATGCCGCCGGCGGCGCGCCGATCCTGGCGGCGGCGCCGGCCATCGCCGAGGAACTGGCCGCGCTGTCGGGGATCAGCCTCGGCTGAGGACTGGCGAGCGGCGGCTCAGCGCAACCGCCGCGCCAGGTCGATCAGCCGTTCCAGATGGGCGGCCAGGAATTTCTGGGTGGCCTCGTCGGTCAGGCGGCCCTCGGTGTCGAATTTCTGGGCGGAATGGCCGACCATCACCTCGGCGCCGGGGATGACGAAGGCGCCCATCGCCGTCAGCACATGCTTCAGCTGGTAATGCGCGATGCCGGTGCCGAGCGCGCCCGGGCTGACGCCGACCACGCCGACCGCCTTGCCGGCCAGCGGCGCCGAGGGCGGGCGCGACACCCAGTCCAACGCGTTCTTCAGCACGCCGGAGAAGGACCGGTTGTATTCCGGCGTCGCGATCAGCACGGCATCCGCCGCGGCGATGGCCCGGCGCAGCGCCTCGACCGGGGCGGGATAGCCCTGCTGGCGCACGTCGTCATCATAGAGGGGGATATCGGCCAGGCCGTGCAGCACCAGGCTGGCGCCGGCGGGCAGCAGCGGACCCGCGGCGCGCAGCAGGGCGGTGTTGGTCGATTGCCGGCGCAGGCTGCCGGACAGGGCCAGGATGGTGATCGGCGCGGCGGTGGACATGGCGGGCCTCCCTTCGGGATCTGCCGCCGACTATCGGCCCGGCGCCGCGGAGCGGCAAGCCTCAGCCGGGCGGCGCTGTGGCGGCGGCGATCTCGGCCGCGGACAGGCCGGCCTCGCGCAGGATCTCCTCCGTGTGCTCGCCCAGCCGCGGCGCCGGGCGGGAGGGCGCCGGCTGGCTGGCGCTCCAGCGGCTGGCGACCTTCATGCCGCGCACCGGGCCCTCGGCCGGGTGGTCTTCCTCGGTGAAGAAGCCGACAGCGGCCAGATGCGGGTCGTCGACCAGGCTGTCCAGCGTGTGCAGCGGGGTGTGCGGGATGCCGGCGGCGTCCAGCAGCCTTTCCCACTCCGCCGTCGGGCGGGTGACCAGGATGTCTGCCAATTCGGCGCAGATCGCGTCGGTATGGCGGATGCGGCTGGCATGGCTGGCGAAGCGCGGATCGGCGGCGAGATCAGGGCGGTCGATGGCGGCAAAAAAACTGCGCCAGTGCTTGTCGTTGTAGATCAGCACGCAGAGATGCCCGTCGGCTGTGGCATAGGGCCGGCGGTTCGGCGTCAGCAGCCTGGCATAGCCGCCCTGGTCGAGGGCCGGGCGATGCGTCATGCCGCCGAGATGGTCGCCGAGCACGAAGCCGGCCATGGTCTCGAACATCGGGATCTCGATCGACTGGCCCTCGCCGGTCCTTGCCCGATGCTGCAGCGCGCCGAGCACGGCGATGGCGGCATGCAGCCCGACGATCCGGTCGGCGATGTTGACCGGCACGTAGCGCGGCGTGCCGTCGCCGCTTGCCGCCATCAGCGCGGGGATGCCGGCGATACCCTGCATCAGGTCGTCATAAGCCGGCCGCGCCGAATAGGGCCCGTCCTGGCCGAAGCCGAAGGCCCCGGCATGGATGATCGCCGGATTGACCGCCGCCAGCGCCGCATGGTCCAGCCCGAGCCGCGCCATGGCCTGCGGCCGCAGGTTGTGGATCAGCACATCGGCGGTCTCGGCCAGCTTCAGCAGCGCGGCGCGCGCCGCGGGCCGCTTGAGGTCGAGCACGAGGCTGCGCTTGCTGCGGTTGGCATGCAGGAAGAGGGCGCCCATCTCGCCGCTGCGGCTGGGGCCGACCTGGCGCAGGATGTCGCCCTCGGGGCTTTCCACCTTGATCACCTCGGCGCCCATGTCGCCCAGGATCGAGGTGGCATAGGGCCCCATCACCACGGTGGTCAGGTCCAGGATGCGGATCCCCTGCAGCGGTCCCATGCACTTCCCCCAGCGTCCAGGCCGCCAGATTGCGGCGTGGCGGCCGATCGGTCCAATATGCCGCCCGCGCAATCACGATAAGCCGGAGTTCTGGAAGCCATGCCCGCGGGACGCCGCCCGACCCGGTCGCGGCTGGAGCTGCGCCATCTGCGCTATTTCCTGGCCGTCGCCGAGGAGCTGAATTACGGCCGCGCCGCCGAGCGGCTGAAGATCGCCCAGCCCGGCCTCAGCCAGCAGATCCGCGCGCTGGAGGAGATCGTTGGCGCGCCGCTCTTCGACCGCTCGCGCCGCGCCGTGCAGCTGACGCTGGCCGGCGAGCTGCTGCTGGGCGAGGCCAGGAAGACCCTGGCCCAGGCGGAGGCGGCGCTGATCGTGGCGCGCCGGGCCGGGCGGGGCGAGGTCGGGCGCATCGCCATCGGCTATACGGCGTCGGCCGCCTATACCGGGGTGCTGACCTCGCTGGTCGGCAGCTTCCGCGCGGCGCATCCGGAGGTCGAGCTGCAGATCACCGAGATGGAGATGCAGCGCCAGCTCGACGCCATCGCCGAGGACCGGCTGGATATCGGCTTCATCCGCCCGCCGGTCGCCCTGCCGCTGGGCGTGGCCAGCCTGGCGCTGCTGCAGGAGCCGGTGCTGCTGGCCTTGCCCGAGCGGCATCCGGTGGTCGTGGCCGGCGACCCCGTCGATCTGGCGGCGCTGTCGGAAGAGAGCTTCATCACGCCGCGGCACGGCCCCGCGGTCAGCTTCCACCGCCACACGCTGGAGGCGGCGCGCAGCGCCGGCTTCGCGCCGCGGCTGGGGCCGCAGGGGCGGGACTTCGTCACCATCGTCAGCATGGTGGCGGTGGGGCTGGGCGTCGCCCTGGTGCCGCAGTCGCTGCGCTGCGTGCAGGTGCCGGGGCTGGCCTATCGCCCGCTGGCCGGGCCGCCGGTGCTGGCCGAGCTGGCCTTGGCCTATCGCCGGACCGAGGCCTCGCCGGCCGCCCGCAATTTCGTCCGCCACGCCCGGGCGCGGCTCTGAGACGTCGGACTTATCGAAAATCGTCCAGCCACGTATTGGACCAATCCGGAAAGGCGTCGCGATACTCGGTCCGATCGTTGACCAGGACCGCCGCCCCATGACCGAGAATTGGCGCGCCCGCGCCGGCACCCCCTTCGCCTGCGAGAAGACGCCGGTCACCGCCGAGCGCGGCATGGCGGTCACCAACCACCCGCTCGCCTCCGCCGCCGCCATGGAGATGATGGCGATGGGCGGCAATGCCATCGACGCCACGGTGGCCTCGCTGTTCACCCTGACCGTGGTCGAGCCGATGATGGTCGGCTTCTTCGGCGGCGGCGTCGCCGTCATCCGCCTGGCGGACGGGCGGGAGGTGGTGATCGACAGCCTCTCCACCGCCCCGGCGCTGTCGCGGCCGGACCAGTACACCCCCGTCTCCGACAGCTGGCCCGACTACATGGAGACCGAGGGCCGCGCCAACCGCCGCGGCCCGCGGGCCATCGCCGTGCCGGGCACGCTGAAGGGCTGGTGCGAAGCGCTCGAGCGCTTCGGCACCCTGCCGCTGGCCACCGTGCTGGAGCCTGCCATCCGCCACGCCCGCCGCGGCTTCCAGGTGACGCCGTACCTGGCCGCCTGCATCCTGGAAAGCGCCATCGACCTGGCGCTCGACCCGGCCATGGCGGCGATGTTCCTGCCGGATGGCGCGCCGCTGCAGGCGGGTTCCCATCTGACCATGCCGGATTATGCGGCGACCCTGGAGGGCCTGGCCGCCGAGGGGCCCGGCTGGCTCTATGGCGGCGCCTTGGGCAGGAAGGTGGCCGCTTGGCTGGAGCAGCAGGGCTCGCCGATGCGGCTCGCCGATCTCAAAGCCTATCGCACGGTGGAGCGCGCCCCCGTGCGCGGCCGCTATCGCGGCGTCGAGCTGGTCGGCCCGCCGCCGCCCTGCTCGGGCGGCGTGCATGTGCTGCAGATGCTGAACCTGATGGAAGGCTTCGATCTCCGCGCCTCCGGCTTCGGCACGGTGGAGACGCTGCATCTGGTGATCGAGGCGCTGAAGATCGCCGCCGCCGACCGCCGCGCCGCCACCGCCGATCCCGCCTTCGTCGACGTCCCCGTCGAGAAGCTTATTTCAAAAGCCTATGCCGAGCTGCGCCGCCCCGAGATCGCCCCCGACCGGGCGGGCCATTTCGGCGCCCGCATCCTGAGCAATGAATCGGCCAACACGACCCATGTCACCATCGCCGATGCGGCGGGCAACATCGTCACCTCGACCCAGACCATCAACAGCCTGTTCGGCGCGCGGGTGATGATCCCGGGCACCGGCATCATCCCCAACAACTACATGTATCTCTTCGACCCGCATCCGGGGAATGCGCTGTCGCTGCAGCCGGGCAAGCGGATCACCAGCGGCATCTCGGCCATGATCGGCCATCGCGACGGGCGGCCGCTCTTCGCCGTCGGCCTGCCGGGGGCGCATCGCATCCCCTCCGCCGTCTTCCAGTTCGTCATGAACGTCGTCGACCACGGCATGTCCTGGCAGGAGGCGGTGGAGGCGCCGCGCGTCTTCACCCATGGCCAGGATGCCGAGGTCGAGCGCGGTTTTCCGGCCAAGGTGCATGCCGGGCTCGCCGCGCTCGGGCACCAGGTCACCCCGGTCGATCATGTCGCGGGCGGCATGGGCGCCATCGGCTTTGCGGGCGCGGCGATGACCGGCGCCGCCTGCTGGCGCGCCGATGGCGTGGCCATGGGCCTGGGCGGCGGTCTGGCCCGCGCCGGCACCTCCTTCTGGCCCGATCCGCGCCGCCGCGCCAACTGATCCGCGCGGCGCCGTTCCGGCGCCGCGGCCCTGCCGCTTCCCTCTCTGCCGGAGAACCGAACCATGGCTTTGCTCACCACGCGACGCGGCCTGATGCAGGCCGGACTGGGGGGCGGCGCCGCCCTCGCCACCGGCCTGCCGCTGGCGGCGCCGGCCCTGGCGCAGGGCGCGGGCGGCAACCGCCGGGTGCTGAAGGCGGTGATGCATGCGACGCTCGGCGTCGTCGATCCTTACGCCACCACCGCCTATATCACCCGCAACCATGGCTATCTGGTCTATGACACGCTCTTCGCCATGGACGCGCAGATGCGGCCGCAGCCGCAGATGGTGCAGGACTGGAGCCGCTCCGAGGACGGGCTGACCTACAGCTTCCGCCTGCGCGAGGGGCTGACCTTCCATGACGGCGCGCCGGTGACTTCGGCCGATTGCGTCGCCTCGCTGACCCGCTGGTGGCGGCGCGACCTGATGGGCACGCGGCTGATGAATGCCACGGCCTCGCTGGAGCCGGTGGACGAGCGCAGTTTTCGTCTTGTCCTGAAGCATCCCTATGGCCTGGTGCTGGAGACGCTCGGGAAGCCGGGCGGCCCGGTCCCCTTCATCCTGCCCAAGCGACTGGTGGAAATCCCGGCCGACCAGCGGATCACCGAGGTGGTGGGGTCGGGGCCGTTCCGCTTCGTCGCCAGCGAATACCGCTCCGGCGACCGCGTGGTCTATGAGCGCTTCTCTGGCTATCGCCCGCGCAGCGAGCCGGCCAGCGGCCTCGCCGGCGGCAAGGTGGTGCATGTCGACCGCCTCGAATGGCTGGAGATCGCCGACCAGCAGACGGCGGCCAATGCCCTGGCCACCGGCGAGGTGCAGGTGATGGAGAATGTCGGCCCCGACCAGATGCAGCTGCTGCGCCGCAACCGCCAGGTGGTGCTGCGGCCGCGCGGCATCGGCAATTCGCTGCTGATGCGGCTGAACTGGGCGCAGCCGCCCTTCAACAACAAGAAGGTGCGCCAGGCGGTGATGATGGCGGTCAACCAGGCCGACTATCTGGCGGCGCAGATCGGCGACGACAGCCTCAGCCGCGAATGCCATGCCTTCTTCACCTGCGACTCCCCCTATGCCACCGAGGCCGGCGCGGTGCTGAAGCCCGACTTCGCGGCGGCCCAGCAGCTGCTGAAGGAGAGCGGCTACAACGGCGAGAAGGTGGTGATCCTGCATCCGGCGGACCTGGCTTCGGGCAGTGCCCTGGCCCCCGTCACCGAACAGCTGCTGAAGAAGCTGGGCATGAATGTCCAGGTCGACAGCATGGACTGGAACAGCCTGCTGGCCCGGCGCAACAAGCCGGACCCGGTGGAGCAGGGCGGCTGGAGCATCGCCTGGGGCATCTGGAGCGACCTCGACCTGATGAGCCCGATCATCAATCTGAACGTCGATGGCCGTGGCCGCCGCGGCTATATCGGCTGGGCCGAGAGCGCCGAGATGGAGCGGCTGCGCGACGCCTTCGCCCTGGAGCCCGACCGCGCGAAGCAGATGCAGCTGGTCGAGCAGATGCAGCGCATCGCCTTCGACGAGGTCTTCGCCATCCCGCTCGGCTCCTACAAGGTGATCACCGGCCATGCCGCCGGCCTGCGCGACGTGGTCGCCGACCAGGTGCTGGTGTTCTGGAACATGAAGATGGCCTGAGGCGGACCGGCAGGGCGGACCGGGGCGCCGCCCGCGGGAGCGGGCCGCCGCGGCACAACCGTTGCGGGAAAATCGTTAAAAAACAGATGTAACCCTGCGCGGCCTGCAGAAGAATCTTGGAAGGGCGGCCGGATCTTCATATTCCGGTCACCACCGCGTGATCCCCTGCGGCCCGTCTCCGACAACCCGTCGCTGCGCAGGAATCGCTCCCCGGATGGCCAGCTTCAACGACCCGGGCTTCGCCCAGCAATGGCAGCTGCGCGGCGGCGTCGGCATCAACATGACGCCGCTCTACGACCAGTATTCCGGGGCCGGCATCCGCATCGGCCTGGTCGACACCTTCCCGGACATCAACCATCCGGAGCTGGCCGGTCGCTTCGACCTGGCGCGCGGCGGCTGGGCCCAGGGGCAGACCCCGCTGGATGACGGCCATGCCGATTCCGGCCATGGCACCCAGGTGGCGCTGATCCTCGGGGCGCGCGCCAATAACGGCTATGAGCAGGTCGGCGCAGCCTTCGGCGCCTCCTTGGTCGCCTTCGCCTTCGACAGCCGCGCCTACCGGACCGTGGCGCAGGAGACGGAGATGCTCGCCCTGCAATGGCAGGTCGATGTCTCCAACAATTCCTGGAGCCGTTCGGGCGAGCACTTCCGCGACAATTTCGGCGACGCTGCCTATGCCGGGGCGGCCGCCGCGCTGGCCGATGCGGCCGCGCGCGGGCGCGGCGGGCTGGGCACGGTGATCGTCCGCTCGGCCGGCAATGACGGCGGCATCGGCGACGACGTCAATACCCACAGCTATTCCAACAACCGCTACACCCTGACCATCGGGGCGACCAACGGCCTCGGCCAGGTGCAGGGCTTCTCCAACCAGGGCGCGGCGCTGATGGCGGTGGCGCCGGCCGAGGCCACCTCCTGGGCGGCGCCGCGGGCCTCGGCCACGGCGGCGCTGATGCTCGAGGCCAATCCCAATCTCGGCTATCGCGACGTGCAGGCGATCATCGCCATGACCGCGCGCATCACCGACGCGGCCCGCGCCGACTGGCACGTCAACGCCGCCGAGGACTGGAATGGCGGTGGCCTGCATGTCGCCCGCAGCGCCGGCTTCGGGCTGATCGATGCCCGCGCCGCGGTGCGGCTGGCGGAATCCTGGACGCTGCAGAACCACGCCCACAACCTGCAGCAGGCCAGCGCCGGGGGCGGCGGGATGGCGCTGGCGGAGGGCGGCAGCAGCTATGCCACCGCCTTCATCGACGCGGCGCTGCGGGTCGAGCGGGCGGAGCTCACCATCAACCTCGCCCATTCGCTGATCGGCGATCTGCGCCTGGTGCTGTTCTCGCCCTCCGGCACGTCCAGCGTGCTGCTCGACCGGCTGCACCAGGGGCAATATGATTCCGCCACCGACCGGCTGACCTTCACCCTGGCCAGCACGCATTTCCTGGGCGAGGCGGCCAGCGGCGGCTGGGTGCTGCGCATCGACGATGCCGCCGGCGGCGGCCAGGGCCGGCTGCTGGGCTGGCAGCTCATCCTGCTGGGCGCCGCCGCCAGCGCCGACACCCAGCTGGTCTTCACCGACGAGTTTACCCAGCTGGCGGCGCAGGACCCCTCCCGCGCCGTGCTGCACGATGCCGGCGGCGAGGACACGCTGAACACGGCCGCCGTCAGCAGCGGCTCCTGGATCGACCTGGCGCCGGGCATGGTCAGCCGCATCGCCGGGCAGGGGGTGACGCTGGCCGCCGGCACGGTGATCGAGCATGCCATCGGCGGCGACGGGGCCGATGTGCTGCTCGGCACCGACGGGCCGAACCGGCTGCAGGGCAACCGCGGCTTCGACACCCTGTATGGCCGCGCCGGCGACGACGTGCTGTGGGGTGGCGCCGGCAACGACCGGCTGGTCGGCGGCCCGGGCCAGGACTGGCTGGACGGCGGCACCGGCGCCGACCGCCTGGAGGGCGGGGCGGGCGATGACAGCTATGTCCTCGACCATGCCGGCGACCGCGTGGTGGAGCTGGCCGGCGAGGGCTTCGACACCGTGCACGCCTCGATCGATTACCGCCTGGCGGAGGCGGTGGAACAGCTCCAGCTGCAGGGCCAGGCGCGCGCCGGCACCGGCAATGCCGGCGCCAACACGATCCTTGGCAATGCGCTGGCCAATCTGCTGCGCGGCCTGGGCGGCGACGACCGGCTGGAGGGTGGTGACGGCGACGACCAGCTCGGCGGCGGCGCCGGCGACGACCTGCTGTTCGGCGGCGCCGGCGCCGACCGCATGCTGGGCGGCGGCGGCAACGACGTCTATCTGGTCGACGATCCCGGCGACACGGTGGTCGAGTTCCGTTTCGGCGGCTTCGACCGGGTGCAGTCCTGGATCAGCTACACCCTGCCGGTGCATGTCGAGCATCTGGAGCTGCAGGGCGCGGCGGCGCTGGAGGGGCGCGGCAATGCCTCGGCCAATGACATCAGCGGCAATGCGGCGGCGAACCGCCTCTGGGGCTTCGCGGGCCATGACCGGCTGTTCGGCGGCGCCGGCGACGACCAGCTCTGGGGCGGCGAGGGGCGCGACCTGCTGGATGGCGGCAGCGGCGCCGACCGCCTGGCGGGGGGCCTTGGCGACGACCTCTACATCATCGACGAGGCCGGCGACCGGGTGGTGGAGCTGGCCGGGCAGGGGACCGACACGGTGCGCGCCTGGATCAGCCACAGCCTGGCCTCGGCGGTCGAGCGGCTGGAGCTGCAGGGCACCGCCGACCTCGACGCCCGCGGCAATGCCCTGGCCAATGTCATCATCGGCAATGCCGGGAACAACCGCATCGACGGCGCGGCCGGGGACGACGTGCTGACCGGTGGCGACGGCGCCGACACTTTCGTCTTCTCGGCCGGCAGCGGCGCCGACCGCATCACCGATTTCGACGCGGCGGCGGGCGACCGGCTGCTGCTGCGCGGCTTCTCGCCGCAGAGCTGGGAGGCGCTGCAGCCCCATCTTCACGCGGAAGGCGATGGGACGCTGCTCACCCTGGGCGCCGCGACGCTGCATCTGGAGCACGCCACGCTCAGCGCCGAGGCAGTGTTCTTCGGCTGAAACGGCGCCAGGCGCCCTGGCACGCTGCGACGAGGGGAGAGGGTCTGCGGCATTTCATTGATCAGCAGACCTGTGCCGGCTGCCCTGCCAAGCCCTCTCCTCAATACCGAAGACGGCAATATTCAAGTCGCTATTTATCAGGATTTGCCATTCTCGACGTCACGTCCACGCGGCTTCTATTACTTGCGGACGCCGGAAAAAGAGGGCCAGGAAAGCGGCGGCTTTTTGGTTGCGCTGCGATAAACTCATGTTCAACGTCTTGGCGCTCTTGCGCAAGCCAGGTGCGCCCGGGGTAAAACTGCGCTAAGGATTGCAGACCGGCCAAGGCTCGGCTTGTCGTCCAGGACGCGTTATTGCCTCCGGTCCGGCCTGCGGTGCGGCCTTGTGGAAGGATAGAGAAGCCTCCGATGAACAAACCCGTCTCGATGCGTTTTCTGCAGCGCATTGCCGGCTATCCTCCCGAAGTCCAGTCGCTGCTGCAGCAGCCTGTCACCGACGCGCTGATCACCGAGTATTTCGTCCTGCTGCGCGGCGCCGCGCCGGTCCAGAGCGGCGCTGCCGCCGAGACGGAGGGCATGGTGGCCGACGCGCTGCTGGCGCGGCTGATCGGGTCGCGACACTTCCTGCGCCATGCGGAGCAGATCTTCCGGTCGCTGCGGGGCGGCGGCGGTGAGGGGGAGATGCCGGTCAAGGAGACGGTCGACAGCGTGCTGGCGCGCTTTGCCGATCTGGAGCAGCCCTATTGCTACAAGTTCCTCGAAGCGGCGACGGCGCAGCCTGATTCGGAGCTTGGCGGCGTGCTGCGCAAGCTGCTGCGGCTGCTGGATGTCTATCGCCTCATCAAGGCGTCGCCGGCCGAGACGGTCGGTGGTGTCATCGCCGGTCTGGTGGCGGAACCGGAGCGGCCCGGCGCCCTGTCCGCCCTGAACGGCGTGCTGGCCGCGGCCAAGCTGCCGACCCATTTCCCGCAGGCCGGCGAGCTCTCCCTCGCCGAGGAAGCCGCCGGGCTGGCGCAGCATCTCCTGAAGTCCTTCGATCCCCGGCAGGCGCTGACGCCGGAGGAGGACGACTTCCTGCGCGCGCTCGCCCGCCGCCAGCAGCAGGGCTTCGCCCGCGCCCTGGTCGCGCCCGAGCCGCTGGTGGTGCTGCTGGAGGCGACCGTCCCGGCCTCGACCCAGCTGGCCTGGGAGGCTCTGAAGACCTCGGGCCTGGTGGCCGAGGTGATGCCGATCACCCGCCACGAGGCAGGCCAGCCGCCCGCGCGCAAGCTGGTGCTGAAGCGCGACCTGCCCGCCTCGCCGCTGATCGCCGCCCTGCTCGCCGGCCTGCCGCTCGAGCCGGGTGCCGCGGTCGGGCTCTCCAGCAAGACGCGCCTGGCACCGGGCAGCTGGGCCAAGCATATCGTCGGCTATCCCGAGGACATGTCGGGCGCCGAGCAGGCCGGACGGCTGCTGGGGCTCGAGGCCACGCCGAGCGGCGAGCCGGTGGCCGAGCTCTTCACCCTGCAGCTGCTGCTGCCGTCGCGCACCGGTGCCGGCACCGCGGCCCTGACGCCGGCCGAGGCCTTCGCCTTCGTGGTCTGCCAGGATCCGGCCCCCGAGCTGGCGGCCTATGTCAATATCGACCGCTGTCTGGTCTTCCCCAGCCTGGAGCGGCTGGTCGAGGGGCTGGCCGCGCCGGAGGCACGGCTGGCGCCGAAGCCGGTGCTGTTCATCGACCGCTGGACGCCGACCGATCCCGACTATCTGGTCGAGGCGGTGCAGAAGTTCTGGTCCTATGGCGGGCGCTATCTGACGTCCTGCTTCGCCCTGGCCTATGACAGCCAGGCCGGCGCCGTCGCGGCCAACCTGCCGCAGGCCGATGGCCTCGCCCTGCTGGCCCTGCGCAGCGCCTGCGCCGTCCCGATGGCCATGATCCTGGCCGACCCGGCGGCCGCCGCCGCGCGCTTCGCCGGCGAGCTCGTCGGACCGCAAGGTCAGCCGCATGTCGTCTATGCCAGCCGGCTGGCCCTGACCGACCATGCCCTGCCGCGGGTCCGCCGTGTCCTCGGCAGCCTGGCGCTGACACCCGCCGCGCAGGACGAGATCTTCCTGCTCGGCAGTGTCGACCGTCGCTATCTCGCGGGCTTCGACCTGGCGGTGCACTGGCCGCTCGAACGGCTCGTCGCGCCGATCCTGCGTCGCTTCACGGCGCTGCGCCACAGCCTGGCCAGCTTCGTCGACGATGCGACGCCAGCCCTCGCCTCGGCGGTGCTGCGCGGCATCGACGTGGCCTCGCCGGACGCGCTCTCGCTCGCCGCGGAGATCGATGCCTTCGCCCTGCGCCTCTCCGAACGGCCCGACATCATCCTGGCGCTGCCGGCCGACCAGCTGATGACCTACTTCACCCTGGCCCGTCAGGCGCAGCAGGCCGACCGCATCGCCGCCAATCTGGCCTGCTACGCGCAGGATATCTGCGTCAAGGACGTGGCCTATATCGTCCCGTTCTTCGAGCTGCTGGCCTGCTGCCTGCCGCGGCAGCGGGTCCTGGTGGTGCTGGCCTTCGTCATCAACGGCCGCTCGGGCAACCGCAAGTTCCTGTTCCGCATCGCCGAATGCCTGCGGCGCTACGGCGATGAATCGGTGATGCTGCTGTTCCTCGGCATGCTGCAGCGCAACGACCCGGCGGCCCTGCAGGAGAAGGCCATACTGCGCTGCTTCCAGGCGCTGATCGGCTCCGAGATGGCGCCGGCGCTGGCCGCGACCACCCATGCGCGCCTGCTGGCCGACATCGCCGCGACGGTCGACTTCCCGAGCCGCTTCCGCCAGGCGGTCACCGCCGGCGACCGCGGCGCGGTCTACCGGCTCGCCGGCGAGGCGCTCGAAGTGTCCAGCATCGAGTTCGTCAAGCTGATGGACGGGCTGCGCAGCCTGAGCAACGAGCTGCGCGCCCTCGATCTCGACGCCATCACCATCCCGGGCCAGCGGGGCCTGCACCATCGCAAGCTCGCCGCCGTGGTGCTCTCCGACCGCGCCACCCTGCGCGAGCTGAAGGCCGCCGACTACCTCTCCGCCAGGACCGACATCAACGCCATCGCCCATGCCATCCTGGGCGACAATGCGATGCTGAACGAGATCGTCGCCGAACGCTTCGCCGCCAGCACGGCGCATCCGATCGCCATCGAGGGTAGCAGCGCCGAGGAGGTCTTCGCCAATGCCTCGCGCCAGCTGGCCGCGCAGGGGCTGCCGAAGACCACCGGGCCGCTCGTCTCGGTGATCGTCTCCGCCTTCAATCCCGATATCCCGCTGCTCGCCCGCTCGCTGCAGTCGCTGCGCGACCAGACCCATGCGGCGGTCGAGGTCTTCCTGGTCGACGATGCCAGCACCGCCGAGTCCAGTGCCGCCATCCAGGCGCTGGTGCAGAGCGACTTCCCGGAGGTGAAGTACCGCCGGCTGGAGGCCAACCGCGGCCCCTATGTCGGCCGCAACCTGGCGATCGCCGAGGCGGCCGGTGCCTTCATCGCCATCCAGGATGCCGACGACTGGTCGCATCCCGAGCGCTTCGCGCTGCAGGTCGCCGCCTTCGCCGCGCAGCCGACGGTCCAGCTGGTCTCCACGCCGCATATCCGCATCGACCGCTTCGGCGCGGTGCAGATGGAGATGGACTTCACCATCTTCGGCGACGGGCCGATGACCTCGATGTTCCGCAAGAGCGCCTTCGACCAGGTCGGCGTCTTCGCCGAGGTGCGCTCCCGCGGGGATGTGGAGATGCGCGACCGGATCCAGAGCTATTTCGGCAGCCAGGCGATCCAGATCCTGCAGGCGCCGCCGATGCTGTGCTTCGCCGCCTCCACCACCCTGTCGCAGAAGACCAAGACCGAGAACGCCGAGTATCTGCAGATCTTCCGCACGCAGATCAGCCGGCGCCGCTCGCTGCGCAACCTGCGCCGCGACGGGCTTGGCCTCGAGGCGGCCCACCGGACCATCCTGCCTTTCCCGCTGCGTGCCTTCCAGGAGGATGACGCCCATGCCGCGTCCTAAGATCGACGTCTCGCTCACCTCGATCAGCTCGCGGATGGCCACCATCTGCGAGACGCTGCAGTCGATCCTCGACCAGGATTACGATGGCGAGCTGCAGGTGCACCTGCATCTGTCGCCGGAGCCCTATCTGCTCGATGCCGGCGTGCCCATTCTGCCGCGTGCTCTGCAGGCGCTGAAGCACAAGGCGGGCGAGCGGCTGCAGATCCACGAATGCCCGAATTCCGGCCCCTACCGGAAGCTGCTGCCCTATCTGCACCGCAACTGGGGCCTGGCGAAGCTGGTGGTGACGGCCGATGACGACACCATCTACCCGGCCGACTGGCTGCGCGGGCTGGTCGATGCCTATCTGACCTATGGCTGCGTCATCGCCTCGCGCGGCCACCGGATCATCGTCAAGGACAAGAAGATCGCGCCCTACCGCAGCTGGATGGGCACCCGCATCGACGAGAATCCCAGCCACTTGATCCTGCCCACCGGCAAGGATGGCATCCTCTACAACACCGCCTTCTTCCCGATCGGCGTGCTGAACCTGGAGGAGGCGCTGAAGCTCGCCCCGACCGCGGACGATCTTTGGTTCCGCTGGCACCTGGCCGCCAATGGCGTGCAGACCTTCATCCTCAACATGGACTACCGCAGCAGCACCTTCGTCGAGACGGACTATGACAGCAGCCTCTATCTGAACTTCAACCGGGGCGGGGCGAACGACGTGGCCATCGCCTCGCTCGAGACGCATTTCCAGGAGCACTTCAAGTTCACCCTGGGCGCCAGCGGTGCCGGCGAAGCGCTCTGATGCCGGGCGGCGCCGGGCGGCCGCCGGCGCGCCCGCCCTCTGAACCCGGGCCGGTGATCCGCCCGGCCCTGGAGGCCGACCTGCCGCGGCTGCTCGGCCTGCTGGCGCAGCTGCATCCGGAGGATGCGGCGCCGGATCCGCAGGCCGCCGCGGCGGCGCTGCGGGCCGGGGAGGCGTCCGGCCTGGTCACCATCCTGCTGGCGGAGATCGGCACCACGATCGCAGCCACCTGCACCCTGGTCATCGTGCCGAACCTGACGCGGCACGCCCGTCCCTGGGCCGTCGTGGAGAATGTCGTCACCGATGCCGCGCATCGGCGGCGCGGCCTGGGGCACAGGGTGCTGCAGGCCGCGCTCGACCGCGCCGGGGCGGCCGGCTGCTACAAGGTGATGCTGGCCACCGGCACGTCGCAGGAGGGAACCCTCCGGTTCTATGAGGGGGCCGGCTTCACCCGCGGCGAGAAGACCTTTTTCCAGGTGCGGCAAAACGGGAAGCCACAGACCGGCAGTGAGCCGGACGCCGGAGCCGCGCGCGGCTGAACGCCCAGAGGTTCTGAAGCGGCAAGCCGTCCTGACAATGGGACGGGGGAACCGATCGAACGCCTGACGGCGGCAGTCGCGCCGGCTCAGGGAAGGGGAGATGCCAAGGGTGCGACGGAAACCGTCAGCGCAGCAGCCCGAAGGCCCAAAGGCCCGCCGGCAACAGCAGCACGGCCAGGGCGCTGCCGGCCACGGTCAGCGCGCCCAGCCGGGCCCTCACCGCCAGCGCTCCGCCTCGATACGCCGGCGGTCGGCTTCGATCCGGCGGCGATCGGCCTCGACCCGGCGGCGCTGCGCCTCGACCTCGCGGCGCTGCTGCTCCTGCTCCCAGCGATGCCGCCGCCATTCCTCGCGGCGGCGGCCATCCTCGCCGCGGGCGCGGCGGTATTCGTCGCGGCGGCGCTCGGCCTCGGCCTGGTCGCGGCGGCCGGCTTCATAGGCGCGGCGCTCGGCTTCGTCATGGCCGCCACCACCGCCGCCGAGCACGCCGCCCAGCAGCTGGTTGATGATTTCCGGCGGGTTCTGCGCCTGCGCCGGGGCTGCCCCGGCCAGCAGGGGCAGGATCAGCAGGGACGCCCAGGCAGCGCGACGGGTCCGGTTCTCCATAGGGATCAAACACCGCAGCCCCGACCAAGGTTGCGCAGGCTGGGGCGCCCGGAGGGGCGCCCCGGGCGCGTCACTCGGGCTTGATGTTGCGCTTGCGGATCAGCGCGCCCCACTTCTCCATCTCCTGCGCCGCATAGGGACGGAACTCTTCCGGCGTGCCGCCGACCGGGTCGATGGAGAGCGGCGCCAGCTTCTCGCGCACCTCGGCCGACAGCATGATGCGGCGCGCCGCGCCGGCCAGCTGGTTGACGATGGCCTCCGGCGTGCCGGCCGGCGCGAACAGCCCGAAATCGGTCGAGGCGCGGTAGCCGGCCAGGCCGGATTCCGCGACCGTCGGGACGTCGGGCGCCTCCTTGCTGCGCTCGGCGCTGGTCACCGCCAGCGCCCACAGCTCGCCCGAGCGCAGATAGGGCACGGCGGTGACGGAATCGACGAAGGAGAGGGCGACCTCCTTGGCCAGCACCGCCTGCACGCCCTGCGCGCCGCTGCGATAGGGCACGTGCAGCATGCTGGTGTTGGACATGTCGAGCATCAGCTCGACGCCCAGATGGTTGGCGACCCCCGAGCCGGCCGAGGCATAGCTGATGGTGCCCGGCTTCTCGCGCGCCGCCTGCAGCAGGTCGGCCAGCGTCTTGTAGGGGCCGGACGGGTTGACGCAGATGAACATCGCATTGGTCGCCAGCATGCCGATCGGCGCGAAGGCGGTGGCGTTGTCATAGGGCAGGCGCTCGAACATGAAGGGCGCCATGGCGAAGGTGCCGTTCGGCACCACGGCCAGGGTGTAGCCATCCGGCCGGGCGCGGGCCAGGATCGCCTGGGCCACGGTGCCGCTGGCGCCGGCGCGGTTGTCGACCACGAATTGCTGGCCGAGCTGGGCCGAGAGCTGCTGCGACAGCAGCCGCGCCACGAAATCGGTCGAGCCGCCCGGGGCGAAGGGGACGATGACCGTGACGGTGCGGGTCGGATAGGCCGGCGCGGTCGCGCTGCCCTGGGCCAGGGCCGGGCGGGCCAGCGCGGCGGCGCCGAGCCCCAGCGCGCCGAGGACGGCTTCGCGGCGGGTGATGGACATGCGGTTTTCCTCCTGGCGCTGCCTTGAACGACGCGCGGCTTCTGGGCAGAGTCTATGAACGAACCGGATAGTTCTGACCATCGGAAAAACGATGGCGTGAGGCGGGAAGGAAGCACCGATGCCTGAGACCGTGACCATCCTGCTCGCCGGCGCCGCCTGGACCGGCGAGGGCAGCGCCGTGCTGGAGCAGCCCGAGCTGCACCTCCAGGCCGGCCGCATCGCCTGGATCGGCCGCCAGGGCAGCCGCCCGCGGCCCGAGGGCGCCGTGGTCACCGATCTCGGCGCCCGCTTCCTGACGCCGGGCTTCATCGACGCGCATCTGCATCTCTGGGGGCTGGACCTGTCCGACCCTTCCGGCCTGTGGAACTGGACACTGACCTACCGCACGGCGCGGGCCATCGCCGATCTCGGGCGGATGCTGCAGGCCGGCATCACCGCCGTCCGCTGCCTGGGCGGGCCGCTGGGCCCCTCGCTGGCGCGGGCGGTGCGAGAGGGGGTGGTGCCCGGCCCGCATATCGTCGCCGCCGGCGAGTTCATCTGTTCCCGCGCCGGCACCTGGGACCATGCCGCCTTCCCGCAGGCCTGGGTGGAGACGCTCGGGATGTATGCCGACGGCCCCGACGAATGCCGCCGCCGGGTGCGGGAGCGGATCCGCCAGGGTGCCGATTTCATCAAGGTGGGCGGCTCGGTCGGCGAGCACACCGACACGCTGCGGCCCTGGGGCGACGATCCGGCACGGCTGCGCCTGTCCTACACCGATGCCGAGCTGCGCGCCGTGATCGAGGAGGCGCATCGCAACGGCCTGAAGGTCGCCAGCCATGCCATCGGCGAGGCCGCCGTGCGCCAGGCGCTGGCGTGCGGCGTCGACAGCATCGAGCACGGCCACGGGATTTCCGCCGAGCTGGCGAAAAGGATCGCCGACAGCGGCGCCGTGCTGGTGCCGACGCTGGCGCTGCCGGCGTTGCGGGCGGAGACCGCGGCCCCGGCCGCCGCGGCGGGCTGGCGCCGGCACCGCGCCGCGCAGCGGGAGTCGCTGCAGCAGGCCCTGCGCGCCGGGGTGCGGATCGCGGCGGGGACGGATTTCGTGGGGCCTCCGGCGACGCCGCTCGGCCCCAGCGCGGTGGAGATGGAATTGCTGGTCGAGGCCGGCATGACCCCCGACCAGGCGCTGACCGCCTGCATCACCGAGGGTGCGTCCCTGCTGGGCCTGTCCGAGCGGATCGGCCGGCTGGCCGTGGGCTTCGAGGCCGATCTGGTCGCGCTGCCCGGCGACCCGCGCCGCGACATCGCCGTGGTGCGGCGGCCGGATTTCGTCATGAAGTCCGGCCGCGTCTGCAAGGCGCTTGCCTAGCCGGCGAGATGCGCCCGCATCGCCGCGGTCAGTTCCTCGGCGAACTCGAAATTCGGCACATGCGCGGCGCCGGGAAGGGTGACCAGCGCCGCGCCGGGGATGGCGTCGCGGATGGCCTGCGAATCCCGCAGCGGCGTCGCCACATCGGCCTCGCCGAAGATCACCGTGGTCCGCGCGGTGATCTTGCCCAGCACGCTGTCGGCACGGGCGTCGCGCAGGATGCCGGCGCCGGCGACATAGCCGTCGACCGGCCCGGCGACGATCATCCGCCGCAGCGCGCGCGAGCCGGGCGAGGCGACATCCGCCACCCAGCGGCCCAGCGCGGCATCGGCATTGGCCTCCATGCCGGCCTCGCGCGCCCGGGCGATGCGCTGGTCCCAGCCCTCGGGCGGGCCGAAGGTGAGGGCGGTGTTGCAGGGCATCAGCGACAGCACCCGCGCCGGGGCGCGCGCGGCCAGTTCCAGCGCCACACGGCCGCCGAGCGAAATGCCGCCGACATGCGCGGCCGGCACCCCGAGCGCGTCCAGCACGGCGACCGCGTCGTCGGCGAGGTCGGCCAGGGTGACGCCCTCGACCCCGCCCTCGCTCAGCCCCTGGCCGCGCAGGTCGAAGCGGATGACGCGATACTGGTCCGCCAGCGCCTCGGCCTGCGGGTCCCACATCCGCAGGTCGCCGGCCAGCCCGTGCAGCAGCAGCAGCGGCACGCCGCCGGGCGGGCCGTCGACGCGCGCATGCAGCACCGCGTCGCCATGACTGATCAGCATCGGCCTCAATCCGCCTTGATGTTGGCGACGCGCACCAGTTCCGTCATGCGGGCGCGGTGCGCGGTCAGCCAGGTCGAGAAATCCCCGGCGCTGCTGCCGACGGCGAGGGCGCCGAGCTGCTCCAGCCGCTGGCGCACCTCTGCCGTCGCCAGCCCGGCCCGCGCGGCATCGCCGAGCTTCGCCACCACCTCGGGCGGCGTGCCGGCCGGAAGGTAGAGCCCCGCCCATTCGTTGATGTCGAAATCGGCGAAAGTCTCGGCGACCGCGGGGATCTCCGGCAGCGGCGCGATGCGGCGGGCGCTGGAGACCGCCAGCGGCCGCAGCTTGCCCTCCTTGACCAGGCCGAGGCAGGCGGAGACCGAGGCGAAGGTGAAGCCCAGATTGTTCGCCAGCAGGTCCTGCACCGCCGGCCCGCCGCCGCGATAGGCGACCTGGGTGACCTCGATCCCGGCCTTCCAGGCCAAGGCGGCGCCCGCCATGTGCCCGGCCGAGCCATTGCCCGGCGTGCCATAGGTCAGCGTCCCGGGCTTCGCCTTCGCCAGGGCGATCAGCTCGGCCAGCGACTGCACGGGCAGCGACGGATGCACCGCCAGGATCTGCGGCGACACGGTGAGCTGCGAGACCGGCAGGAAGTCGCGCGCATAGTCGAAGGGAAGATTGTTGTAGAGCGCATGGTTCGAGCCATGCGCGGCGGCATCGACTAGCGCGGTATAGCCGTCGCGCGGGGCGCGGGCGACCTCGGCGGCGCCGATGGTGCCGGTGGCGCCGGGGCGGTTCTCCACCACCACCGGCTGGCCGAGCGACTGGGTCATCGGCTGGGCGATCAGCCGCGCCGTCGCATCGGTGCTGCCGCCGGGGGCATAGGGCAGCACGATGCGGATCGGCCGCTGCGGCCAGGCGGCCTGCGCGCGGACGATGGCGGGGGCCGCCAGCAGGGACGCGGCCCCCGCCGCGGCCCCCAGCGCGGCCCGGCGCCGGGTGATCAGGATGCTCATTCTTGTGGTTCCCTTGGACGTCGTCGTTTGGCCGGGCGGCGAGGCCCGGCCGGAATCAGCCCCCGGCCATGGCCAGGATCTCGTCGGCGCGCCGGACCACCGGCGCGTCGACCATGCGGCCGTCGAGCTGGAAGGCGCCGCGCCCCTCGGCCCGCGCGGCGATGTCGCCGGCGCGGACCCGGCGCGCCCAGTCGATCTCGGCGGGCGACGGCGAGAAGGCCTCGTTCAGCACGGTGACCTGGGAGGGATGCACCACCAGCGCGCCCCGGAAGCCCATGCGCCGGGCGCGGCGGATGGTCTCGGCGAAGGCCGCGATGTCGTCATAGGCGCCGATGCTGCCGACGAAGCCGAGCGGCAGGATGCCCGCGGCCCGCGCCGCCGCCAGCACGGCATAGTTCGGCGTGAACAGCGTGTCCGCCTCCGGCACGCCGCCCATCGCCGCCGAATAGTCTTCCGGTCCCAGCGTCATGGCGGCGACGCGCGGATGGCTGGCGGCGATCGCGGGCAGCGAGAAGAGGGCGACTGGCGTCTCGATCTGCAGCACCAGCCGGATGCCGCCGACCGGCAGGCCGCGGGCGATCTCCAAGCTGGCCAGCGCATCGGCGATCTCGCGGATATAGCCGGCATCCTCGACCTTCGGCACGACCAGCGCGGCCAGGCCCGGCATCACCGCCGCCTCCAGGTCGCGCGCCAGCTCCAGCAGCCCGTGATTGACCCGCACCATGGCGGCGGTGCCGTTGCTGGTGATCGAGGCGATCGAGGCCGCCAGCGTCGCCCGCGCGGCCGGCTTCTCGGCGGCGGGGACAGCATCCTCCAGGTCCAGGATCACCGCGTCGGCGCCGCGCAGATGCGCCTTGGCGACGAAACGCTCGACATGGGCGGGGACGAACATCAGGGAACGCCAGCGGGGCGGGGTGGCGGTGATCATGCGGCGGTCTCCGTCTTCGTCTTGTCCGGGGTGGGGGGCGGCTGGTGGATCACCCCCTCGGCCAGCAGGGCATCAATTTCGGCCTGCGGCAAGCCCAGCAGCCCGGCGAGCAGGCTGGCGCTGTGCTCGCCCAGCGCCGGGGCGGGGCCGGCGATCGGCGGCGCCGCGCCATCCTCGAAGCGGATCGGCGGCGCGTGCATGGCGGCCTCGCCCAGCTCGGCATCGGGGATGCGGGCGATGGCGCCCCGCGCCTTGACGTAGGGATGGTCTTCCAGCTGAGTGGCATCGAGCACGGCGCCGGCGGTGACATCGGCCTGTTCGAACAGCGCCAGGTTCTCGTCCAGGCTCATGGCGCCGATGCGGCCGCCGATCAGCGCGTCGAGGGCCTCGACATGGGCCATCCGGGCGTCGGCGGTCGAGAAGCGCGGATCGTCGAGCAGCTCGGGCAGGCCCAGCGCGGCGAAGAGCCGCACGACCGCCCCCTGCATCCCCGCCGAGAGCGCCACCCACTGGCCGTCGGCGGTGCGGTAGACATTGCGCGGCGCATGGCTGGGCGCCCGGCTGCCCTGGCGCAGCGGCGCTTGGCCGGTCACCTGATGCTCCAGCGCCAGCGGGCCGAGGACGGAGAGCACCCCGTCGAACAGCGCCAGGTCCAGCACGCGGCCGCGCCCGGTCTGCTCGGCCTGGCGCCAGGCGGCAACCAGCCCCAGCGCGCCATAGAGGCCGGTGACACTGTCGGCCAGGGGCAGCGGCGGCAGCACCGGCTCGCGGTCGGCGAAGCCGTTCATGGCGGCGAAGCCGGACAGCGCCTCGACCAGCGAGCCGAAACCGGGCTTGTGCGCCCAAGGCCCGGTCTGGCCCCAGCCGGAGATGCGCGCCACCACCAGCCGCGGGTTGCGGGCGTGCAGGACCTCCGGCCCCAGCCCCATGCGCTCCAGCGTGCCGGGGCGGAAGTTCTCGACCAGCGCATGCGACCGGGCCACGAGGTCGAGCAGGATCGCCTTGCCGCGCTCGGCGCGCAGGTCGATGCAGAGGCTCCGCTTGCCCCGCGCATAGGCCTTCCAATGGGTGGAGACGCCGCCCGCCCGCCAGCCGCGCAGCTCGTCGCCGCGGCCCGGCGCCTCGACCTTGACGACCTCGGCGCCGAGATCGGCCAGCGCCGCGCTCAGCACATTGCCGGCGACCAGCCGCGACAGGTCCAGCACCCGCATCCCGGCCAGCAGCGCCGGCCCCGGCATGTCGCCCATGGCGTTTCTTCCCTCGTTCTGGCCGGCAGAGTGGCACCGGGCTGGCCAGAAGGAAAATAGCGATCCATGCTGGCCGCCATCGCATTCCGCTATGGCCTTCGACATGGACCTGCGCCAGCTCCGCTATTTCCTCGGCATCGCCGAGACCGGCAGCATCTCGGCCGCCAGCCAGCGGCTGCGGGTGGCGCAGCCGGCGCTCAGCCAGCAGCTGGCCCGGCTGGAGGCCGAGCTCGGCGCGCCGCTGATGCTGCGCAGCAGCCGCGGCGTGACCCTGACCGCCGCCGGCGAGGCGCTGAAGACCCATGCCGAGCGCCTGCTGCGCGAGGCCGAGCGTGCCCGCGAGGCGGTGCGCGCCGAGATCGCCGGCCCGATCCGCGGCCGCGTCGCCATCGGCCTGCCGACCACGGTCGCCATGCTGCTGACCCTGCCGCTGCTGCGGGCGCTGCGGGCGGAGCATCCGGCGCTAGCGCTGCACCTGGCCGAAAGCCAGAGCGGCCATCTGCAGGAATGGCTGCGCCAGGGCCGCATCGACCTGGCCATCCTGTTCGACCAGGAGGGCGCGCCGCCGGGCCTCGGCCTGCGGCCGCTGGTGGAGGAGGAGCTCTATCTCGCCGGCACCGGCGGGGAGGGCGCCGAGATCACGCTGGCGGAGGCGCTCCGCCTGCCGGTGCTGCTGCCCGGCCGCGAGCATGGCTTCCGCCGGCTGCTGGAGGCCCATGCCGCCCGCGCCGGTGGCGCCTGGCAGGTGGTGGCCGAGGTCGATGCCCTGCCGCATCTGAAGGCGGGCGTCGCCGCCGGCCTGGCCCATACCGTGCTGCCCTGGGCGGCGCTGGGCGCCGAGATCGCCGCCGGCACGCTGCGGGCGCGGCGCATCGTCGCGCCGGTGCTGCGGCGGACCGCCGTGCTGGCCTGCGCCGGCGAGCGCCCGGCCAGCCGTGGCCAGCAGGCGGCCGAGGCTTGCCTGCTGGCCCTGGTGCGGCGGCTGGTGGACGAGGGGGCCTGGCGCGGGCGCCTGCTGCTGGCGTGACGCGACATGGCTGCCGTGCGGCGCTTCCAAGCGGGGCCCGCCTGGTCTAAGCCCGGCCGCATGTTCGGCCTCGTCTTCTCCCGGCGCTTCTCCATGGCGCATCGCCTGACCTCGGGCCTGTCGGAAAAATGCGCCCTGCCGCATGGCCATAACGAGACGGTCACCGTCCGGCTGGAGGCGCGGCGGCCACAGCGCCTGGATGGCGCGGCGAACATGGTCGAGCCCTTCGAGCGGGCCAAGGCGCGCTGGCACGGCTGGATCGACAGCGCCGTCGACCATGCCTTCCAGGTCAATGCGGCCGATCCCCTGCTGGGCTGGTTCCGCCAGCACGAGCCGGCGCGCGCCGCCCGGCTGCTGGTCACCCCGGGCGACCCGACCACGGAAATGCTGGCCTGCCTGATGATGGCGAAGGTCTCGGCCTTCCTGGCCGCCGATGGCGGGGTGCTGCGCTGCGCCTCGATCCGGCTGGAGGAGACGCCGACCAACAGCGTCACCTTCGACGGCGACCCGGCCGGTTTCCTGCCCGCCGGACTGCCGGACGGCGCCTGGTGGCAGCGGGCGGATGCCAGCATCAACGACCTGGATGCCCGCCTATGAGCTATGCCGTGAAGGAGATCTTCGCGACGCTGCAGGGCGAGGGCGCGCAGGCCGGCCGTCCCTCGGTGTTCTGCCGCTTCACCGGCTGCAACCTCTGGTCCGGTCGGGAGCAGGACCGCGCCAGGGCCATCTGCCAGTTCTGCGACACCGACTTCATCGGCACCGATGGCGAAGGCGGCGGCCGCTTCGCCGATGCCGGGGCCCTGGCCGAGGCGGTGCTGGCCGCCTGGCCGGGCGGAGCCGCGCATCGCTACGTGGTCTTCACCGGCGGCGAGCCGCTGCTGCAGCTGGACGCCGCACTGGTCGCCGCCATGCACGCCCGCGGCTTCGAGATCGCCGTGGAAAGCAATGGCACCGTCGCGCCGCCCGAGGGCATCGACTGGCTCTGCGTCAGCCCCAAGGCCGGGGCGGCGCTGGCCGTCGACAGCGGGTCGGAGCTGAAGCTGGTCTTCCCGCAGCCGGCGCTGATGCCCGAGGCGGTGCAGCACCTGGCCTTCCGCCATTTCTACCTGCAGCCGATGGACGGGCCGGACCGGGTGGCCAATACCGCGGCCGCCGTGCGCTACTGCCTGGCCAACCCGCAATGGCGGCTGTCGCTGCAGACCCACAAGCTGATCGGCATCCCCTGACCGCCGCCGATTGACCATTGCGGGCATATGCCCATAATCGGCCCGACAAGCGGAAAAGGGCAGGGGATGCGCATCCTGATCGTCGGCGCCGGGGCCACCGGCGGCTATTTCGGCGGGCGGCTGGCGGCGGTCGGACGCGACGTCAGCTTCCTGGTGCGGCCCGGCCGGGCGGCGCAGCTGCGCCAGGGCGGGTTGCAGATCCTCAGCCCGTCGCATGGCGACCTGGTGCTGCATCCGCAGATCGTCGAGGCCGGAGACCTCGCCGCGCCCTATGACGCCGTGCTGCTCAGCGTGAAAGCCTATGCGCTGGAGGCCGCGATGGCCGACCTGGCGCCGGCGATCGGGCCGGACACCATGCTGGTCCCCATCCTGAACGGCATGCGCCACCTGGAGACGCTGACCGAGCGCTTCGGCAGCGCCGTGCTGGGCGGGGTCTGCAAGGTGGCGACCGAGCTGGATGCCGGGGGCCGCATCCACCAACTCGCCGCCCTGCAGGAACTCTCCTTCGGCGAGCAGGACGGCAGCCTGTCGCCGCGCGTCGAGGCGCTGGCGGCGGCCATGCAGGGCGCCGGCTTCACCGCCCGGGCCTCGACCGCGATCCTGCAGGAAATGTGGGAGAAATGGGTGATGCTGGCGACGCTCGGCGGCATCACCTGCCTGATGCGCGGCCATGTCGGCGCGGTGAACAGCGTCCCCGGCGGCAGCGCCTTCGCCGCCAGCCTGCTGCAGGAGATCGCGGGCGTTGCGGTGGCTGCCGGCCATCCGCCCGCCACCGCGCTGATGCAGCGGCTGGCGGCGGGCTTCACCGACCCCGCCTCCACCCAGACCTCGTCGATGTATCGCGACCTGGCGAAGGGCCGTCCGATCGAGGGCGCGCAGATCATCGGCGACCTGCTGGTCCGCGCCCGCGGCTGCGGGCTGGAGACGCCGCTGCTCGCCACGATGGACGTGCATCTCGGCGTCTACAGCGCCACAAGCTAGAGCCGACCCCGATCTGGTGGAATCACCAGATCGGGTGAAGAGGCTCGAAGAAACAAGAGCCTGGCGTGGTTGAGGTGAGCCCGGGCGAACGGAAACCGCGCTAGGCCAGCGGCGGGCGCAGCCCGGCCCAGGGCCGCGCCTGCTCGAAGGCCGCCGAGGCCTGCAGCACCGACAGGTCGTCGAAGCGGGGGCCGACGATCTGCAGCCCGACCGGCAGGCCTTCCTCGGTGAAGCCGGCCGGCAGGCTGGCCGCCGGATGGCCCGACATGTTGAAGGGGTAGGAGAACTCGGCCCAGCCCAGCCAGTCCCAGGCATGCTGCGGCCAATGCGCCGGCTGCAGGTCCTTCGCCGGAAAGGCGGCGACCGAGACCGCCGGCGTCACCAGGAAGTCGAGCCCGCTCATGAAGCGGTGGATCTCGGTGACATAGGCGTATTTCTTGGTCCGCATCCGCTGGTAGTCGCTGGCGCTGACCGGGGCGCCCTGGCGGATGCAGGCGACCAGACCGGGATCCATCCGGCTTTCCCATTTCTCCAGCTCCGGCAGCCAGCGCGACATATGCGCCGACCAGAAGAAGCGGCCGATCTCGACGCCCTCCGGTCCCCAGGGGGTGGCGACCGGCTCCAGCTCGCTGCCCAGCGCCGCGGCCAGGGCGCGCGCCGCCTCCAGGCTGATCGCCGCCACGTCCGGATCGACGCGGGCATGGCCCAGATCGGCGCTCCAGCCGATGCGCAGCTTCCTGCCGCCCATCGGCTTGCGGTCCAGCAGCCCCGGATAATCGGCGGGCGGCGCCTCGGCGCTCATGAAGTCCCAGGGGTGCGGGCCGGCCATGACCTGCAGCATCAGCGCCGCATCGGCCACGTGCCGCGTCATCGGCCCGATATGCGAGGTCAGGTCGCCGACCGAGGGCGGATAGTAGGGCACCCGGCCGAAGCTCGGCTTCAGCCCGTAGATGCCGCAGAAATGCGCCGGCATGCGGATCGAGCCCGCCCCGTCGCTGCCCTGGTGCAGCGGGCCATAGCCGGCGGCCGCGGCCGCCCCGGCGCCGGCCGAGCTCGCCCCGGCATTGTAGCCCGCCTTCCAGGGATTGCTGGTGATGCCGGTCAGCGGGCTGCGGCTGACCCCGGTCCAGCCGAATTCCGAGGTGGTGGTCTTGCCGATGATGATCGCGCCGGCCTCGACCAGCCGCGTCGCCACCGGGGCATCCTCGGCCGGGCGGTGGCCGGCGAAAAGGTTCGAGCCGCTCTGCATCGGCATGTCCGCGGTCGGCGTCAGATCCTTCAGCGTCGCCGTCACGCCATGCAGCGGGCCGAGCGGCTCGCCGCGCATCACCGCCTGCTCGGCGCGGCGGGCGGCGGCCAGGGCAGCATCGGCGGCCAGATGCGCCATGGCATTGATGCGGGGCTCGGCGGCCTCGGCCTGGGCCAGCACCGCCGTCGTCAGCTCCAGCGGCGAAACCTTCTTCTGCCGGATCAGCGCGGCCAGCCTGGTGGCCGGCATCCAGGCCAGCTCGGTCTCGGTCATGCGGTTCTCTCCCCCTGCGGCTCGAAGGTGCATGCCAGACCCATTCGGCGCCGAGGGCAATCCGCTTTCTGCCCCGCCGCACCGCCAGCGGGAATGCCAGCGGGAACGCCAGCGGGAATGCCAGCGGGAAAACGGGTTCGGAAACCGCCTGCCCGCGCCTGCGAAACTGCCGCGGGCCGCGAAAGCGGCTTGCACACCCCTGCCGCCTGCCGCAGCCTTCCGGTGGTTTCGCGAGAACAGGGGATACCGGGCATGACCGCTTCCGCCAGCGCCACCGCGACGAGGGCCACTGCAACGCGGCAGGAGGCGCTGCTCGAAACCGCCCGCCGTGTGCTGCCCGGCGGCAGCTTCGGCAATCTCGCGGGCGACGTGGTGCTGGCGCGCGGCGCCGGCGGCCATGTCTGGGACGAGGACGGGCGCCAGTATATCGACTACCTGCTGGGCTCCGGCCCGATGCTGCTGGGCCATGCGCATCCCGCGGTGACGGCGGCGGCGCAGGCGCAGATCCCGCTGGGCACCACCTTCTTCGGCAACAACCGCCCCGGCATCCTGCTGGCCGAGGCCATCGTCGAGGCGGTGCCCTGCGCCGAGCAGCTGCGCTTCCTCTCCAGCGGCACCGAGGCCGATCTCTACGCCATGCGCCTGGCCCGTGCCTTCCGCGGCCGCGACAAGATCCTGAAGTTCGAGGGCGGCTATCACGGCATGAGCGACTATGCCCTGATGAGCCTGGCGCCGAAGCGGCCCGGCAACTCGGCCCGCCCGATCCCGGATTCCCCCGGCATCCCGGCGAGCGTGGTGGAGGAGGTGATCGTCGCCCCCTTCAACGACCTCGCCGCCGCGACCGCGCTGATCGAGCGCCACGCGGAGGAACTGGGCGGCGTCATCGTCGAGCCCTTCCAGCGGCTGATCCCGCCGGCGCCCGGCTTCCTGCAGGGGCTGCGCGAGGTCACGGCGCGGCTGGGCATCCCATTGATCTTCGACGAGGTCGTCACCGGCTTCCGCTTCGCCTATGGCGGGGCGCAGGAATATTACGGCGTCACGCCCGACCTCTGCACCCTGGGGAAGATCTGCGGCGGCGGCTTCCCGCTCGCCGCCATCGCCGGCCGCGCCGAGATCATGGCGCTGTTCGACCGCGCGACGGCGGGCGAGGAGAAGTTCCTGCCGCAGATCGGCACGCTCTCGGGCAATCCGGTGGCCGCCGCGGCGGGGCTGGCGACGCTGGACGTGCTGCGCCGGCCGGGCACCTATGACGCGCTCTTCGCGACCGGCAGAGAGCTGATGGCGGCGCTGGCGGAAGAGATCCAGCGCGCCGGCTTCGCCGCGCAGATCCTCGGCGAGCCGCCGCTGTTCGACGTGGTCTTCTCGGCCGCGCCGGTCACCGATTATCGCGGCATGCTCGGCGCCGACGCGGCGCTGATGAAGCGTTTCAACGCGCTGCTGCGCCAGCGCGGCATCCTGAAGGGCGAGAGCAAATACTATGTCTCCTGCGCGCATGACGCCGCCGATGTCGCGGCGACGCGGGAGATCTGGGCCTCGGCGCTGAAGGCGCTGAAAGCGGGCTGACGCCCGGCCGCTCGCGGCGGCGTGACCGGTTCCGATGGCAAGGGCATGATAGAGCCAGGCCATGGCCATTCCCGATGCCAGCCCTGCCGGGCCGCGCCGCTGCGTCTACACGGTGTTGACCGGCGGCTATGAACGGCTGACCGAGCAGCCGGTGGCGGCGCGCTCGACGCTGCCCTTCCTCTGCCTGACCGACGATCCCACGCTGCGCAGCGACAGCTGGCGGATCCGCCCGGTCGCGCCCTGCCTGCCGATGGACCCGGTGCGCAGCCAGCGCGCAATGAAGCTGCTGCCGCATCGCCATCTGCCCGAGTTCGACCAGTCGCTCTATATCGACAACAGCGTGCTGCTGACCGCGCCGCCCGAGACGCTGTTCGCGCAGTTGGCGGCGGGGCAGGGCCTGGCGCTGCCGGCGCACAGCTACCGCGACAGCCTGCTCGACGAGTTCCTCGAGGTCAGCCGGCTCGGCTATGACGACCAGGGGCGGATCTTCGAGCAGCTCAACCACTACCAGCTGGCCTGCCCGGATGCGCTGGCGCAGTCGCCGCCCTGGACGGCGATCCTGCTGCGCGACCACCGGGACGCGCGCATGCGCCGGGCGATGGAGCTCTGGCTGGCGCATGTGCTGCGCTATTCGCGGCGCGACCAGCTCTCGGCCGAAATCGCCTTCGCCCAGGCCGGGCTGGTCCCGCAACGCCTGGCGCTCGACAATCATCTGTCCTGTTTCCATGCCTGGCCGCGCAGCGCGGCGCGTCAGATGCGGCCGCCGGCGCTCTCCCTGGTACCGCCCGCCGCGCAGCTGCGGCAGCTGGAACAGGCGCTGGCCACCGGCGAGGCCGCGCGGGCCGCGGTGGCAGGCGAGCTGGCCGGGCAACTTGCTGCGACGGCGCGGCTACGGGCCGAGCTGGCCGCCTCGGCGCAGGCCGGGAAGGCAGCGTTGGAAACCCAGGCCCGCGAGGTGGAACGGCTGACCGCTGCCCTGGCCGAGGCGGAAGAGGCGCTCGACCTCGCTCGGGCCGATGCCCGCGAGGCGGCGTGTCAGGCCGCACTGCGGCTGCAGGCCGCCGAGGCGGCGGCGGCGCAGGCCCGGCGGGACCGTTCGGAAATCCTGCAATCGACCAGCTGGCGGCTGCTGGCGCCGCTGCAGGCCTGGCTGGCGCGGCATCCCCGGCTGCGGGCCGGGCTGCGCCGGGTGCGGCGGCCGGGCAAGCACCCGGCCGCCGTCAGTCTGGATCAGTAGCGGCCGTAGCTGCCGCGATAGCCGCGGCCGCGCGGCTCGGGGCCATAGCCGCCGTAGGAATTGCGCTGCGACTGGTCGTAGAGATAGCCGGCGCCGGCACCCGCGCCGGCCCCGAGCAGAGCGCCGAAGCCGGCATTGCCGCTGAAGGAGCCGAGGATGCCGCCAAGGGCGGCGCCGCCGGCGGTGCCGCCGACGACATTGCGCGCCTGCGGGTTCATGTCGGCACAGGCGCCAAGCGAAAGGGCCGCGATCAGCGGCAGCGCGATGCGCGCGGAACGGATCATGGACATGTCTCCTCTCAGCGCGGCGTGGTCGCGGGGCGGGTGGCGCGGCGCGCGGGCTGCGCCGCGGCCTGCGGGCAGGGGAAGCTGGCCTGGGCGTAGCGCAGCAGCCCGTCGATCGCCGGCTCCGCATTGTGCTGCGGGTTCTGCCGGGCCCAGGCGGCGAAGCCCAGCCCGGTCTCCGCCACCGTCGGCGCCGGGGTCGGCACGCAGTAGAGCGGGCGGCTGACCGCCGAGCCGGCCGGGTTCAGCGCCGCGTGATACTGGCCGGCGGCGGTGATGAAGCCCTGGCAATAGGCGATGGATTCCAGCCGCAGCGGGCTGCTGGCGGCAGGGTCGCAGATGGCGGCCAGGTCGGCGACGGTGCTCGCCTGGGTGACCGGCTCGGCGGCGGCGGTGCCGGTCATGCCTTGCGCAAGCGCGGCGCCGCTGGCGAGGCCAAGCAGTGCTGCCGTGGTAACGAATATCCGCATGGGCCCATTCCTCGCGGTTGGGGATGTCTGGCGATGCTGGTCGAAGCCGAAGGGACGGCCAAGCGCCGGTGCCATAATGTTTTCGCAAGCTGCAAGCCGGTCTGCACGCATCCTCTGCAAGACTTGCCGCTGCCGCGGGGTGCCGCAGCGCTGCGCGACGACCGGTGTCGTTTCCCTCCGCGGGACAAGCGCGCGGCAGCGGCAAAGGTTGCGGCGGCCGGCGGTCCGGGAATCGGCCGGCGCCGCCGCCTACCCCGCCAGCTGCGGGGTGCCCAGGCAGAGCCAGGCGCGGGTGATGCGGCCGCGCGCCAGCTCGTAGATCGCATAGACCTCGACCGCGCCGCGGCCATCCGGATAGGTGCGGGTCATCGTCTCGTGGTCGATGACCAGGCTCAGCGCCAGGGGCGGGGCCGCCTCCGCCTCCGGGTCAGGCGCCGCCCCGGGCGACAGCTCGACCCGGCGGCGCAGGCGGTTGTGCAGGTCGGGCTCGCGGAACCGCGCCGCCTGGCGCCGGCGCAGCGCCGCGGCATCGTCCGGCAGGGCCTGGTCGGGCAGTTCCCAATAGGCGCAGTCCTCGCTCCAGCAGCGCATATAGGCGCCGAGATCGCGGGCATTGTAGGCGTCGAGCTGCTGCTGCACGAGCAGGGCGGCCTCGCTGGCCATGCCGGGTCTCCTGGATAGGGCTCAAAAAAAACCCCGCGACAGACATCGCGGGGGGCGGACGCAGGCCCAGGGCCGCCACGAGGCTCAGCCTGGACAGGCTGACCTGGTCCGCGGCGCCGGGCGGAACGGTCCGAGGCGGCCATCACGCTCGATCCGGTTCGGTTCCGGGGCGCTTCGGCGACGCTCGGCGGGCGTTCCGCGGGCGGTCACATGGCGAGCTTCGCGCCGTTTCCGGCAATCGGTCAAGCAGGCTTTCACTTCCCCGTGTTAAGCGGCCGGATGAGGAGGCGCGGGGTGGTGGCGGCGGGAGGTGGCCGGGCCGGACCGCCGCCTGCGAGAAACCGGCTCCGCCCTGCGGGTAATGCAACCGGTTCACGCAACTCTTGCGCGCGGCTATGCTTGGACGGAAAGCTGTCATGCCGATAACCGGGGAGGGAAGGCACTGATGATCGGAGCGGGGCGCGCCGGGCCGCCTCCAGCGGGAGGCCTTTGATGGCGGCCGCGCCCCTGCCGGAGAATGAGGAAGCCCGGCTGCGCGCCCTCGGCGCCTGCGAGCTGCTGGACACGCCGCAGGATGCGCGCTTCGACGCCTTCGCCGACCTGGCCAGCCGGCTCTATGCCGTGCCCTATGCCCTGGTGTCCCTGGTCGACCGCGACCGGCAATGGTTCAAGGCCGCCATCGGCCTGCCCCAGGGCAGCAGCATGCCGCGCGACATCAGCTTCTGCGCCCATGCCATCCTGCGGCCGGACGAGACCATGCTGGTGCCCGACGCCCTGGCCGATCCGCGCTTTGCCGACCATCCGATGGTGCAGGGGCCGCCGCAGATCCGTTTCTACGCCGCCGTGCCGCTGCGCGACGCGGCGGGGCTGCCGGTGGGCAGTCTCTGCATCCTCGACACCGCGCCGCGCCGGGCCGACGGCGTCGACCTGGCGCCGCTCGAGGAGCTGGCGCTCGGCCTGGCCGCGCTGATCGAGCACGGCCGCAGCCTGGCGGCGCTGCGCGAGAGCGACGAGAACTACCGCTACACCATCGAGCTGAGCCCGCAGATCGCCTGGACGGCCGATGCGGAGGGCATGGTCCTGTCCGTCGGGCCGCGCTGGCAGTCGCTGATCGGCATGCGGCCGCAGGAGGCGCTGGGCGATGGCTGGATCCGCGCCCTGCATCCCGACGACGTGGCGCAGACCTTGCGCGCCTGGGGCGTCTCCCTGCGCAGCGGCGCGCCGGTCGACCTGGAATACCGCCTCTCCACCACCAGCGGCGAGTACAGCTGGTACCGCGTCCGCGCCGCCGCCCGCCGCGATGCCGCGGGGCGCATCATCCGCTGGTACGGGACCGTCGAGGATGTCAACGAATCCAAGGCGGTGCGCGAGGCGCTGCGGCAGAGCGACGAGCTGGCGCGCAGCGTGCTGGAGAACAGCCCGGCCTGCATCAAGGTGCTCGACCTCTCCGGCTACCTGATCTTCATGAACGGCCCCGGCCTGGCGCTGTTCGAGCTGGATTCGGTGGAGAGCGTGGAAGGCTTCGGCTGGCGCCAGACCCTGCCGCCCGAATATGTCGCCGCGGTGCAACAGGGCGCGCGTGTCGCCGCCCGGGGCGAGAGCGTGCAGTTCACCATCTTCTGCCCGACCGCGCGCGGCCGGCCGAAATGGTGGGAGATCGCGATCCGGCCGATCGTCGGCGCCGACGGGCTGCCCTATCGCCTGCTCTGGATCTCGCGCGACATCACCGAGGAGAAGCAGGCGCGCGCCCAGCAGGAGGCGGCCACCGCCCGCCTGGCCGATGTGCTGGAGACCACCTCGGACTGCATCGCCGTGCTCGACCGCGACTGGACCTTCACCTATGTCAACGGGCGGGCCGAGGCCTGGTTCGCCCGCCGCGGGCCGGCGCTGGGCGCCAGCGCCTGGAGCATGCTGGCCACCGCCGAGGATTCCCGCTTCGCCCAGCAGCTGCGGCGCGCGATGGTGGAGCCGGCGGCGACGACCTTCGAGGAGCACCTGCCCTCGATCGATGCCTGGCTCGAGGTGCATGCCTATCCCTCGGCCGAGGGGCTGACGCTGTTCTTCCGCGACGTCAGCGCGCGGCGCCTGGCCGAGGCCGAGCAGCGCCGCAGCGAACAGCGCATCGCGCATATGGCGCGGCATGACGCGCTGACCGGCCTGGCCAATCGCGGCGCCTTCCAGGAGGAGATCGGCCGCGCCCTGGCGGAGGCACCGCAGGATTGCGCGCTGCTCTTCCTCGACCTCGACAGCTTCAAGGATGTCAACGACGCGCTCGGCCATCTCGGCGGCGACCGCCTGCTGCAGCAGGCGGCCGAGCGGTTGCGCCGCCTGCTCCGCGAGGGCGCCTGCATCGCCCGGCTGGGGGGCGACGAATTCGGCCTGCTGCTGCGCGGCGCCGGCCCGCGCGAGGCGATCGGCGGCCTGGCCTTGCGCATCATCGATGCGGTCAGCGAGCCCTATCTGATCGACGGCCAGCGGCTGCGCGTCGGCGCCAGCATCGGCATCGCCCTGCCGGACCGGCAGGCGGCGGCGCCGCAGGCCGAGGCGCTGATCCGGCAGGCCGACATGGCGCTCTACAGCGCCAAGACCGAGGGGCCCGGCTTCTATCGCTTCTTCGCGCCGGAAATGACGCAGCGCCTGCAGAGCCGGCGGGCGCTGCGCAACGACCTGCGCGAGGCGTTGGAGAATGGCGAGTTCTCGCTCTACTTCCAGCCGGTGGTGGCGCTGGGCGACCGCCGCGTCGTCGCCTGCGAGGCGCTGCTGCGCTGGTTCCGCCCCGGCCGCGGCTCGGTGCCGCCGGCGGAGTTCGTCCAGGTCGCCGAGGAGACCGGGCTGATCGTCCCGCTCGGCCGCTGGGTGCTGCGCCAGGCCTGCCTCGCCGCGCTGGACTGGCCGGCGGACATCGTCGTCGCGGTCAACCTCTCGCCGGCGCAGTTCACCGGCCCTGGCCTGCTGGAGGCGGTGGCCGCCGCCCTGGAGGAGACCGGCCTGCCGGCCTGCCGGCTGGAGCTCGAGATCACCGAAAGCGTGCTGCTGCACGAGGATGCCCTGGCGCTCGACACGCTGCACGCGCTGCGCGCGATGGGCATCGGCATCGCCATGGATGATTTCGGCACCGGCTATTCCTCGCTGAGCTACCTGCGCCGCTTTCCCTTCGACAAGATCAAGGTCGACCGCTCCTTCATCGCCGACCTGCCGCAGCGCAGCCAGTCGCTGGCCATCCTGCGCGCCATCGTCGGCCTTGGCCGCAGCTTCGACATGCCGATCACCGCGGAGGGCGTCGAGACCGCCGAGCAGGCGGCGACCGTCGCCGCCGAGGGCTGCCGCTATGCCCAGGGCTACCTGTTCAGCCGGCCGCTGCCGCAGGCGGAGATCGCGGCCTTCCTGGCCCGCTCGGAACGGGCGGCGCCAGCGGGGTGGTAGCCGGCTTGTGACCCGGCGCCTCCCTGGCCGCGCGGGCCGGCCGCGCCTATGCTCTGGCCATGCGCTCGGGCCCTCGCCGCCTGAGACGTGAACTGCTGCTGGACCAGCCCAGTCGCCGGGAGCCCCATGCGCAAGCGCCTTGCCGTGCCTCTGATCATTGCCGCGCTGGCGATCGCCGGCCAGGCAGGGCTTCCGGTCGCCCCGCAGCAGATCGTGGCGGAGGCCGAGGCGCGGCCGCGCTCCTCCGGTGGCTATTCGCGCTCGCCCAGCACCTCGCGCAGCTACAGCAGCGGCAGCAGCCGGTCCTCGGGCGGCTATTCACGGCCCTCTTCCGGTTATAGCCGAACCCCCAGTACCAGCCCGAGCTACCGCGACCTGTCCACCGGCGACCGCAGCTACAACCGCAGCCAGTCGGGCGACGCGCTGCGCCGGCTGCGCGAGCGCGACGCCGCCGAGCAGCGCCGCCGCGACACCCCCGCCACGACCCCCGGCGGCAGCACCGCCGGCAGCACTGCTGGCAGCGGCGGCGGCTGGTGGGGCTCCTCGCGCGGCTCCGGCTATTCGGGCGGGGGGTATTCCAGTGGGGGCGGCGCCCGTGGCGGTTATTCGGGGGGCGGCTATTCCGGCGGCGGCTATGGCGGCTGGTATCGCGACCGCGGCTGGACGCCGCCGGCCGGCATGCTGCGCGGGCCGCGCCGCTTCGGCATCTGGGACGCCGCCTTCCTGTGGTTCCTGTTCAGCACGCTGTCCAGCCCGGGCCATGCCGACTTCTTCCACCACCACCAGGCCGATCCCGGCTACCAGCAGTTCCGCCAGACCGCCGAGCAGCAGGCGGCCAGCGACCCCGATATCCGCGCCCGCCTGAATGAGCTCGACGCCGCGCTGGACAGCCGCCGCGACCAGCCGCGCAACGCCGATTTCCTGCCGCCCGAGGTGCCGCTCGCGGTCGCCACCGGGCAGGAGGCGCCGGATGCCCGCACCCCCTCCACCGCCGAGGCCGGCGAGGAGGAGGGCGGCATCGGCGCCGTCACCGTCATCCTGGTGCTGCTGGCCGGCGGCGCGGTGCTCGCCCTGCTGGCCTGGCGCCGCCGCCGTCCGGAGCCGCCGACCATGTCCTCTGGCCCCTCGGGCAGCGCCAGCCCGCTGCAGAGCGCCGCCAATATCCTGCGCCACAAGATGTCGGGCGAGGGCTATGCGCCGTCGCAGTTCCGCCTCGGCATGCCGATCAGCATCGATCCCACCCCCTTCATCCTGGCCGCCGGCGCCACCCATCTGGCGCCGCCGCCCTCGGGCGCCGGGGCGCTCAGCGTCGAGGCGATCGGCCGGATCGGCGGGACCGGCCCGGGGTCCCTGGTGCGGCTCTATCTGCCGGAGGAGCAGGGCATGATCCAGCTGCATCTCGGCGCCGGCAATGCGCCCGACGAATGCCGCTTCTTCGCGCTGATCGACGAGGTGACCCCGGCCGATGAGGCCGAGTGGGAGGCCTGGCTCGACCCGCGCGAGGGCATGATCGGCTGGCCGGAATTCCAGACCAAGGATGGCCAGGTCTATCAGCGCGCCTGGGCGCCGGGCGCGGCCAAGGTGGCGCCGCGCGACATGCCGGAGGAGGTGGAGACCACTGACGGCCGCCGCACGATCCGTAACCAGAGCATGCTCTACAGCCGCCCGACCGGCAGCCCGGCGCCGGCGCCGGCCACCGAGTACATCCTGGTCTCGGCCATCGAGGACGGCCGGGACGCCTGGGTGGAGATCCGCGCCGGCCTCGACCTCAACCCCGCCTCGCTGTCGCTGGCCTGAAGGACGCAACGCGCCATGGACGTCATCTTCGAGACCCTGCGGGCCGGACTGCCCGTGCTGGTGCTGCAATTCGCGGTGACGCTGGCGCTGCTGGCGCTGGGCGTCGCGCTCTACATGGCGATCACGCCCTTCCATGAGATGCGGCTGATCCGCCAGGGCAATGCAGCGGCCGGCGTGGTGCTGGGCGCCAGCCTGGTGGCACTGGCCGTCCCGCTGGCGGCGACGCTGGCGACCAGCCGCGTCACCCTCGACATCATCGTCTGGGGGCTGGTGGCGCTGGTGCTGCAGCTGCTGGTCTTCCTGGCCGCCTCCCTCCTGATCCGCGGCCTGCGGCAGATGATCGAGGATGGCAACCTGGCCGCCGCCTGGCTGTTGGCCGGGCTGCAACTGGCCGTCGCCCTGCTGAACGCCGGCGCGATGGCCGGCTGATTTCGTCGAAGAAGGAACAACGCCATGCTGGCCTTCATCCGCAACCTGGTGGGCGTGAAGACCGACCAGGCCGTCAACTCCGCCGTCGAGGCCATCGTCCGCTGGGACCCGAAATCGGCGACCGAGGCCGAGCTGCGCACCATGGAGCAGCATCTCGACCAGCTCGGCCTGCAGGTCGCCGAGGCGCGGCAGATCTTCGACAAGGAACGCCGCGAGGCGGAAGCCATCGAGAAGCTGTCGCAGCAGCGCCTGGCCGCTGCCGAGCAGCTGCAGAACCGCGCCGCCGCCGAGGCCGATCCGGCGCGGAAGGCGGAGCTCGAGCGCTCGCTCGGCACGCTGGTCGGCATGCTGGAGGAGATGGCGCCGGAGCTGGAGCGCGAGAAGCGCGACGCCGTCGAGGCCGAGGAGTTCCTCGCCACCCTGACCGAGACCTACAACCAGGCCGGCGCCAAGCTGAAGACGGCGCGCGCCGAGCTGACGCGGGCGCAGCGCGACATGACGCGGGCCGAGCAGCAGCGCGAGGCGGCCGATCGCCGCGCCGAGGCCGCCCGCCAGGCGGCCGGGCTGACGGGGGCCACCAGCGGCCTCAGCGTCGCGCTGAAGGCCATGCAGGACACGGCGGCGCGCAACCTGGCAGAGGCCGAGGCGGCCAACAGCAAGGCGAAGCTGCTGGCGCCGACGCGGCCCGAGCAGGACGACCCGAACATCGCCGCTGCCCTGCAGGCGGCCAGCGGCGGCGGCGGCCCGGCGCTGAGCGTCGCCGACCGGCTGGCGGCGCTGCGCGACAAGCAGGCGGTGCCGAAGCGGATCGGCGGCCCCGGCTGAGCAGTCCGGGCTGACACAGGAAAGGCCGGCGGGGTCGCCCCCGCCGGCCTTTTTGCTGTCCGGCGTTCTGCCGGTTACTGCGGCGGCAGCGAAGCGCCGGCCTGCTTCACGGAATCGCCCATGCGCTGGCAGAGCGCCGCCTCGGTGGTGTTCTGCCCCTTGGCGGCATCGGCCAGCGTGACGGATTGCGGCCCGACCACGATGGCGCCGGCCTTGCCGCGGGCATAGGCGGCCTCGCCGCCGCTGGTGTCCTGCGGCTTCGGCAGATTGGCCATGATGCGGGTCTGCAGCGCCACCGTGCTGGCCTCGATATGGCCGGCCGCCTGGCAATATTCGAAGACGCCCTGCTGGTTGCGCGCGGCTTCGTAGATGGTCTTCAGCTGCTCCGGCGTCGGCCCGGCGGGCGCCTGAGCCGCGGGAGCCTGCGGCGCGGGGGCCTGGGCGAAGGCCGGCATGGCGAGGGCGAGCAGCGCAGCGGCAAGCAGGGGGGTGCGTGGCGACATGGGGGTCCTCTTCTCTCGGGCGACCGCCCGCGGAAGGCGGGGGCGTCCAGTTGTCGCAGCATAGATCGGCAAGAAGAGGCCGGACAGGCGCCGTATTTTATTTCCCTGATCCCTGAAGCCCTTGTGATATTCTTTGCGACATCACAATATAACGCATTGTTGAACTTTGCGGAGGGATGACGAATGGTGGAGCAGGAGATCGCGGCGCTGCTGACCGCGCGCCGGGAAAAGCTGGCGGTGGCCGAGAGCTCGGCCGGCGGGCTGATCGCGGCGCGGCTGCTGGCGCTGCCGGGCGCCTCCGCCTTCTTCCTGGGGGGCAGCGTGATCTACACCGCCGCGGCGCGCGAAGGCCTGCTCGGCATCACCGCCGGCGACATGGCGGGAATGCGCCCCTCGACGGAAGCCTATACCGCGCTGCTGGCCGAGCGGGTGCGCATCCGCCTCGGCGCCGACTGGGGACTTTCGGAAACCGGCGCGACCGGGCCGGCCGGCAACCGCTATGGCGATGCCGCCGGCCATGCCTGCCTGGCGGTCGCCGGTCCCGTGGCGCGGCGGGCGACGCTGGCGACCGGGCAGGGGGATCGCGCCGCCAACATGCAGCGCTTCGCCGATGCGGCGCTGCTTCTGCTGCGCGACGCGCTGCGTGGGGAATCTTCGTGACACCGACGTCATTCCGGCCATCAGGAACGTGATCCCGCCGCCGATTGCCGCCCCCCAGGCCCTGGTCTAGCTGGTTGCGAGAAAGCTGCGGAGGGCGGACGGCATGGCACGGATCGGCGGGTTGAAGGCATGGCAGGCGCTGCCGGCGGCGGCGCTGCTGGCCGGGTTGCTGCAGGCGGGGCCCGCGGGCGCGCAGCCCCGCCCGACGCCGCCCGCGCCGCCGGCCGCGACCGAAAGCGGCCCGCCGAAAAGCGGCGGCGGCGGTGTCGCCCGGCCCGGCAATGCCGCCTGCCCCGGCGGCCAGGCGGCGGAAATCGCCACCAGCCCGGAGGCGGCGGCGCGCGTGCAGCCGCTGGCGCCCGACCAGCGGCTCTGCATCCGGCTGTCGCGCGGCCAGGCGGCCTATTTCCGCGTCGCCCCCGAGGCCGGGCGCGACTACACCGTCACCACCAGCCGGCTCGGCCGCAGCACCGACACCGTGCTCGCCGGCCTCGACGCGCGCGGCCGCAAGCTGATCGAGGATGATGATGGCGGCGGCGACGATCTCTCCTCCAGCCTGGAGGTCAGCGCCGACAGCCGGGTCGCGGTGATCCGCGCCGGCACGCTGGACAACCAGCCCGGCACCTTCGACATCACCCTGACCCGCAACGCACCGCAGACGCCGCCCGACTTCCCGACCAGCCAGGAGATGGCGGCCAGCGCCCCGCCGCTCGAGCCCGGCAACACCCGGCATCTGCGGCTGCGCCGCAACCAGACGGCCTATTTCGCGCTGCCCGCCGACCGCACCGGGCTGGTCGCCGTCACCCGCAACCTGCGCGGCAGCACCGACACCGTGCTGGCCCTGCTCGATGCCGAGGGCCGCGTGCTGCTCGAGGATGATGATGGCGGCGGCGGCTTCGCCTCGGAGCTGGCGCTGAACGACCCGCCGGAAGGCGCGGTGACGCTGCGCGTCGGCACGCTCGAGCGCATGGCCGGCGAGTTCGACCTGGTGCTGGTGCGCGAGGCGCCGCAGCCGCCACCCGATTTCCCGACCACGCTGCAGGCCGCGCGCGACCGCGGGCCGATCGCGCCGGGGACGATGTCGCTCGATCTCGGCCGGCGGCAGAGCGCCGTCTTCGCCCTGCCGGCCGAGGGCAGCTTCGTGCTGGAGACCCGCAACCTGCGCAACGATGCGGATACCGTGCTCTACCTGCTCGACGAGGACGGCACCGTGCTGGCCGAGGATGATGATGGCGGCAACGGGCTGGCCTCGCGCATCAGCACCAGCCGCGCAGGCCGCCGCCCGGCCTTCGTCCGCGCCGGCACGCTGAACGGCCAGGGCGGGCGCTTCGACCTGGTGCTGCGCGCCTCGGGCAGCCGGGTCACCGGCAGCCGCGCCTCGGGCGATGGCGGCGCGGCCTCGGGCAACGCCCCCGGCAGCATCGAGGAGGCGGCGCGCCGCCCGACGCTGCAGGTCGGTGAGGCCGTCTCGGTGCGGCTGGAGGGCGACCAGAACGCCGTCTTCGCCCTGCCGCATGACGGGCGGCTGGCCATGGCGCTGACCTTCTCGCTGTCGGAGGGCGCCGACACGGTGCTGGAGATGCTCGACGCCGAGGGCCAGGTCATCGCCGAGAACGACGATGCCGATGGCGGCCTGGCCTCGCGCCTGGTGATCGAGCCGCAGCCGCGCCCGGCCTATCTGCGCGTCAAGCAGCTCGGCGGCGAGACGGCCAGCTTCCAGCTGGTGCTGATCCGTCCCGTCGAGTGACGAAGCCGGTGCCCGGCGGGTTTCCCGCCGGGCACCGACCGCGTGATTAGACCCGGTTGACGTTCCAGAACATCGGCATGCCCTGGATCACCCCGGTCAGCGACTTCCGGTAGGCCCAGTTCTGGAAATACTGGCCGAGCGGCAGGTAGGGGACGTCCTGCAGCGCCTGCTCCTGGATCTGCGCCGCCAGCTTCTGCTGGGTCGCCAGGTCAGGCGCGTCGAACCACTGGTTCCGCAGCGCCTCGACCTGCGGCATGGTCGGCCAGCCGAACCAGGCATTGGCGCCATTGCCGCGCAGCGCGACATGGGTGCCGGGGTTGAAGAAGTCGAGCCCGGTGAAGTTGGTGAAGAACATGTTCCAGCCGCCCTTCTCGGGGACCTCGCGGCTGGCGCGGCGCTGCACCACCACGCCCCAGTCGGTGGTGATGAACTCGATGTTCATCCCCGCCTTGGTCAGGTAGTCGGCGGCGACCTGGGCCAGCTGGAACAGCGCCGGCTGGTCGGTCGAGCCCAGCAGCGTCACCTTCTCGCCCTTGTAGCCGGCGGCGGCCAGGTCGCGCTTGACCTTGGCGAGATCGCGCGGCCCGGTGATGGCGGTCATGCCGGCGCTGCTGGCCATCGGCGTGCCGGCGGGGAAGAAGCCGATGCCGTCGCGCCACTGGCTGCGGTCGGCGCCGATCACCGCCGTCATGAAATCCTCCTGCGCCAGCGCGCCGAGCAGGGCACGGCGGATCGCCGGATTGTCGAAGGGCGGGTGCAGGTGGTTGAAGCGCGCCAGCGACATGAAGCCGGTCGGGTCGGAGACCTCGACCTGGATGTTGCGGTTGCGCTTGAGCTGGGTGGCGATATCGGCGATCGGCTGCTCCAGCCAGTCGACCTCGCCATTCTGCAGCGCCGCCGCCGCCGTCGCCTGGTCGGGCAGCACATGCCATTCCACGCGGTCGAAATTGACCTTCTTCGGCCCGCTGGTCCAGGCGACCGGCCCGTCGGCGCGCGGGACGTAGTCGCGGTTGCGCTCGTAGACCAGGCGGGAGCCGGGCACCCGCTCGCCGGCCACGAAGCGGAACGGGCCGGAGCCCATGAACTCGGTGATCGGCACGGCAGCGTCGCCCTTGGCGAGGCGCTCGGGCATGACGACCAGGATCGGCGTGCCGGGCTTGGCCAGCGCGTCGATCAGCAGGGGGAAGGGCTTCTTCAGGCGGAACTGGATGGTGCGGTCGTCGGGCGCCGAGAGCTCGTCGGTGGCCGCCATCATCGCCTGGCCCATGGCGTCGCGCACCGCCCAGCGACGGATCGAGGCGACGGCGTCGCGCGCCAGCACCGGCGCGCCGTCATGGAATTTCAGCCCCTCGCGCAGGCGGATGCGCACCGACAGCCCGTCGCTGGCGACCTCGTGTCCCTCGGCCATCTGCGGCTGCGGCCGGAAGTCCTTGTCGATGCCATAGAGCTGGTCGAAGATCATCAGCGCGTGGTGGCGCGTGACATAGGCGGTGGTGACCACCGGATCGATCACCGTCAGATCCGACTGGGGCACGAACTTGATCACCTTGGGCGCCTGCGCGATGGCCGGCGCCGCGAGCGGCAGGGCAGAGGTGGCGCCGAGCGCGAGGCTGGCGCGAATCAGGTTACGTCGCTGCATCGTCCATGTCCTTGACGGAAGGGAGAAGAGGGCAGTTCAACCGCGGCGGCCGTCGGCGCGGCACCGCATCGCGGGCGCGCAGACGCCGGGCGCGACGGTCGCGAAGGGCGCAGCCGCGCGGCGGATGGGAAGGGCAGGGCGGCGGGCGAGGGCGCGAACCGCCGCCGGCCGCCCGGGCGGGTTGGCCGGCGGGACGGGAGCGATGCGGCGCGCGGCGACCCGCGCCGGGCTCCCTGCACGGCCGCCGGTGATCAGATGATGCATGTCAGGCTTCCTCCGCGGCGCGGCGTGCCTGGCTGTTGCTCCCAGAATCGCGAGCCTGCCGGCAAAGCGCCGCGCCGTCCAGTCAGGGTTGCCGCTTCGGCAGGCCGGCGAGGAAGTCGGCGAGCGGCGCCGCCCAGAAGCGGGCGATGCCGGTGGTGCCATGGCCGCGCGTCTTGGCGCTGGCGGGGATCATGTAGAGCCGCGCCTGCGGGATGCGGGCCAGCGCCTGCTCCATCAGCCCGGTCTCCGGCGGGTTGCGCTCGTCATCGGCGGCATTGATCGCCAGCACCGGCGCGCTGATCCGCGGCAGGCCGGCGGTCGGGTCGAAGTCGCGCGAGGCGTCCCACTGGTAGAGGAAGTCGTTGGCGTCCTGGTTGAAAGGCTGCGCCAGCCGCGCCTCCAGCAGGCGGTCCGCCGCCGCGCGGTCGGGCGCCAGGCTCTGATAGGCGATGCTGCCGCCGCTGGTGGCGATGCCGAAGAAGGCATTGGCGATGCGCAGCCCCGGCGGCTGGGTGGTGTAGTTGCCGCCCTGCCAGGCCGGGTCGTTGCGCACCGCATCGATCACCATGCGCCGCATCATCCAGTTGCGGCCGGACATCGGGATCGGCTGCGAGGCCATCGGCACCAGCCCGTCCATCATCTCCGGCCAGGCGATGCCCCAGAGCCAGGCATGCATCCCGCCCATCGAATTGCCGATCACCAGCCGCAGGTGGCGCAGGCCCAGCCCCTCCGTCACCAGCCGGTGCTGCGCCCGCACCATGTCGTCGTAATTGTAGGCGGGGAAGCCGGCGCGCATCCCGTCGGACGGCTTGGCCGATTGCCCGGCGCCCAGCGCGTCGGGGATGATGATGAAATACTTCTGCGCATCCAGCGGCTGGCCGGGGCCGAACAGCGCGCCGGCAAAGGCCGGGGTCAGCATCGACTGCGCCGAGCCGGCGGTGCCATGCAGCAGCAGCACCGGCTCGCCGCCGGGCGCGCCCACGGTCAGGTAGGAGAGCTGCAGCGCCGGCAGCGTCTGCCCGTCATGGAAGCGGAAGTCGCGGGCGGTGTAGGCGCCCCGCTGCGGCGCCGGGTAGTCGGCGGCCCGGGCGGCGCCCAGCGTGGCGAGGCCCAGCAGGAGGCCGGCCGCCAGGCGGCGCAGGGTGACGGCAGGACGCATGGCAGGACCTTCCCTGGTGTTCGACCGCGGCTTCTCTGGCCGGCCGCGTGATCGGTCCCGGAACTATCGCGCTGCCGATCTTCGCGCCGCAAGCCTGCGCTTTCGGGCTTTTCAATCCGGTTGCGGCGTCGTCATGTTGCGGCTGTCCAGGAAGGGCGGCACCGGCGGCACAAGCCCGGGCCGCAGGAGAACGAATCGCATGATCGACCGCCGCCGTCTGCTCGGCACCGGCGCAGCCCTGGCTGCCGCGCCGCTTCTCGCCCCACGCCGTGCCTCGGCCCAGGCCGACTATCCGAACCGCAGCGTCACCATGCTGGTGGGCTTCGCCCCCGGCGGCGGCACCGACATCATCGCCCGGCTGCTGGCGCCCACGCTGCAGGCCGAGCTCGGCCAGCCGGTCGCGGTCGAGAATCGCGCCGGTGCCAGCGGCACCGTGGCCTCGGCCGCCGCGGCGCGGGCGAAGCCGGATGGCTACACGCTGGTGATGGGCACCGTCTCCACCCAGTCGGTGGTCGGGCCGCTGATGAAGAACCCGCCCTATGACCAGGCGCGCGACTTCACGCCGCTGATGCTGGCCGGCACCGTGCCGCTGGTGGCGGTGGTCCCCGCCAAGGCGCCCTACAACGACCTGGCCGGGCTGATCGCCTTCGCCAAGGCCAATCCGGGCAAGCTGAACTACGCCTCCTCGGGCATCGCGACGCAGCAGCACCTGGCGGCCGAGATGCTGTGCCAGGCGGCCGGCATCCAGATGACCCATGTGCCCTATCGCGGCACCGGCCCGGTGCTGAACGACCTGATGGCCGGCACGCTGGATTTGGCGATCGACACGCTGCCGACCCACCTGCCGCATCTGCGCGCCGGCACCACCAAGGCGCTGGCGGTGACCATGCCGGCCCGCGTCGCCAGCCTGCCCGAGGTGCCGACCATCGCCGAGCTCGGCTATCCGGGCTTCGAGATCAATGTCTGGTACATGATGCTGGGGCCGGCCGGGCTGCCGGCGCCGGTGGTCGAGCGCTGCGTCCGCGCCGGCAACAAGGCGGTCAGCGATCCGATGATCCGCACTCGGCTGGAGGAGGCGGGCTTCATCCCCGGCGGCGGCTCGGCCGAGGATGCGGCCAATCTGGTCCGGCGCGACGCGGAACGCTACGCCGCGCTGGTGCAGAAGGCGGGGATCCGGATCGACTGAGCCGCGACCACGGGACCGCGCCGCCGGGATCGTTCGGTCCCGGCGGCTGAAAATGCCCTCGGCCGTCTTGCTTAAAAAAACGTAAGGGCTCCTGATGGGATTTCCCAAGGAGGAGCTCCCGCCCGCGATGCCCGATCCGGTAACCCTGGCCGTCCTGCAGGCGCGCTTCACGGCGATCGTCGAGGAAATGGGCGAGGCGCTGCTGCGCACCGCCTATTCGCAGATCCTCAATGCCTCGCGCGATTTCTCCATCGCCCTCTGCGATGCCGAGGCGCGGCTGGTCGCCCAGGCCGACCACCTGCCGGTGCATGTCGGCGCCATGCCCTATGCCGTGAAGGCGGTGGCCGAGGCCTTCGCCGGCGACGCGCATCCCGGCGACATCTTCCTGGTCAACGACCCGCAGCATGGCGGCAGCCACCTGCCCGACCTGACCATCATCATGCCGGTCTTCGACGAGGGCGGGACGCTCCGCTTCTGGAGCGTGGTGCGGGCGCATCAGAGCGACATCGGCGGCGCGACGCATGGCGCCTACAACCCCTCGGCCACCGAGATCTGGCAGGAGGGCATCCGCATCCCGCCGATCCGCCTGGGCCAGGGCGGCGTGGTGCGGCCCGACCTGCTGACCATGCTGGCGGCCAATACCCGCCTGCCGCGCGACTTCCGCGGCGACATGCTGGCCTCCGTCGGCGCCGCCCGCCTGGGCGAGAAGCGGCTGCTCGAAGCCTTCGCCCGGCATGGCGCGGCCGAGGTCTCGGAAGCCGCCACCGCCATCCTCGACCTCGCCGAGGCCGAGGCGCGCCGCATCGTCGAGAGCTGGGCGGACGGGACTTGGTCGTCGGAAGTTCTGCTCGACGATGACGGCCGCGGCAACCAGGACATCGCCATCCGCGCGACCGTGACCAAGCGGGGCTCGGCGATCACGGTGGACCTGACGAAGAGTGACCCGCAGGTCGCCAGCTTCGTCAATTCCTCCTATGCTAACATGCGCTCGGCGGTGGCCATCGGCTTCGCCTATCTGCTCGATCCCGACACGCCGAAGAATGACGGCGTCTTCCGCCTGCTGGAGGTGATCGCCAAGGAAGGCACCATCGTCTGGGCCGCCGAGGGCGCGCCGGTGACGCTGTCGACCAACCACTGCGCCCAGGAAATCCTGGAGGCCGTGGTGCGCGCCCTGGGGCAGAGCTGCCCAGACCGCGCCATGGCCGCCTGGGGCAAGCGCTTCCGCATCGCCATCACCGGCCGCGACCCGCGCCGCGACCGCCCCTTCGTCTGGCATCTGTTCCATGCCCGGCCTGGCGGCGGCGCCTCGCCGGCCGGCGATGGCTGGGCCTGCGCCGGCGAATGGCAGGCCGCCGGCGGCATCAAGTTCGGCAGCGTCGAGATGGCCGAAGCGCGCTTTCCGCTCTTCTTCGAGAAGCATGAGATCCGCCCGGGCTCCGGCGGCGCCGGCCGGTACCGCGGCGGCGATGGCGGCGAGCTGCGCCTGCATGTCGAGACCACCACGCCGACCCGCGGCAACACCGCCGGCGAAGGCGCGCGCTACGGCGCCACCGGCCTGGCCGGCGGCGCCGACGGCCTGCCGCACCACTATGTGCTGCGGCGCGCCGATGGCAGCGAGCGGGTGCTGCTGACCAAGGAGACCGGCATCGTCATCGGCCCGGGCGAAGTGCTGGAGGTGAAGTCCGGCGGCGGCGGCGGCTGGGGCCCGCCCGAGCAACGCGACCCCGAGGCGACAGCGCGCGACCGCCGCGCGGGAGTGGTGGCATGAGCGGCTATGTGATCGGCGTCGATGTCGGCGGCACTTTCACGGACGTTGTCGGCATCGCTCCTGGCGGGGCGACCACCCTGGCCAAGGCTGCCAGCACGCCCGGCGACCAGAGCGAGGGCGTCCTTGCCGGCATCTCCTGTCTGGCGGAGACGCTGGGCCTCGCCACCGCCGACCTGCTGCGCCAGACCGACCGCATCGTCCACGGCACCACGGTGGCCACCAACGCGCTGCTGGAGAAGAAGGGCGCGCGCGTCGCCATGCTGACGACCGAGGGCCATCGCGACGTGCTGGAAATGCGCGAGGGGCTGAAGCCCGAGCGCTACAACCTGCGCATGCCGCCACCCGAGCCGCTGATCCCGCGCGAGCGTCGCCTGCCCGTGCGCGAGCGCCTGCGCGACGACGGCCGGGTGCAGACCGCGCTCGACCCAGCCTCGCTCGCCGCCGCCGTCGAGGCCGCCAAGGCGGCCGGCGCCGAGGCCGTTGCCATCTGCTTCCTGCACGCCTGGCGCGACCCGGCGCATGAGGACGCCGCCGCGGAAGCCGTGCGCCAGGCCATCGCCGGCATCTTCGTCACCACCTCCGCCGAGGTGCTGCCGCAGATCAAGGAATTCGAGCGCTTCAGCACCACCGCGGTGAACGCCTATGTTGGCCCGCTGGTCAGCCGCTATCTCGGCAGGCTCGGCGGCCGCCTGGCCGAGGCCGGCTTCACCGGGCCGCTCTTCGTCATCCTCAGCCATGGCGGCGTGGCGCCGGTGGAGGAAGCCTCGCGCCTGGCGGTCGGCACCGCGCTCTCCGGCCCGGCCGGCGGCGTCGCGGCGGCGGTGGCCCTGGCGCGGGCCGGCGTGGCGCAGGACCTGGTCACCTTCGACATGGGCGGCACCTCCACCGACATCGCGCTGGTCGAGGGCGGCGCCGCGGCGCTGGGCCGCGGCCGCAGCGTCGGCGGCGAGCGCATCGCCCTCGAAAGCCTCGACATCGTCACGCTCGGCGCTGGCGGCGGCTCGATCGGCCATCTCGGCGCCAGCGGCACCCTGCAGGTCGGCCCGCGCAGCGCCGGCGCCGTGCCCGGCCCTGCCGCCTATGGCACCGGTGGTACCGAGCCCACGGTGACCGACGCCAACCTGGCGCTGGGCTATCTCGATCCGGCCCGCTTCCTCGGCGGCCGCCGGAGCCTGGACCTCGGCGCCGCCCACACGGCGCTGGCCGGACTGGGCAACAAGCTGGGCCTGACGCCGGAGGCCACCGCCGCCGGCATGCTGCGCATCGCCAATGCCCGCATGGCCGATGGCATCCGCGTCGCCACCGTCCGCCGCGGCGTCGACCCGCGCGGCTTCGCGCTGCTCTCCTTCGGCGGCGCCGCCGGGCTGCACGCCACCGGCGTGGCGCGCGAGATCGGCATCAGCCGCGTGCTGGTACCCTTCTTCGCCGCCGGCCTCTCCGCCTGGGGCATGCTGCACACCGACCTGCGCTACGAGGTCAGCCGCTCCGTCCTCGACGCCGGCGCCATGAAGACGGAGGCGGCGCTGCGCGCCCCCTTCGACGCGCTGGAAGCCGCCGCCCGCGCCCGCATGGCCCATTGGTGGGAGGGCGAGGTCGTCATCCAGCGCCGCGCCGACATGCGCTATGGCGAGCAGGTCTTCGAGATCGACGTGCCGCTGGACGAGGTCGGCTGGGACCAGCCCGGCCTGGCCACCCGTGTCACCGAGGCCTTCGAGGCCCGCCACCGCGCCCTCTTCACCTACGACCTGCCGGGGGAGGAGGCGGTGCTGGTCAATGCCCGCCTCGCCGCCATCGGCCGCCTGCCGGAGCTTTCTTCCGGCAGCCGTCGGGAAGCGGGCTCCCCCGAACCCGGTACCACGCGCAGCATCATCCTGGACGGCGCGACGCGAAGCGTGCCGCTGCACGACTTCGCCACGCTCCCGGCGGGGCAGGTCATCCAGGGGCCGGCTATCGTCGAAAGCGACACGACGACCGTCCTGCTGCTCGAAGGGGACACCGCGACGATGCGGAACGACGGCATCCTGGATATTGAAATTAAAGAATAAGCACGGGGGGAAGTATCCCCCCGTACCCCCTTCTATTTTGTCAGAAAGCAAGCTGGCAAGAACGATGCCCGACCGCCATATGACCACCCATGCAGCTCAGCATCGGCGAACTGGCCCGGCGGACGGGCGTCAAACCCACCACCATCCGCTGGTACGAACAGGAAAAGCTGCTGCCCGCGCCGCTGCGCACGGAAGGCGGCCACCGGGTCTATGCCCAGGACCACCTGCGCCGCCTGGGCTTCATCCGCCACGCGCGCGAGCTCGGCTTCGCCATGCCGGCGATCCGCGCGCTGCTCGGCCTGGTCGAGCACCCGGCCGATGACTGCGCCACCGCCCACGCCATCGCCACCGCCCAGATCGCCGAGGTCGATTCACGCCTGCGCCGCCTGACCGCGCTGCGCGCCGAGTTGACCGAAATGGCCGAGACCTGCCAGGGCGGCACCGCCCGCGACTGCCGCATCCTGGAGACCCTGGCCGATTTCGACCACGGCCATTGCCTGGACCACAGCCACGCCGCGGCGCCGCACGGACTCGATTAGTGCCTGTTAAAGCTTTATCTTCCCCATCGCCTAGACCAACGCCGTCAAAATGTGACGCTGCCGGCGCTTCATCATGTCTGGAAGATGGTTGAAAGACTGAAGCTCTGTTAGAGCTAGGCACATCCGCCGCCACGCGCCAAGATACATTACCGCGCTGCAGGCAAGGCAATCTAGCGATGTATAAGATAAACCGACAAGGAAACTCAATTACGGCTCTCAAAGCGTGCTCCTTTAGCGAATTAGAATTCCGCGAGCGGGCGCATTTGCAGGAATGGATTGCTAAGGAGCCGAAGGTACTTGGTGAAGAGCTTCTGATCATTCAGAAGGAATTTTCTGGGTTCTCTGATACCAATGAACGACTCGACCTTCTAGCAATCGATAAGCAGGGCTCTCTTGTAATTATCGAGAATAAACTGGACGATGCAGGACGCGATGTCACATGGCAGGCACTGAAATATGCCTCTTACTGCGCCAGCTTATCTAGTGAGAATATCCGGCGTATCTACCAGCAATTCTTATCTCGTTCGGCGCCAGATTGTTCACCCAATCTGGCAGAAGAAAACCTTTGCGAATTTTTAGGCGTTGAAGATTTCCAGGATCTCTCGCTGAACAAAGGTGTGACTCAACGAATCATCCTGGTGGCTGCTCGTTTCCGTAAGGAAGTGACGTCGACAGTCTTGTGGCTTATGAATTTTAAGGTTCGTCTACAGTGCTTCCGCGCCACACCATACGCACAGGGGGATGATCTATTCCTCAGCATTGAACAGATTATTCCCACGCGCGACGCTGAAGAATTCATGATTAGCTTGGCATCAAAGGCACAGGACGAGGTCGCTGGCATCGAGGTACAAAGCGCCCGACAAGCGGATCGTCGAAGATTTTGGAACCAACTGCTCGCCAGCATGAACGCACGGTCAGATCTCTTCCGGAGCATCTCCCCACAGACGCAAAGCTGGCTGTCGGCAGGTTCCGGGATCCGTGGTGTGGGCTTCAATTTTGGAGCGACGGCAAGTTATGCTCGCGTAGAACTTTACATTGACAGAGGCGACAAGACTGAGAACGAACTGATCTTCCAGCGGTTACAAGATCAGCGAGATAGCATCGAGGCAGATTTCGGAAATTCTATGGTATGGGAGCGCCTCGACACAAAACGTGCATGTCGGATCAAGGTCGAGAGAAATGACAATGTGTTCAATCAAGACCAGTGGCCCAGCACTATTGAATATCTCGTTGAAACGATGGTGAGCTTCGAAGCTGCCCTGCGAGGTCCACTCGGCAAGATCCGCGAAACAATTAGATCAACATCATGATTTTAAATAATTTTATTAATATTCTTTCGTAATAACGTATTCATAAATATTCTTAAATAGAAATATCGGGTTGGACTGAATTGGCGTGCCTCTTCCAGCTTTTGGATAAGGCATGCCTCGCTATGCTACCGCACCGTACAGGTGGCGGGCAGGGCGAACCTTAAGCTCACCAAGGAGCAGTTGGCTAGCGGCGACTTAGCGGGCTCAAGGCGGCACTGTCGCTGGCTGGATGTGCCGCCCGAATGCAGTAGACTGAGGACGGTCGACAGTTGCTTCAGCTCTGCCGCTGCTCCCAGCATTGGATCGCACCAGCCGTTCGAGCGTAGACAGAGCCTGTAGAGCGGACAGCCTTCAACGCTGGCTGCAGGACAGGCACATCAAGGCTATCACCTCGTCAGTCACCACCCGCACCATGTCCTTCGAACTCGCTACCAATCCCATTAGCGCAGCCACGCTCTTGAGGCATCATTTCTGCTGCCTCAAGAGCTCGGAAAGGTTGGCAACACCACATGAGCTTGTCGCCCGACACTACAGCGCCAACCTTGCCCTCATCGCCGCCGTCAACGACTGGGACTGACCCCCAAACCCCCCGAGGATACAGGGCACAAAATAGATGATTATTTTAGGGGGTTTGCTATAATGCTTGCGCGGACCCCGGGGACGGATAGGCCGCGCACGAAATGGGGCGGCCAGTCCTTCGCGGGGCTGGTCGCTTCTTCGTTAAACGGCATCGCCCATACCGTGGGCGGCTTCGCCTCGGCCGCCGCCGCCGAGGGAGGCCCCGATCTCTGGGAGCAGATGTACCGGTTGAACGTCCTGACCACGCTCAACATCTTCCGGGCCGCGCTGCCGCCCATGTGCGCAGCCGGTCGCGGCAGCCTGCTGGCCATCGGCGCCGGTGCGGCCGTGAAGGCGCCGTCGGGGCTTGGCGCCTATGCCGGTGCCAAGAGCGCCGTCCATCGGCTTGTCGAGAGCTTCGCCGACGAGCTCAAGGCCGACCGCATACGCGTCAACGCGATCCTGCCCAGCATCATCGACACCCCGCAGAACCGGGCGGCCATGCCCGACGCCGACCACACCGCCTGGGTGCGGCCGCGTGAGATCGCCGACGCCATCGCCTTCCTGCTCGCCGAGGATGCCAGCGGCGTCACCGGTGCGTTCATTCCGGTGTCGGGGCGGGTCTGAGGCTTCGCTTAGACAGGCTCGGTCCGGACAAGCCGGACATCGACCTCGCGCTCAACGAAATCCCATTCCCGCGTCGCTCGCAGCCGCGCCAAAAGCCTGTCGAACGCCGGCTCATCGGCCGGTGCGAACTCGAACCAGGTCAGGAAATCGAACGGCTCGCCGAGGTCGCGGCTGTGGTGCAGCCGGCGCGCGATCGCCGGAAGGTACTCCATGCCGATCGCCGTGTGCTGCGAGGTCTCTTCGAAGATCGCGCGTCTGTCATCCTGCGCGAGGTCCCACCAGGCCGCCGACTTTTTGATTGGGATCAGGGCTGCATGGGTCGCCTGTCGGCGGTCGAGGCCCTCCTGGCGCGCCCTCAGGCCGGCCACCTCGTCTCGCGTCGCATAGCGGAGGTTGCTGACCGTGCCGAGCAGGCGCCAACTTGTAGGGTCATCGATCGGGCCGGGCTCCCAGGGGTGGATGGTCAGGGCCTCGGCCGGTGCGAGGCCGGCGCCGCGATAGGCCGCGATCGAGGAGATACGCCAGTCTCCGTGCGCTCCGGCGCTGAAGGCATAGGTCGACGCCATGGCGGTCCCGATCTTGCTAATCACCCGACATTCCCCAAGTGGCCCGCCGCTTGACTTCAAGATCGCCTGATTTTGCTCGCTGGGCAAGCGTTTTTCGCCCCGAGCGGTGTCTGTCGTCGCGCAAACGGCCGAAGTCGGGTGGATCAAGCCTCGAACCCGCAGCATTCTGGCCCGGCAGAGCCGCTTTTCCGCGCGGCAGACGGACCTGTCCTGCCGCTTTCGTTCAGCTTGGGCATGGATCGTGGTCATGCGCATGACGGAGGCGTTCGAAGACGGCGGATGGCGGCAAGGACGGCCCGCACCATCGGGCCGGTGACGGCGACCTCGGCCAACTGGAAGGTAATGGCGCGGGCGTGGCGGACGACGCGGGCGCCGATCTTGATCAGCTTGAGTTGCAGGCTGGTCAACGACCAGTCCGCCATGGCCTCGGGCAGTTCGATGCAGCGCAGGAAGGTTGCCAGGTTGTAGGCCAGCGCGTGCAGTTGCAGCCGCACCTCGTTGTGCCGGAACTTCCGGCATGACAGCCGCGTCCAGCGAAAGGCATATTTGCCTTCCTTGATGTGCTGCTCTGCGGTGCCGCGCTGGTTGTAGAACCTCACCACCCAGTCTGGCTCCATCGGCAGGTTGGTGACGATGAAGCCGACTTTGGGGAACAGCTCGCCCGGATGCCATTCGATCTTGGCGATGACGCGGCGCGGCTTGTCCCAGGACGCCGCCTGATACTCGAAGTCCTCGAAGAACCGTTTGACCTTGGTCAGCGAAGGCCGTCCCACGGGCCGTGTCAGCCGATGCGCGATCTTCTCGCGCAAGACGGCGTTGGCGGGCAGACGGATGGCGTAGAAGAACCTGGCTTCTTCCAGCCGCATATAGATCGCGGGGATCGCGTAGGCAGCGTCGGCCCGGAAGAAGCGTCCACCAAGGTCGCGGCCAGCATATCGGGCAATGACGGGATCAAGGACATCCCGCCAGCCATCGGCGCTGTGGACATTGCCGTTACGCAGGGCGCAGCGCTCCAGCATGCCAAACTGGTTGAACAAGAAGATGGGGTGATAGCAGGTGCAGTCGAAATGCCCGTTCCAGGCAGTACCTTCCTGATCGCCGTGGGTGGGGCTGACCGAGCTGTCCATGTCCAGCACGATGTATTTCAACCCGTTGCGGTCATGAAACCGGTCGATCCATTGGCCGTTCAGATCGGCCAGCGCCGCCCGGTTCGCGGCCAGAGCCAGCGTCTCGGTCTCGAACCGTCCCATCTGCGATGCCGAAGCAGCTTGCGCCTCGACGGCCCTGCCGCCAACGACCTGACGCATCACGGGATCGAGGGCCAAGCGGTCGGCATCGTTCACATCCTCGTATCCGGCCAGTCGTCCGAACACCGATTGCCGGAACAATCCGTCAAGCCGATGGAGCGTGTTCTTCCCGGTGCGGCTGTCTCGCAGCGCCTCCGACGCCAGATTGGACAGGCCGAGCACGTCATCAAGCTCGCGCATCACCAGCAGGCCACCGTCTGAACTGATCTGCGCACCACGGAACTCCAGACGCACACGGCGGTCGAAATCAACCCGATCTCCCCGCGCCAAGCCCGCACCCTCCAGGTGATCCATGAAACGCGCCCCTCGCAGCCGTCAACGCCATGATTTATATGCGAAATATCACGATTACGACAGCGAAATCAGCGACTTACTTGGAGAATGTGGGACTGAATGCCCCCTCCTTAACTAACGCGCCATCAGCGGGCAGCCGCCCTCGCTGATCGGCCGGAACGCCTGTTCGGCGGCGATGCTGCCGACCGGGGTGTAGTAGTCCCAGGCCCCCTTGCTCTCGCCCGGCTTCTTCACCGTGAACAGATGCGTCGGATGGATCTTCCGCCCGTCCTCGCGCAGCAGCCCGGACCCGAAGCAGTCGTCATCGGTCGGCAGCCGCCGCATCGCCGCGATGGTGTCCCGCCCCGAGGCCTTGGCCGCCGGCGCGCCGATCTCCGCCACCGCCTTCAGATAGTGCAGCACGCCGGAATAGGTCGCGGCATGTTCCTGGTTCGGGTAGTTGCGCGGCGTCTTCGGCAGCAGGCGCTTGGTGAAGGCGCGGGTGCGGTCGTTCAGATCCCAGTAGAAGCTCTCGGTGAGAAGCAGATCCTGGGTGATCTCCAGCCCCACCGAATGGATGTCGGTGATGAAGGTGACCAGGCTGGTCAGCCGCAGCCCGCGTTGGCGGATGCCGAACTCATGCGCCTGCTTCAGCGAGTTCTGCAGGTCACCGGCGCCATTGGCGAAGCCCACCACCTTGGCGCCGCTGCGCACCGCCTGCAGCAGGTAGGAGGAGAAATCGGTGGTGGAGGGGAAGGGGTAGAAGGTCCGCCCCAGCACCTGGCCGCCGGCCTGCTCGACCATCTTCGCCGTGTCGCGCTGAAGCGAATGGCCGAAGGCATAGTCGGGGGCGATGAAGTACCAGTCCTTGCCACCGGTCTTGACCACATGCGGCGCCACCGCATTGGCGCACATCCAGCTGTCGCTGGTCCAGTGCAGCAGGTTCGGATTGCAGCCCCGCCCGGTCAGGTCGGAGGAGACCGCGCCGGTGTTCAGATGAATGCGGTTCTTCTCCTGCGCCACGCTGGCGACGGCGAGCGCCACGGCGCTGTTGTTCACCTCGACGATGACGTCCACCTGGTCCAGGTCGAACCAGCGGCGCGCGATGGCCGCGCCCACATCGGCCTTCTGCTGGTGGTCGGCGGCGACGATCTCGACATTGAGGCCCCGCTCGGCGGGCCGGAAATCCTCCAGCGCCTGCTGCGCGCAGGCCAGCGAGGTCGGACCGCCGGTGTCGCGATAGGCGCCCGACATGTCGGTCAGCACGCCGATGCGGATGGCCGGCGCGCCCTGCGCCTGACCATGCCGCGCGAAGACCGCGCCGGCGGAAAGACCCGCCCCGGCCGCGAGAAGCCGCCGGCGCCCAAGCCCGTTGCCCTGGTTCATTGAACCCTCCCTGGATTTTTATGGGCCGAGCCTAGAGATTCAGAATACAGAATGACAAACGATATTGCGAATGAACCGGTCACAATTTTGCCCTAAGGCCGGCCAGGCCTCGCGCCATGGCATTCCCTCCGCTGAAACAGATTTCCGTCGGCGCGATCGGCTGATGACAGCCAGCCAGCTTGCCGCATGATGGCGGCGGAGCAGGAGGGTGATCCGATGAGCGACGAGTCCGGCGTCAGGGCCATGGCGGAGGCGGCAGGCCTGGCCCGGCTGTGGGAGGAGCAGCCCGAGCTGCTGCGCCAGGCGGCGCGCAAGGCGGCCGAGCTGCGCGCCAGCCTGGCCCGCCCGCTGCCGCCGGCGCTCGAGCCGGAGCCGTCGCGAGGCCCGCGGTGAGCGGCCTGTACCGGCTCTCGGCCCAGCAGCTGCAGTCCGGCTATGCGCATGGCCGCTTCACCCCGGTCGAGGTGGTGGAGGCGCTGCTGGGGCGGATCGCCGCGCTGGACCCGAAGCTGCATGCCTTCATCCGGCTGGACGCCGCCGGTGCCCGCGCCGCGGCCGGGCTGGCGGCGCGGGAGATCGCCGCCGGTGGGCTGCGCGGCCCGCTGCATGGCGTGCCGGTCGGGCTGAAGGACATCATCGACGTCGCCGGCCAGCCCACCACCTGTCATTCGCGGCTCCGCCTCGACCATCGCGCCCAGCGTGACGCGACGGTGGTGGCGCGGCTGCGCGGGGCCGGGGCGATCCTGATGGGGAAGGTGGCGACGCATGAATTCGCCCTCGGCGGCCCGTGCTTCGACCTGCCCTTCCCGCCGGCGCGCAATCCCTGGAATCCCGACCACCACCCGGGCGGCTCCTCCTCCGGCTCCGGCGCCGGGCTGGCGGCCGGCTTCTTCCCGCTGGCGCTGGGCAGCGACACCGGCGGCTCGACGCGCAACCCGGCCAGCGCCTGCGGCGTGGTCGGGCTGAAGCCGAGCTACGGGCTGCTGCCGCGCACCGGCGTCTTCCCGCTGTCCTGGACGCTGGACCATGTCGGGCCGATGGCGCGGACGGTGGCCGATGTCGCGGCGCTGACCGCGGCGCTGGCCGGCCATGATGGCGAGGATCCCGGCAGCGCGCGGCCGGCGGCCTGGGCCGATCCGGTGGCCGGGCTGGAGGGCGGCGTCAGCGGCCTGCGCATCGGCTATGTCCGGCATTTCCACGAGCGCGACATGGCCGGCACCGATCCCGAGGTGGCGGCGGCGCTGGAGGCGGCGGCGGCCGGCTTCTCCGCCATGGGCGCGGTGGTGCGCGACGTGGCGCTGCCCTCGCTGGCCGATTTCGCCGCGGTGAACCGCACCATCCTGACCGCCGAGGCCTTCGCCATCCACCAGGGCTGGCTGGCCGAGCGGCCGGGCGACTATGCCGGGCTGACGCGCAGCGCCCTGCTGGTCGGCGGCTTCATCACCGCCGCCGACCTGCTGCAGGCGATGCGGCTGCGGCGGCAGATGATGGCGGCGGTCGAGGCCGCGCTGTCGCGCTTCGACCTGCTGCTCTGCGCCAGCTCGCTGACCCTGCCGGCGCGGATCGAGGATGCGGCGGAGGTGGCGCGCACCTATCCGCTGCATGCGCGCGCACCCTTCAACGTCACCGGCCACCCGGCCCTGGCGATGATGTCCGGCCTCTCGGCCAGCGGCCTGCCGATGTCGCTGCAGCTGGTCGGGCGGATGTTCGACGAGCGCACGCTGCTGCGCGCCGCCCGGGCCTGGGAGCGCTCGCTGCCCGCCTTCGACGGCCCGCTGCTGCGCTGAGCGGGGGGCGGGGCCAGGTCCAGGGCAGCGCCCCGGACAAGGCCCCGCGCGCCGCCTACTTGCGCTCGAGCAACTCGATGCGCACGCCGTCCGGGCCGCCGATGAAGGCGATGCTCAGCCCCGGCTTGATCTGCTTCGGCTCGGCCAGGATGGCGACGCCCTGGCCGCGCAGCTCCTCGATCGCGGCGGCAATGTCGTCGACCACCAGGCCGATATGCTCGATGCCGACAAAGGGCGCCGGCGGCGGCACCGGCGTCGCGGCCGGCACCTGCTCGACGAAGACGGTGACGCCGCCGAGGTCGAGCACGATGCGCAGCGCGCCATTGTTGTCGAGCCGCGTCTTCTCGGTCGCGCCCAGCAGGCCGGTGTAGAAGGCGGCCGCCTTCTCGGGGTCGGGGCTGCGCAGATGCAGATGGTCATAGCGATAGGCGCGCATGCTCTGTTCCTTTCCTGGAGCGGCGGCGACAGAAGCAGAGGCGCGGTCAGGGCGCAATCGGGGGGCCGGCCGGGGCGCCGCGCCGCGCCGCGCGCAGCCACGGCATCTGGCGTGCCGCGCGGACCAGGCGGCGGCGCGGGCTGGGCGGCAGGTGGGCAATGGTCCGGCGCAGCAGGCCAGGGGCCAGCGGCGCGGCCATGTCGCCCCGCGCGACCAGGTCGTCGATGGCCTGGATCAGGGCGGCCAGGGCATCACGGGCGATGCGGTCCTCGGCGACGGCAGGCATGAAGGATTTTCCTCCGATGCAAACGGGTACTGGGAAGCAAACCTGACGGCGGAGCAACAGTTGCGGCCGCGGCCGATTTTCCGCCCTGGCGCATTTCCGCCCTTGAACCTCTAGTCGCTAGAGGATGCATATGCCCCACCGCACAGCAGGTGGAGCGGCAGGATGGCGAGCGAGGGCAGGACGGCCTGGCGGGTGGCGGGGATGGATTGCGCCGCCTGCGTGGCCAAGGTGACGCGCGCGGTGGAACGCCTCCCCGGCGTTTCCGAGGTCGAGGTCAACCTGATGGCCGAGCGGCTGACCGCCCGCCTCGCCGAGCCCGCCGCCGCCGGGGCGGTGCAGCGCCAGGTGGCGGCGCTGGGCTATGGCGTGACCCCGCTCGAGGGCGGCGCGCCGCCGGCGCCACGGCCCGCCCCGGATCACGGCCACGACCACGATCACGCGGCCTGCGGCGGCCACGCCCATCATCATCATGGCCAAGACCACGACCATGACCATGCGGCCGGCGGCGGCGGGCATGGCCGGGACGTGCAGGGGGCGGCGGCCCCTGCCGGCGAAGGGCATGGCCATGCGCATGACCATGGCGCGCCGGCCGATGCGGACCGGTCCTGGTATGCGACGGCCCGCGCCCGGCTGGTCTTCCTGCTCGGCGCGCTGGTGGCGCTGGCCTGGACGGCGGCGCAGCTCTGGCCCTCGGCCGGCCATGCGCTCTACCTCGCGGCGACGCTGGTGGCGCTGCTGCCCTTCGGCCGACGTGCCCTGGCGCTCGCCCGCGCCGGCAGCCCCTTCAGCATCGAGACGCTGATGGTGGTGGCCGCCCTCGGCGCGGCGGTGATCGGCGCGGCCCAGGAGGCGGCGCTGGTGGTCTTCCTCTTTGCCCTGGGCGAGCTGCTGGAAGGTGTCGCGGCCGGGCGGGCGCGGGCGGGCATCCGCTCCCTGGTGGCGCTGATGCCGCGCACCGCGCAGCGGCTCGGCGCGGCGGGCCTCGCCGAGACCGTGCCGGCCGAGGCGCTGCGGGTCGGCGATCGCGTGCTGGTCCGCCCGGGCGAGCGCGTGCCCTGCGACGGCGAGATCCTCGAGGGCCATTCCGCGCTCGACGAAAGCCCGGTGACCGGCGAGTCCATGCCGGTGCCGCGCGGCCCCGGCGCGCCGGTGGTGGCCGGCAGCATCAATGCCGAGGCGGTGCTGACGGTCGCCGTCACCCGGGCCGGCGAGGACAGCACGCTGGCGCGCATCGCCCGGCTGGTGGCCGAGGCCACCGCCTCGCGCGGCCGCTCGCAGCGCTTCATCGAGCGCTTCTCGGAGATCTGGACGCCAGCCGCCATGGGCGCGGCGGCCCTGGTCATCCTGGTGCCGCCGCTGCTGGCGGGCGGCGACTGGGGCACCTGGCTGTATCGCGGCCTGGCGCTGCTGCTGGTGGCCTGTCCCTGCGCGCTGGTGATCTCGGTGCCGGCGGCGATGGCCTCGGGGCTCTCGGCCGGCGCCCGGCGCGGGCTGCTGGTCAAGGGCGGCGCGGCGCTGGAGGCGCTGGGCGCGGCGAAGACCATCGCCTTCGACAAGACCGGCACGCTGACCGCCGGCCAGCCGCGGGTGACCGATGTCCGCGCCGTCGAGGGCGGGACGGAGGCGGAGGTGCTGCGCCTGGCGGCCGGCGTCGAGGCGGGGTCGAGCCATCCGCTGGCCCGCGCCGTGCTGGCCGAGGCCGCGGCGCGCGGCCTGGTGGTGCCCGCCGCCCGCGCCGGCGCCGCCATCCCCGGCAAGGCGGTGGCCGCCAATGTCGAGGGCCGCCGCCTCGGGCTCGGCAGCCCCGCCTGGGCCGCCGAGAGCGGCGCTGGCCTGCCGCCCGCCCTGGCCGCCGAGGTCGAGGCGCTGGAGGCGGCGGGCAAGACGGTGGTGGTGCTGACCGCCGACCGCGCTGCCCTGGGCATCCTGGCGATCCGCGACGAGCCGCGCGCCGATGCCGCGGCGGGGATCGCGGCGCTGGTCCGGCAGGGAATCGGCGCGGTGATGCTGACCGGCGACAATCCGCGCACCGCCGGCGCCATCGCCGCGGGCCTCGGGCTGGAGGCCCGGGCCGGGCTGCTGCCGGCCGACAAGCTGCGCGAGATCGAGGCGCTGAAGGCGCGCGGCCCGGTGGTGATGGTGGGCGACGGCATCAATGACGCCCCGGCCCTAGCCGCCGCCAGCGTCGGCGTCGCCATGGGCGGCGGCACCGATGTGGCGCTGGAGGCCGCCGATGCCGCGCTGCTGCAGCAGCGGGTGACCGGGGTGGCCGAGCTGGTCGCCCTGTCGCGTGCGACCCTGACCAATGTGAAGCAGAATGTGGCGGTCGCCGTGGGGCTGAAGCTGCTCTTCGTCGTCACGACGCTGACCGGCACGACGGGGCTCTGGCTGGCGATCCTGGCCGACACCGGCGCCACCGTGCTGGTGACGCTGAACGCCTTGAGACTGCTGGGCTGGAAGCCCCGGCCCTGATTTCGCCGGGAGCAGCCGGACAGCTTCACCATCACCGCATAAGAAGTTGTTTTTAAAATTCTTTATCAACGAAGGATGCTTGGCTTCCGCATGGGCGGGCAGTGCTGCCGGCCATCCGTCGGTCCGGGCCATCGCGGCGACACAGCTCCTGCCAGGAGCGCCGGGAAAAGCCGGCCAGCGGCGACGTCAGGATAACCATCCCTTCCTGAAGAAGCTTTAAAAGCAATTATTTAAAAGAAAAATCGACCACAACGTCGGAGCGGCATGGCCGCCCGCCAGGACGACTTTGCCGCTCGGAGAGGGGGTCGTCGCCTTGTCTCGCTTGTCCTGATCAGGATGCCGATCCGGCACAGGCCGCGCCCGCGCTTGTGAAGGCCAAGCCGGTGGGCGGCGTTTCTCGCCTGGATTATCCTGCCGCCACCGCAATGGCTGCAGGATGGCCCGCATGAGCTTGTTTCCGAAGGCGCCCAGGCCGGCGCGCCTGCTCGCCACCGCCATCCTGGCCGCCGGGCTGGGGCTGGGCGGGCTCGGCGCCGGCAGCGCCCAGGCGCAGCCCTTCGCCATGCCCGGGCTGCAGCGCGATGCCGGTTCCTATGCCCGCGACCTGACCCGCCGCTTTCCGGCCGGCGCCAGCACGCAACAGCGCGCCCAGGCGGAGAAGCGGGCGCTGGACGCCGAGGCGCGCGGCGACTGGGAGGCCGCCGCCCAGGCCTGGGAGCAGCGCCTCGGCATGCCGGACGCGAAGGCAGAGATGTGGCTGTCGCTGGCCCGCGCCCAGCTCGCCCGGCCGACACCCGACCTGAACCGCGCCCTGCAGGCCGCCTGGCAGAATTTCACCAGCATGGAGACCGGCCCGGCCGAGATCCCGGCGCTGAAGCTGATGGCGGAAGCCCTGCAGCGGCAGGACCAGTGGGTGCCGGCCATCGCCGCGCTGGAAGCCGTGGTCGAGCGCGCCCGCCTCGACCCGGCCGCGCGCGAGGCGCTGGCGACGGCGCGGCGCGCCGCCGGCCTGCTGGTCCGCACCATCCGCACCGAGCCCGAGGCCGAGCCGGCCCGCGCCTGCATCGGCTTCACCGGCCGGATCAGCCAGGCCGGCGACTTCCGCGCCGGCGACTGGGTGCGCGCCGAGCCCGCCATCCCCGACCTGGCGGTGACGCGGGAGCAGAACGCGCTCTGCGTCGCCGGGCTCCCCTGGGGGCAGACGACGAAGCTGGTGCTGCGCGCCGGGCTGCCGGGCGAGGACGGGGCGCGGCTGCGCGCCGAGACGCCGGTCAGCATCTCGATGCGCGACCGCGCGCCGCGCATCGGCTTCGACGCCACCCGCTTCCTGCTGCCGCGCGGCCAGGCGGCGCGGGTCGGCATCGCCACGATGAACATCCGCACCCTGAAGCTGCGGCTGGTGCGGCTGACCGAGCGCAACCTGCTGCCCTTCGGCCGGCAGAACCCGCTGGGCGAGGCGATGGAATCCTGGTCGGTCGAGGAGGTGCCGGAAAGCTGGGGCCGCGTCGTCTGGCAGGGCAGCGCCGAGGTGCCGGGCTTCCGCGCCAATACCGCCGCCCGCATCCAGCTGCCGCTGCCGGCCGAGATCACCGGCGCCGGCCCCGGCCTCTATGTGCTGATCGCCAGCGAGCCCGGCCAGCGCGGCAGCGAGGCCAATGGCAATGGCGTGGTCGGCGCGCTGCAGATCGTGGCGACCGATCTCGGCGTCACCGCCTGGCGCAGCAGCGAGGGGCTGGCGGCCCAGGTCCGCTCGCTGCAGGGCGCCGCGCCGCGCGCCGGCGTCAAGGTCGCGCTGATGGCGCGCAACAACGACGTCCTCGCCGAGGCCGAGACCGGCGCCGACGGGCTGGTGCGCTTCAACGCCCCGCTGCTGCGCGGCACCGGGCCGCTGGCCCCGGTCGCGCTGCATGCCAGCGCCGGCGACGACCTGGTCGGGCTGAACCTGGAGGCGGCGGCCTTCGACCTCTCCGACCGCGGCGCCGAGGGGCTGCCGCATCCCGGGCCGGTCGACAGCTTCCTCTGGACCGAGCGCGGCATCTATCGCCCGGGTGAGACCGTCAACCTGACCGGGCTGCTGCGCGATGCGGCGGGTGCGCCGCGCGACCTGCCGCTGCGCCTGCGGCTGCTGCGCCCGAACGGCCAGGTGGCGGCGGAGACGGTGCCGCCGCGCGCGCCCGACGGCGCCATCGCCTGGCGCATCCCGCTCTCCGCCGGCGCCGCCGCCGGCGTCTGGACGGTCGAGGCGCGGCTGGAGCCCGACCAGCCGCCGGTCGGCAAGATCAGCTTCCGCGTCGATGCCTTCGTGCCGGAGCGGCTGGCGGTCAGCTTCGGCCCGGCGCCGGGCCCGCTGGTGCCGGGCACGCCGCTGGCCATCCCGCTGGCGGGGCGCTTCCTCTACGGCGCGCCCGCCGCCGACCTGGAGGCCGAGGTGGAGGGCCAGCTCAGCCTCGACCCCGAGCCCTTCGCGCCCGACACCGCCGATGGCCGCCCCCGCCGCAGCCCCTGGGCCGGCTGGCGCTTCGGCCTGGCCGAGGAGCCGCTGAATGGCGGCCAGATCCCCGGCGGCCTGGTGCAGACCGATGCCGAGGGCAAGGCGGTGTTCCGCGCCGAGCTGGCCGAGGTGCCCGACGTCACCCGGCCGCTGCGCGCCAGCTACACGGTCAGCCTGGCCGATCCGAATGGCCGCGCCAGCCGCGCCACCGTCGAGCTGCCGGTGCTGGGCCGCGTGCCCTATATCGCCATCCGCCCGGCTTTCGAGGGCGGCAGCGTCGACGTCAACACCGAGGCCGGCTTCGATGTCGCGCTGGTGGCACCCGATGGCTCGGCGCTGTCCGGCCGCCTGTCGGCGCGGCTGGTGCGCGAGCGCCCGGAATGGCGGCTGGTGACCCGCGGCAGCGTCGCCCGCTACGAGACCATCTGGCGCGACGAGCCGGTCGATACCGCGACCTTGCAGACGGAGCCGAGCAAGCCGGCGCGCTTCGCCCGCAGCCTGCCCTTCGGCCGCTACCGGCTGGAGGTCAGCAAGCCGGGCAGCCTGGCGATCGCCGCCATCCGCTTCCGCTCCGGCTGGGTCGGCTCGGACAGCGCCGAGGTGCCGGACAAGGTCGATGTCTCGGCCGACCGGCAGAACTATGCCGATGGCGCGACGGCGAAGATCCGCATCAACCCGCCGTTTGCCGGCCGCGCCAGCCTGGCGGTGGTGACCAACCGGCTGGTCTCGCTGCGCGAGGTCGAGGTGCCGGCGGGCGGCACCACGGTGGACCTGCCGGTGGAGGCCGCCTGGGGCCCCGGCGCCTATGTCACCGTCACCGTCTTCCGTCCGGGCTCGGCGGCCGAGGGCCAGCCGCGCCGGGCGCTGGGCCTGGCCTGGGTGGCGCTCGACCCGGCGCCGCGCCGGCTGGAGGTGGCGCTCGACGTGCCCGACCAGCTGCGCCCGCGCCAGCGGGTCGAGATCCCGGTGCGCGTCGCCAATGCCGGCGGCCAGCCGGTGCGGCTGACGCTGGCCGCGGTGGATGAAGGGGTGCTGCGCATCACCCAGTTCGCGACGCCCGACCCGGTGAAGCATTTCCTCGGCCGTCGCCGGCTGGGCGCGGATATCCGCGACGATTACGGCCGGCTGATCCCGCCGCCGGAGGGCGAGCTGGCGGTGCTGCGACAGGGCGGCGACGGCGATGCCGAAGGCGCCGGGGTGCAGCCGCCGCAGCGCGTGGTGTCCCTGTTCTCCGGCATCGTGGAAGCCGGTCCCGATGGCGTCGCCCGCGTGCCGCTCGACCTGCCGGACTTTGCCGGGGAGATCCGGCTGATGGCGGTGGCCTGGTCGGGCAACCGGGTGGGCGCGGCCAGCAAGCCGCTGCAGGTGCGCGACCCGGTGATCGCCGAGGCGCTGCTGCCGCGCTTCCTGGCGCCGGGCGACAGCCTGCGCCTGCCGGTGCTGCTGCATAACCTCGAGCTGCCCAATGGCGAGGTGGCCGCCGAGATCAAGCTGGAAGGCCCGCTGGCCTTCGACGGCGCGTCCCGCGTCGCGGCGACGCTGGCCACCGGCGCCCGCGCCGAGCCCTTCCTGACGCTGAAGGCGACCGGGGCGGGCGAGGGCGTCCTGCGGCTGACCGTGACAGGCCCGAACAACTACCGCGCCGAGCGGGAGAGCCGGATCACCATCCGCTCCTCCCGCCCGCGGCTGACCGAGGTGGCGGTGACCGAGCTGGCGCCGGGGGCCGAGGCGAAGATTGCCCCCGACCTGTCCGGCTTCGTGCCGGGCACGGCGCAGGTGGTGGCGAGCTGGGGCCAGCCGGTGCGCTATGACGCCGAGGCGCTGCGCCGCGCCTCGCTGGAATTCCCGCTGTGGTGCGCCGAGCAGACGGCGACCAAGCTGCTGGCGCTGTCGACGGGGCAGGCCTCGGAGCCGCGCAACCTGGCCATGGCCGATGCCGTCGCCCGGCTGCTGGACAAGCAGCGCTGGGACGGCGCCTTCGGCGCCTGGAGCGCCCAGGGCGATGCCGACCAGTGGATTTCCGCCTATGCCACCGAGGCGCTGCTGCGCGCCCGCGACGGCGGCGCCACGGTGCCCGAGGCGGCGCTGACCGCGGCGCTGGAGAACCTGGCGCGCACCGCGGAGGATGTCGCGCCCGAGAAGCCGGAGGAATTCGCCGACCAGGCCTATCGCCTGCATGCGCTGGCGCTGGCCGGGCGGCCGATGCCGGGCGCCACGCGGCGGCTGGCGGAGGCGCTGGACCAGCTGCCGACGCCGCTGTCGCGGGCGCAACTCGGGGCGGCGCTGATGCGGATCGGCGATGCGCCGCGGGCGACGCTGGCCTTCCAGTCGGCGCTCGATGCGCCGGCCCGGACCTACTGGACGCATGACTATGGCAGCCCGGCGCGCGACCTGCTGGCGGTGACGCTGCTGCTGCGCGAGAGCGGCCTGCTGCCGGAGCGGCTGTCGGCGCAGCTCGGCCGGCTGCCCGGGGCGCGTGACCTGACGCCCGATGGCAGCAGCACGCAGGACCAGGCCTGGGGCATCCTGCTGGCCAGCGCGCTGGGCCGCGACGGACGCCCGGTGCGGATGAGCGTCGATGGCGCGGCGGTGCCGCCGGCGGCCACCGTGGTGCGCAGCGTTCCGGCCGGGGGACTTGCCGCGCGCAATGGCGGCGACCGGGCGGTGCTGCAGGCGGTGTCCGTCACCGGCCTGCCGCTGCAGCCGCAGCCGGCGGCGCGGGCCGGCTTGCGGATCAGCCGCAAGTTCCTGGCGATGGATGGCAGCGACGTGAACCTCGACGACCTGCGGCAGAACCGGCAGTTCATCCTGCTGATCGAGGCGCGGTCGGAGACCGGCGAGGCGCATCGCGCGCTGATCCAGCAGGGGCTGCCGGCGGGCTGGGAGATCGCCACGCGGCTGCCCTCGGGCAATGTGCCGGGGATGCCGTTCCTGGGCACGCTGACCGAGGCGGAGAGCGTCGCCGCGCTGGACGATCGTTTCGCCGTGGCGGCGCCCTTGTCGGCGCGGGCGGCGGTGGTGCGCTTCGCGGTGGTGGTGCGGGCGGTGACGCCGGGCAGCTTCGAGCTGCCGGGGGCGCAGGTGCAGGACATGTATCGCCCCGGTGTCTTCGCTCGCCAGAACACCGGCCGGATCACGGTGCTTTCTCGTGAATAAAAATAGAAGGGCGCAAACGTATACGTTTGCGCGGGGGAATACCTTCCCCCGTCTTCTCTTTCTATTTTGCTTTGTTTTTTGCTTGTTGGCGGCTGTATTGGATCGGGTTTTCCCGCCTGATCTGTCGCGGGTCGGTTCCCTGGCCCCGGTCGTGGTCGACGCGCAGGGCCGCACTTTGTCCGTCCTGCCGGCGGCCGGAGGCGTCTGGCGGGTGGAGACGACGGCCTCCGACGTGCCGCCACACCTGATCGACCTGCTGATCGCCGCCGAGGATGCCCGTTTCGCCTGGCATCCCGGCATCGACCCGGTCGCCCTGGCGCGGGCCTCGCTGCAATGGGTGCGGGCGGGCAGGGTGGTCTCGGGCGGCTCCACCCTGTCGATGCAGGCGGCGCGGCTGCTCGAGCCGCGGCCGCGCACCCTGCGGTCGAAGCTGATCGAGATGGCGCGGGCGCTGCAGCTGGAGGCGCGCTACGGCAAGGCCGGGGTGCTGCGCATCTGGCTGACGCTGGCGCCGATGGGCGGCAATCTGGAGGGCGTGCGGGCCGGCGCCCTGGCCTGGTTCGGGCGCGAGGCGCGCAACCTGGACCCGGCGCAATCGGCGCTGCTGGTCGCCATCCCGCGCCGGCCGGAGGCGCTGCGCCCCGACCGTCATCCGGCCGCCGCGCGGGTGGCGCGCGACCGGACGCTGCTGGTGCGGGCGGCGGGGGCCGAGGGCATTTCGGCAGCGGACCGCGCGCTGCTGGCCGCGGTGGTGCCGTCGGCGCGGCAGCCGATGCCCGGGCTGGCGCCGCATCTGTCGCGCGAGGCGGCGCGGGAAGGGGCCTCGCGCACCACGCTGGACGCCTCGCTGCAGCGGGCGCTGGAGGGGCTGCTGGAACGGGCACGCGAGGGGCTGCCCGGCCGGGTGTCGACGGCGGCCATCATCGCCGACCTGCACACGCGGGAGATCCGCGCCCTGGTCGGTGGCGCCTGGGGCGAGGAGGCGCGGGCCGGCGCGCTGGACCTGACGCAGGCGGTGCGCTCGCCGGGCTCGGCGATGAAGCCGCTGCTCTATGCCCTGGCTTTCGAGGACGGGGTGGCGCGGCCGGACAGCCTGCTGGACGACGCGCCGATGCGCTTCGGGGCTTACGCGCCGGAGAATTTCGACCATGGCTTCACCGGCCGGGTCACCGCCGCCGAGGCGCTGCGCAAGTCGCTGAACATGCCGGCGGTGCTGCTGCTGGACCGGATCGGGCCGCTGCGCTTCGCCACCGCGATGAAGCGGGCCGGGGCCATCCCGCGGCTGCCGCCGGGGGCGGAGGCGACGCTGCCGCTGGCTCTGGGCGGCGCCGGCGTCACGCTGCGCGAGGTGGTCGGCGTCACCGCCATGCTGGGCGATGCCGGCCGCGCCGCGCCGCTGCGCTGGCGGGCCGACGACGCCGCGCCGGCGCCCGCGCCCCCGGTGCTGGCGCCGCGCGCGGCGGCGCAGGTGGCCGCGATCCTGACGCGCGGCTTTCCGGGCGGCGGGCCGTCCGGGGTGGCGTGGAAGACCGGCACCTCCTGGGGCGGGCGCGACAGCTGGGCGGTGGGCTTCGATGCCGGGCATGTGGTCGGCGTCTGGGTCGGGCGGCCGGATGGCTCGCCGATCGTCGCCGAGACCGGGGGCGCGACGGGCACACAGCTGGCGCTGCCGCTGCTGGCACGCAGTTTCGCCCTGCTGCCGGCGGCGCCGCGGGCGCAGCCGCTGGTGATGGCGCGGGCCGGCGCGGTGCGGAACCTGGCGGTGGCCGAGCTCGGCGACCGGCTGCGGCTGGTCTTCCCGGCGCCGGGGGCCAGCATCAGCGACGGGCCGGTGACGCTGCGCGCCGCCGGCGGCCAGCGGCCGCTGACCTTCCTGGTCGATGGCCAGCCGCTGGACGCCACCCCGGCACGGCGCGACACCGCCTGGATCCCGCAGGGGCCGGGGCATTACCGCGTGACGGTGCTGGACGCCGCCGGCGCCAGCGCCACCGCGGCGATCCGGGTGCATTGAGGGCGGCGGCCAGAGGGACTGCTGATTTATTTTACATAATATATCTTATTCGACTTAAGGACAGCCATTCGCCCACCACCCCCGGCTCACCCGGCTGCGCTGCGCAGGCCGCGCGTCACCTCCAGCAGCAGCGGCGCGTGGCGGGCGACGAAGCCGGCCTCGTCGATCTCGCCCAGGGGTGCCGCCAGGTGCAGCGCCCCCACCGGCCGGCCATCGGTGCGCTGCACGGCGACGCCGATGACGCGCTCGCCCTGTTCCACCTCGGCGGTGGCGAGGCCGAAGCCGTCGCGGCGCGCCGCCTCGACGCGCTGCATGATCGCCGCCGGGTCGGTCAGCGTCTGCGGCGTCAGCGGCCGCAGCGAGGAGCGCGCCAGGATGTCGGCCGCCTCCGCCGGCGGCAGCTGCGCCAGGATGGCGCGACCGCCGGCGGTGCAGAACAGCGGCACCCGCCGGCCGATCAGCGAGGCCCAGAAATACTCGCGCTGGCTCTGCTGGCGGATCGCGTAGATCAGCGACAGATCCTCCCACAGGCTCAGGCTGACGCGCTGGCCGGTGGCGCGGCGCAGCTCGGCCAGCATCGGCATCGCCGCCTCGACCAGGCGGTTGCCTTGCAGGTAGCTGAAGCTCAGCTCCAGCACCCGGTGGCCGAGCCGGTAGCGCCGGGTGCGCGCATCCTTCTCCAGATAGCCGAGCTTCCAGAGCGAATGCGAGAAGCGCTGCGCCGCGCTCTTGTCGAGCCCGCTGGCGGCGGCGATCTCGGCCAGCGACAGCGGCCCTCCCGCATCACGGAAGGCGTGCAGCACCTGGAAGGCTTTCTGGACGGAGCCCACCGCCAGAGGGTCTTTTTCGGTCATCCCCGCCCTTCCCCGACTCCATCCGGCGCCTTGCCAGCGGCCGTCGCCTGGCTTCTTATCAGTAAGTGATGTCGTATATCACATAGTGATACGAAACCCTGGGTCAAGCCTGGCCTGGGCAGGAAAGAGCTTCAGCATGGCAGAACAGATGAAGGGCGCGCCGAACGCCGCCGAGGGCCGCCGCGCGGTCGGCGCGGCGGTCGTCGGCAACGTGCTCGAATGGTATGATTTCTCGGCCTACGGCTATCTGGCGACGATCATCGCCGGGCGCTTCTTTCCGGCCGGCGACGAGACCAGTGCGCTGCTCGCCACCTTCGCCGCCTTCGGGCTGGGCTTCGTCGCCCGGCCGCTGGGCGGCATCGTCATCGGCCGCATGGGCGACACGCATGGCCGCAAGGCGGCGCTGGTGCTGACCATCTTCATGATGGCGGTGGGCACCGTCGGCATCGGCCTGATCCCCACCTATGAGACCATCGGCCTGCTGGCGCCGCTGCTGCTGGTGGCCTGCCGGCTGATGCAGGGCTTTGCCGCCGGCGGCGAGTGGGGCGGCTCCACCGCCTTCATCGTCGAATGGGCGCCGCCCAGCCGCCGCGGCTTCTTCGGCAGCTTCCAGCAGGCCTCGGTCGCCGGCGGCCTGCTGCTCGGCTCGGCGGTGGCGGCGCTGTTCAGCTCCACCCTCTCGGTCGAGGCGATGGAGAGCTGGGGCTGGCGCATCCCCTTCCTGCTGGGCGCCATCCTGGTGCCGGTCGGCGTCTATATGCGCCGCAACATCGAGGAGACCCCGGCCTTCCGCGAGGCCGAGGCCGAGGCGGCGGCACCCGCCGCCGCCGCGCCGGCCGGCCAGAGCAACATGATGCTGGCGCTGAAGGCGGCCGGCTTCACCATCCTCTGGACGGTCAGCTACTACGTCATGCTGAACTACATGCCGACCTTCACCCAGAAATATGCCGGCCTCAGCCGCAGCGCCGCGCTGTGGTCGAACACGCTGGGGCTGGTGGTGCTGGTCGTCGCCATCCCGCTGATGGGCGCGCTGTCCGACCGCATCGGCCGCAAGCCGCTGCTGCTGGCCTGCTGCGTCAGCTTCATCTTCCTGACCTGGCCGCTGTTCTACCTGCTGGTCGGCAATGCCGGCTTCGGCACGGTGGTGCTGGTGCAGATCGTCTTCGCGCTGATGATCGCCGCCTTCTCCGGGCCCGGCCCGGCGGCCATCTCGGAGATCTTCCCGACGAAGTCGCGCTCGACCTGGATGTCGGTGGGCTACAGCCTGGCCGTCGCCATCTTCGGCGGCTTCGCCCCCTATATCGCCACCTGGCTGATCGGGGCCACCGGCTCGCCGCTGTCGCCGACCTACTACCTGATCATCGCCGCCATCGCCTCGACCCTGGTCATCGCCCGGCTGCGCGAGACGGCGCATACGGCGCTGCGCTGACCCGCACAGCCGCCGCCGCGCCGGCTTGAGCGCGGCGGCGGGCTCGGGCAGGGTCGCGGCCATGACCGCGACCCTCCGCCTGCTCGGCAAGGCCTCTTCCATCAACGTGCGCAAGGTGCTGTGGACCTGCGCCGAGCTCGGCATCGCCTGCGCCCGCGAGGATTGGGGCAGCGGTTTCCGCCCGCTCGACACGCCGGCGTTCGAGGCGATCAACCCGCATCGCCTGGTGCCGGTGATCCAGTTGCCCGACGGCAGCTTCCTGCGCGAATCCAACACCATCTGCCGCTACCTGGCCGCAGGCTCCGCGCTGCTGCCGGAGGATCGCCTGGCCCGCGCCCGGGTCGAGCAATGGATGGACTGGCAGGCCACCGAGCTCAACACCGCCTGGCGCCTGCCCTTCCTGGCGCTGGTGCGGCGTGATCCTGCCTTCGTCGCGGCACCGGCGCTGGAGGCGGGCATCGCCGGCTGGCACGCGCAGATGGCGCTGCTCGACCGCCAGCTGGCGCAGACCGGCGCCTATGTCGCCGGGGCGGATTTCTCCCTGGCCGACATCGTGCTCGGGCTGTCTGCCAACCGCTGGCGGATGACGCCGATGCCGCATCCCGAGCTGCCGGCGCTTGCCGCCTGGGAGGCGCGGCTGGCGCAGCGCCCCGGCCATCGCGCCCATGCGGGCAACGGCCTTCCCTGAGCCGCTATTCCGCCGCGGCGGGCCCCTGCCGCATCCCCGCCATCAGCAGGTCCAGCACCCGCCCCGAGCGGCTCCGCCAGTCGGCGCTTTCCGGCGCCGCATAGATGCCGTTCAGCGCGTGCAGCACATCGGCCAGCTCGACATCGCCGCGGATCCGGCCGCTGGCCTTGGCGGCGTTCAGCAGCCGCTCGACGGTGGCCGGAAAGCCGCTCTTGCTGGCGGTCAGCAGCTCGGGCCGCTCGCGCAGCAGGGCCTTCAGGCTGTCGCCCAGGCCGCGCTTGGTCGCCATCATGTCCAGGCTGCGGTGCATCCAGCGGGCCAGCGCCTCGTCGGGCGGCAGCGTCGCCGCCATCGCCTCGGCGGCGGCATAGAGCGCCTCGCTCTCATGCTGGTAGACCGTGGCGATCAGCGCGTCGCGGGTCGGGAAATGCCGGTAGAGCGTGCCGATGCCGACGCCGGCGCGGCGGGCGATCTCCTCCAGCGCCGCATTCACCCCGCGTTCGGCGAAAAGCTGCGCCGCCTCGGCCAGCAGCTTGTCGCGGTTGCGCCGGGCATCCGCCCGCAATGCCGGGGGGGCCTCTCCCATCACGCCCGCAGCAGAATCCTTCAAACACCCTACTCCATAGCCGCCGGCCCTTGACGCCGGGCGGTGCAAGCCTTAGCTCCCCAAACAATCGGAGGCATCCTCCGTTTACGTTCCCTGTCTGGTTATTTGCATTATCTGTCCGATCGGAGGGTCTGTCATGCCTGTCCTCTTGCAAACCCGCCATGATGCTGCCCGGCGGGTCCCGGCGTGAGCGCGCCTCGTCCCCTCACCCTGCTCATCAACGGCGCGCCGCGCGCCCTTCGGGTGGAACCCCGGACGACGCTGCTGGATGCGCTGCGCGAGCGGCTCGACCTCACCGGCACCAAGAAGGGCTGCGACCACGGCCAGTGCGGCGCCTGCACCATCCATCTCGATGGCGAGCGCGTGCTGGCCTGCCTGACGCTGGCGCATCAGGCCGAGGGCCGCCAGATCACCACCATCGAGGGCCTCGCCGGCCCCGATGGCACGCTGCATGCCGTGCAGAAGGCCTTCCTCGCCGAGGATGCCTTCCAGTGCGGCTACTGCACCCCCGGCCAGATCATGTCGGCGGTGGCCTGCATCCGCGAGGGCCATGCCGGCTCGCCGGAGGAAATCCGCGACTTCATGGCCGGCAATCTCTGCCGCTGCGGCGCCTATCCGCACATCGTCACGGCGGTGCAACGCGCCGCCCGCGCCCTGGCGCAAGAGGCCCGGCCATGATGGATTTCTCCTATCACCGCCCGGCGGACCTGGCGGCGGCCGGCGCGGCGGTGGCGGCGGGCGGCACGCCGCTCGGCGGCGGCACCGGGCTGCTCGACCTGGCCAGGCTCGGCGTGGCGCGGCCCAGGGCGGTGGTCGACCTGTCCCGCCTGCCCGGGCTGGACGCCATCGAGCTCACCGACACCGAGGCGCGGATCGGCGCCACCGTGACGATGAGCCGCCTGGCGGCGCATCCGGCGATCCGCGCGGCGCTGCCGGCCATCGGGCAGGCGCTGCTGGCCTCGGCCTCGCCGCAGATCCGCAACATGGCGACGATCGGCGGCAACCTGCTGCAGCGCACCCGCTGTGCCTATTTCCGCGATCCCTCGTTCGATGCCTGCAACCGGCGGAACCCCGGCAGCGGCTGTGCGGCGATCGGCGGGGTAACGCGCGGGCATGCGCTGCTCGGGACGTCGGCCCATTGCATCGCGACGCATCCGGGCGATCTGGCGGTGGCGCTGGTCGCCTGCGACGCCGTGCTGGAATGCTGGTCGCCCGAGGGGCAGCGCGCGCTGCCCCTCCACGATCTCTACCGGCTGCCCGGCGCCACCCCCGACCGGGAATTCGCGCTGGCGCCGGCCGACATCATCACCGGGCTGCGCATCCCGCTGACCCCGGCCGCGCGGCGGGCGCGCTACGTCAAGCTGCGCGACCGCGCCTCCTATGAATTCGCCGCCGCCAGCCTCGCCGCCGGGATCACGCTCGACGCGGACGGGCGGGTCGCGGACCTGCGGGTGGCGCTGGGCGGCGTCGCCACCATCCCCTGGCGCGCCCGCGCGGTGGAGGCGGCGCTGATCGGCGAGCGCCCGACGCCGGCCGCCATCGCCGCCGCCGCCGCTCTGGCTGTGCGCGAGGCCGAGCCGCAGCCCGACAACCGCCACAAGCTGGCCCTGGTCCCTGCCCTGATCGAACGAACCCTGGAAGAACTGCTGGGAGACGCGGCATGAGCCCGCTCGATGCACCGGTGAAGCGGGGCGGCGCCGGCGACGGCCTGCCGGTCCTGGGCGCGGCCCTCGCCCGGCTCGATGGCGTCGCCAAGCTGGAAGGCAGCGCCCGATTCGCCCTGGACCAGCCGGTCGAGGGGCTGGCGCATGCGGTGCTGGTCCGCGCCGGCATCGCGGCCGGCCGGGTGACCCGCCTGGACACCGCCGCCGCTGAGGCCGCGCCGGGCGTGCTGGCGGTGCTGACGCCGGACAACACGGCGCCGCTGGCCGCCGCCTCGAGCTGGACCGGCGCGCCGCCCGCCCAGCCGCATTACCGCCCGCTGGATACCCGGATCGTCCACCATGGCCAGCAGATCGCCGCCGTGGTGGCCGAAACCCTGGAGCAGGCGCAGGAAGCCGCCCGGCTGGTCGCCGCCGAATACGAGGCAACGCCGGCCATCACCGGGCTGGACGATCCCCGCGCCGGCGACGGCAGGCCGGTCGACATGCTGACGAAGTCCTGGGGCGATGCCGCGGCCGCGCTGGACAAGGCGCCGGTGCGGCTGACCCTGGAATACCGGACCCCCCGCGAATTCAACATGCCGATCGAGCCGCATGGCCTCATCGCGCAATGGGAGGGCGACGAGCTGACCCTCTGGGAGCCCAGCCAGTGGCTGGACGGCATGGCGCGCACCTATGCCGAGTGGTTCGGGCTGCGCTTCGACCAGGTGCGCATCGTCTCGCCCTATATCGGCGGCGGCTTCGGCTCCAAGGCGCTGGCCCTGCCGCATGGCGCGGTGGCGGCGATGGCGGCGCGGCGTCTGGGCCGGCCGGTGAAGCTGGCGCTGAGCCGCAGCCAGACCTTCACGGGCCTCGGCGGCCGGCCGGCGACGCGGCAGGTGCTGGAGCTCGGCGCGACCGCCGGCGGCCGGCTGCTGGCGATCCGCCAGCGCGGCTGGAACGAGACGTCCATGAATGCGGTGTCGGTCGAGCCGCTCGGCGCGGTCACCGGCCTGATGTATGCCCTGCCGCATTTCGACAGCCGGCAGAACGTCGTGCCGGTCCATACCGTGCAGCCCGGCGCCAAGCGCGCCCCGGGCGAGAACCCCAGTGCCTTCGGGCTGGAATCCGCCATCGACGAGCTGGCGCATGCGGTGGGGCAGGACCCGCTGGCGCTGCGGCTGCTGAACGATGCCGGGCACGACCATTCGAGCGGCAAGCCCTGGTCCACCCGCAAGCTGCGCGAGGCGCTGGCGGCCGGCGCCGTCGCCTTCGGCTGGGAGCGGCGCGATCCGACGCCACGCTCGACGCGCGAGGGCCACCTGCTGATCGGCTGGGGCATGGCCTGCGGCACCTATCCGGTGCGGCGCACGGCGGGCGAGGCGCTGGTCGGCATCCTCGCCGATGGCCGCGTCGAGGTCGCCAGCAGCACCGCCGACATGGGCACCGGCGCGCACACCATCCTGGCGCAGACCGCGGCCGAGGCGCTCGGCCTGCCGGTGGACAAGGTGACGGTGCGGCTCGGCGATTCCCGCCTGCCGCGTGCCCCGGTCACCGGCGGCTCGCAGATGGCCGGGCTGATGACCGGGGCGGTGCACAAGGCGGCGCTGGCGGCGCGCGAGGCGCTGGTCGCGCTGGCGCTGTCCGACCCGCGCTCGCCGCTGCGCGGCACGGGGGCCAATACGCTGCGGCTGGAGGGCGGAATGCTCGTCGCTCCCGACGGCACCGCCCATGATGTCTCGGCGGTGCTGCAGGCCACCGGGCGCGAGCGGGTGGAAGCCCTGCGCGACACGCTGGCAGAAAACCGGCTGAAGCCCGAGGACCACTACCGCAACTTCACCACCGTCTCGACCATGCGGGCGCCGACCGACGGCGACTATTCCATGCACTCCTGGTGCGCGCATTTCGTCGAGGTCGCGGTGGACGAGGCGCTGCAGACGATCCGGCTGCGGCGCGTGGTCTCGGCCTTCGATTCCGGCCGGCTCTACAACCCGAAGCTGGCCGCCAGCCAGTGGAAGGGCGGCATCGTCATGGGCATCGGCCAGGCGCTGCTGGAGGAAGGCCTGGTCGATCCGCGCCATGCCCGCCTGATGAACGACAATCTGGGCGACTACCTGCTGCCGACCCAGGCCGATATCCCCGAGATCGAGGTGATCGACGTCGGCGAACCCGACCCGCATGCCTCGGTGCTGGGCGGCAAGGCGGTGGGCGAGCTCGGCATCGTCGGCGTCGCGCCGGCCATCGCCAACGCCCTGTTCCACGCGACCGGCAAGCGGCTGCGCAGCCTGCCGCTGACCGGGGCGCGGCTGGCGGAGGCCGGCTAGCCTTCTTCCGCGCCGACCAGCAGGTCGACGCGGCGGTTGATCGGCTGCGGCCCCTCCTGCGGCTGGCGGGCCTCGCGGGCGCCACGGCTGTCCAGCTCGATCAGCGCGGCCGGCACGCCGAGCGCGACCAGGGCGCGGGCCACCGCCTCGGCGCGGCGCAGCGCGGTGCTTTCGTCGGCCTCCTGGCCGCGCTGCTCCTGGGCATGGCCGGTCAGGCGGATGCGCGGCGGCCGGCCCGACCAGGGGCGGCCGCCGGGGTCGGCGATGGCGCGGACCGGCGGCGGGCCGGCCTGCCAGTCGCGCTCCTCCTCCCAGACGCGGACGGCGCCGGCCAGCACCATGCGGCAGCGGGCGTTCAGCGTCAGCGAGCCGCGGTCGAAATAGCAGCTCTGCAGATAGGGCGCCGGCGCCGCCGCCAGGGGTGAGGCCGCCAGCCCCGCCAGCGCGGCCGAGACGAGGGCGACGCGCATCAGGGGGCCTGGGTGGTCACCAGCGCATAGAGGCCGGTCGCCTCCAGATCGACGTTGCGCAGATCGGTCACCGGGGCGGCGCCCAGCTGCTCGGCCACGCGGCGACGCGCCTCGACCACGGCGCGGCGCACCGGGCCGGCGCCGCGAGTCACCGCCAGCCCGCCGATCGGGCCGCGCCCGTCCCAGGTCAGCCGGTCGGTCCAGGCCTCGCGATACGGCTTGCCGGTCCATTGCTGGCCGCAATCGCCGCGGGTCCGGGCGAAGCTGCTGTGCACCCGCAGCCCGCCCTGCCCGTCCGCCTGCAGCCGGTTCTCCAGCACCGTCTCGGAGGTACATTGCATGGCCTCCTGCGCGGCGCGGCTCTCGATGCCGATGATGCGCAGCCGCTCCTCGGCGTCGCAGCCGATGAACACCACCAGCCGCTGGCTGAGGCCGGTTCCCGTATTGCCTTCGACCGAGGCCAGCACCACCTGGCGGCCGCCCATGGCAACGACGCGCAGGCGGCCGGCGGTGCCCATGGGCCGCGGCAGGATGATCTCGGCCTCCGGCGCGCCGGGGCCACGGAAGCCGAGATGCAGCACCTTCTCCGGCACCTCCATCACCCGCGCGCGCAGCCGCCAGGGCGCGCCGCCATGCACCAGCCGCGCGGTCAGCGGCGGCGGCGGGGCGGCCGGGGATGGCGCGGCGGCGCCGGGCGTGGCGGGGGCCGCCAGCGGCTGCGCCGCGAGGCCGCGCGCCGTCGTCAGGACAGGCAGCAGCGGCAGCAGGGCCAGCAGGGCACGGCGGGACTGGGTCATGCGACGCAGATTGCCTCGCGATCAGGCCGGCCGCCAGCGGCGGGGCATGAAATCTTGTTCTGGATTCACGGCCGGTCCGCAGACCGGCCGCGCGGCCGATTCAGGCAGGCGCTGCGCCGGGCGAAGGGCTGCAGCTCGGCCAGCAGCGGCGCGATCTCGTCGGCGCTGGCGATCATCGCCCGGCCGCCGGCGGAGAACTGCGCCGGGGCGATGTCCGGATCGGCGAAGCGGCCGCTCAGCCGGATCGGCACGTCGAGGGCGAAGCTGCTGGTGGTGCTGCCCTCGCTGGCCACCAGGAAATCCATCCAGCGGCGCGACAGGTCGAAGCGGCCCTGGCCATAGAGGGTGCCCTGGTCGGTGCGCAGCCGCAGCGGCGCCACCTGGCCCTCGGCGCCGCGCAGATCGATCACCGCGACCAGGCAGCGCAGCGGCACCATCCCCGGCGCCCGCCGCAGCAGCCCGCGCAGGTCGGTCGAGGCCGCCTCGATCACCGCGCGCTCGATGCTGCCGGCGCGCATCGTGACGACCGCCGAGGCCTGCGCCGCATGCCAGGCGGCGTTCAGCGTCGCGCCCTGCCCGGTCACCGCGGCATGGCCATCGAGGCGGCCCTGCAGCGGCAGGGCGCCGAGGCCCAGGGTGCGGCCCAGCACCTGCACCTCCAGCCCGGTGGCATCGAGCCGGCCGCTGATGGCGCCGCCATCGCCCTCGGTGGCGGGGCGGCCCTCGATGGCGCCCTCGCCGCGCAGCGAGCCGCCCTGCCAGCCGATGGCCAGCTCCGGCACGGCGAGGCGCCCGGCGGTCTGGCTCAGCCGCAGCCGCGCCTCGGCGGCGCGCAGCCCGGCATAGGCCAGCTGCCTGGCGCCCAGGGTCAGCTCCAGCAGCGTCCCCGGCGCTGGGTCGACGAGCAGCGGCAGGTCGGCATGGCCGCCCGGCGCGTCGCCCCCGGCCAGCAGGGCATTCAGGTCGAGCCGGTCGAAGCCGAGCTCCAGGGTCAGCTGGTCGGGCTGGCGCGGCGCCCCCTCGCGCAGGCGGATGCGGCCCTCGGTCAGCGTCGAGCCGCCGAGCGCCCCCCGTGCTTCCGCGAGGTCCCAGAGCCGGCCCTGGCGGGTCAGGCTGCCTTCCAGCCGCAGCGGCATGCTCCAGGGGCTGGGCTTCTGCAGCATGGCCAGCAGGGCCTGCGGGTCCGGCGCCGCCAGGCCCAGCCGGCCGGTCGCCCCGTCGACCGCCACCGGATCGGTGAAGCGTCCGTCGAAGTCGAGCCGGGTTTCGCCGGAGCGGAACTCGAGCCGGGCCGGGAAGTCGCGCCGGGTGTCGCGCAGCGCCTCGAAACTGCCGAGCGCCGCCGCCAGGGTCAGCGGCACGCCCTGGTAGCGGCCCCCGGCGGTCAGCCGCGCCGGCTCGGCCTCGGTCGCCGCCTGCAGCGCCGCCTGGTCCAGGCCGATGGCGATCCGCTTGCCCTCCAGCGTGTGCAGGGTGATGTCGCCGCGCTCCACCTGCAGGCCGAGCAGCGTCGGGAAGCTGTTCCGCGACTCCTCGGGATGCGGCGCGGTGCGCGGCCCCTCGCCGAAATGCCAGTTGGCACGGTCATCGGGGCCGTGCTCCAGCAGCAGCTCGACCCCGGCCAGCGTGACGTCGCGCAGCCGCAGCGGGCCGGCGAAGACCGAGATGAGGTCGAGCTCGGCGCTGGCGCGGTCCAGGCGCAGCATCTCCGGGCGGCTGCCGCCGGGCAGGTTGGCGACCGTCAGCCCCTCGAGGCGCAGCGTCATCCAGCGGCCGGGCTCGAGGCGGAGCGAGCCGATGGCAACGTCGCGCCCGAGCCGGGCCTGCAGCCGGCCCGCCGCCAGCCCGCCGAGCTCGAGCCGCGGCAGGGCGAGGGCGGCGCCGACCAGGCCGGCCGCCAGCAGGGCGCCGCCCACCAGGACAGCCGGCAGGCGTCGCCGCGGACGGGGCGGCGGGATCAGGGTGAGCGACATGCGAAGAAGGTAGAGGCTGGCGGCGCCGCTGTCGCCCCCGACCCCGTCACGGCGCCAGGCTTTCCGGCGAGGCCGCGCCGCCGGGCCGGCTCACGCCGCGGCGACGCGCTCCGGCCAGGCCTGCAGCGCGGTGGCGACGACGCGGCGCAGCGCCTCGCGCCCGGCGCCCGACTTGGCCTGCACGGCCATGCCCTGGGCCAGCGCCATGACATAGCGCGCCAGATCCTCCGGCTCGGCGCCGGGCGGCAGCTCCTCCGACGGCGCGGCGCGCAGCCGTTCGGCCAGCTGCGCCTCGACCGCGCCGCGGCGGCGTGCCAGCTCCTGCCGCACCGGCTCGGAGGCCTCGGAACAGGCCAGGGCGCCGTTGACGCCAAGGCAGCCGGCCGGCGTGTCCTGGCCCGACTGCGCATCAGCAAAGCCGTAGAGCAGCCCGGCCACCGCCTCGCGCGCCGGCTGGCGCCGCATCGCCTCGGCCATGAAGCCCATGACATGGCTCTCGTAGCGGTCGAGCGCCTTGCGGAACAGCTCCTCCTTGTTGCCGAAGGCGGCATAGAGGCTGGGCCGCGTGATGCCCATGGCCTCCGTCAGGTCGGACATCGAGGCGCCTTCATAGCCCTGGCGCCAGAACACCTGCAGCGCCTGGCCGAGCGCCTGGTCAGGGCAAAATTCGCGTGGGCGGCCCATGTTGAACCCCTGTCTCTCCTGCTGCGGCGGCCGGATCACTAGCCAGCTTGACGGCCACGGTCCAGAATCATACCACATGGTACGAAACCGCGCGAGGATTTTGCGCGGTCCCCCTTCCAGGATGCCGTCCCATGCCGATCCCGCTGCACACCGCCTCCACCGCGATCTTCCTGCGCGGCCTGACCAATCTCGCCGCCCTGCTCGAGAAGGCCGAGGCGCATGCCGCGGCGCAGGGCCTGGCGCCGGAGACGCTGGTCCGGGCGCGGCTCGCCCCCGACATGCGCGACCTGGCCGGCCAGGTGCAGCTCGCCAGCGACGCCGCCAAGGCCGGCGCCGGGCGGCTGGCCGGGGTCGAGCGCCCGAGCTTCCCCGATGTCGAGACCAGCTTCGCCGAGCTGCACGAGCGCATCCGCAAGACCATCGACTACGTCCAGGGCATCGACCCGGCGGCGACCGAGGCCGGCGCCGAGCGCGCCATCTCGCTGACCGCCGGCGGCCGCGACTACCACTTCACGGGCGCCACCTACCTGACCCAGTTCGCCCTGCCCAACTTCTTCTTCCACGTCACCACCGCCTACGACATCCTGCGCGCGCAGGGGGTGGCGCTGGGCAAGCTGGACTATCTCGGCAGCTTCTGAGCCGCGGCGGCGGGAGGCCTGGCCGGGCCGGCAGATTTTTCTGCCCGGCTCTGGCTGCGGCGCAAACCGGGCGTCGAACCGCGCGTTGCGGCAGGACACCCTTCGGAACCATTGCATGGCCGCCCTGCCCGCCCCGGCCCCCTCCCGCGTGCTGCGCGGGCTGGACGCCCTCAACTTCTTCCTGGCCGATGTGCGGGACGGGCTCGGGCCCTATCTCGCCATCTATCTCGTCGCGGTGCGCGGGCCGGAGGGCGGCTGGGACGAGGCGACCACCGGCCTGGTCATCACCCTGGCCGGGCTGGTCGGGCTGGTGGCGCAGACCCCGGCCGGCGCGCTGATCGACGGCAGCCACCGCAAGCGCGTCATCGTCATCGCCGCGGCGCTGGCGGTGACGCTGAGCTGCCTGGCGATCCCCTTCCTGCACAGCTTCTGGGCGGTCGCCGCCAGCCAGTCGCTGGCCGCCATCGCCGGCGCCATCTTCCCGCCGGCGCTGGCCGCCATCACGCTGGGCGTCGTCGGCCCGCGCCTCTTCGCCCGCCGCATCGGCCGCAACGAGGCCTTCAACCATGCCGGCAACGCCGCCTCGGCGGCGCTGGCCGCCGGCGGCGCCATCCTGGTCGGCCCGCAGGTGGTGTTCTGGCTGATGGCCGCGCTCGCCGTGCTCAGCATCGGCGCCATGCTGATGGTGCCGGCATCGGCGATCGACGACCGCCAGGCCCGCGGCCTGGCGGCGACGCCGGCCGAGGGCACGGCGCAGCCGAGCGGGCTGGCGACGCTGCTGGCCGACCGCCCGCTGCTGGTCTTCGCGCTGCTGATGGCGGCCTTCCACCTGGCCAATGCCGCCATGCTGCCGAGCCTCGGCCAGCTGCTGGCGCGCGGCATCGGCCAGGAGCATGCGACCTCGCTGATCGCGCTCTGCATCCTGGCGGCGCAATGCGTCATGGTGCCGGTGGCGCTGCTGGCCGGGGCGCGCGCCGACCGGTGGGGCCGCAAGCCGCTGTTCCTGGCGGCCTTCGGCGTGCTGGCGCTGCGCGGCTTCCTCTACGTGCTGTCCGACAGCCCCTACTGGCTGATGGCGGTGCAGCTGCTGGACGGCATCGGCGCGGGGCTGTTCGGCGCGTTGTTCCCCGTGGTGGTCGCCGACCTGACGCGCGGCACCGGGCGGTTCAACGTGGCGCAGGGCGCCATCGCCACCGCCCAGGGGCTGGGCGCCGCGCTGAGCGCCAGCCTGGCCGGCGGGCTGATCGTCGCCGCCGGCTTCGACACCGCCTTCCTGACGCTCGGCGGCATCGCCGCGGCGGGGTTCCTGGCCTATTGGCTGTTCATGCCGGAAACCCGCCCGGCCGGTGGGGCGGCCGATGGCGGACCGCCGGCCGCGGCCGCGCAGCCGGCGGAGTAGCCATCAGCCCTTCTCGACGCCCCAGAACAGCGGGAAGGGCGCCTGCTTCACCCCGGCGACATTGCCGCGCCAGGCGGTGTGGCCGAGGAAGAAGCCGGTCGGGATGAAGGTGACGTGGTCCATGCCGGCGGCATTGACCCCGTCGATCGCCTGCTTCTCGGCCGCCAGGTCGGGCGCCTGATACCAGTCGGCGATGTGGCGCTCGACCTCGGCGGAGTCCGGCCAGCCGAACCAAGCCTTGTCGCCGCTGGCGCTGACGCCCTTGTAGGGCGCGGGGTTGATGCAATCGACGCCGGAATGCCAGCTGAAGAAGATGCTCCAGCCGCCTTCGGCGACCGGCTTCTTGCTGGTGCGGCGGGCGCCGACCGTGCCCCAGTCGGTGGCGATGTAGTCGACGTTCATGCCGATGCGCGCCAGCATGTCGGCGGTGACGTCGCCCTGCGCCTTGGTGATCGGCACGTCGGTGGCGACCAGCAGGGCGACCTTCTCGCCATTGTAGCCGGCCTGCTTCAGCATCTCCTTGGCGCGCTCGTAATTGCGCGGGCCCTTCAGCCGCTCGGCGCCGACCTCGGTGTAGAGCGGCGTGCCGGGGGTGAAGAAGCTCGGCATCGCCTTCCAGAGCGCGGTGTCGTCGCCGACGATGGCGCGCATGTAGTCTTCCTGGCTGACCGCCAGCTGCAGCGCCTGGCGCACCTGCTTGTTGTCGAAGGGCGCCTGCAGATGGTTCAGCCGCATGGCGCCGACATTGCCCAGCGGGTCGCCGATCGCCACCTTGACGTTGCGGTTGCGCCGCAGCAGCGGCACCAGATCGGCGATCGGGTTCTCCCACCAGTCGACCTCGCCGCCCTGCAGCGCGCTGGCGGCGGTGCCGGGGTCGGGCATGGTCAGCCATTCGACGCGGTCGACCAGCATCCGCTTGCCGCCGGCCAGCCAGTCCGCCGCCTCCTGCCGCGGCTGGTAGCCGGCGAAGCGCTCGAAGACCGAGCGCGAGCCGGCCACCCATTCGTCGCGCTTGAACACCATCGGGCCGGAGCCGACATACTCGGTGATCTGCTTGAAGGGATCGGTCCTGGCGATGCGCTCCGGCATGATCACCAGCAGCGGCGTGTTGCTCTTGCCCAGCGCGTAGAGCAGCTTCGGGAAGGGCGCCTTCAGCCGGAAGCGGAAGTTGCGGTCGTCGACCGCCTCCAGCGCGTCGAGCTGCGTCTGGATCATCTGCCCCATGCCGTCGCGCACCATCCAGCGGCGGATGCTGGCCACCACGTCGCGGCTGCGCACCGGCTCGCCGTCATGGAAGGTCAGGCCCGGGCGCAGGCGGAAGTCCCAGATCTTGCCATCGGCCGAGACCTCGTGCCCCTCGACCATCTGCGGCTTCGGCTGCAGGTCGGCGCCGATGCCATAGAGCATGTCGAAGACCAGCAGGCTGGCATTGCGCACCACCAGCTGCGTGCCGGCCACCGCGTCCAGGTTCGGCAGGTCCGCCTGTGGCACGAAGCGCAGGACCTTGGAGGATTGGGCGCGGGCATAGGCCGGCGCGGCCAGGGCGGCTCCGGCGGCGAGCAGGAAGGTGCGACGCTGCATCAGCAGGGTACTCCAGGCAGAATGGCGAGGCGCCGGGCGGCGAGGCAGGGCCTGGCCGGCGATCCGGCGCGCCACGGAAAGGATGGTCGGCGCGGGGCGCACCATCGCCGCCCTGTCCCGCCGCGTCACGCCCCGGCAGAACGGCAAAAGCACCGTCCGGGACAGGACCTGCGCAGAATATCGGCATTCTTCCTGTGCCGCCGAGGCAAACGCCCAGGATGCGGGCGGCCGGCCGCCGGAAGGGCCTTCCTGTCAGGCAGCGGGATGGGGGCAGCCCAGCATGGCCTTGGCCGCCGCCCCGCTGGCGGGGATGGCGGCCGGGCCTCAGCGCGAGGAGGTATAGCTGGCGACGATGGCGTCGTAGCGGCCGCTGGCGCGCAGCTGCCGCAGCCCCTCGTTGAAATCGGCGCAGAGTGCGGGATCGCGGAAGCCGACCCGGTATTGCGCCGCCTCGAACAGCGGGTGCAGTGCCACCGGCTGCCGCGTCTCGGGCGTGTCCGGCAGGGTGCGGTTGAACCAGTTGAAGATGTTGATGTCGCCCACCACCACATCGACGCGGCCGGCGAACAGCATGGCGTTCTGCGTCTGCTGGTTGGCGGTCTCGGCATAACCCGAATTGTCCGCCGTCACCGCGCTGAAATCCGCGCCGAGATAGAGCCGCGCATTCTGGAAGGCGCGGATGGTCTTGCCGCGCAGGTCGTCCATCGCCTCGATGCGCAGCCCGCGGCTGGCCAGGCTGATCGCATAGTTGCGGTAGAGGATATGCACGTCCGAGAAGCAGACCCGCAGGCCGGAATCGGCATTCACCGTCAGCGCCGCATCGCCGGTCCCGCGCTCCAGCTCGACCGGGATGCGGGCGAAGGGCACGTAGTGCGGCACCATCTGGTGGCCGCGCAGCGCCAGCGCCTCCTTGACGATGTCGTATTCGACGCCGCGGTTCTCGCGCTCGATGATGTAGGGCGGCAGCGAATTGCCGATCAGCACCCGCACCTCGGCGGCCCGTGCCGCGGGCGCCGCCGCGGCGCCGAGGCCGATCAGCAGCAGGGGGAGCAGCGACAGCCTGCGGCGAAGGCGCATCAATGAATCTCCGATCCGGGAGCAGCGGCCAGCGGCAGGAAGCCGATCGCCGTCATGTCGTCGCGCAGCGGCTCGGCGCCGCGGTACTCGGCCAGCGCCCGCTCGAGCCGGTCCATCTGCACCGCCATCGGCTGGCCGAGGCCGGCGCGCAGCAGCTCGGCCAGGCGCTTGCGGCCGAGCAGCCGGCGCGGGCTGCCGCCCATCTGGTCGCTGACGCCATCGGTGCAGAGGTAGAAGGCCATGCCCGGCTCCACCGCAATCTCGACATCGACGAAGGAGGCGGGATCCGGCGTCACGCTGCGATAGCCGAGCCCGTGCCGGCCGCCCTTGACCAGCTGCATGGCGCCGCCGGCATCGCTGTGCAGCAGCGGCAGGCCGGCGCCGGCGAAGAGCATGCGCCGTCCCGGCCGGTCCCAGATGCAGATCGCGCAGTCCAGCCCGTCATCGCTCTCGGCGCCGCGCCCGTTCTGCCGCAGCCGGCTGCGCACCATGGCGTCCAGCGCCTGCAGCAGGGCGGCCGGGGAGTCCAGGCCGCGCTCGCCCAGCGCCCGGTCCAGCGCGGCGGCGACCACCAGCGTCATGAAAGCGCCCGGCACCCCGTGGCCGGTGCAGTCGACCACCAGCAGCACGCTGCGGCCGCCGCTCTGATCGACCCAGAAATAATCGCCGCCGACGGTGTGCAGCGGCTGCCACAGCGTCGCGACATCGGCGAGCGCCGGCAGCAGCACCCGCTCGTCCGGCAGCATCGAGGCCTGGATGCGCCGGGCATAGTTGATGCTCTCCAGCACCAGCCGGTTGGCCGCGCCCAGCCGCTGATGCGCGGCCTCCAGCTCGGCCAGCAGCTGCTTCGCCTCGTCGCCGCTGCGCAGCCCCTCCACCATGCGGTTGAAGGCGGTGGAGACGGCCCCGATCTCGTCATTATCGCCGCTGCCGATCTCGACCGTCGTCCAGCGCTTGTGCTCGACCTCGCGCATCGCCGCCAGCAGCCGGCGCAGCGGCAGCACGGCGCGGCGGCGCACTGCCGCCTGCAGGGTCAGGGTGAAGACCAGCACCAGCACCAGCACGGCGGCCACCGCGATGACCACCTGGCGGATCGCGCTGTCGCGCAGCGGCGCGGTCGAGAGCACCAGCTCCAGCCGGCCGACAGGGCGCGGCACCCCGTCGACGCGCAGCTCGGCGCTGACCCGAATGGCGCCGGCATCCGGCTGGTCCGGCCGGCCCCGCACCAGCATCGGCTGGCCGGCATCGTCGAGCAGCCGCACGCCGAGGAAGGCCGCGTCCAGCGCCAGGCTCTCGATCTGCGGCCGGTAGACGCTGTCGTCCAGGTTCCAGACCGGCCGCGCCACGGCGCTGGCGGTGAGCTGCGCCAGCAGCTGCGCGCGTGCCTCCTGGTCGCGCAGCTGGTCGCTGTAATTGACCCAGGCGATGGTCAGCTGGGTGACCAGCACCACGCCGGCGACCACCGGAAAGACGCGCAGGAACAGCCGCCGGGCGAGCCCCGCCCGGGCGGACAGCGGCGGCGCGGCTTCGCCCGCCGCGGTGTCGGTCGGCCTGCCCGCCAGCATGCTCAGCCGGCCGCCTCCTCGCCGCCACCCTGATCGGCGACGGCGCGGCCGCGGCCCTGATCCTTGGCCTGGTAGAGGCCGCGATCGGCGCGGCGCATCAGCTGCTGCAGCGTCTCGCCCGGGGCCCGCGTGGCGAAGCCGATGCTGACCGAGAAGCAGAGGCTGCCGCCAGGCGCCAGCGGCACCTCCAGGGCGGCGGTCGCGGCACAGATCCGGTCGGCGATGGCGCGCGCCTCCTCCAGCCCGGTCTCGGGCAGCAGCAGGCCGAATTCCTCGCCGCCCAGCCGGCCGAAGACGTCGAAGCCGCGGATCACGCCCTGGCAGCAGCCGGCGAAGGCGCGCAGCGCGGCATCGCCCGCCTCGTGGCCATGCGCGTCGTTCAGCCGCTTGAAGCGGTCGAGGTCGAGCACGGCCAGCGACAGCGCCGCGCCATTGCGCTGCTGGCGGGCGAATTCGGCCGCCGCCAGGTCGTAGAAATGCCGGCGCGAGCGGGCGCCGGTCAGCGCGTCGGTCTCCAGCATCGAGCGCAGCTCGAGCTCGAGGCGGCCGCGCAGCTCGATCTCGGCCGCCAGCGTCTCGTTCAGCGCCAGCAGGTCGGCGGCCTGCTCGGCCAGCCGCGCCTTGGCCTTCTGCAAATCGCGCTGCATGCGGTCGGAGAGACGCACCAGCCGCTCCTGCTCGCGGTAGCTCTGGCGATAGGCATCGGCCAGGTCGCTGACCGTGCCGCCGATGTCGCCAAGCTGTGCCAGCATCAGCGCGGCGCTGCGCAGCACCTCCTCCTCCTTGTCGAAGAGGCTGAAGCGGGCGGCCTCGGGGGCGCTGGCCAGCGCCTGGCGGTCAAGCGGGCCGGCCGCCAGCTGCGCCGCCAGCGCCTCGGGCCGGGTAGTGGCGCGGCTGGCGCCCGGGCGCGCCCGGCTGCGACCGGCGCCCGTCATGCCGGGGTCTCGATCATCTCGAAGCGCGCATGGACGAAATCGGCGGAGAAATCCTCCCCCGCCTCCTGCAGCGAATCATCGCCTTCCTGGTAGTGCCAGCCGATGCTGATCGCCGCCCCCGCCGCGGCGGCCTCCTCCAGCAGCATGAACAGGTTCATCAGCGCCTTGGCGCTGGAGCTGTTGAAGTAGCAGAGGTTGACGTCGAAGCGGATCGCGCTGCCGGGCGCGGCCTGCAGATGCTGCTTCAGCGCCTGCAGCAGCGGGCCGAAGAAGGCGGCGGCGTCTTCCGGATAGGCCTCGCCTTCCAGCGCGAAGCGGCCTTCGGCGAAGTCGAAATCGACCTTCGGAGAGCGTTCCGTCGCCTCCAGCCGGATGCGGTCCATCATTGGGGCCATGGCGGCGGCGCTCTCAGATATAGGCTTTCAGGCAGAAGAAGCTGAGATCGGCTCCGACGTCCTGGAAATCGAATTCGACGGGGGCGCTGGCACGGCGGACGATCTCGATCAGCCCGATGCTGCCGCCCAGGCTGCCCTCCTCGGGCGGCTCCTTGAGCTTGCTGCGGTAATGCGCCTTCAGCTCCTCGGCGCTCATGCCGGCCAGGGCCGCCAGCCGCGCCTGCAGCACGGGGACGTCAGGGCGGGCAATCTCGTTGCCGCAGACCACGAAGAAGCGGCCCTCCTCGACGCCGACGATGATCAGCCCGGCGCTGAGCGGCGGCGTCGGCTCCTTGGCGATCCGGTTGGCGGAATAGCGGATGACGTTCTGCGCCTGCTCGATGAAGATCGAGAAGACCCGCTTGGCGATGCCGGAATCGGTCTCTTCCTGCTGCATGCGCGCACGCAGCACCTCGCCCAGGGAGAACATCACCTTCTCAGAGACGAAGCCGCTGAAGGAGAGGATGATTCCATTCTCGCGAATGGCGCGGTGGAAGGCGGTGTACTGCTGAGCGAGCAAGCATCCTCTCCCGCAAAGGGCTGCGGTGCCGCTGCCCTCGCCGATCACGGCGCAGCAGCAATTTTCGGTGGCAGTTATACCGGGACATGCCCGCGGCGGTAGCTAAAAATTTACTAATACGCTCACCCTGCGGCAGGTCTTTCTGCAGATTGTGGCCGGCGCGACACTTCGTGACCGGTACCATTTTTGCCTTGATGGCACTGGCTGGAACCAGCCGGGTGGCGAATACCAGTCTCCCCACCGAGCTGTGATCCGTCGCCGCCGGCCACCCGCCGCAGGATGCGGCCGAGGCCGCCGCATCCGGCGCCCCGCCCGTCCACCGGAGTGCCCCGATGTCGAACAGCGTCGCCGACCAGTTTGCCGCCACCCTCGCCGCCGCCGGGGTGAAGCGGATCTACGGGGTGGTCGGCGACAGCCTGAACGGCCTGACCGAGGCGCTGCGGCGCCAGGGCCGCATTGACTGGGTGCCGGTCCGCCACGAGGAGGCCGCCGCCTTTGCCGCCGGCGCCGAGGCGCATGTCACCGGCGGCCTCGCCGTCTGCGCCGGCAGTTGCGGCCCGGGCAACCTGCATTTGATCAACGGGCTGTATGACTGCCACCGCTCGCGGCTGCCGGTGCTGGCCATCGCGGCGCAGATCCCCTCGGCCGAGATCGGCTCCGGCTATTTCCAGGAGACCGATCCGATCGCGCTGTTCCGCGACTGCAGCCATTACGCGGCGATGGTGGGCAGCCCGCGCCAGCTGCCGCGGGTGCTGGAAATCGGCATCCGTTCGGCCCTCGGCCAGGGCGGCGTCGCGGTGGTCGGGCTGCCGGGCGATGTCGCGCTGCAGCCGGCGACTGCGGCGCCGCTGCCGACCGCGGCCGGGCTGATGCCGCCGCCACCGCTGACCCGCCCGGCGCGGCGCGAGCTCGAGGCGCTGGCCGCCCTGCTGGCGCAGCAGGAGGCACGCATCACCCTGCTCTGCGGCGCCGGCTGCGCCGGGGCGCAGGCCGAGGTGATGGAGCTCGCCGCGCGGCTGAAGGCGCCCATCGTCCACGCCCTGCGCGGCAAGGAGCATGTCGAGGGCGGCAATCCCTATGACGTCGGCATGACCGGGCTGATCGGCTTCGCCTCCGGCTACTACGCGCTGCAGGATTGCGACATCCTGCTGATGCTGGGCACCGACTTCCCCTATCGGCAGTTCTACCCCGACAAGGCCACGACCCGCATCGCGCAGGTCGATATCCGGCCGCAGCAGATCGGCCGGCGCGCCGCAATCGATCTCGGCCTGGTGGGCGATGTGCGGGCCACCCTGGAGGCGCTGCTGCCGCTGCTCGCCCAGCGCCAGGATGGCCGCCACCTGAGCAAGGCCCTGGCGCATTACCACCGCACCCGCGAGCAGCTCGACGCCGAAGCGGAAGCGACCCCCGGCCGGCGCCCGATCCACCCGCAGCAGGTGGCGAAGCTGGCCAGCGACCTGGCCGCGACGGATGCCGTCTTCACCGCCGATACCGGCCTGCCGACGGTCTGGGCGGCCCGCTACCTGGCGATGGGGAACGGGCGGCGGCTGCTCGGCTCCTTCCTGCATGGCTCGATGGCCAATGCCCTGGTGCAGGCGATCGGCGCGCAATCCGCCCTGCCACAGCGCCAAGTGGTGGCCTTCTGCGGCGATGGCGGGCTGGCCATGCTGATGGGCGAGCTGCTGACCGTGGTGCAGCAGAAACTGCCGGTGAAGCTGGTGGTCTTCAACAACGCGACGCTCGGCTTCGTCGAGGTCGAACAGAAGTCGGCCGGCCTGCTGCCCGCCGGCACCACGCTGGAGAACCCGAACTTCGCCGCCATGGCCGAGGCCATCGGCCTGCGCGGCATCCGCCTGGAAGACCCGGCCGATGTCGCGGCGGGCCTGGCCGAGGCCTTCGCGCATCCCGGCCCGGTGCTGATCGACGCCGTCGTCTCCCGCACCGAGCTGCCGTTGCCGCCCGCCATCACGGCCGAGATGGCCAAGGGCTTTTCGCTCTATGCCCTCAAGGCGGTGATGGACGGGCGCGGGCGGGAGCTGGTCGACCTGGCGAAGAACCAGTTCTGGCGCTAGGCGCCGGGCAGCGCGCTGCCTGCGCTGCGGCTCAGCCCCCGGGGGCCGGCACGAAGCGGATCAGCGCATTGCCGCAGGCGGCGATGTCGCGCACCGCCGGCCCCTCCGGCGTCTCGCAGGTCTCGATGCCGGCTTCCGCCAGGACGCGGCGCGCGGCGGCCAGGTCGGCCACGGCGATATCGATGGCGGCGCCGGCATTGTCTTCCGCGGCCATGACCGGCTGCGGGGCATCGGCGAAGACCATGCTCCAGGCGTCGGGGCGCAGCACGCGGAACACCCCCTGCCCGGTCGCGACCTCCCAGCCGAAGGGGTGCTGCACGGGCGCGGCGCCGCCGAACATCGCCGACAGCCGCGCCAGCACCGGCGCCGGATCGGGCGCCCGGTAGGTCACCGCGCCGATGAAGCGCGCGGTGTTGGCGTGCTGCATCCAGGAAGGCACCCAGACCAGTTCCGGCCGGTGCTGCTGGCAGAGGAAATGCGAGACCCGCGGCAGCGCCTTGTCGCGCAGCACTTCCAGCTCCACCACCGCCTCGTCCCAGTCGCCGCCGGGCACCCGGACGCGGCGGCGGAAATGGATGGCGCCGCTGGGCTGGATGCCGCGGCTGGCCATGTCGGCGCGGTCGCCGGCGGCGTCCCTGCTGTGCAGGGCAACCAGGGAAAGCCCTTCGCGCTCCGCCAGCGCCTCCTGCATGTGGCGCCCGAACAGGAAGTCGCCGGTGCCGTAGCCGCCGGTCAGGCTCTCGTCATAGACGCTCATCACCTCGAGCAGCGAGCGTTCCAGCACCGCCAGCGTCGTGCTGGTGCCCCAGGGGTGGAAGCCCACCGGCGTCATGGTGAAGCCGAGCCGCGTGTAGAAGCCACGGGCGCGCTCGATGTCGCGCACCAGGACCAGCGGATGGTCGATGCCGGGCATTGCCTGGGGCATGCTGCTCATACGGCGATCTCCAGCGCAGCCAGGTGCTGCGGATAGGGGTGGCGGTGCTGGCCGCGCGGCATCGCGGGATTGCCGGCGACCGTGGTGCGCGGCGGGACGGCGCGCAGCACGACGCTGCCGCTGGCGACGACCGCGGCCTCGCCGATCTCGATATTGCCGAGGATGGTGGCCCCTGCCCCCAGCACCGCGCCGCGGCGGATCTTCGGGTGCCGGTCGCCATCGGCCATCAGCGTGCTGCCCAGCGTCACGCCGTGCCAGAGGCAGACGCCATCCTCGATCACCGCGGTCTCGCCGACGACCAGCCCGATTCCGTGGTCGAGGAACAGCCCGCGCCCCAGCCTCGCCGCCGGATGGATATCGGCGCCGAGGATGGCCGCCCCGGTCTTCACCGCGATCGCCAGCTCGGTCTCGCCCTGCTGCCACAGCCGGTGCGCCAGGCGATGCGCCACCAGCATGTGGAAGCCGCGCCCGCCGAGCCAGGTGCCGACCAGCCCGCCGGGCTCGAAGTTCAGCCGGGTGATGGCCTCGAGATCGGCCAGCGCCGCGGCCACGTCATCCGGCGCCCCGGCGAAGACGCGCTGGGCCAGCGGGCCGATCTCGACCCAGCCGCCCGGCACCAGCCGCCGCAGCAGCCCGGCCAGGCCGCTGGCGGCATCGGCCGCCAGGGCGGTCTCGCCCAGCCCCGCTGCCAAGGCGGGGACGCGCGCCGCCAGGCCGGCGGCCGCTTCCTGCAGGCGGGGCCAGGGGTCCATCTCAGCCGACATAGCCGAAGGCGACGCCGGGGCTGGCCGCCGTCTCCACCCAGACGCTCTTGGTCTGGGTATAGGCGGACAGCGCCTCGCGCCCCGAGGAGCGGCCGAAGCCGCTGCGCCCGAAGCCGCCGAAGGGCGAGGCGACATTGATGGTCTTGTAGCTGTTGATCCAGAAGGTGCCCGCCCGCACCCCGGCGGCAACGCGATGCGCCCGCCCGACATCCTGGGTCCAGACCGCGCCGGCCAGGCCATAGGGCGTGCTGTTCGCCAGCGCCACCGCTTCTTCCTCCGTATCGAAGCCGAGCACGGCGAGGACTGGCCCGAAGACCTCCTCGCGGGCGATGGCGGCATCCGGCGTCACGCCGTCGAGGATGGTCGGCGCGAAGAAGAAGCCGCCCGTCGCCTGCAATGCTTCCGGGCAGCCGCCACCGGCCGCGAGCTGCGCACCCGCCGCTGTCGCCGCACCCACCATGCTGCCGATCTTGTCCCATTGCCGGCGGTTGTTGATCGGGCCGATCTGCGTGGCCGGGTCGGTCGGCGAACCGACCGGGATGCGACCGGTGGCGGCAGCCAGGCGCGCGACGAATTCCGCCTGCACGCTGCGCTGCACCAGCAGGCGGGAGCCGGCGACGCAGCTCTGCCCGGCGCCGCCGAAGATGGCGGCCTGGGCACCGGCCACCGCGCGGCCGAGATCGGCATCGGCGAAGACGATATTGCCCGACTTGCCGCCCAGCTCCAGCACGCTGGGCACGATGTTGCGCGCGGCGGCGGCGGCGATCTGCGCGCCGGCCTCGGCCGAGCCCACGAAGACCACCAGCCGCGTGTCGCGATGGCCGACGGCGGCGGCGCCGGTGGTCGGGCCGGCCCCGGCCAGGATGCTGACCAGCCCGCGCGGGATTTCCTGGACGTCGTCGATCAGTGCGCCAAGGGCGAGGCTGGTCAGCGGCGTCAGCTCGGAAGGCTTCAGCACCACCGCATTGCCGGCGCAAAGGGCCGGCGCGATCTGCCAGCCGGCGGTGAAGACCGGCGCGTTCCAGGGGGTGATCTGCACCACCGTGCCGAAGGGCTCCGGGCGCGTGTAGTTCAGGTGGCTGCTGGGGACCGGGATGACCTCGCCATGCAGCTTGTCGGCCCAGCCGGCGTAATACTCGAACATCTCCGCGACCTTGGCGACCTCGCCCCTTGTGTCGCGGATCGGCTTGCCGGCGGAGAGGGTCTCCAGCTCGGCCAGCGCCTCGGCCTTCTGGCGGACGAGCCGGGCGACTTCCCACAGCGCGCGGCCGCGGGCGGCGGCGGTCATGCCCCACCAGGCGCGCTGCGCGGTCGCGGCGGCGGCCATCGCCGCATCGACGACGGTCGCGCCGGCATCGGCGTAGGACAGAATGACGCGGCCGTCGGCGGGGTTGACCAGGTCGAGCGCGGCGCCGGTGCCGGGCAGGACCTCGCCGGCGACGAAGCTGCCGACCGTGCCGCCGGGCAGCAGCTCGGACAGCAGGGCCGCGACGCGCGGGGCGCAGCTGGTCAGGGGGGCGCCATCGGGCATCAGATCGGCTCCTTGCGGAAATCGGCCATGTGCGTGAAGTCGTCGGTGTCGGCGATGCGGGGCGTGCTGTCGCGCCAGATGCGGGCGACCTCGGCCGAGAGCGGCAGGGCGACGCCGGACGCCTCGGCCATCTCGAGCGCCAGCCGCACATCTTTCCGCATCAGCCCGGCGCTGAAGCCGCTGTCGAAGGTGGCGGGCAGGATCCAGCGCGGCACCATCGCCTCGCTGATGGCGCTGCGGCCGGTGGCGGCATTGACCACGCCCAGCGCATCGGCGGCCGAGAGGCCGGCGGCCTCGGACAGACGCAGCGCCTCGCCGGTGGTGACCAGATGGGCGGCGACGAGGAGGTTGTTGACCAGCTTGGCGATGTTGCCGGCCCCCGAGGGCCCGACATGCACCGCCTTGGCGGACAGGGCGTCCACCACCTTCTGCACGATGGCGAGGTCGGCCGCCTCGCCGCCGATCATCATGGTGAGCGCGCCGGTCGCCGCCCCCGTCGGCCCGCCGCTGACCGGCGCGTCGAGCAGCCCGTGCCCGGCCGCCGCCAGGGTCGCCGCCAGCCGCCGCGTCGTCACCGGGTCGGAGGTCGAGGTGTCGATCACCACCACCTTGCGGTCCGACCGATCCAGCAGCCCGCCGGGGGCGGTGGCCACCGCCTCGACATCCTTCGCATAGGGCAGCGAGAAGACCAGCGCATCGGCCTGGCGCAGCACGCCGTTCAGTTCCGGCACGAAGCGGATGCCGGCGGCCTCGATCGGGGCGCGGCGCGCCTCGCTGATGTCATAGCCCAGCACCGTGAAGCCGGCCTTGGCCAGGGTGGCGGCCATGCCGAGGCCCATATTGCCCAGCCCCACCACGCCGATCGTCTGCACCTGCATCATCCGCTTCCCCGAACCGTCCCGCAGCCTCGCCCGGTGCCGGGATGACGACAAGCCGCAGTTTCCGCACGAAGCGTTGCCTTTCCGGCAACGCTACACGCGTTTGTCACCATCCCTGCCGGGGGTCGGGCCATGGACAGGCGCGGGCGCGGCCGTGCATCTGTCACGCTATCGTCGCGAAATTCGCGGCCCCGAGGAGTCGCTGCCCATGATCGAGCGTCCATGACCGAGCCCGGCGACCGGCGGCCGATCGCGGCCCGCAACCTGGCGGTGATGGAGCGGCTGGCCGGCTGGCTGATCCGGCGCCAGGCGTCTCCAAACGCGATCTCCGGCTGGGGAATGGTGGCCGGTCTTGGCGCCGGGCTGGCCCTGGCCGGGACCGCCTGGCTGCCGGAGGCGGCACGTCCGCTCTGGATCCTCGGCGCGCTCGGCATCCAGCTGCGGCTGCTGGCCAATCTGCTGGACGGCATGGTGGCGGTCGGGCGCGGCGTCACCTCGCCGGTCGGCGAGCTGTGGAACGAGGTGCCCGACCGGGTGTCCGACAGCGCCGTGCTGCTCGGCCTCGGCGTCGCCGCCGGCAACTGGGGGCTGGGTGCGGCGGCGGCGCTGGCCGCCATGGCGACGGCCTATCTCCGCGCCATGGGCAAGGCCGCTGGCGCGCCGAGCGATTTCCGCGGCCCGATGGCCAAGCAGCAGCGCATGGCGCTCTGCACCGCGCTGGCGGTCTGGTGCGCGCTGGTCCCCCTCGCCTGGAGCCATGGCCTGCAGCTGCCCGTGATCGGGCTCTGGGTGATCCTGGCCGGCTCGCTGCTGACCTGCTGGCGGCGGCTCTCGGGCACGGCGCGGGCGCTGCGGGGGGGACGGGCATGAACGGCACGCTCGCCATCCCGACCGCGCCGCCGGGCCTCGGCCGCGCCTTCGAGCATCCGGTCACCCAGGGCATCGTCATCGCCACCATCGGCGTGCTGCTGGCGGCCTCGCTGATCATCCTGGCGCTGCAGCTGACGGGGCGCATCGGCCCGGCATTGAGAAAGGAGCTCTGGCTGCGCACCGGCGCCTGGGGCGTGCTGCTGCCGCTGATGCTGGGGCCGGTGCTGGCGGGGCGCGAATGGACCATCGCCGCGGTGACGCTGCTCGGCATCTTCTGCCTGCGCGAATACGATCGCGCCACCGGGCTGTTCCGCGAATACCTGCTGGCCGGCGTGGTGGCGCTCGGCATCCTGCTGGTGAACTTCGCCGCCCTCGACCACTGGTACGGCCTCTATGTCGCGCTCTGGCCGCTGATGGGCGTGCTGATCGCGGTGGCCACCATCCCGCAGGACCGGCCGGAGGGCTATATCCAGCGTGTCGGCCTGGCCACCTTCGCCTTCATGCTGTTCGGCGCGGGCCTCGCGCATCTCGGCTACATGGCGAACGACCCGGGCTACCGCCCGCTGGTACTGCTGCTGCTGACCGCCGTCGCGTTGAACGACGTCGCCGCCTTCACGTTTGGAAAACTGTTCGGCCGGAAGAAGATGCTGCCGGCGACCAGCCCGAACAAGACCTATGCCGGCGCGCTGGGGGCGCTCGCCACCACCACCCTGCTGGTCGCCTTCGTCTCCGGCCCGATCTTCGCCGGCACGGCGATGGAGCCGCTCTGGCTGCGGCTGATCCTGGGCGTCATCGTCTCGGTCGCCGGGCAGCTCGGCGACCTGATGCTCTCCTCGATCAAGCGGGATCTTGGCATCAAGGACATGGGCACGGTGCTGCCGGGGCATGGCGGCGTGCTGGACCGCTTCAACAGCCTGCTGCTGGTCTCGCCGGCGGTGTTCCACTTCCTGCGCTGGATCATGGATCTGGGCGCCGCCGGCCCGCACCGGCTGATCACCGGGTGAGCACACCATGAAATGGGAATTGCGCCCGGCCCGCGACCTCGGCCTGAGCCCGATGGACCGGCTGCGCTCCCAGGGGCGCGAGGCCGGCCTCGGCAGCCTGGCCGCGCAAAGCGCCTGGCGGCGGCTGGTGCGGCTCTATCTGGCCGCCGCGCACCGGCTGGTGGTCGAGGGGCGCGACAACCTGCCCGCCGCGCCGCCCTATGTCCTGATCGGCAACCACAGCAGCCATCTGGACGCGCTGACGCTGTCCTCCGTGCTGCGCGGCGCCGCGGCGCGGCGGGGCTATGCGCTGGCGGCCGGCGACTTCTTCTTCAGTTCCGGCCCCTCCTCGGTCTTCGCCGCCTATGCGGTGAACGCCCTGCCGGTCTGGCGCCGCCGCACCACGCGGAAGGAGCTGAACACGCTGCGCGACCGGCTGGTCGAGGATTCTCTCGTGTACATCCTCTTCCCCGAAGGCACCCGCAGCCGCGACGGGGCGATGGCGAAGTTCCAGCCGGGCCTCGGCACCCTGGTGGCGGGCACGTCGGTGCCGGTGGTGCCCTGCTATCTGGACGGCGCCCACAAGGCCTGGCCGCCGGACAGCAGATTCCCCCGGCCCTCGCCGCTGACCCTGCGCATCGGCACGCCGCTGCACTTCACGGATCTGCCCAACGAGAAAGCCGGCTGGGCCGAGATCGCGGCAAGGTCCGAGGCGGCGGTGCGGGCACTGATCCGCTGACCGGTCAGCCGGCCGGCGCCAGCAGGATCGGCGCGAAGCCCTCCTGCTGCGACAGGCGGAGCTCGCCCTCGCGGGCGAGTTCCAGGGCGGCAACGAAGGTGCTGGACAGCGCACCGCTGCGCCGCCGGGGCGGCAGGAAGGCGGTCAGCGCGCGCGGCGCCTCGAGGCCCGGCAGCAGCTGCCGGACATGCGCCAGCGCCTCGGGAACCCGCCAGAGATCCTGCGGCGGCGGGCGATAGGTCGCCGCGAAAGCCTCGCCGCGCGGCAGGGGGCCTTCCAGCAGCACCAGCAGCGCCTCGAGGAAGGCAAGCTGCGCCGCCGCGCGCGGCGGGCCGGCCGGCCGCTCCGGCGCGCCGCGGGGGAAGACGTCGCGGCCGAGCTGCGGCCGCGCCGACAGCCGCGCCGCCGCCGCGCGCATGGCGGCCAGCGTCTCCAGCTGCCACAGGCGGCGGCTGGCCTCCTGCTCGGCATCGGCCGCCTCGCCAGGGCTGCGCGGCGCCAGCAGGCGGGATTTCAGCAGCACCAGCTCGGCCGCCATCACCAGCCAGTCGCCGCGCTGCGCCAGCGGCACCCGCCCGGCACCGTCCTGCAGCGCCGCGGCGAGCTGGTCGGTGGCCTCGGCGATGGACAACGCGGCTAGGTCGATCCGCTTGCGGCCCAGCATCTCCAGCAGGAAGTCGAGCGGCCCCTCGAACCCCTCCAGGCTCAGCCGCGGCGTGTCAGATGTCGTCATAAAGCGGCCGCAGGTCGAGGATCAGCGCCGGCCAGGCACGGCGGAGGCGGCGCAGCGCCTGCCAGGGCGACCAGTCGGCCGACCAGAATTCCAGCTCCAGCCGGCCGGAACGCGTCAGGCGGCGATCCTCGGAAGGCAGTGCCCGCACCTGGCGCAGCGCCCGCAGCGTGCCCCAGCGCCGCCACAGCCAGGCCCGCGCCTCGAGGTCCTCGGGGCCGCGGCGCAGCAGCGCCTCCGGGATCGGCAGCAGCCGGTGCAGGTCGAAGGGGCAGCGTCGGTCGGTGGCAGCGCGCGCCAGCAGCGCCGCCTGGTTGGTCGCCGCCGCATCGCGCAGCCGCCGCGCCAGCAGCCGGGCACCGGCCGGGCTGATCGCCGGCGGCCCCTCGACCGGGGCGAGCAGCTGCAGCCGCCAATCCTCCTCCATACGGTCGAGGTCGAGATGCCAGGGGATCTCCCCCGGGCCGGCGGCGGCCGCGGCGAAGGCGGCCATCGGCTCGGCCGGGCCGCTGACCGTCAGGCGGTGGCGCAGCCAGTCGGTGTGATCCGGCGCCAGCGGCGCGTCGGGTGCCGGAGCCGGGGCCAAAGGATCTCAGAGATCCAGCAGCCGCGCCGGGCTTTCGGCGGTGATCTTGGCGCGGCGGCGATAGGATTGCGTGGTGTTGAAGTCGCTCTGCCGGGCGTGCTGCATCACCTGCTCGTCACGGGCGCCGTTCAGATAGGCCTCGGTGATGAAGCCGGCGCGCAAGCCATGCGGCGACAGGCGCTCTGACGCATCCACCGTGATGCCGGCGCGCTCCGCCCGGCGGCGCAGGATGCGCCAGACACCCTGGTCGCCGAGCCGCCCCTCCAGCGTGCCGCCGGCGGTGACGCGGCGGAAGACAGCGCCGTAGTCGATGCGGGCGCGCTTCAGCCAGTCCTCGACGGCGCGCACCGGGCAGGAGAGCGGGTTGTTGCCGCGCGGGATGCCGAGGCGGGCGCCCTGCCCCTCCTGGTCGCGCTTCGAGCGCGGGATCTCCAGCACCATGCCCTCGCTGGTGAAGCGCAGGTGCTCGCGGTCGATCGCCACCAGCTCCGAGCGGCGCAGCGCCGCCGCGAAGCCGAGCAGGAACAGCGCGCGGTCGCGCAGCCCGGCCAGGTCGGTGCCACAGGCGCGCAGCAGCTGCTTGACCTCGACCGAGGTCAGCGCCGCCGCCGGCCGCGTCGGCTTGCCATGGCTGGCGAGGATGCCGCGCAGCGTGGCGCGGATCGCCGGATGCCCCGGCTGCCAGGGCAGGTTGGCCTGGCGATGCGACTGGGCGATGGCCGCCAGCCGCCGCTTCAGCCCGCTGCGGCCGAGGCTGCCGGCCAGGCTCGCCAGATGCGCGGCCACCAGTAGCGGATCGGCCGGCAGCGCCTCCTGGCCGAGGCTGCGGCACCAGCCCGAGAAGGCGCGCCAGTCGCCGGCATAGGCGCGGCGGGTATTGGCCGAGAGCGACTTGCCGGCATAGGCGGCGGCCTCGGCGATGGCGGCGCCGAGCGGACCGGCGAGCAGCGCAGCGGCCTCCGGCGAGGCCTGCTGCAGCGCCAGGGCAAGGGATTGGTCGTCAGTGGCCACGGCGATGTCCCATGCGGCGGTTCTGCCAGAGAGCGGAAAGACTGAGCAAGAGCTCGCGTCACCGCCCTGGCTGCGGCTTCACTGACGGGTCAGCCTCTGGCGGAAAGCCGAATCCGGCGGAGCAACCCGTCGAGGCTTCTCTTCAGAAGGGCTATGCCTTCTGGGGAACGGGTACGGCAGACCGCATCGAAAACCTGATGCTTTTCGATATTCCTTTTTCTTGTATTGATCTTTTCAAGGCTGTTTAACGACAGGGCAACCGCGTGATGGGTTTCCTTCTGCTCGATAAAGCGGGCCAAGTTTTTCTCGATATTACGCAGGCTGCGAGCATAAAAATCAAAATTGTAGTTATAGAGCTCAATGGCCTTGTCCGGCTCGCCAAGCTGGTAGAACAGCCATCCCCGCAGCAGCAGGATCCGACTCAGATTGTAGGAGGTCGCCGTCATCGGCGACGCCAGAAGACGCGAGTGGGAAATTGCCTCGTCAAGCGTGGCAAGGAAGGCGTCATGGTCTTGCAGAGCGAGGTCGACATGCCAAAGCGCCATCAGCAGGGAGATCGCGAGATGGTCACGGTCCGTACGCGCCTCGCCAGTGCTCGCCACGGTGCCGAGCCTTTTCTGGACGTCGCGGATGTCCTGCCTCGCCTGCCGAAGGCCTGCGGCTTCACCAAGATCAACTGCCCGATAGGCGTAGATCACAGCCGCCACACAGAGATGCGAAGCATTGAGGCTATAGTGATCGAGAATCTGCCGAGCCGAGAAGACCAATGTTTCCCGGTCTTGTACCCTGTTTCGGTGCCGGAAGAAGTGCTTCTCGAACTGCCTCTCGCTGAAGGCAAAGAGACCCGTCAGACACCAGGCTTCGCCCACGGGCAATGGTGTAGCGTCCTGCTCCACCACCACCTGAGAAAAGGGCGGCCAGCTTGGCTGAACTGGCAGCACCAGCCTGCCAGAATGGCCAGACTCTGCAGTCCCGCTCTCGACACTGGCGCCGGCTTGGAAATCGGTGGGCCACACGCAATGCGCGACAACCACGGGCCCGGCCCCGGTGAGGATGCTGATCGTCAGATCGCGGCGGGAAAGATCTGGAAACAGGATCGACATCTCGATCGTGCCGCCACGAACAACACCTTGCTGGAGAGTCGGTACCATTTTCCTCGCGATCTCTTCGTTTGAAATACAGAGTACTATCGGGAACCCTGGCCGGCAGTGAGGCAACGCTTCCGCGCCGCCAGCTATCCGGCCCGCCACCTACATGCCCGACAGAACCATTTTCCAGACCGCCAGCGTCTGATCCTTCTCCATCGGAATATGACCGCCCTTAGCCGTCATCCGGTTGAAGAACATAAAGTGTATTTCATCGATCTCGCTGAGGAAGCCGTCGCCTTTCAGGCGCTGTACCTCGTCCCAGAAAGGCTCGATCTGCGTCCTTGTATTCTTCGGGTCCTTAAGATTGTGGTAGATCCAGACCCGGCGTGGCAGGCTGCGGCTCTCCAGCCAGCGATCGATAACCCGCATGCGCGATGAGTATTTATTCTTGATGTACTTAATACTACGCCCTCGATAGCAGCGGGCCAGCATCTTCTCTTTTGGACCGTCATCCTCGTACAGGAAGAGATCGACCTGCGGGATCTCCGTCACAACCGAACACCCAGGAAAGCAGACGGCCGACATCAGAGCCCAGAAGCCGCCCGCAGAGATTCCGTAAAGCATCACTTTCTCGGATGGAATCTGCAGAAGTTCGCGGATGCGATCCAGGATGCGGTTCACGACATCAAGCGCCCAGGCCGAGCTGTAGCCCTGGTGCCAGCCCCCGTTCAGGCTGTCGCTCATATACAGAGTGGGATCGTTGATTGTAATGTAGGAAGAAGCCACTTCGGCGTGCCAGGACCACCGATAAAAATAGGGAAGCTTGACAATATCGCGTTGAATTGCATCCTGACCACAGATGATCAAATTTTCTGCATTTTTGCGAAAATAGCAAAACATATCGACGCAGAAACCATCGACTGAAAATCTATACCAAATCTGTTGATCATAGATGATTTTCAAATCCTCTACTGAGGATTCAATAAATAAAGGCGAATATTTAGAAGATTTATCGAGCCAGGAATTATCTCGGAACTTAACGCCTTCTCCCAAGAAAACTCTCCTGAAATAATATATCGATCTTTTCTCAAGATAAGACGTTTTCAGAAATTCGGCAAGTTCCACCCTCTATTGAGATGCTCCCGCTACCCCGCCAGCAGCGCCTGGATCCGCCCCGCCAGCAGTTCCATGGCGAAGGGCTTGGTCAGCAGATGCATCCCGGGCTCGAGCTGGCCCTCGCCGATGACGGCGCTCTCGGCATAGCCGGTGATGAAGAGCACCGGCAGGCCGGGGCGCAGCGCCCGCCCGGCATCGGCCATCTGCCGCCCGTTCATCCCGCCCGGCAGGCCGACATCGGTGACCAGCAGGTCGATCCGCTGGTCGGCGCGCAGCTGCTCCAGCCCGCCGGCGCCATCGGCCGCCTCCAGCGCGGTATAGCCGAGATCCTCCAGCACGGTGCGCAGCAGCAGGCGCAGGGTCGGCTCGTCATCGACCACCAGCACGGTGCCGGGGCGCGACGGCCGCGGCGTGGCCAGGTCGGCCGGCTGCTCCGCGGCGGCACCGGCCTCGGCCGTTCCCTGGTGATGCGGCAGGTAGAGCAGCAGGGTGGTGCCCTCGCCGGGCGTGCTGCGGATCTCCGCCTGGCCGCCGGACTGGCGGACGAAGCCGTAGATCATCGACAGGCCGAGCCCGGTGCCCAGCCCCAGCGGCTTGGTGGTGAAGAAGGGATCGAAGGCGCGGCGCGCCACCTCCGGGTCCATGCCGGTGCCGCTGTCGCTGACCGAGAGCGCCAGGTAGGGCCCCGGCGGCAGGCCCAGCCGGCCCGCCGCGGGGCCTTCCAGATGACAGTTCTCGGTGACGATCCGCAGCCTGCCCCCATCCGGCATCGCGTCGCGCGCATTGATGCAGAGGTTGAGCAGCGCGTTCTCCAGCTGGTTGGGGTCGACCAGCACGGTCCAGAGATCGGCGGCCGCCACCACCTCGGTGCGGATCGCCGGGCCCATGGTGCGCTCCACCAGGTCGGTCATGCCGGCGACCAGGCGGTTCACGTCGATCGGCTTCGGGTCCAGCGTCTGCCGGCGCGAGAAGGCCAGCAGCCGATGGGTCAGCGCCGCCGCCCGCCGCGCCGCATCCTGCGCCGAGGCGATGAAGCGGCCGAGACCATCGGTCTGGCCACGCGCCACACGGAACTGCAGCAGCTCCAGGCTGCCGGTGATGCCGGTCAGCATGTTGTTGAAATCATGCGCCAGGCCCCCGGTGAGCTGGCCCACGGCCTCCATCTTCTGGCTCTGGCGGAGCTGTTCCTCGGCGAGCTGCAAGGCCTCGGCCTGCTCGCGCTCGGCGGTGAAGTCGCGCCCGCCGGCATTGATCAGCCCCTCGCCCGGCACGGCGTTCCAGGCGATCCAGCGGTAGCCGCCGCCGCGATGCCGCAGCCGGGTGTCGAAGCGGCGCCCGGCCTGGCCCTCCGCCATGCCCGCCAGCGCCTCGGCCAGCGCCGCCCGGTCATCCGGATGCACCAGCCCGGCGAGCTCCGCGCCGACCAGCTCCGCCTCCTGCCAGCCCAGCACGGCGGTCCAGGCCGGATTGACCACCACGATGCGGCCCTCCGGGCGGGCCACCAGCATCAGGTCGGTGGTGAGTTGCCACAGGCGGTTGCGGTCGGCGGTGCGCTCGGCGACGCGGCGCTCCAGCGCGGCGTTCATCTCGGCCAGCCGCGCGCGTTCCTGGCGCAGCGCGCGCTCGGCCAGGACCTTGCCGGTGCTTTCCATCACCGTGTCGATCATGCCGACGACGCGCCCGGCCTCGTCGCGCACCGGGCTGTAGCAGAAGGTGAAGAAAGCCTCCTCGGCATAGCCGTGCCGGTCGGTCTGCAGGGCGAAATCCTCGACGAAGGTCGAGGTGCCGGCCATGGCGCGCGCGGCGATCGGACCGATCTGCGGCCAGGCATCGCGCCAGACCTCGGCCATCGGCCGGCCGAGCGCATCCGGCTTGGCGCCCAGCATCGGCAGATAGGCATCGTTGTAGATGCTGATCAGCGCCGGCCCCCAGAACAGGCATTTCGGGAAATGCGAGGCCAGGGCGATGTCCACGGTCAGGCGCAGGGCCGCGGGCCAGCCGGCGATCGGGCCGAGCGGCGTGGTCTCCCAGGGGAAGTCGCGGATCCGCGCCGCCATGGCGCTGGAGGTCGCCGGGAAGGGCATGGCGGCTTCCTCGGCGGCGATGCTCCTGGGGCCGGAAAGGGGCGACGTCATGCGGCGGTCCAGTCCTCGGGGGCGCAGGCCGGACGCGCTGACCCGGCCTCCGGCCAGCGATGCCATGCCACCCCCGCGGCTGTCAAAGCCGCCGCGCGGGCGGCCTTCAGGACCACTAAGCGCGACACCAGACCAGTCGCACCCGGCCGCGTCGGCTGACGCCGTCGCCCGCTCCAGCGTCACGGCAGGGTCCTTCGCTATTCACACCTGCCGGCGCCCGGCCTATCCTCGATGAACTGGACGTCACACTTTTAAGAACAGGTAAAATATCATGATGTGGAAGTGGTCGGTTGCCGCTGTCGCCCTTCTCTGTGCCGCTCCGCTGCAGACTGTCGCGGCTGCCGACCTGACCATGGGCAACAGCGCCTTCCCGCTGTCGGTCGATCCGCATTTCTACAACGGCATTGCCGACCGCAACCTGTCGCTGCATGCCTTCAGCCGGCTGGTCGAGCAGAAGGGCGACATGTCTCTGGCCCCCGGCCTGGCGACCGAGTGGAAGCTGGTCTCCGACACGGTCTGGGAATTCACCCTGCGGCCGGGCGTCCTGTGGTCCGACGGCCGGCCGGTGACCGCCGAGGACATCGTCTTCTCGCTGACCCGCTCGGCCAACATCCCGAACAGCCCGCTGGGCTACGCGCCCTTCACCCGCGACATCGCGACGGTGGAGGCGGCCGGGCCGGGCGTGGTGCGGATCACCACGAAGCAGCCCTCGCCCAACCTGCCGATCAACATGACGGCCATCTCGATCGTCGCGAAGCACGCGGTCGAGGCCGGCGAGAATGATTTCGACGGGCTGCGCGCCGCCATCGGCACCGGCCCCTACCGCGTCACCCGCTTCCTGAAGAACGAGCGCGTCGAGCTCGAGCGCAACCCGAACTGGTGGGGCGAACGGCCGGAATGGGACCGCGTCTCGATGCGCTTCATCGCCAATGAGGGCGCCCGCAGCGCCGCGCTGCTCTCCGGCGATGTCGACCTGATCGACAGCCCGTCGCGCAACGACCTGCCGCGCTTCCGCCAGGACAGCCGCTTCCGCGTCGCCTCCACCCCCGGCAACCGCTCGATCCTGCTGCTGCCGAACTTCCAGGAGGAGAGCAGCAGCCAGGCCACCGACAACGAGGGCAAGCCGCTGGCCGCCAATCCCTTGCGCGACCGCCGAGTCCGCCAGGCGCTGAGCCACGCCATCGACCGCGTCTCGCTGGCCGACCGCGTGCTGGAAGGCACCGCCCAGGCGGCCGGGCAGTTCATGTGGCCGGGCGCCTATTCCTACACGCCCGAGATCGGCATCCCGGCCTTCGACCAGGCCCGCGCCCGCACACTGCTGGCCGAGGCCGGCTTCCCGCAGGGCTTCCGCCTGACGCTGAGCGCTTTCGCCGACCGTCCCGACTTCCGCACCGTCGCCCAGGCGATCGCCCAGATGTGGAGCCGCGTCGGCGTGCGCACCACGGTCGATGCCATCCCGGCCTCGGTCTATCTCGGCCGTGGCGCCAAGCATGAATTCGCCATGCCCTTCTTCAGCTGGGGCATCAGCACCGGCGAGGCCGGCTACGCCCTGACCAACATGTTCACCACCATGGACCGCAGCACCGGCCGCGGTCCGGCGAACTGGGGCGCCTATTCCAACCCGGCGCTCGACACGCTGATCGACCGCTCGCTCTCCACCATGGACAATGCGGCACGCGAGAAGCTGCTGATCGAGGCGCAGAAGATCGTGGCCGACGACATCGCCGGCATCCCGCTGTATCAGCTGGTGAACTTCTGGGCGACGCGGGCCGGCATCACCTACGAACCGCGCCAGGATCAGCGGACGGTGGCCTTCTCGGCGACGACGACGAAATAAGCATGAAGAAGGCTGGGGGAAAGAGTTCCCCCAGCCCCGCTCTTTCTTCCGACCCTCGCCCCAGCATCATGGGGGGGCGCAGACGCTTTGGCCGTTTCACCGACCGTCGCCACCTGGACACGGCAGTCCGACAGAAAAAAGAAGGGGTCGAGGGGAATTCATTCCCCTCGCCTTCGTCTGTCTTCTCTTCAGACCCCGTATTTCCTGAACCAGGCCAGCATCCTTCCCCACGCGTCTTCCGCGATCTCCTTGCGGTAGCTGGGGCGGTAATCCGCGTGGAAGCCGTGCGGCGCCTCCGGGAAGACCACGATATCCACGGTCCTGCCGGCGGCACGCGCCTTCTCGGCCGCGGCCTCGACGGTCGCCGGCGGGATGCCGGTGTCGGCGGCGCCGTAGAGGCCCAGCAGCGGCGCCTTCAGCTCGGCCGCCACATCGGTCGCGGTGCGCGGCTGGATGGCGCTGGTGGCGCCGGCGACCGGGCCGTACCAGGCAACCGCCGCCTTCAGGTTCGGGTTGTGCGCGGCGTAGAGCCAGGTGTTGCGGCCGCCGCGGCAGAAGCCGGTCACCGCCAGGCGGGCGGCGTCGCCGCGGCCCTCGGTGGTGGCCCAGGCCAGCGTGCTGTCCAGGTCGGACAGCATGGTGGCGTCGGGCGCCTTGCTGATGACCTCGCGGACGATGGTGGCGGCGTCGGTCATCGTCGAGAGGTCGGCCAGGCGGGCATAGAGCTCGGGCGCGACCGCCAGGTAGCCGGCTTTGGCCAAGCGGCGGCAGGTGTCCTTGATATAGGCGTGGACGCCGAAGATCTCCTCGATGACCAGCACCACCGGGAAGGGGCCGGCGCCGTCGGGGCGGGCGAAGTAGGCGGGCAGGCGGCCATCGGCGACCGGCACCTGCACCTCGCCGGCGACCAGGCCCTGGCTGTCGGTGGTGATCACCTGGGCGCTGGCACCGTGCGGGACGGCCAGGGTCAGCCCGGTCATCAGCGAGGTCATGACGAAGCCGCGGCGGGCCAGCTCGCCCCGCAGCGGGTTGGCGGCGGGCATCAGCCCGTCCAGGCCGTGGAGGTCGTTCATCGCCGGTGTCTCCTGCGCGGGATCTCCGGCGATGCTAGACCGGTGCTCAGCGGCTGAACAGCCGGCCGCGCTCGGCGTAGAGGACGCTGGCCAGCGCCGCGATGCCGCAGGCAGCCAGGCCGGTCAGCAGCGGGATGGCGGTGCCGTCGAAATGCTGGCCGATCCAGAAGCCGATCAGCGCGCCGCCGAGCGTGGTGACGAAACCCTGCACGGCGCTGGCGGTGCCGGCGACATGGCCGAGCGGCTCCATGGCCAGCGCGCCGAAATTGGGCACGGCCAGGCCGAAGCAGAACATCAGCGGCGCCTGCAGCAGGACGAAGCTCCAGAGCGTCTCCTGGCCGGCGATCGCGACCAGGGCATGGACGGTGCCGACGAGGATGTAGCCGAGCAGCGCCAGGTGGCAGATGCGGCGCGAGCCGTAGCGCACCACCACCCGCGCATTGGTCAGCGAGGCCATGGCCATGAAGCCGGCGATCAGGGCGAAGACGGCGGGGAACAGCGCCTCGGCCTGGAAGACATCGGCGAAGAGCTGCTGCACCGAATTGATGAAGCCGAAGATGCAGCCCATCATCATGGTCATCGCCAGCATGTAGCCGACGGCGCTGCGATGGCCGAGCACCGCGCCGAAGGCGCGCGCCACGCGGGCCGGGTTGATCGGCATGCGGTCGGCCGGGTTCAGCGTCTCGGGCAGGCGGAAGCTCACCCAGGCCGAGACCAGCGCGCCGAACAGGGCCAGCACGCCGAAGATCCAGGGCCAGGGCGCGACGGCGACGATCGCCTGGCCGATCGAGGGGGCAATGATCGGCACCGCCAGGAAGACGATGAAGGAGAGCGACATGACGCGCGCCATCTGCGGCCCGGCATAGCGGTCGCGCACGATGGAGATGGTCAGCACCCGCGCGCCGGCGGCGCCCACGCCCTGCGCCGCCCGGGCCAGCAGCATGGTGTCGAGCGAGGGGGCCAGCGCGCAGGCGATGCTGCACAGGGTATAGATCGCCAGCCCGGTCAGCAGCACCGGCTTGCGGCCGAAGCGGTCGGCCAGCGGCCCATAGACGATCTGCGCCGCCCCGAAGCCGAGCAGATAGGCGGTGATGATCCATTGCCGGTCATTGTCGGCGACGATGCCCAGCGACTGGCCGATGGCGGGCAGTGCCGGCAGCATGGAATCGATGGCCAGCGCATTGACCGCCATCAGCGCCGCGATCAGCGCGACGAACTGGCGGAATCCCATGCCGCCGCCGGCCGCACCTGGCTGCCGCTGTTGCTCACGCACCTTGTCCGTCTCCCTGCCCCGGGCACCACGGCGGCGCGCCTGGGGGCGCCACGGGGTCTGTCACTGTGTCGAAGCCGCCGTCCCGGCACCGGCCAGGCCGGCCTGCCGGTCGCGCCACCGACCGATCCTACGGGACGATCAGGCTCTGCCGAGCGGCATCTGGCTCGCGGCGTGGTCAGGCGGCTGTCCACGCCGCTGCGGGAGCGGGGCTTCACCGGTCGGTAACTGTCGGCAGGGGCATCGGTCAAGCCCTGCCGGGCGGCGGGCTGGTTACCGGAGGAAGCGGCGCTTTCTCGCTCCCGACCACAACCGTGCGGCCGCTGACGAAGCGGAGGATGGGCGCCCTTCCTCGACAGAGGCTGGTGGGCATTGTTGCCCTGTTGCGCAGCAACGAAGGAAGACGCGGCCTGATCACGCCGCCGAGATCTTTCTGAATGCGTGGGAAAAAGCGCAGATAGATTCTGCAGTTTCTTCGACGATTTCGATGATGAAGCTTGCCATACGGCGCCAACAGGCCCATGTTGGCCTTGTCAGCTCGTTTGGTTCGGCCTGCTCTCCTAGCTCACGCTTGAGTGCCGAGCCCGGTGTCCGTCTCCCGCGATGTTCGATCCACCCTGCCATCCCGCGGGGTGGCCTCTTGTTGTGAGCATATCCGATCATGGCTACCGGCACCGTTAAGTGGTTCAACGCGACCAAGGGCTTCGGCTTCATTCAGCCCGAGGACGGCTCCAAGGACGTCTTCCTGCACATCTCCGACGTGCAGCGCGCCGGCATGTCCGAGCCGCGCGAAGGCGAGCGTCTGCAGTATGACCTGCAGCAGGGCCAGCAGGGCAAGGTTTCGGCCGGCAATCTGCGCAAGGCCTGAAGCGAAGCGGCGCGGCTTCGGTCGGGTCGGCTTCTCGGCAGGGCGCGGCTTCGGCCGCGCCTGACACCGTCTCGCGGAGGTTCAGCATGCGACCCCACGGCTTCATCGTCGGCCAGATCGTCGAACTCCAGGCCGGCAAGTACGAAGGCCACGTGCCCAACGGCACCTACACGGTGACGCGGCTGCTGCCGAATGACGGCACCGATCGCGAATACCGCGTGCGCAGCCAGAAGGACGGGCATGAGCGCGTCGTGCGCGAGAGCCAGCTGCGCAAGGGCGCCGAAGCGCCGATTTTCTGACCGCGCCCCCTCCGGGCGCGGGAGCCGCGTGCCGCCCTGCTGCCAGCGAGCGCCACGCCATTCGCCCGCCATGGCGGGCAGGAGACGATCATGCAGGTCAAGGACAGCAAGCCGGCGGCAGCGCCGGTGGAGAGCGATGCCGCGCTCGACGCGGAAGTCGACTACCTGGCGCGCCGCCATCGCGTCTCGCCGGCGGTGGTGCGTGAAATCATCCGCCGCACCGGCTCCGCCGAACGCTCCTCGGTCGAGCGCGAGATCCGCAAGGGCATGATGCGCCGCTGAGCCAAGGCTCAGGCCGGCAGCGGCACCATGCTGCCGACCCGGGCGAGCGCCCGGCCGAAGCGCTGCACCACCTCGGCGATTAGTGGCGCCGTCATGACGGTGGTGGTGGTCATGGCGCAGCGCGGCAGCGGGAACAGCCCTTCCAGCAGCATCGCCAGGTGCAGTTCCTGGGTGAAGGCAGCATCGGGCCGGGTGGCAGTGGCCACCGCCCCCGCCCCGGGATCGTAGAAGAACAGCCCCAGCATCGAGCCGACCCGCCGGGTGAAGAGCGGCACCGAGCGCGCCGCCGCCTCGGCCTGCAGCCCGGCCTCCAGCAGCTGGGCCAGCCGGTCGATATGCGCGATCGCGCCAGGGGTCAGCGCCTGCACCGAGGCGAGGCCGGCCGCCATGGTCACCGGATTGCCACTAAAGGTGCCGGAGGCGAGCGCCCGCGGCGCCGCCGGATCGACCACCGCCAGCAGCTCGGCCCGGCCGCCAACGCCGCCGACCGGGAAGCCGCCGCCGATCACCTTGCCCAGCATCACCAGGTCAGGCGTGAAGTCGAGCCGTGACTGCGCCCCGCCCGGCGCCAGGCGGAAGCTGATGACCTCGTCCAGCACGAAGACGATCCCCTTCCGCCCGCAGGCGGCATGGACCTCGCGCAGGAAGCCTGGCGGCGGCAGCGCGAAGCCGCCCGAGCCGAGCACCGGCTCCAGGAACACTGCCGCGATCTCCTCGCCATGCTGCTCGATCAGCGACAGGAAGGCGGCGGTGTCGCCATAGGGCGCCGCGAGGTGCACCGGCCCCGGCGCGCCGCGGCCGCCGAGATTGGTGTCCCACATCGTGCCGTGATAGCCGCCCTGCGCCATCAGGAAGCGGTGCCGCCCGGTCTGGCCGCGGGCGATGTTCAGCGCCAGCGAAAAGGCCTCGGTGCCGGAATTGCAGAACAGCACCCGCTCCACGGCGGGCAGCCGGGCGACCAGGGTCTCGGCCAGCTCGATCTGCGCCGTGTTGTTGGCCGGCCAGGCGCTGCCGCGGGCCAGCTGCGCCGCCGCCGCCTGCACGATCGGCGGGAAGGCATTGCCATGCACCAGGCTGTACATGTTGCTGGCCAGGTCGATGTAGCGCGCGCCATCGGCATCCCAGAGGAAGGACCCCTCGGCGCGGGTCACGGTCAGCGGATAGGGATCGTGGAAGGCGATGGCGCGGGAGCTGGCGATCGGCATCACCGCCCGGCCGCGTGCCTCCCAGGCGGCGGAGGCGCTGCTCGCCTCGCGGAAATCCTGCTGCAGGCTGGCATTGCGCATCGGCGGCCCCCTTCTCGCTGGTGCCCCCATTCAGGACCGGCGCGGCGCAGAAATCCAGCCCCGGCTCAGCCGCCGCGCAACAGAATCTCGGCGCGCAGCCCGCCGCCGCCGGCGCGGTTGCGCAGCGCCAGGGTCCAGCCGCCTTGGCGCAGCGCCAGCTCGGTGATCGCCAGCCCCAGCCCGCTGCCGGTCGGGCTCTTGTGGCGGCCGCGGAAGAAGCGCTGGGTCACCAGCGGCAGCTCCTCGGCCGGGATGCCGGGCCCCTCATCCTCGACGAAGAGACGCGCGTCACCCTCGATCCCCCAGCGCACCAGCCCGCCCGCCGGCATGTGCTGGACCGCGTTCTCGTGCAGGTTCCGCAGGGCCAGGGCCAGCAGGGCCCGGTTGCCGCGCAGCCGCAGGCCGCGCAACGCCGGGTCGATCTCGACCCGGCCGGCGCCGGTCCGCGGCGGCTCGGCCACCTCGGCCAGCAGCGCCGCCAGGTCGATCTCCTCCAGCCGCTCGGCCTCGCTGCCGGCATCGAGCTTGGCCATGCTGAGCAGCTGCCGGACCAGCCGCGTGGTGCGGTCGACGGCGACCAGGATCTGGCGCAGCGCGCCCTCCCGCACCGCCGCATCGCCGCGGGCGGCAATGGCGATCTGCGCCTGCGCCTTCAGCCCGGCCAGCGGCGTGCGCAGCTCATGCGCGGCGAAGGCGGTGACCGCCCGCTCCTGCCGCCGCGCCGCCTCGACCTTGGCGAAGAGGTCGTTCAGCGCCTGCACCACCGGGCGGATTTCCGCCGGCGCGTCGGGCGTCGCCTCGATCGGCCGCATATCCTCTTCCGACCGGCGGTTGAGCTCCCCGGTCAGCGCGCGCAGCGGCCGGAAGCCGCGCGCCAGGCAGGCCCAGATCAGCAGGCCGAGCAGCGGCAGGATCAGCAGGCCCGGCACCAGCAGGCTCTTGATCAGCTCGGCCAGCAGCGCCTGGCGCTCCGCCAGCCGGTCGCCGACCAGGATGCGCAGGCCGCGCGCCGCATCCTCGACCACATAGACGCGCCAGGCCTCGCCGCCGACCTCCTGGTCGGCCAGGCCCGGCGGCTGGTCCGACAGTCTTGCCAGGGGCGCGCCGTCCGACCGGGCGACCAGGCGGCCATCCAGCGACCAGACCTGGCAGGAGAGCGGCCGGCCGGCCCCTTCCAGCGAAGGCAGCCGCGCCGCGCCGGGACTGGCCGCCACCAGGTTGCCGTCGGTGATCAGCGAGGCGACCATATGCGCCGAAGCCTGCAGCCGGCTGTCCAGCACCTGCTGCAGCCGATGGGTGGCGCCGGCATGGATCCAGGCCGCGGCGCAGAGCCACAGCAGCCCGGTCCGGCCAGCAGGATGGCGAACAGCCTGCCCTGGATCGACCTCATGGCGGCAGATCCCTTGGCAGATCCCGCTGGGGCGCCCGCATCCGGTAGCCGACGCCGCGCACCGTCTCGATCACCTCGCGGCCCAGCTTGGCGCGCAAATTGTGGATATAGACCTCGACGGCGTTGCTCTCGATCTCGTCCTGCCAGCCATAGAGGCGGGTCTCGATGTCGGCGCGCGACTTGATGACGCCCGGCCGCTCCATCAGCGCGGCGAGGACAGAGAATTCGCGCCGCGACAGCTCGACCGCGCGGCCGGCGAGCGTCACCCGCTGCGCCGCCGGATCGAGAAGAAGATCGCCGAGCTGCAGCAGCGCCGTCGCCCGGCCCGCCCCGCGCCGGGCGATGGCGCGGACCCGGGCGGCCAGCTCATCCAGGTCGAAGGGCTTGCCGAGGTGGTCGTCGGCGCCGCTGTCGAGGCCGCGGATGCGGTCGGCCACCTCGTCCAGCGCGGTCAGCAGCAGCACGGGCGTGCGGTCACCGCCGCGCCGCCAGAGCGCGAGAAGGTCGAGGCCGGAGCCATCCGGCAGCATGACGTCCAGCACCACCGCGTCGAAGCCGCCGGTGGCCAGCGCCGCCCGGGCATCGGCGCAGCTGGTGACGCCGTCCACCGTGGCGCCGGCCAGGCCCAGCCCGACGCGCACGGCATCGAGCAGCACCGCATCATCCTCCACCACCAGCACCCGCATGCCGCCGCCCAGGGCCCCCATCGCTGCTGCCGCCGTGTTGCCCGGCCGGCTTAAGGCGGCCTTAAGGCTAGCGCCCCGGCGCGGGGGATGGCAGCCCGTCGCGTGCCATCACGCCCTAGCCGCAGCGCACCGACATGCCGCCATCGACCACCAGCTCGGTGCCGGTGATGAAGCGCGCCTCGTCGGAGGCCAGGAACAGCACGGCATGGGCGGTGTCGCGCCCGTCGCCGGCGAAGCCCAGCGGGATGCGCGCCAGCCGCTGGGCCAGCAGCGCCTGGGCATCGCCGCCCGCCCGCTGGCCGGCCAGGCGCGTCTCGACCATCGGCGTGTGCATCTGGCCCGGCACCACGGTGTTCACCCGGATGCCGCGGGCCGCGTATTGCACGGCGACGACCTTGCCGAACTGGATGACGCCGGCCTTGCAGGCGGCATAGGCGACCTGGGCCGCGCCGGTCCAGCGGAGGCCCGAGGTCGAGGCCAGGTTGACGATGGCGCCCGCGCCTTGCGCCTCCATCAGCGGCAGCACGTGCTTGCAGGTCAGGAAGACGCTCTTCAGGTTGAAATCGACCTGGGCGTCCCAGACCTCCTCGGCCATCTCGACCGGACCGCCGGGGGCCGAGCCGCCGACATTGTTGACCAGCACGTCGATCCGGCCCTGCGCCGCCTGCACCGTCTGCACCATGGCGCGCACCGCGGCGCTGTCGGTGACGTCGCAGGCCAGCGGCGTGAAGCTGCCGCCGGCCTCGGCGATGCGGGCGGCGGTCTCCTCCATCGCGGCCAGGTCGCGGTCGACGCCGAAGACCCGCGCGCCCTCGGCGGCGAAGAGCACCGCCGCCGCCCGGCCATTGCCCCAGCCCGGCCCCACCGAGCCGGCGCCGGTGACGATCACCACCCTGTCCTGGAATCGCGGACCCATGGCTGCCTGCCTCCCTGTCTGGGCGGCAGGCTAGGCGGCACTTCCACCCTGCGCAACACACTTCCGAAAGCTGGCGAGGCTTGCTAGCCTCGGCGGCGTGAGCAAACCGTCCGAGTCACGCAACGCCGTGCCGACCCCCGCCCCCCGGCCGCGCCGCGCCGCCGCTGCCGACCGTCCCGGCACGCCGGCGGCCGAGGCCGAGGGCAGCGTCCGCGCCGTCGACCGCGCGCTGGCCCTGCTGACCGCCTTCCGCGAGGAGGACGGGCCGCTGGGCCTGGCCGAGCTGTCGCGCCGCGTCGGCCTCAGCATGACCACGGCGCTGCGGCTGCTGCAGACGCTGGAGGGGCCGGGCTTCATCCGGCGCCTCGCCAGCGGCGGCTATGTCCTGGGCCCGACGCTGATGCTGCTCGGCGACCGCTGCCGGCGCTCGCTGCGGCTCGAGGACCATGTGCCGCCGGCGCTCGAGCGGCTGCGCGGCGAGAGCAGCGAGAGCGCCACCTTCTTCATGCGCGACGGGCACCAGCGGCGCTGCGCCTTCCGGCTCGACAGCCCGCAGATCGTCCGCGACTACGCCCGCGTGGGCGAGGTGCAGCCGCTCGGCCGCGGCGCGCATGGCCGGGCGATCATCCTGTTCGATGCGGGCGGGCTGCCGGGCCCTGTGCTGCCCTTCGTCACGCTGGGAGAACGCCACCCGGATCTCGCCGCCATCGCCGCGCCGGTGCTCGATGCGCAGGGCGAGGTGCCGGGCTCGATCGGCATTTCCGTCCCCCTCTACCGCTTCACCCCGGCGGTCGAGGCGCTGTGCCGCCGCCTGGTGCTGCGCGAGGCGCTGGCGATCACCGCGGCGCTGGGCGGCGATGTCGCGCGGCTGCAGGCCGCCACCGCCGATGACCTGAAGGAGCCTGCCTGATGGCCCGCTTGGCCCTCCCCGCCGAAGCAACCCGGACCGAGGCGCAGCGCCTGGCCATCGCCGAGGCGACGTCCGGCCGCCGCGGCCGCGTCCCCGCGCCGATGATCGCCTGGCTGCAGAGCCCGGAGCTCGCCCGCCGTGGCCAGCACCTGGGCGAGATGCTGCGCTACGAGACGACGCTGGAGCCGAGCCTGTCCGAGCTCGCCATCCTGGTCACCGCGCGGCACTGGACGGCGCATTACGAATGGGTGGTGCACAAGCGCGAAGGGCTGAAGGCCGGCATGGACCCCGAGGTCATCGCCGCCATCGCGGCGCGGCGCCCGCCGGTCTTCCGCGACGCGCGCGAGCGCGCCGTCTTCGCCGTCTCGACCTCGCTGCTGGAGACGCGCGGCGTGCCCGACGCGCTCTATGCGGAAGCCGTGGCGGCGCTGGGCGAGCGCGGCATGGTCGAGCTGATCGGCATCCTCGGCTATTACGCGCTGGTCTCGATGACGCTGAACACCTTCGAGATCGGCCTGCCGGAAAGCTTCGCGCCCGAGCTGGCGGAGACCGCCTGATGCCAGACCGGGACCCGATGCCGCGCTACCCCGACCCGGCCATCCGCGCGCTGCACCCGTCGTTCGAGAAGTATCACCTGCCGCTGGCGGCGGTGGAGCGGCTGGCCACCGGCTGCCGCTGGGCCGAGGGCCCGGTCTGGTTCGGCGATGCCCGCCACCTGCTGTGGAGCGACGTGCCGAACGACCGCATCCTGAAATGGGAGGCGGAAAGCGGCAGCGTCAGCCTCTATCGCGGCGGCGCCGGCCACTTCGCCAATGGCAATACCCGCGACCGGCAGGGGCGGCTGGTCACCTGCGAACATGGCACCCGCCGCGTCACCCGCACCGAGCATGATGGCAGCGTCACCGTGCTGCTCGACCGCTTCGAGGGCAGGCGGCTGAATTCTCCCAATGACGTGGTGGTCAAGTCGGACGGCTCGATCTGGTTCACCGACCCGCCCTTCGGCATCATCGGCAACTACCAGGGCTTCGCCGCCGAGCAGGAGTTGCCGGCGAACATCTACCGCATCGACGGCCTGACCGGCGCCGCGCGGATCGTGGCGGAGGGCGTCGCCGGGCCCAACGGCCTGGCCTTCTCGCCCGATGAGTCGCTGCTCTATGTCATCGAATCCCGCGCCCGGCCGCGCAACATCCTGGCCTTCGACGTCACCGGCGAGGGCACCACGCTCGGCGCGCTGCGTGTGCTGATCGGCGCCGGCGAGGGCACGCCCGACGGCTTCCGCGTCGATGTCGACGGCAATCTCTGGTGCGGCTGGGGCATGGGCAGCGCCGAGCTCGACGGCGTGCGCGTCTTCAACCCGGCAGGCGAGCCGATCGGCCACATCTCGCTGCCCGAGCGCTGCGCCAATCTCTGCTTCGGCGGGCCGCGACGGAACCGGCTGTTCATGGCCGCCTGCCGCTCGGTCTACGCCCTCTATGTCAACACCCAGGGGGTGGCCGGCGGCTGAGCGCCGCACCACCGCTCCTGGCCCCTGCCCAAGACCAACAAGGAATGTCCATGCTCTCCCGCCGTTCCCTGGCCGGGCTCGGCGCCGGCCTGCCGCTGCTGCCCCCCCTCGCCCGCCCGGCCCTGGCCCAGGCGACCCTGCCCGAGACGCCGATCCGGCTGATCGTCCCCTTCCCGCCGGGTGGCCCGAACGATCTGCTGGCCCGGCTGCTGGCGCAGAAGATCGGCCCGCTGATCAAGCGCAACGTGGTGATCGAGAACCGCTCCGGCGCCGGCGGCGTGGTCGGCACCGATGCCGCCGCCAAGGCCGCGCCGGACGGCACGACCATGGTGCTGACCAGCGCCGGCGCCATCGCCATCTCGCCGACGCTGATGCCCGCCATGCCCTTCGACGTCACCCGCGACCTGGCGCCGCTGACCCTGGTCGCGCTTATGCCGGAGCTGCTGGCGGTCAATCCGAAGCTGCCGGTGAAGACGCTGGCCGAGCTGGTCGCCTATGCCAAGGCGCGCCCGGGCGAGGTCAATTTCGCCTCCAGCGGCAATGGCAGCATGCCGCATCTGGCCGGTGAATCGCTGCGCTTCGCCGCGGGCATCGACATCATCCACATCCCCTATCGCGGCGCCGCGCCGGCGGTGACCGACCTGATGGCCGGCCAGGTGCACATGATGTTCGCCGACATGCCGGCGCTGCTGTCGCAGGTGCAGGCCGGCGCGCTGCGGCCGATCGCGCTGGCCGGCGACAGCCGCTCGCCGCTGCTGCCCGAGGTGCCGACCCTGGCCGAGGCGGGGCAGCCCAGCGTCGCGCCGGTCAACTGGTACGGGCTGGTGGTGGCGGCGAAGACCCCGGCGCCGATCCAGACCCTGCTGCAGGAGGCCGCCACCCAGGCGCTGCGCGATCCCGAGCTGGTCGCCGCCTATGCCGGCCAGGGCGCCAAGGCGGCCCCCGGCAGCGCCGAGGAATTCCGCCGCTTCATCGCCGACGAGACCCAGCGCTGGGGCGACATCGGCAAGCGCGCCGGGGCGAAGATCGACTGATGGCCGACCTGCTGATCAGCGCCGCGGGCCCCGGCCCGCGCTTCGCCGCGGTGGACGACCCGGCCGATGTCATCGCCTGGCAGGAGCCGGCGACCGAGGCGCCGGGCGACCGCTACCGCCTGATGCAGGCGATCGGCGATGCCGGGGTCGAGGCGCCGTTCCTCTATATCGTCGAGCAGGACGTCGAGGCCGCCGACGAGGCCGAGCTGAACCGCTGGTATTTCGAGGAGCACCTGCCGCGCCTCGGCGGCGTGCCGGGGGTGATTTCCGCCCGGCGCTATGCCCTGGTGGAAGGATCGGCGCGCCAGTACCTGGCGGCCTACCGGCTGGAGCGGCAGGAGGTCTTCGAGGGCCCCGTGTGGATGGTGGCGCGGCAGACGCCCTGGACGGCCACGGCGCGCCTGCTGTTCAGGAATCCTCGGCGGAGGATGAGGATGAAGCTTTAGAAACAGAAGGTTCGGGGAATGAACTTCCCCCGCGTCGAGATTGGCGTCTCGCCGGACTGCCCTGGCATCGCCGCAGCGGGGTCCTGGTCCCTGAACGGCCGGTGACAGAAAAAAGAATGGGGTCTGGGGAAATTCATTTCCCCAGCCTTTTCTTATAAAAACCTGTCCCTAAAGCTTTTCCATCACCACCGACACGTCGAGCGGCGCTGCCGAATAGGCTGCCGAGGTCACCAGCAGGTCGGCGCCGGCGCGGGCGTAGTCGGCGGCATTGCCCTCATGGATATTGCCGGTGGCCGCGATCAGCGGCCGGTTCGGATGGCTGCCCAACGCGCGGAGCACCTCGGCCATCTGGTCCGGCGTCATCCTGTCGCACTGGACCATGTCGACGCCGGCATGGGCCATCTGCACGGCCTCGTCGACGCTCGCGGCCTCGACCGCGATCTTGCGCTCGGGCTGTGCGGCGCGCAGGCGGGAGACCCAGAGATGGGGTGGCTCGCGGCCGAGGAAGGCGCGGTGCTGGGCGAAGACCAGGATGCTGTCCGACAGGCCCAGCCGGTGCGGCACGCAGCCGCCGGCGGTCAGCGCGCGCAGCGAGAGGTCCTTGGCGCCAGGCAGGTGCTTGCGGGTGCCCGCCACCACCACCCCCGGCCGGCCGAGCTGCGCCGCGGCGCGGATCCGGCTGGCGCGGGTGGCGAAGCCGGAGGCGATCTCGACCAGGGTCTGCGCCACCTTCGAGGCGGCGTGCAGCGCGCCGGCCGGTCCTTCCGCGATCAGCACCGGGCTGCCGGGTTCGAGCAGCGCGCCGGAGGTCGCCAGCCGCCGCACCTCGCGCGCGCCGGCCAGCTGGAACAGGATCGCGGCCTCCTCGGCGCAGCAGAGGGTCATCGGGGCGGCAGCGGCCAGGGTGGCGCGGCCCGGGGCTTCGGCGATGCCCAGGCCCTGGGTGGTCGGGTCCCCATAGGGGACATCCTCGCGCAGCATGGCCTCCAACCGGGCCATGGACAGGGTGAAGCTCATGACGTTTCCCAACAGCGGTACAGGACTGCCCTGTCACCAAGACACGCGGCCCGGCGCTTGTGAAGGGCTGAGCACAGGGGCCACCCATGCGCCGGCCGGGGTTCCCGGCGGCGCGGGCGCAGGAAATCATGCGACAGGCGGAAAAGGCCGGGAATAAATCCCGTGCCGGCGGCGTAATCGGGTCATGATCTTCGGATGGCGACAATTCGACGTGGTGGCGCATCTGGTGCCGCTGCGACGCTATGCCCGCTCGCTGACCCGCCATCCCGAGGATGCCGAGGATCTGGTGCAGAGCGCCCTGCTGCGCGCCTATGACCGCCGCGGCAGCTTCCGCGCCGGCGAGGACCTGCGCACCTGGCTGCTGGTGGTGCTGCATTCGACCTTCGTCGATGGCTGGCGGCGGCAGGCGGCCGAGCGCGCCCGCATCCAGGCGGTGAGCGAGGCGGCGCCGAGCCATGCCGAGCCGGCGCAGGACCATGCGCTGCAGCTCGGCCAGGTCTGGCGCGCCTATCAGGTGCTGCCGGACGAGCAGCGCGCGGCCTTCCACCTGGTGGCGCTGGAAGGCCTGTCCTACCAGCAGGCGGCCGAGGTGCTGGACGTGCCGATCGGCACCGTCATGTCGCGGCTGGCGCGGGCGCGTGATATGCTGCGGCGGCTCGACAACCCCGCTGCCGCGGCCGGCAGCCCGGCGGGCCGCCCGGGGTCGCGCGGCGCCACCCTCCCTTCCCTGCGCGTCGTCGGAGGCTCGCATGACCCGGATGCCTGAGACGGTCACCGATCTCGAGATCGACGCCTATCTGAACGAACAGCTGGACCTGCAGGGCCGCATCGCAGTGGAGAGCGCGCTGGCCGCCAATCCGGCGCTGGCCGCCCAGGTGATGGCCGATCTGCGGGTGCGCGACACGCTGCGCGCGGCCACCGCGGCGCCGGCGGCCGGGCCGGGTGCCGCCGGGGGGGACGCCGTCGACCTGGCGGCGCGCCGGCTGCAGCGCGGGCTGGGACGGCAGCAGCTGCGGCGCTCGGTCGGGCGCGGTGCCTTCGCGGCGGCCTGCGTGGCGCTCGGCTGGCTGGTGCACTGGCAGGTCAGTTCCTTCGGCGGGCTGCCCAGCGAGGCTGCCGCCCCGCCGCCGCGCTTCGTCACCGAGGCGGTGCAGGCGCATCGCACCTCGCTGCTGCGGGCCAGGATGGAATCGCAGCTGGAGGCGCCGGAATTCGACCGCCGGGAGATCCTGCACAGCACGGCGATCGCGCTGCCGCAGTTCCCGAGCGACTGGCGCGTGCTCGACGTGCAGGTCTATCCGGCGGCGCTGGGCTCCAGCGTGGTGGTGATGTTCCGCACCGCCGATGCCGGCCCCTTCTCGCTCTACATGGCGCATCTGGGCAGCGAGCGCAGCGTCGCCCTGCGCATGGCGCGCCAGGGCGAGAAGCAGGTGGCCTATTGGCGCGAGGGCAAGCTCGGCATGGCGCTGACCGGCCAGGCCAGCGCGGTAAAGCTGCGCCGCATCGCCACCCTGCTGGCGGCGATCTGATACCTAGCCCTGCCTGACGGCGGACGGCAAAAAGGGGCCGGGGCATCGCTGCCCCGGCCCCTTTCGCGTCGGGCGGGAGGGCGGGAGGGGCCGGCCCCTTCCCGCCCGATTTCTGGTGGCGCCGCGGGCGTCAGCCCGCCATCGCCGCTTCCTTCTTCTTGCGCAGGCCCGGCAGCAGCATCATCGCCAGGGTCAGCAGGGCGATGCCGAGCAGCACGGCGCTGATCGGGCGCTGGAAGAAGATCAGCGCGTCGCCACGCGACAGCAGCATGGCGCGGCGCAGATGCTCCTCCATCATCGGGCCAAGGACGAAGCCGACCAGCAGCGGCGCCGGCTCCATCTTGATCTTGGCGAAGACGTAGCCGAGGACCGCGAAGAACACCGTCTGGTAGACGTCGAAGACGCTGTTGTTGATCGAGTAGACGCCGATCGCGCAGAACACCAGGATCGCCGGGTACATGAAGCGGTACGGCACCTGCAGCAGCTTCACCCACATGCCGATCATCGGCAGGTTGATGACCAGCAGCATGACGTTGCCGATCCACATGGAGCAGATCAGGCCCCAGAACAGGTCGGGCTGGGCTTCCACCATGCGCGGGCCCGGCTGGATGCCCTGGATGATCAGCGCACCGACCATCAGCGCCATCACGGCGTTGGAGGGGATGCCGAGCGTCAGCAGCGGGATGAAGCTGGTCTGGGCGGCCGCGTTGTTGGCGGCCTCCGGACCGGCCACGCCCTCGATGGCGCCGCTGCCGAACTGGTCGCGCCCCTTCGAGATCTTGCGCTCCATCATGTAGGAGCCGAAGGAGGCCAGCGCTGCGCCGCCGCCTGGCAGGATGCCGAGGACGGAGCCGATGACGGTGCCGCGCAGCACCGACGGGGTGGCGCGCTTCCACTCCTCCTTGGTCAGGAACAGCGAGCCCACCTTGGTCGAGAGCACGCTGCGGACCTCGGGGTTCTCGAGGTTCAGGATGATCTCGGAGATGCCGAAGACGCCCATGGCGATGGCGGCGAAGTTCAGCCCGTCGGACAGTTCGGGGATGCCGAAGGTGAAGCGCTGCTGGCCGGTCTGCACATCGGTGCCGACCAGGCCGAGCGCCACGCCCAGCACCACCATGCCGACCGACTTGATCACCGAGCCCTGCGCCAGCACGGCCGAGATGATCAGGCCAAGCAGCATCAGCGAGAAGTAGTCGGCGGGTCCGAAGGACAGCGCGACTTCGGTCAGCAGCGGGCCGGAAGCGGCGACCAGCACCGTCGAGACCGAGCCGGCGAAGAAGGAGCCAAGGGCGGAAATGGTCAGCGCCGCGCCGGCGCGGCCGTTGCGCGCCATCTTGTAGCCTTCGAGCGTCGTCACCACCGAGGAGACCTCGCCCGGCAGGTTCAGCAGGATGGCCGTCGTCGAGCCGCCATACTGCGCACCGTAATAGATGCCGGCGAGCATGATGATGGCGGTGGTCGCCGGCTGCCCGAAGGTGATGGGCAGCAGGAGGGAGATGGTGGCGACCGGGCCGATGCCCGGCAGCACGCCGATGGCGGTGCCGATCAGCGCGCCGAGCAGGGCGAAGAGCAGATTGTCGAAGCTCATCGCCACATGGAAGCCATGGGCGAGATTGGCGAGCAGGAGTTCCATGCTGGTTATCTCCTGCTCAGAAGGCCGGCCAGACGTTGACGCGGATATCCAGCTCGTAGATGAACATCCACCAGCACAGCGCGATCAGGAAGACCACGCAGCCGGCGACGCCGAGCGGCCGGTGCGTCGGGTCGGCGAGTGCGGCGATCACCACCATGGCGGCCACCGCCAGCACCAGCCCGCCCTGCTCCAGCAGGATGCCGAAGACGGTCATGCCGATCAGCACGAAGGCGATCTGCCGCCAGCCGGGGCTGACCGCCATCACGCCCATGCAGATGGTCAGCGCGATGCCCATCGGATACCAGTTGACCGACAGCGCCGGCACGCTCGCCGCCAGCGGATAGGCGACCAGCCCGGCACCGATGCCGATGGCCAGGGTGACGAAGTCGAGCTTCGTCCACTTCTCCAGCGGATCCTCGCCGGCGCGGAAGGCCAGCGCCACGACGATGACGCCGAGCAGCAGCTCCAGCCAGAAGACCAGCATCGGCATGTAGCCCGGGCCCATGCGCCGCGCCGAGCCCAATGTGTGCTCGCCGTTCAGCCAGAGGCCGACCAGCGCCAGCACCAGCAGGACCACCCCGGAGGCGAGGTCCTTTGCATTCACTCTCATTGCATCCCCTCTTGGACCCCACATGCCGTCCGGCCACCAGGCCGGCACGCATGCGCCCCTCGATGAGGCGCCTACGAGGCCGGAGGGGGAATTATTCCAGTCAGGGGCGGGAATTTCTTCGCGACCGGGGCGCCGCGCGCGCCCGGGTCGCGAAGATGGCAGTCCTAGCCTTGAGAATCGTAGGCCCAGGCCTTGCAGACGATCTTCCAACCTTGCGGATATTTAATCAGCAGGAGCTCATCAATGAAGCGGTGGGCGCCCAGCGCGTCGCGCACGCGGACATGCGCGGTGGTGGCGCTGGGCTGGGCCAGCGACACCACCTCATCGACGCGGGCATCGTTGGTCGCGGCCGGCGCCGGGCGGTTGGCCACGCGCTCCAGCCAGGCATCCAGGCCGAGCGCCGCGGTCACCGCATTCTCTGCCGAGAAGAGCTGCGCCTCGGGGTGGAAGGCCTGGCGGAAGGCGGCGACGTCACCGTCATAGAGGGCGTCGAAATACTGCTGCACCACGGCGCGGATGGCGGCCTCGTCACTCATCGGATCGTCTCCTGCTGGTTGTGCGCCCGGTCGGCGAGATCCAGGCTCTGGTCGAGGATGGCGAGCAGCCGCTCGGCATCCTGCGGTGAAATGATCAGCGGCGGCGCCAGGAACAGCGAGGTCTGCTCGCCGCTGGTGCCGATGACGGCGCCGAGCGCCAGGGCCTCGGCCGCCACCCGCGAGGCGATGGGCGCCTCGACGGTGTCGGCCAGCCAGTCCTGCCAGGCCGGGCCGTGCAGCTCGATGGTCCAGTGCAGCCCCTGGCCGGCGATGCGCGCGACACTCGGATGCCGGCGCCCGATTTCCGCCAGCCGCGCGGCGAACAGCGTCTCCAGCGCCGCGACGCGGTCGAGCAGCGCCTCCTCCTCCAGAATGCGCAGATAGGCGCTGACGGCGGCCATGGCCATCGGATGGCCGCGCAGCGTGCCGTAGTTCTGCCAGGCGCTGCCCCGCATCCGCTCGACCATCTCGGCCGAGAAGAGCACGGCGGCGACCGGCACCATGCCGCCACCCAGCCCCTTGCCCAGCGTCACAATGTCGGGCCGCGACGCGCCGCCCTGGAAGGCGAAGCGGCGCCCGGCGCGGCCCAGGCCGGTTACCACCTCGTCGGCGATCCACAGGCAGCCGGCCGCGCGCGCCATGCCGGCCAGCGCGTCCTGATAGGCGCCGTCGTGATAGAAGCCGCCCTGGCTGTAGTCGAGGATCATCGCCGCCGATTGTGCCAGCATCCCCGGCACCGCAGCCAGGCGCTCTGCCAGGGGCGCCGGCGCCACGTCGTCGCTGCGGTACAGCGCGCCCTCGGGCGGCGGCAGGATGTGTACCGGCGCGCCGGCGAAGGGGCGGCGCGTGGCACCGGGGGCGGCCAGCCCGCCATGCCAGTGCGGCTGCACGGTGACGTCGCGCGACAGCCCGACCAGCCCGTGATAGGCGCGTGCCCGCGTCGCGATCGCCGGCCGCCCGCTGATCGCCTGCGCCAGGCTGAGGGCGATGTCATTGGCCTCGCTGCCGCTCAGGCAGAAGCGGATGGCGCCGGCCCAGTCCTCGCCGGGCAGCGCCACCCGGAAGAAATCCTCGGCCGCCTGATCGCGGCCGGACCAGTTCCAGCCCTCGTTGACCATGGGCAGGCTGGCGGCCTCGCGCAGCGCCGCGATCATCGCCGGATGGGCATGGCCGAGCGGGCCGCCGGTGTTGCTGCCATCGAGCACGCGCCGCCCGTCGGCCAGGATGAAGAAAGCGCCCTCGCCGCCGGTGACGCGCGGCGCCTCCGTGCCGGCATTCAGCCCAGTTCGCAGCAGCCTGCCCATGCCTCGTCCTTTTTCGATTGTCACTGGCGCAGTGCCGCCGCGACGGCGGCGAGGCGCGGATGCGCCTCCTCCGCGCGCAGCCGGCCATAGCCGATCACCAGCCCCTGCCGGTCGGGCGGGCCGAGATAGCATTGCGACAGCGGCTGGATGGAGTTCCCCGCGGCCCGGCTGCGCGCCGAGGCCTCGCGGTCGGTCAGGCGCGCGGCCAGGGCGGGGGTGAAGAGCGCGGTCAGGTGCAGCCCGGCGGCGGTCGGCGTCACCTCCAGCAGGTCGGGCATCAGCTCGCCGATCGCCGCCAGCACCGCCTGCTGCCGCGCCGCGTAGCGCTTGCGCATCCGCCGCAGGTGGCGCAGCAGATGGCCTTCGGCGAGGAAGGCGGCCAGCGCCGGCTGCGCGGTGCCGGCGGAATGCACGTCGATGCGGGCGCGGCCGCGGCCGAAGGCCTCGACGAAGCCCGGATGCGCCACCAGGTAGCCGAGCCGCAGGCTGGGCAGCATCACCTTGGAGAAGGTGCCGAGATAGATCACCCGGCCACTGCGATCGAGCGACTTCAGGGCGGCGGCCATGCTCTCGCGATGGCGGAACTCGGAATCATAATCGTCCTCGATGATCCAGCTTTCCTGGCGCCGTGCCCAGTCCAGCAGCTCCAGCCGCCGGTCCAGCGCCATGGCGATGCCGAGCGGGAACTGGTGCGAGGGCGTCACCACCGCCAGCCGCGCCTTCGGCGCCCGGCGGATGCCCTCGGCGACGACCAGCCCCTTGGCGTCGACCGGCACCGGCACCAGCTTGGCACCGGCCGCCAGCAGGCTGCTGCGCGCCTCGATGAAGCCGGGTTCCTCGACCCAGACCTCGTCGCCGGGATCGAGCAGCATGCGGCAGCACAGATCCAGCGCGCCGGCGCTGGCCGGGGTGATGACCACCTCCTCCGGCCGGCAGAGCAGCCCGCGCACCGCGCCGAGATACTCGGCCGTGGCGGCACGCAGCGGCGGCCAGCCCAGCGGCGACATGGCGCGGCAGAGATCGGCCGGCGGCCGCTGCCAGGAATGCCGCAGCAGCCGGGCCCAGAGCTCGAAGGGGAATTCCTCCAGATCCGGCGTGCCACTGGAGAAGGGCGAGGCGAGGTCGGAGACGTAGTCGATCTCGCTCACCGCCCGCCAGCGTTCGGAGAGGCGGGGCGATGGCTGCTCGCCGGCCGCGGGCGCGGCCCCCTTGGCCACCGGCGCCACCCGCACCCCGCCGCGCGGCGTCGACTGCAGATAGCCCTCGGCATAGAGCAGGTCGCAGGCGGCCTGGACGATGGCGCGCGAGCAGCCGAGCTCGGCCGCCATGGCGCGCGACCCCGGCAGCCGCGTGCCCGCCGCCAGGCTGCCATCCAGGATGCGCGGCCGGAGCGCCGCGGCCAGCTGCTGGTAGAGCGGCAGCTCCGCCCGCCGGTCCAGCGGCAGCCCGGCCAGCGACAATCGGCTGCGCATCGCTTCAGCCGGCGCGGCCGAAGCCGCCGCCGCCGCAGCTTTCCATCGTCACCAGGTCGCCGCGCCGCAGCAGCATGTTTTTCTTGCCCGGGATTTCTTCCGAGACGCCGTCCCGCGTGAGGGTGATGCGGAACGGCTTGCCGGCCGCGCCGCCTTTCAAGCCGTAAGGCGCAATCCTGCAGCGCTCGACGCAGCTGGTCAGCCACATGCTCTCGGCCAGCACGCGGTAGCTGCGCACCACGCCGTCACCGCCGCGATGCTGTCCGGCCCCGCCGGAGCCGCGGCGGATCGACTGTTCCTCCACGCGGATGGCGTAATTCGCCTCGATCACCTCGGCCGGGGTGTTGGAGGTATTGGTCAGGTGGACCCGCGTCGCCGGCGAGCCGTCGCGGTCGTGCCGCGCCCCCTCGCCGCCGCCATGCACCTCGTAGAGCATGCGCCAGGACTGGTCCGGCATCGGCTCGGCAAAGGCCAGCAGGCCGGAGGTCGCAGGCCCCCCGGCGGAGAGCCGCTCGGGGATGACATGCTCCATGGCGCGGAACATGGCGTCGACGATGCGCATCGAGGTCTCGTGGTTGCCAGCGGCGACGGCGGCGTTCCAGCCCGGCTCCAGGATCGAGCCCGGCCGCGTCACGATGGTCAGCGGCCGCAGCGCGCCGGCATTCTGCTGCATCTCCCGCCCGCTCAGGATGCGCGCGGCATAGGCCACCGCCGAGCGGGCGATGAAGGGCGTGGTGTTGCAGAAATTGGCGACGCGGTCGGCGCTGCCGGAGAGGTCGACATGCGCCTCCTCGCCGCGGATGGCGATGCGGACATGGATGCGCGCCGGTGCGCCGTCCGGGCCGCCATCATCGAGGAAATCCTCGCCTTCATAGTCGCCGTCGGGCAGTTCCGCGATGGCGGCGCGCATCTCTGCTTCGGACAGGTCGTGCAGGCGGGCCATCACGGCGACGAAGACATCCGTCCCGTGCCGGGCGCAGAGCTCGCGGATGCGGCGCTCGGCGGCCTCGGTGGCGGCGATCTGGGCCAGCAGGTCGCCCTCGCAGGCGACGGGGTCGCGCACATTGGCCAGGATGAAATCCAGCACCGGGCGATTCAGCGCGCCCTGCTGCAGGATCGGCATCGGCGGGATGCGCATCGCCTCCTGGAAAGTGTCCACCGCCTCGGCCAGGTAGCTGCCGGGCCAGGTGCCGCCGACATCCGGCCAATGCGCGAGACTGAGCGCGAAGGCGACCAGCCGGCCGTCGACGAAGACCGGCCGCGCCACCTTGACGTCGTTCAGATGGTTGCCGCCCAGCGCGCCCAGATTGTAGATCAGCGCATCGCCGTCGCGCAGCGTCTCCGCCGGGCAGCGCTTCAGCAGCTCGCGCACCGTATAGGCCATGGCGCCCAGGTGGATCGGGATGTCGCGCCCCTGCCCGACCAGCCCGCCCTCGGCATCGGTGATGGCAGAGGACAGGTCGCCGGCCTCGCGCAGCAGCGGCGAGCGGGCGGAGCGGGTCATCACCAGGCTCATTTCCTCCGCCGCGGCGGAGAGGCCGTGGCGGATGACCTCGACCAGGAAGGGGTCCAGCGCGCTCATGCCGCATCGCTCCGCGTCAGAAGAAGATTTCCCTCTGGATCGGGCGCGGCCTGCCAGCCGGGCGGCAGCACCACGGTCGACCAGGCATCCTCGATGATGGCCGGTCCCCGCACGGGGTCCTGCAGGCCCTCGCGCGCCAGGATCGCCGTCGGCACGCGGCCATGCCCCGGGAAGATGCAGTCGCGCGACCGCGGCGGTCGCGGCGCGGCGGGCGCCTCGGCCCGGCTCGGTGCCAGCTCCGTCGGGCGGCGGGCCTCGACGCGCAGCGCCTCGATGACGCAGGCCTCGCCGGTGGCATAGCCGAACAGCGCATGGTGCCGGCGGTGGAATTCGGCGGCCAGCGCCTCGGGCGACAAGGGCGGCGCGAAGGGCACCGGCAGGGAATCGCTCTGCGCGGCATAGCGCATCAGGGCGACGCGCTCGATGCCGATGTCTGCCGGCGCAATGCCATTGGCCAGCAGCGGGGCGGTGGCCTCGGCTTCCAGCTCCGCCAGGCGCGCGGCGAAAACCGTGGCGTCGAAACCCTCCAGCGGCAGGCGCAGGGTCCGCTGCTGCAGGAAGCTGACATCGGCGGCGAGACAGCCCAGCGCGGAAAAGGCGCTGGAGGCGGCAGGCACGATGATCTCCGACAGGCCATAGGTCTCGGCCAGGCCCACCGCATGCATCGGCCCGCCACCGCCGAAGGCCAGCAGGCTGCAATCCCGGCCATCGACGCCGCGCTCGACGGTGACGCGGCGCAAGGCCCGGGCCATGGCGGCATTGGCCACCTGGACGATGCCCAGCGCGGCCTCCTCGATGCCCATCGACAGCGCCGCGGCGATCGGCGCGATGACGGCGCGGGCGGCGTCGAGGTCGAGCCGGATGGCGTCGCCGAGCCGCGCCGCCGGGTCGAGGTAGCCGAGCACGGCATTGGCGTCGGTGATGGTCGGCAGCGTCCCGCCGCGGCCGTAGCAGGCCGGGCCGGGCTCCGAGCCGGCGCTTTCCGGTCCGACGCTCAACCCGCCGGGGCCGAGGCGGACCAGCGAGCCGCCGCCGGCGCCGATCGAATGCACCGCCAGCATCGGCTGGCGCAGCGGGCGGCCGCCGATCATGCGGGTATCGGCCATGCCGGCGACGCCGTCGACGATCAGGCAGACATCGGTGGTGGTGCCGCCCATGTCGAAGGTCAGCACCCGCGGCCGGTCCAGGCGCCGGGCGATGCGGACCGAGGCAGCGACGCCGGCGGCCGGACCCGACATGGCCATGACCAGCGGCCGGCGCTTCACCGCCGGCACCGGCACCATGGCGCCGGCCGAGTGGAAGACCTGCAGCCCCGCGCCGATCGGCAGTTTCTCTTCCAGCTCCGACAGGTATTCCACCGCGATGGGCATGGCGGCGGCGTTGAAGGCGGTGGAGGACGCCCGCTCGTATTCGCGGGCCTCCGGATTGACCTCGTGCGACAGCGAGAGATGCGGCACCAGCCCGGCCAGGCGCTCGGCCAGCAGCCGCTCATGCGCCGGGTTGGCGTAGGAGTGCAGCAGGCAGACGGCCAGGCTCTGCACGCCGCGGCCGGCCAGCCAGGCGGCCAGGCGGTCGATCTCCGCCTCCTCCAGCGCCTGTTGCACGGCGCCATCGGCACCGATGCGCTCGCGCAGGCCGAAGCAGAGCTCAGGGGGGACCAGCGGCGGCGCCTTGGGCGGCACGTCCAGCCGGTAGAGCTCCTGGCGGCGGTAGCGGCCGATTTCCAGCACATCCTCGAAGCCGGCGGTGACCACCAGCGCGGTGCGCGGCAGCCGGCCTTCCACCAGGGCATTGGTCACCCGGGTGGTGCCATGCACGAAGCGGCGGACATCCGGCTCGGCCAGGCCGACAGCGGCCAGCGCCTCCAGCATGGCGCGGACCGGGGCCTCGGGGCGGGAGGGCACCTTGGCCAGGCGGCGCTCGGCGGTCACCCGGTGCAGCGCGACGATATCGGTGAAGGTGCCGCCGATATCGGTGCCGATATCCCAGTCCCGTTGCGCCACTGCTCTACCCCGCTGTCCCGAGGGCCCGGTCAGGCCGGGCCGTCGCGACAGGGAAGCCGAAGCCGCTGGCCTGGAAAAGGGCCAGATTCCGGTCGATGTCCTAGGCCAGAATCTTGCCCGGATTCATGATGCCGCGTGGATCGACGGCCTGCTTGACCGCCCGCATCAGCCGCAGCTCGGCGGGCGGCGCGTAATGCGCCAGCTCGGCCCGCTTCAGCTGGCCGATGCCATGCTCGGCGCTGATGCTGCCGCCCAGCGAGGCGACCACGTCGTGCACCGCCCGGTAGACCGCCTTCGAGCCGGCCAGGAAGGCCTCCGCCGTCATCCCGGCGGCGGGCTGCGCCAGGTTGAAGTGGATATTGCCGTCGCCGACATGGCCGAAGGCCAGCAGCCGGGCGGTCGGCATGACCGCGAGCGCCGCAGCGCCCGCCTTCTCCAGGAATTCCGGCACGCGCGAGATCGGCACGGCGATGTCGTGCTTGATGCTGGCGCCCTCGTATTGCTGGGTGTCGACCAGCGCCTCGCGCAGGTGCCAGAGGCCGGCGGCCTGGGCGCCGCTCTCGGCGATGGTGCCGTCGAGTACCAGCCCCTGCTCCATCGCCTGCTCCAGCAGCGTCTCCAGCGTGGCGCGTAGCGCGCCATCGGCGGCGCCCGACATCTCCAGCAGGACATACCAGGGCGCGGGCGCGGCCAGCGGATCGACCCCGCCGCCATGCCGGCAGGAGATCTCGACGCCGAAGCGCTGGATCAGCTCGAAGGCGGAGAGCGTGCCGCCCGACAGCCGCTGCGCCAGGGCATAGAGGCCGATGGCGGCCTTCGCGTCCGGCAGGCCGAGGAAGGCGGTCTGCACCTCCTCCGGCTTCGGGAAGAGGCGCAGCACGGCGGCGGTGACGATGCCCAGCGTCCCCTCGGCGCCGATGAACAGCTGCTTCATGTCGTAGCCGGTATTGTCCTTGCGCAGGGCGCGCAGCCCGTCCCAGACCTCGCCATCCGGCAGCACCACCTCCAGCCCCAGCACCAGGTCGCGCGTGTTGCCGTAGCGCAGCACCTGGATGCCGCCGGCATTGGTCGCGATATTGCCGCCGATCATGCAGCTGCCGCGGGCGCCGAGATTGATCGGGAAGAGCAGCCCTTCGGCCTCGGCGGCGCGGTGGATGTTTTCCAGGATGCAGCCGGCCTCGACCGTCATGGTCATGGCCTGGGCATCGACCGCGAGGATGCGGTTCAGCCGCTCCAGGCTGATCAGCACCGGGGGCGGGCCTTCCTGGCTGGTGGTGCCGCCGACCAGGCCGGTGCGGCCGCCCAGCGGGATGACCGGCAGCCGTGCCGCGTGGCAGAGCCGCAGCACGCCGGCCAGCTGGTCTCGATCGGCCGGGCGCGTCACCAGGGCGGCGCGGCCGGGGAACAGCTTTCGCGGCTCTTCCAGGTAGGGGGCCTGGTCGAGGGCGTCCTCCACCACGCCGCGCGGCCCGAGCAGCGCGCGGATGGCGGCCAGGGCTTCCTCCGCCGGCAGGGCGGCCTCGATCACGGGGTCAGCCACGGGCGGCCACCGCGCGCTCGACGCGGCGCACCAGCAGGTCGAGCTCGGCCTGATGGCGGGCGGTCAGCCTGGGCCCCGGCTGGCGCATGGTGGCGTGCCGGATGGCGCCACGCCGGCGCAGCACCTCCTTGCGCGCCGCCACCCCCCAGAAGCCCTGCGCCTCGTAGTTCAGCAGGGGGAGATAGCAGTCGAACAGGTCATGCGCCGCCTCGACCTCGCCCTGGCGGTGCAGCTGCCAGACGCCGGAGAGCATCTCGGGATGGGAGAAGCCGGCCATCGGCCCGTCGATGCCGCGGCCCAGCTCCTGCGGCAGATAGAGGCCGTTGTTGCCGGTGAGGATGGCGACCCGCCGGCCCTCGCCGGCGCGCAGCCGGGAGATCTTCTCCAGGCTGGGCAGGTCCTCCTGCTTGACCACCTGGATCTGCGGATGCGCCTCGATCAGCTTCAGGATCGAGGGCACCGACATCCAGACCCCGGTCGAGCCCGGGAAATCCTGCAGCACCACCGGCACGTCGCCGATCATCGCGAAGACGGTGGCGAAATACGACAGAAGCTCCTCTTCCGTCCGCAGCCCGCCGGGCGGCGCGATCATCACGCCGGCGGCGCCGAGATCCATCGCCTGGGCGGTCAGCTGCGCCAGCTGCGCGGTGCCGGGATTGCTGACGCCGACGATCACCGGCTTGCCGCCGCTGCCGGCGATGAAGCGGCGGGTGACCAGCTCGGCCTCGGCGGCGGTCAGCTTGCCGCCCTCGCCGCTGACGCCGCCGACGACGAAACCGTCGGCGCCATGCTTCAGGTAAAAGGCGACCAGGCTGTCGATGCTGGCCGCATCCACCGCGCCGCGGTCGTCGAAGGGCGTCTGCGCGATGATGTAGCTGCCCTGGATCTCATGAAGCATGCGACGCGGTTTCCTCGGGATCGGGTTCGCCTGACAAAGGGGGCAGCAGGGCGCCGCCGACATCCTCGCCCAGCACGCTCCGCAGATGCTCGAGGTTGCAGGCGATCAGGCGCTGCACCGCGGCGGCGGCGGCGGCACCGTCGCGGCGCTCCAGGCAGAGCAGCAGCGTCTCGTGATGCGGCAGCGTCGAGGCCGCGGCATTGGGATGGCGCGAGGAGAGGGAGAAGCCCAGCTTCAGCAGCTGCTGCAGCGCCGCGCGCAGCTGGCAGAGGAACTGGTTGTGCGAGGCCAGCAGCACCGCGGTGTGGAAGCCGGCATCGGCCAGGACATACTCCGCCTCATGGCCCAGCGCCGCCTCCATGCGGCGATAGGCCAGGCGGATATTGGCCAAATCCTCGGCCGTCGCGCGGCTGGCGGCCAGCCGCGCCGCCTCGGGCTCGATGATCCGGCGCAATTCCACCAGATCGGCGATGGTCGCGCGGTTCAGGTCGCTGCCGGCGTGCCATTCCAGCACCTGCGGGTCGAGCAGCGCCCAGTTGTCGCGCGGCAGCACCCGCGTGCCAATGCTGGGACCGACCGAGACCATGCCCTTGGCCGCCAGCGCCTTGATGGCTTCCCGCAATACCACCCGGCTGACGCCGCAGCGCTCGGCCAGCAGCGGCTCGCTGGGCATCGGGCCGACCGGCAGCTGGCCGGTGGCGATCTGCCGCCCCAGCGTGTCCACTACCTGGCCATAGAGGTTCTTGAACCGCGCCACGCCGTTGCCCCGCCTTCGGCTGTAGGTATGATGATAAGACAGGGCTGGCAATAGGCAGGCAAAACGCCCGTGGCACGGCCCTTCCGGCCGCGCGCCGGACGGCTCGCACCCGGCGGCAGCGCGGCCGGCCGGCATGGTGGAACCATTCCCGGCCGGCGGCAAGAGCGGCGCTAGATGACCTTGCCGGGGTTGATCAGCCCCTGCGGGTCGAGCGCCGCCTTGAGGCGCTGCATCAGGGCGATCTCGGCCGGGCTGCGGACATAGCCGAGATAGGGCTTCTTGGTCAGGCCGATGCCATGCTCGGCCGAGACCGTGCCGCCGAACTGCCTGACGACGTCATAGACGATCCCGACGATCACCTCACGCGGCTGCGGCACCGCGCCGGGCAGGCAGGCGACGATATGCAAGTTGCCGTCGCCGATATGGCCGTAGAACAGCGCCACCACCCCGGGCAGCGCCGCCTCCAGCGCCGCCTTGCAGCGGATGACGTAGTCATCCATGGCACCGACCGGCAGGCCGATATCGAAGGGCTCGTGCGGGCCCAGCACCTGGGGGAATTCGGCGCAGGCGTCGCGCACCCCCCAGAAGGCCTTCACATCGGCGATCGACTGGGCGACCGCGGCATCGACCACCACCCCGGCCTCGGCCTGGCCCTCCAGCCAGGCCTGGAAGCGCGGCGCATCGATCGCCTCCTCCATGCCCTGGGCCTCGACCAGCACGTAGAAGCCGTGGCCGGCGCCGACCGGGCTGCGCACGCCCGGCACCTGGCGGGTCACCACCTCCCAGTAGTCGGGCCACATCACCTCGAAGGCGGAGAGCAGAGGCCCCAGCCCGCGCCGGGCGCCGGCCAGCAGGTCGAGCACCTGGTCGTAGCGGTCCAGCGCGCAGAGCGCCGCCATGGTGCAGCCGGGCTTCGGGAACAGCCGCAGCACGACGCGGGTGATGATGCCGAGCGTGCCCTCGGCGCCGATGAACAGGTGCTTCAGGTCATAGCCGGCATTGTTCTTCAGCATCTTGTTCAGGTTGCCGACCACCGTGCCATCGGCCAGCACCGCCTCCAGTCCCAGCACCATCTCGCGCGCCATGCCGTAGCGGATGACGCGGTTGCCGCCGGCATTGGTCGAGAGATTGCCACCGATGGCGCAGGAGCCGCGGGCGCCGAGGTCGAGCGGGATGAAGAAGCCGGCCTCGTCCGCCGCCTGCTGGATCGCCTGCAGGGGGGTGCCGGCCAGGACCGTCATGCTGGCGGCCGCCGGGTCGATCTCCAGGATGCCGGACATGCGCTCCAGCGAGAGGGCAATGCCGCCCTCCTCCGGCCGGGCGCCGCCGCAGAGGCCGGTCAGCCCGCCCTGCGGCACCAGCGCGCGGCCATGCTCGCTGCACAGGCGCATCGCGGTCGCGACACCGTCCGTGTCGGTCGGGCGGATCACCAGCGCCGGGCGCTGCGGCGGCAGGGTGGACCAGTCCTTCTCGTTGCGGGCGGGGACATCGGCCCCCGCCAGCACGGCGGCCGGGCCCAGCGCCGCGCGCAGGGCCTCGACCAGCGCCTGCATCAGCGGCCCGCCTTGAAGGATTGGTACTCCGCCCAGGCGTTGCGCGCGGAATCGCGCAGCATGGCGCCGTCATGCGGCCCGACCACCAGCTTGTAGCCGCGCTGGAACAGGCTGCGCCAATCGGCGCCGGCATTCGGCACCGTGCCCATCGGCTTGCCGGAGGCGAGGATGACATCCTCCAGCCGGGTGACCACCTTGCGCACCTCCGGATGGTCCAGCTGCTCCATGTAGCCGAGCGAGCAGGCCAGGTCGTTGACGCCGATGAAGACCACGTCGATGCCGTCGATGGCGCAGATCTGCTCCGCCTGCTCGGCCGCGGCGCCGCTCTCGATCTGCAGGATGACCAGGGTCTCGTCCTTGGCGGCATGGGCATAGCCGGGCTCGAGCCCGTACTTGGCGCCACGCACCACGGTCGCCGCATAGCCGCGAGTGCCGTGCGGCGGATAGCGGCAGGCGCGGACGGCGGCCAGCGCCTCCTCGGCCGTCTCGATCGAGGGGATCATGATGGAATTCCCCCCGGCATCGAGGATGCGCTTCAGCCAGACCGGGTCGTTCCAGGGGGCGCGGACGATGCAGGGCGTGCCGCCGGCTTCCGCCACGCGCAGCGAGTCCACCGCCTGGCTCAGCTCGCCGAGCCCGTGCTCGTGGTCGATGACCAGGAAGTCATAGCCGATATGGCCCATGATCTCGGCATTGACCGTGGCGCCGGTGCCGACCCAGGCGCCATAGACCTGCTCGCCCGCCGCCAGGCGAGCCTTCAGCGTATTCTTGGGCAACTTTTTTTCTCCAGGGCGTGGCCAGGGTATGACGGCGGGACGAATCCCGCCGCGCGTTTCATTCCTTCACTGCGCCAGTCAGCGAAGAAACATAGTAGTCGACGAAGAACGAATAGAAGATCGCGACCGGCAGCGAGCCGAGCAGCGAGCCCGCCATCAGCGCGCCCCACTGGTAGACGTCGCCCTGCACCAGCTCCGTCAGGATGGCCACCGGCACCGTCTTGTTCTCGGACGAGGAAATGAACGCTAGCGCGTAGATGAACTCGTTCCAGGAGAGCGTGAAGGAGAAAATGCCGGCGCTGATCAGGCCGGGGACGGCCAGCGGCAGGGTGATCTGCCGCAGGATCTGCAGCCGGGTGGCGCCGTCGATCAGCGCGCATTCCTCCAGCTCATAGGGGATCGACTTGAAGTAGCCGATCAGCAGCCAGGTGCAGAAGGGAATCAGGAAGGTCGGATAGGTCAGGATCAGCGCCATCGGGCTGTCGAACAGCCCGAGCTGGAAGACCATGGTCGCCAGCGGGATGAACAGGATCGAGGGCGGCACCAGATAGGCGATGTAGATCGCCAGCCCGACATAGGCCGAGCCCTTGAAGCGCAGCCGCTGAATCGCATAGGCCGCCAGCACCGAGGAGACCAGCGACAGCACCGTCGAGCAGACCGCCACCAGCATGGTGGTGAACAGCCAGTGCGGATAGCTGGTCTCGAACAGCAGCTTCTTGACGTTGGCCAGCGTCGGCGCGGCGACCCAGAACGGATTGAAGTTCTTGTAGTCGTAGAGCTCGGCGTTCGGCTTGAACGTCGTGATCGTCATCCAATAGAACGGGAACAACAGGATGAAGACGAAGATGAGAAGCGGGACATAGACGGTCACCACCCGACGCTGGCGCGATTGCCAGGAAAGCAGGGCGCTGCCGTCATCCGCGGTCGCGGCCTTAGTCATTGGCTTCTCCCTGCTGCCACTTGCGGCGGGCCAGCGCGAAATAGCTGAAGAGGGTGGCGAGGATCAGGAAGGGGATCATCGAGACCGCGATGGCAGCGCCCTCGCCCAGCTGCCCGCCCGGAATGCCACGCTGGAAGGCCAGCGTCGCCATCAGATGCGTCGAGTTGATCGGCCCGCCGCGGGTGATGGCATAGACCAGCTGGAAATCGGTGAAGGTGAACAGCACCGAGAAGGTCAGCACCACCGCCAGGATCGGCATCAGCAGCGGTGCCGTGATCCGGGTGAAGCGCTGCCAGCTCGAGGCGCCATCCAGCAGCGCCGCCTCGTAGAGCGAGGGCGAGATGGTCTGCAGCCCGGCCAGCAGGCTGATGGCGACGAAGGGAATGCCGCGCCAGACATTGGCGAAGACCAGCGACCAGCGGGCGTGCCAGGGCGTCCCCAGGAAGTCGATATAGGTGTCGCGCCAGCCAAGGACATCGACCAGAATATAGGAGATGATCGAGAACTGGGCGTCGAAGATCCACCAGAAGGCGATGGCGGAGAGCACCGTCGGCACGATCCAGGGCAGCAGGATGATGGCGCGCAGCAGCGACTTGAACGGGACATTCTCGTTCAGCAGCAGCGCCAGCCACAATCCCAGGCCGAATTTCAGCACCGTGGCGACCGTGGTGTAGAAGACCGTGTAGAACACCGCCCCCCAGAAGACCCGGTCATACCAGAGGGATTCGAAATTCTCGAAGCCCACAAAGCCGCCGCCACGGCCGATATGCGTGTCCGTGAAGGCCAGCCAGATGCCCAGGCCCAGCGGATAGGTCAGGAAGACCATCAGCAGGCCGAGCGCCGGCGTCAGGCAGGCGATGATCAGGAAGGTCTTGGAATCCAGCAGCCGCGCCAGCCAGCCCTGGTTGATCTGCGGCCGCCGCCAGTTGGTCGCCGGCGGCAGGTCCTGGCCGCGCGGGGCCGAGGATGAGCTTGCGGACATTCAGCCAGTCTCCCGGACCGACAGCTTCGGGCAAGCCGGCCGCGGGGTCTCCCCCGCGGCGGCGTCACGCTGCGCCATGCGGCTCAGCGATAGTAGCGGCGGGCGCGGCGCTCGGCCTCGCGCACCGCTTCCTCGGGCGTCGCCTGGCCGGAGGAGGCGGCAGCGAACATCTGCACCACGACGTAATCCGCCGCGACCGAGCCGGAGGCCTGGCTGATCGGCCCCTTGTAGCCCGACCAGAACTCCACCGTGTTGGTGTCGCGATAGACGGCGATTTTCGGATCGCCCTTCCACACCTGGCTCTCGGCATAGGCGGCCAGCGGATGCGACCAGTAGCCGCCGCAGCCGGTCAGCCAGGTGTCGTACTGCTCGGCCTCCATCATGAAGCGCAGGTATTCTTTGGCGGCATTGGGGAAGCGGGTGTGCTTGAACACCATGGCGTTCAGCAGCAGCACGTTCTCGGCCATCTTGCCGCCCGGCGCGAAGGGCATGCGCGCCATGCCGGTATCCTCGGCGATGGCGGCGGTCTTCGGGTCGTTCTTCAGCGCGAAGTACATCGAGACGCCGTTCTGCGTCAGCCCGATCTCGCCCGCCGCATAGGCGCGGTTGTTGTTGATGTCGCCCCAGGACAGCGTGCCGGGGATGAAGGTCTGGTACAGCTCCTTGGCGTAGCGCAGCGCATTGATGGTCTGCGGGCTGTTGATGGCGACCTTGCCGGCCTCGTCCACCACCATGCCGCCATGGCTCCACAGCAGCCAGTTGCAATAGGCATTGCCGTCGCCCACCGCATTGCCCAGCGCGAAGCCGGCCGGGTGGCCGTTCTTCTTCAGCGCCTGACAGGCCTTGAGGAAGTTCTCGTGGTCGGTCGGCAGGCTGTCATAGCCGGCCTCCTTCAGCCAGGAGATGCGATAGACGCAGGGACCGCCCGAGCCGCCCATCGGCAGCGCCACCCACTGCTCGGTGCCCCACTTCTTGCCGAAGCGCTGCGGCAACGCCAGCCAGCCGCCATATTTCTGGCCGAGATAGCCGGCCAGCTCGCTGAGATCGAGCACCTTGTCGGCATAGATATGCGGATCATCGGCCCAGGCCACCACCACGTCGGGGCCGGCACCGGTATTGGCGGCGACCGCGGTCTGCGGCCGCAGATCCTCCCAGCCGGCAAAGTCCACGCGCACCTGCACGCCCGTCTGCGCGGTGAACTTGGCGGTGTTCTCGCGGAACACCGTCTCGTCGGCATCGACGAACTTGGTCGGGCGCAGCACGCGCAGCGTGGCGCCACTCTCGATCGGCTGCCGCGGCGCGGTGGCATTGCCCATGGGAATGGCAGCGCGGGCGCGGCCCGGTACCGCCAGCCCGGCAGCCAGGGCGCCGGCACCAAGCCCCAGGGCGCCACGACGGGTCAGGTCATGCATTCTCGTCGTCCTCCAGACGGGCGGCACCGTTCAATCGGTGTCTCGCCTAAATTCAAGAAAGGCTGGGGGAAAGGTATTTCCCCCAGACCCCCCATCTATTGCTGTCAGTCAGGCAGCGTTCAGGCGCTGACCCGTGTCGCCATGGAACAGGTGGGCCAGGGCGGGGTCGGGCAGCACGTGGATCGTCTCGCCCACCCGGGCGGTGATCCGCTCGCGGAAGGCACCCGTCACCTGCGCGCCACCGGCCTTGCCGCTCACCTGCGTCTCGGAACCGGTCGGCTCGATCAAGGTCACGACAAGCGGAATGCCCTCGGCGACGAGAGACAGATGCTCCGGGCGGAAGCCATAGGTGGCGCGCTGGCCCTCGCTGGCCCGCGCATCCGGCGGCAAGGGCCAGGCCGGGCCGCCGCCATCCGGCTGGAAGGCGCCGCCCGTCACCACGCCGGGCAGCAGGTTCATCGCCGGCGAGCCGATGAAGCCCGCGACGAAGACATTGGCCGGCCGGTCATACAGCTCCAGCGGCGCGCCGATCTGCTCGACATGGCCCCCATGCATGACGACGATCTTGTCGGCCATGGTCATGGCCTCGATCTGGTCATGCGTCACATAGATGGTCGTGGTCTTCAGCCGCTGGTGCAGGTCCTTGATCTCGGCCCGCATCTGCACGCGCAGCTTGGCGTCCAGGTTGGACAGCGGCTCATCGAAAAGAAAAACCTGCGGGTGGCGGACGATGGCGCGGCCCATGGCGACGCGCTGCCGCTGCCCGCCCGAGAGCTGCCGCGGATAGCGGTCGAGCAGCGCCTCAAGGCCGAGAATGCGGGCGGCGCGCTTGACCTCGCTGTCCATGACATCGGCCGGCGCCTTGGCCAGCTTCATCGAGAAGGCCATGTTGTCGCGCACCGTCATGTGCGGGTAGAGCGCGTAGTTCTGGAACACCATGGCGATGTCCCGGTCCTTCGGCGGGACATTGTTGACCACGCGGCCGCCGATCGCGACCTCGCCGCCCGAAATATTCTCCAGGCCCGCGATCATCCGCAGCAGGGTGGACTTGCCGCAGCCGGACGGGCCCACCAGGACGACGAACTCGCCATCCGCGATGTCCACGTTGACGCCATGCAGGATGGCGGTGCTGCCGAAATTCTTGCGAACGTCCCGGATATCGACCGTCGCCATCGCTCAGCGGTCGCCCGCGGCGCGGCGTGGAGCAGGCATGACGAAGCCCTGCCCGTTTGCGCTATGGCGCATCAGCATCTCCCTCGGAATCCCTCTGACCAGAAGCTCTGTCGGCCTGGCTCGTGGAAAGCTTAGGATTAACCCGTGGCCGATTGCAACACGCGCCGCCGGCCACGCTGCGGCGCAGCAGAATGGCGCTGGCCGCCCTGCCGCCCGACGGGTTACAGAGGCATGACGCCGGCCTGTCGCCGCCGTCATCCGAGCGGAGACCCGCGGCGCGTGATGCCCGATGCCCTGCCCCACTCCACGCCGCCCCTGATCGGCGGCGCCGCCATGCCGCGCTACCGCCCGGTCGCCGACGGCCAGGACTGGCGCGCCAGGACGCTGCGGCCGCTGGCCCGGCAGTGGTCGATCGCCACCGCCCCCCTGCTGGGCCGGGCACCGCTCTTCCCCTGGCAGCTGGACCGGAGCGCCAGGCAGCTGGCGGCCGGGCGGCCGGCCATGCTGCCGCTCGCCCATGCCGAGCGTTTCTTCGGCGCCGCCCTGCGGCTGGAGCTCGATCCCGCCCGGCTGCGCTGGCAGCTGATGGATACGGTCACCGACGGCCGCCGCCGGCTGCGGCTGGCGCAGCGCTTCCTCGATGGCGGCGATTGGGCCGCGGCGCGCGAGCCGCTGGAGGGCAGCGTCGTGCAGCAGGAGATGGCGGCGCTGCTCGACACGGCGCGCCCGCTGCAGGACAGCCCGATCTACCGCTACATGCTATCCCGCATGGCCGAGGGCCGGCCGGAACAGCGCAATGCCGTCCGCCTCGCCACGCCGGCGCTGATCGACGCCTATTTTGCCCACTACCGCCTCCTGGCCGAGCGCATCCGCGACGAGGGCTTCCTGGCGCGCGAGGCGCTGGACCGCCGCGTCGCCGCCAGCCCGCTGCGCAGCGCCGCCATCGAGCGGCGCGAAGGCGAGGTCGGCATCGCCATCGGCCCCGATGGCGAGATCCTGCGCCTGCTGGGCGGCCGGCACCGCACGGCGCTGGCGCAATTGCTGCGCCTGCCGCGCATGCCGGTGCGGGTCCGCCTGGTGCATGCCCGCTGGCTGCTGGCGGAGATGGCGCGCCGCAACCTGCCGGCGGCGCGGGCGCTGCCGGCGGGGCTGCGGCGCCTGGCGGCGTCGGCCCCTTGAGCTTGCCGCCCATAGCCAGCGGGCCTCCCCGAACAGAAGCCACGCCCGAGATGGCACAGCGCCTGCCAGTGCGAAGGGGCAGCGATCCCGGTGCGCTGCTGGCCGCCGCGCCATGACACCCCCGGACCGGCCCTGGCAGCTCGCCACCGCGGACCACATGCTGCGCTTCCAGCCGGGCGGCCGCCTCCTGCAGGTGACCTTCGACCACCTGAAGCCGCATCGCGGCCGCGACGGCCTGCCGGAGCCCTGGGGCTGGCGCTTCGCCCTCCAGAACGGCTGGTCGATCCTGGGCATCGCCTCGCTGCGCCCGCTCTGGTTCCGCGAGGCCGCGCTGCACCAGGCGCTGCTGCGTCTGCGCGACGCGGGCTTCTTCCGCGGCTTCGACCGCGTGGTCTTCGCCGGCAGCTCGAAGGGTGGCTTCGGCGCCCTGGTTTTCTCTTCATTGTCGCCGGGCGCGACGGTCATCGCCATCGACCCGCAATCGACGCTGGACCGCGCGCTGGTGCCCTGGGAGACGCGCTATCCGCTCGGCGACTGGGCGCCGCCCTTCCGCGATGCGGCCGAGGAGCTGGCGACGGCCGCCCGCATCTGGCTGCTGCACGATCCGCATTTCGACCCCGACCGCCGCCATGCCGACCGGCTGGCCGCACCGGGATTGACGCTGCTGCGCTGCCGCCATCTCGGCCATGGCCTGGCCGAAAGCCTGCAGAAGGCCGAGATCCTGGCGCCGGTGATGCGCGGCTTCACCGAAGGCACGCTGGACGAGGCCGGCTTCTGGGCGCTCTACCGCGCCCGGCGGAAGCTGGTGCGCTATCCCCGCGCGCTCTTCGCCCAGGCGCTCGCCCGCGGCCATTTCCGCCTGGCCGAGCGGATGGCCCGCGCCCTGGCCGAGCAGCGCGAGGACGGCCACTGGTTCCTCGCCCGCGCCGCGCTGTTCGAGGCCGCCGCCGGCGACCTAGCCGCCTTCCTGCGCGGCCTGGCGCTGATGCAGCGGGCCGACCGCTAGACGCCCGGCCCCTGCCGCGCGCGGCGCTGCCTAGCGGTTGACCAGGATCAGCGTGATCAGCACCGCCGCGATGCCGCCGAAGAAGACGATGGCGATGACGATGTTCTCCAGCGCCGAGACCGAAAGCCAGGTGCCGGCGACGCGCCCGACGACATGGGCCACGCCGTGGCGCGGCGCACCATCGCCGGCAATGGGATAGCCGCAGGAGGGGCAGGCCAGCGCCTTGTCGGAGACGCGGTGGCTGCATTCGGGACAGGTCATCGGGGCCATCGGCGGCGTCCTTTCGCGTCTATCCCGGCGGGGCTGGGTGGATGATGAACTCGACCCGGCGGTTGCGCTGCCGGCCGGCCGGGTCGTCGCGGCCATCCGCCTGCTGGTTGGGCGCGACGGGGCGGCTTTCGCCATGGCCGATGGTGCGCAGCCGCGCGGCGGCGACGCCCTGGCGCTGCAGCCAGGCCTGCACCGAGGCGGCACGGCGCTCCGACAGCGCCTGGTTGTAGGCGTCGCTGCCGCGGGAATCGGTGTGGCCCTGGATCTCCACGGGCGAGCGCGCATAGGCGCGCAGCACCTCGGCCAGCTGCGCCAGGACCGGCCGGGCATCGGCGCGGATCTCGCTGCGGTCGAAGTCGAAGAGGACATCGCCGGGCAACGCGATGCGGATGCTGTCACCCGTGGCCTCGGCGCCGAGCGTGCCCAGCAGCTGCTCGGTGCGCGGGCGCAGGCGGCTTTCCACCTCGCGGAGGCGGAAGCTGGACTCCGCTGGCGCCGGCGCCAGCCGGCTTTCCGCGGCGCGCGGGGCGAAGCGGCTTTCGGGCAGCGCATGCGACCGCCAGGCTGGCAAAGGCAACGGCGTCTCGCGGAAGATCGTCGGCCGCTCCGCCAGCGGCTGCGCCACGGCGACGGCCGGCAGCAGCAGCAGGGCGGCCAGGCGGAACAGGCTCACGGCGCGGCGGGCAGCGGGATCCGCAGCGACAGGCCGGGGGCCGAGATGTCGCTGGCATCCTGCCCGTCATTGAAGACCAGCGTCACCTCGCGCGTCTCCGGCGGCAGGAAGCCGGGGAAGACCAGCTGGCCTTCCATGCTCTGGCCGTTGCGGATGCGCAGGTCGCGGTTGTCCGCCGGCTGGCGCAGCGACAGGCGCTGGTCCTCGCCGAAGCGGAGGAAGGTGGGCTCGTTGGCCAGCATCACCGAATTGGTCTGCCGGCTGTCGAAGGAGGCGATGACGGTGACCACCACCGCATCCTCGCCGCGCTCGATCGACCGGGCGACGATCGTGACGCCAAGCGGGATGCTGGCCTGGGCCCGCACCGGCACCGCGGCCGAGGTGGCCGCCGCCGGCGCCTGGACGGGGGCGGAAGGCTGGACGGGGGAAGGCTGAGTGGGTGAAGGCTGGGCGGGGGCCGGCCCCTGGGCGGCGGCCGGAAGGCCGGACAGCAGGCCGCAGAGGGCCAGCGCCGTTCCAAGGACGATCGGTCGTGTCACTGCATTCTCTCCCATCGCGACGGCGTGGCGCGGCCGTCACCGTCCAGAGAAAGCAGCGTCGCGCCGGGCTGGCCAGGGGTCCGGCCCGGCTTCTCGCGCGCTTGTCATGCCGGCGGGCCGGTCTTGCGGGAATGTGACGGGAGCCTATCCGCGGCGGCGGCCGGCGACATCCTCGACGGCGCTGCGGGTGTCGGCGGCCAGCCGGGCGAGATCGATCATGGTGACGGTGATCTCCTCGGCGGCGGTGGCATTGGACTGGCCGATGCGGGTCAGCACCGCGACACGCTGGTTGATCTGCGCGACCATGGCCTGCTGCTGCTCCATGGCGATCGCCGTGGCGCCGGACAGGCGGGCGCTGTCATTGACCAGCGTCTCCAGCTCGTCCATCGCGGCGCCGACCGCGGCGGCCGTGCCGCTGCCCTGGCGGGAGCGGCGGCCGGCCAGCAGCACCACCTCGGAAATCTCCTGCGCCAGCCCCTCGCTGCTGACGGCGAGGCTGCGCACCTCCTCGGCGACCACGGCCAGGCCGCGGCCGTGCTCGCCGGCACGCGCCGCTTCGATCGCCGCGTTGATCGCCAGGATATTGGTCTGGGTCGCCAGCTTGCCGATGGTGCCGGCGATGCGGGTGACGCGCTCGGTGTCGTCGCTGACGGCATCGACCAGCATGATCAGGTTCTGCACCTTCTCCAGGCTCTCGGCCAGCAGCGCCTTGGCGCGCTCCATCCGGTCATGGCTGTCCTGGATGGCGCCGTTCACCTCGCCGATGGCGCCGGTGCTCTGCGACAGGGCCTCGGCCACCTGCTGCAGCTCGCCGAGCTGGGTCATGCTGCCTTCGGAGACCTGGCCGATGGCGCCCGAGGCCTGCTCGGTCGAGACGGCGGTGCGCCGGGCCCCCTCCAGCGCCTGCTCGACCAGCCGCATGGTGCCGCGCAGATTGTCGCGGAACACCAGCACGGCGCGCGCCATCTCGCCCACCTGGTCGGCGCGGGCGGCGTCGGGGACGGGGGTCTCGACCTCGCCGCGCGCCAGCCGCTCCATCGCGGCGGCGACGCGGCCGAGCGGCCGGGCGGTGAGCCGGACCAGCACCAGCCAGGTCAGGCCAAGCCCGACCAGGCCGAAGCCGAAGCCCGCCAGCGTCATGCGCTGCGACCAGCCCGAGACGGCGACGGCGCGGGCCAGGTTGCGGTCGGCATCCTGATGGCCGATGCGCCGCGCCTCCGCCGCCAGCCGGTCCAGCGGCACCGACTGGTCGATCCAGGCGGCGTGCAGGGCGATGAAGCGGTCGCGGGCATTCTGCTGCAGCGCGTCATGCACCTGGCGGGCGAAATCCGGCAGCCCCTGCATCACGTCGCGGGCGCCGCCCAGCAGCAGCGGGTCGATCCGCCCGTCATAGACCGCCAGCAGCCGGCCATAGGCTTGTGTCGCGATCTCGCTGTTGCGCAGGATGCGGCGGGCCACGGTCGGCGCCGGGTCGACGCCGGCCACCGCGCTGGCGAAGGCGCCGCCCATGCGGGCCACCACGGTGGCGAATTCGTCCACCGCATCGGTCGCCGCCCGGTCGGACACCGCCAGGTCCTGGATGATGCCATCCTGCTCCCGGTCGATCAGCAGGGCGCCGCCGGCCAGCACCACCAGCACGGTGAACATCAGCGCGACGATCGCCATGGCGCGGGTGCGGATGCGCCCGGTCCAGCCGCGCAGCCCCGCCAGGCGGCGCTGCCTCACCATCCCTGCCCTGCCCGCCGCCGGCGCATCCCCGCATCCCTCCGTGACGGGCCGCAGCATACAGGAGCAGGGCCACGCCGCCAGCGCCGGAAACCCGCCCGAGGCGGGCCAGGGGCGCGAGCGGCAGCGGCGCCGGTCCTGGCGGTGCCTGCCAGGGGGCCGGCGCGCCCGGCGGGTGCAAGGGCCCCTGCTCCGCCAGGCATGGCCTCGGCCCCGGGTGCCGGGCGCCGGCCGGGCTCAGCAGACGAAGTCGTTCTCGGCCACCGGCTCGCCGCGGGCGACACGGGCGATATTGCCCCACATCTGCAGCACGGTGCTCTCGAAATTGTCGGCGGCCATGGCGGCGATATGCGGCGTCGCCACCACATTCTCCATGGTCAGCAGCGGATGGTCGAAGGGCACCGGCTCGGTCTCGTAGACGTCGGTCGCGGCGCCCAGGATCTCCTTCGCGCGCAGCGCCTCCACCAGGTCGCTCTCCACCACCACGCCGCCGCGGGCGACGTTGATCAGCACGGCGCTGCGCTTCATCGACTGCAGCGCGCGGCGGTCGATCATGCCGGCGGTCTGCGGCGTCATCGGGCAATGCAGCGAGACCACGTCGGCCTCGGCCAGCAGGGTGGCGAGATCGGCGAATTCGACGCCCAGCGCCTGCTCCTCGGCCTCCGGCAGGCGGCGGTTCTTGTTGTAGAGGATGCGGCCGCCGAAGGGCCGCAGCAGCCGCGCGACATTCTGGCCGATGGCGCCGAAGCCGACGATGCCGACGGTCTTGCCGCTGAGCATGTAGCTGGGCTTGGGCAGCTGCGTGGTGCGCCACTGGTGGTTCTGCAGCGTGTGGTGGCCCCAGGCCAGGTTGCGCAGCAGGCCGATCATCAGGCCGAGGGTGAATTCGGCGACCGGCACCGCATTGCTGCCGGTGGTGCGCGCCACGATCACGCCCTGGGCGCGGGCGGCGTCGAGATCGAAATTGTCGACGCCGACGCCCCATTTGTGCAGCAGCCGGGCGCGCGGCGCCGCCGCCAGCAGGGCGGCGTCGACGGCGATCTGGCCGGAGACGATGAAATCCGCCTCGGCGACGATCTCCTGCAGATGCGCGGCGTCGCGGTTCTTCGCATGCTCGAGCTGCATGCCCTGCGGCAGCAGCCCGCGCATGCGGGTCGCGGTCTCGGCGGTGATCGGATCGAGCACGACGATCTTGCTGGTCATACCTGCGGTCTGGTCCCGGTTGGTCGTGGCGGTTGCATTTTATGGCACAGGCGGCGCACCGCCGATCGCTGCAGGGTGCTGGCAAATCACGAATTCCGCAAGTCGCTGTCGATGCCGGCAAAAGCGCGGTTGAAGCAGCAGGGCGTCATGGCATGATGCCGCCTGAAAAGACGAAAGGGGCTTCACCATGCGTTCCTGGACAAGCACGCTGCTCGGCATGGCCGGGCTCGTGGCGACCGCCCTGCCCGCGGCCGCCCAATCCGGCGGGCCGATGACGCTGATGGCCTATGCCGGCATCTTCCGCGAGAAATACACGGATGTCGTGGTCAAGCCCTTCCAGGGTGGCGATGCGCCGGTGCAGTATGTCGAGGGCGGCACCTCCGCCCAGATGCTGGGCATGCTGCGCGCGCAGAAGGCGGATCCGCAGATCGATGTCGTCATCATGGATGTCACCACCGCGGCGCTCGCCTGCGCCGAGGGGCTGGTGGAGAAGATGCCAGCGGCCAGCTGGCCGATCCTCGCCCAGCTCGACCCGCAGGCGCGCGCGGCCGGCGGCGAATGCGGCCCCGGCGTGACGTTCGACCACCTGGTCATGGTCTATGACAGCCAGGCGGTGACGCCGGCGCCGCGCCGCCTGATGGCGATGGCCGATGCGGCGCAGCGCGGCGCCGTGGGCCTGGCCGCGCCGCCCAACATCCAGGGCCTGGCGGCGACGGCGATCCTGGCGCATGCGGCCGCGCAGGACTGGCGCAACATCGGCGCCGCGCTGCCCTCGCTCAAGGCCATCGCGGCGAATGTCCAGAGCTTCGATCCGAAGCCGGACGGCTATACGATGATCCTGAACGGGCAGCTGCGCTTCGCCACCGGCTGGAACGCCCGCGCCCAGCTCTACCGCGACCAGTCGCAGGGCCGCATCGGCGTGGTGCTGCCGGAAGAGGGCACGGTGTTCCAGATCAACACCATCAACATCGTCGCCAAGGCCCGGAACCGCGAGCGCGCCGCCGCCTTCGTGAATCATGCGCTGTCGGCCGCCCCTCAGAAAGCCTTCACCGAGCGCATGTTCTACGGCCCGACCAACACCACCGCCCAGGTCTCGCCCGAGGCGATGCAGCGCACCGCCCTCGCCCCGGAATTCCGCAACCGCGTCATCCCGCTCGACTGGGAAGAGATGCTGAAGCTGCGCGACAACTGGAACCAGCGCTGGCGGCGCGAGGTGATCTCGGCGGCGCCGCGGTGACGTCGGCTGCCGCGACCGCTTCGCCGCATCTGCGGCTGGAGCAGCTGAAGCGCCATTATGCCGGGGCACCCGCCCCGGCAGTGGCCTCGATCTCGCTCGACCTGCCGCGCGGCGCGCTGCTGGCGCTGCTCGGCCCCTCGGGCTGCGGCAAGACCACGACCCTGCGCATGATCGCCGGGCTGGAAATCCCGGACGGCGGAAGAATCCTGGTGGGCGGCCGCGACGTCTCGCGCCTGCCGCCGCACAAGCGGCAGATGGGCGTGGTCTTCCAGTCCTATGCGCTGTTCCCGCACATGACCGCGGCCGGCAATGCGGCCTTCGGGCTGGAGATGCAGGGCGTGGCGCGGGCCGAGCGTGCCCGCCGCGCCCAGGCGGCGCTGGAGATGGTGGGCCTCGGCCCGCTCGCCGAGAGAAAGCCGCGGCAATTGTCCGGCGGGCAGCAGCAGCGCGTGGCGCTGGCCCGCGCGCTGGCCATCGAGCCGGAGCTGCTGCTGCTGGACGAGCCGCTCTCGGCGCTGGACGCCAAGCTGCGCGAGGGCGTGCGCGACGAGATCCGTGCGCTGCAGCAGCGGCTCGGCACCACCACGGTCTTCGTCACCCATGACCAGACCGAGGCGCTGGCCATGGCCGACCTGGTGGCCGTGATGCATGGCGGCCGCATCGAGCAGCTCGCGGCTCCCGAAGAAATCTTCGAGCGCCCGGCGACCCGCTTTGTCGCCACCTTCGTCGGGCGCGCCGCGCGCCTCGCGGGCCAGCTGGAGCCCGGCGGCGTGCTGCGCTGCGGCGGCACGGCGATCCGCAGCACCGCGACGCTGTCCGCCGGCCCCGCCGAGGCCTTCCTGCGCCCGCACCGCGTCCGGCTGCTGGAGGACCAGGCCGCCCCGCCCCCCGGCTATGACAACCTGCTGGAGGCGCGGCTGACCCGGCGGATCTATACCGGCGAGACCATCGCGCTGGAGACCGAGACCGCCGCCGGCCCCGTCACCGCCGAGCTGCAGGCCGGGCAGGACGGGCCCTGGCGCGACCTGCCCGCCGGCGCGCCGCTGCGGCTGGCCTTCCGCGCCGCCGATCTCGCGGTGTTTCCGGCACCATGATCGGCTGGCTGCTCGCCGCGCCCGCGCTGGCGGTGCTGGCCCTGGCCTTCCTCTGGCCGATGGCCGGGCTGTTCCGCATCAGCCTGAACCGCACCACAGAGACCGGCGCCATGGAAGTGGCGCTGACCACCGACAGCTACACGCGGCTGATCGAGGATGATTTCACCCGCGAGCTGGTCTGGAACACGGTAACCCTGGCGGCCAGCTCGGCAGCGCTGGCGGTGGCGCTCGCCCTGCCGATCGCGCTGCTGGTGCGCGGCGCCTCGCCGCGCTGGCGCGGGCTGCTGGCGCTGGCCGCCGTCGCCCCCCTGCTGGTCTCCGGCACGGCGCGGCTGGTCGGCTGGATGGCGATCCTCGGCGATCGCGGCATGATCAACGCGCTGCTGACGGGGATGGGGCTCAGCAGCGGGCCGCTGGCGCTGATCAACAACTGGACCGGCGTGCGCATCGGCCTGGTCGAAAGCCTGATGCCCTATGCGGTGCTGGTGCTGCTGGCCGGGCTCGGAAGGCTGGACCCGAAGCTCGAGGAGGCCGCGGCCACGCTGGGGGCCAACCGCTTCCGCACCTTCCTCCGCGTCACCCTGCCGCTGGCCGCGCCCGCCCTGCTGGCGGCCTGGCTGCTGACCCTGGTGCTGGGCATTTCTGCCTTCATCACCCCGCGCCTGATGGGCGGCGGCCGTGTCTTCGTGCTGGCCACCGAGATCTATGACCTGGCGCTGGAAACGGTCGACTGGCCGGGCGCGGCCGCCTTGGCCATGCTGCTGCTGGGCGGGCTGCTGGCGCTGATGATCCTGCGCGGGGTCGTGGCCGCCTTCTTCTCTGCCAGCCGGGCGGAGAAGACGCCATGAAGCCGAGCTGGATGCTGCGCCTCTGTGCCGCGCTGGGCTTCGCCATCCTGCTGCTGCCGGGCGTGCTGGTGCTGATCGTCAGCTTCTCCGCCGGCGAGTTTCTGACCTTTCCGCCGCCCGGCCTGTCGTTCAGGTGGTATGCGGCGCTGCTGTCCAACGCGCAGCTGATGACGGCGCTGGGCACCAGCGCCATCCTGGCCGCCATTGTTTCCGTTGTCTCGCTGCTGCTGGGGGCGCCGGCGGCCTATGCCATCGCGCGGCTCGACTTTCCCGGCCGTGGCGTGCTGGCGGCGATGCTGGCGGCGCCGCTGCTGCTGCCGACTCTGGTGCTGGGCCTCGGCCTGCTGCTGGTGCTGCAGCCGCTGGGGCTCGCCGCCACCTGGCCGGGCCTGGTGCTGGGCCATTGCCTGGTCGCCATCCCCTTTGCCGTGCGCATCATGACCACCGCCTTCGCCGCCGTGCCGAAGGAGCTGGAAGCGGCGGCCTGGACCCTGGGCGCCACCCCCTTTCGGGCGGCCATCCGCATCACCCTGCCCAATGCCGCGCCCGGCGCCATCGCCGCCGCGGTGCTGACCTTCCTGGTCAGCTTCGACGAGACCGTGATCAGCCTCTTCCTGGTCGGGCCGCGCCTGTCGACCCTGCCGGTCGAGATGTTCCGCTACGCCGAGCGCACCGCCGATCCGCTGATCGCCGCACTCGCCATGACGCTGATCGCCTTCGCCCTCCTGATGGTCGTTCTGGTCGAGCGGCTGATCGGGTTCACCCGTGCCATAGGACGTGACTGATGCCGAAATACATCATCGAGGCCATGCCGGCCTCGCTCAGCAGCGAGGTTGTCGGCCTGCTCGAGCAGACCGAGACGGCGACCGTCGGCCATTGGCGCCACTGGGGCTTCGTCGACCGCGGCATCCAGGGCCTGCTGCGCCGCCGCGTCGCCGGCACCGCCGTGACCGTGCAGATCCCGGGCGCCGATTCCACCCTGCTGCACCATGCGCTGGGCCTGCTGCGGCCGGGCGACGTGCTGGTGGTCGACCGGCTGGGCGATGACCGCCATGCCTGCTGGGGCGGCGGCGTCACCGTGGCCGCCAAGGCCGCCGGCGCCAAGGCCGGCGTGGTCGATGGCGCCTGCACCGATATCGAGGAGGTCGAGGGCTCCGACTTCCCGCTCTGGTGCCGCGGCCTCGCACCCATCACCACCCGCGTCTACGACCTGGGCGGCCGCATGAACGTGCCCGTCGCCATCGGCGGCGTGGTGGTCAATCCGGGCGATGCCGTGCTCTGCGACGAGAGCGGCGTGCTGGTCATGCCCCCCGAGGAGGCCGAGGCCGAGGCCCGCGCCGCCATCGCCCGCCAGGAGCGCGGCCTGGCCGTGCAGGCCCGCTGCGCCAAGGGCGAGAAGCTGGGCGATATTTCCGGCGCGACCGCCAAGGTGCTGGCCGGCCTGGTCTGATGGCGTGCGGCGGGGCGGGGGCGATGCCCCCGCCCGCTTCGCTCAGAAACCGTCGCCGGCGCGTGTTTCCGCATCACCTTCCGATTATTCTGCCGCCCTGCCCTGGCCGCGGAGGCAGGACCGGCTCTACCCTGGCTGTATGACCGTTTTCTCGGTACGCCACCTCACCGAATACCGCTACCACCGCCCGGTCGGCTTCGGCGAGCACCGGCTGATGTTCCGGCCGCGCGACAGCTACGACCAGCGCCTGCTCGCCGCCCGGCTGACCACCAGCCCGGCTTCCGGGCAGCGCTGGCTGCATGACGTCTTCGGCAATTGCGTCACCCTGCTGAACTTCCCCGACCGGGCCGATCGCCTGCTGATCGAGACCGAGATCCGCCTGGAGCACACCCCCTTCGCCGGCCCCGATGTCAGCACCGACGAGGCGGCGCTGACCTATCCCTTCGACTATGCCGCCGAGGACCGCGCCGATCTCGGCCGCACCATGGAGCGCCACTACCCCGACCCGGACGGCGCGGTGGCCCGCTGGGCGCGGCAATTCGTGGCCCAGGGTCGGCCGATCCCGACCGGCACCCTGCTGATGACGCTGTGCTACGCCATCCGCGAGAGCTTCACCTATTCCCGCCGGCACGAGCCCGGCACCCAGCCGCCGGCGGTCACCCTGCATCTGCGCCGCGGCACCTGCCGCGACTTCGCGCTGTTCATGATGGAGGCGGTGCGCAGCCTGGGCTTCGCCGCCCGCTTCGTCACCGGCTATGTCTATGTCGCCGACCGGGATGGCGACGCGACGCTGGGCGGCGGCTCGACCCATGCCTGGTGCCAGGTCTATGTGCCCGGCGCCGGCTGGGTCGAGTTCGACCCGACCAATGGCATCGTCGGCAGCCGCGACCTGATCCGCGTCGCCGTGGCGCGCGACCCCGAGCAGGCGGTGCCGCTCTGGGGCAGCTATCACGGCGCCGCCGCCGACGAGCTCGGCATGCGCGTGCAGGTCAACGTCACCACGGAAACGGTCGAGGAAACGCCTGGCGAAGCGCCGCTTGGCTGAGACTTTCCTGCGCAATGCTGCAATAATCCGGACGCCTACTGGAACCCTGGGCGGAGCCGCACGTTTGCCGCCTGACCCTCATCCGCGGAGCACCCATGAAGATCAGCGCCGGCTTCACCCTGGCCTATGATTGCCCCAAGCCGACGCCGATGCTGCTGGTGCTGAACATCCACCCGTCCCGCCGGGCCGACCTGCTGACCGACCAGGTGCTGGAGTTCGACCGGCCGCTGGAGGCCTGGGGTTATCTGGACGGCTTCGGCAATGCCTGCGCCCGCATCATCGCCCCGGAGGGCCGCACCACCATCTCGACCGCCTTTACCCTGTATGATGGCGGCCTGCCCGACGTGGTGGTGCCCGACGCCCCGCAGCACGATATCCGCGACCTGCCGGACGAGGTGCTGGTCTTCCTGCTGGGCAGCCGCTACTGCGACACCGACCGGCTGGCCGACCTGGCCTGGTCGCTGTTCGGCCACACGCCGCCGGGCTGGGGCCGGGTGCAGGCGATCTGCGATTATGTCCATGCCCGCATCGCCTTCAACTACCAGAAGGCCGATGCCACCCGTTCTGCCGCCGGCGCGAATGTCGAGCAGACCGGCGTCTGCCGCGACTTCGCGCATCTGGCGATCACGCTGTGCCGCTGCATGAACATCCCGGCGCGCTACTGCACCGGCTATCTCGGCGATATCGGCGTGCCGCCGGTCGATGATCCGATGGATTTCAGCGCCTGGTTCGAGGTCTATCTCGGCGGCCACTGGTACACCTTCGACGCCCGGCACAACCGGCCGCGCATCGGCCGCATCCTGATGGCGGTGGGCCGCGACGCCACCGACGTCGCGCTGTCGACCAATTTCGGGGCCTCGACGCTGGCGCGCTTCGAAGTGGTGACCGAGGAGGTCACCACCGCCTGACCACCCCCGCCCCCGGCAAGCCCCGGGGGCGGAGATTCCCTGGGCCTCAGCCCTGGTAGGTGACGGTGACCTCGCCGACGCCCTCGCAGGTGCCGTGCATGGTGTCGCCCGGCTTCACCGCCGAGACGCCCGCCGGGGTGCCGGTCATGATCAGGTCGCCCGGCAGCAGCGCGACATAGCGCGACAGGAAGGCGATCGCCTCCGGCACCGACCAGATCATCTGGTTCATGTCGCCGGTCTGCTGCACCTTGCCGTTCACCGAGACCTCGATCTTGCCCTGCGTCGGATGGCCGATCTTCGCCGCCGGCACGATCGGGCTGATCGGGCAGGATTCATCGAAGCCCTTGGCCAATTCCCAGGGGCGGCCGGCCTTCTTGAAGCCCGCCTGCAGGTCGCGCCGCGTCATGTCCAGGCCGATGGCATAGCCATAGACATGATCCAGCGCGCTCGCCTGGTCGATGTCCTTGCCACCCTTGCCGATCGCCACCACCAGCTCGACCTCGTGGTGCAGATCCTCGGTCTGGCCGGGGAAGGGCAGCGTGCCGCCCGGCACCGCGGCATTGGCGGGCTTGGAGAAGAAGAAGGGCGGCTCGCGGTCCGGGTCATGCCCCATCTCGCGCGCATGGTCGGCATAGTTGCGGCCGACGCACCAGATGCGGCCGACCGGGAAGACCCCTTCCTCGCCGGCGACCGGCACGGTGGTCTGGGGGGCAGGCTCGATGACGTAGGACATGGGCGTCGACCTCGTTCAACCAATTGCGCCGATTGGTTACGCCTGGCCCGCCACCCCGTCAAGCGACCCGTCAACGGCCCCCTTGGCGACAGCCGCCCGCAGCCCCTATGGCATTCCGCCATGGACACCGACCGCGGCGGCACGCCGGTGCTGACCCTGCTGCAGGCCTATCTGGCGACCACCCCGCTGCCCGCCTCCGGCCGGCTGCCGCCCGAGCGCGGGCTGGCCGAGGCGCTGGGCGTCTCCCGCGCCGAGCTGCGCAAGGCGCTGGCCGCGCTGGAGGCGGAAGGCCAGCTTTGGCGCCACGTCGGCAAGGGCACCTTCCTCGGCGCCCGACCGCTCGCCGCCATCACCGGCGTTGCCGAGCTCGCCCGCGCCACCACCGCCCCGGAAGTGCTGCGCGCCCGGCTGGTGCTCGAGCCGCAACTGGCCGGCCTCGCCGCCCGCCACGCCACGCCGGTGCAGCGGGCGGCCATGCGGGAGGCCATCGACGCCTCCCGCCGCCCGGGCCTCTCCTGGCGCGCCTATGAAGGTCAGGACGCCCGGCTGCACCGCGCCATCGCCGCGGCAGCCGGCAATGCGCCGCTGCTGCACCTGTTCGACGAGCTCGCCGCCATCCGACGGGTGCTGACCTGGGACCGCGCGCGCACCCGGCCGGACGGGCCGCCGGCGGATCATCCCTCCTTCGCCGAGCATGACGCGATCGTTGACGCCATCGCGGGCAAGGACACCGAACAGGCGACGAGGGCCATGCACGACCATATCGCGGCGGTGCACAGGCTCATCCCGTAGCGAAGAAGCAAGCGCCGGGGGGAGGTATCCCCCCGGGCCCCCTTCTATTTCTGTCAGACAGAATCAGAGACCGAGGCGGGCAGCCAGGTCGGTGAAGTCGCTGGCGACCACCTCCCACTCCTGCTCGGGCACCAGGTCGATCGTCTGGCCAGGGCCATGCTCGGTGGGCCGCGCCACGAAGGCGGTGCGCAGTCCGCAGCGCCGCGCCGCCGCCAGGTCGCCGTTGTGCGCGGCCACCAGGCAGACCTGCTCGGGGCGCAGGCCCAGCACCTCGGCGGTGCGCAGATAGGCCTGCGGCGAAGGCTTGTAGGCCTGCGCCACCTCGGCGCCCAGGATGGCGTCCCAGGGCAGGCCGGCCCGCTTGGCCATGTCCAGCATCAGCCGGATATTGCCGTTGGACAGCGGCGCGATGATGTAGCCCGCCTTCAGCCGCTGCAGCCCCGCCACCGAATCCGGCCAGGGGTCCAGCCGGTGCCAGGCGAGGTTCAGCGCCTCCAGCTCGCCGGGCGCGACGGCGGCGATGTCGATGCCGAACTCCGGCAGGATGTCCTCCAGATTCTCCCGGTGCAGCACGTCGAGCCGGGTGAAGGGCCGCCGCCCGCTGCGCACCTCCTCCATCGCCGGCGAATAGCGCCGCCGCCAGGCCGCCGCGAAATCGGTGGCGCTCGCCGCCGGCGCGTGCCGGGCGAGGAAGGGCGCGGCCTCGCGCGCGATGCCGCTGCGCCAGTCGACGACGGTCCCGAAGACGTCGAAGACCAGCGCCTCTACCCCGTTCAGCGTCATGATATGGTTCCTTCCTGGCGTTCCCGTCCGGAGCAGACCAAAAGACCGCGACGAAAAGAAGGGGGGGGCCGGGGAAATTCCCCCCTACCCCCCGCGAAAGCAGGCTTGCCGTCAGGCCAGCGGCAGGGTCAGCAGGAAGCGGGCGCCCGGCCCCTCGGGCAGCAGGCGGATCTCGCCGCCGGCCGCCTCCAGCCGGCTACGCACGATCGGCAGGCCGAGCCCGGTGCCACCGGCCTTGCGCGCGGTGGTGAAGAAGCGGTCGAAGATCCGCCCCGCATTGCCGCTGGTGACGCCGCGGCCATCATCGGCGACGAGGACGCCGATGCGGCCCGGCCCGGCCTCCAGCCCCCATTCGATGCGGCATCGGGCGCCCGGCCCGGCATGCTGGCGGACATTGTCCAGCAGGTTGGCTAGCACCTCGCGCAGCATGTCGCGGCCGATGCCCACCGTGACCTCCGGCCCCTCCAGCGTCACCGCCAGCCCCGCCTCGGCATAGGGTGCGACGATTTCGGCGATGCCGGCGCGCAGCGCGCAGCGGGCCGGGGCGCGCGGCTGCGGCGCCTCGGCCCGCGCCAGCTCCAGCAGGCGGCGCACCAGCCGGTCGAGCCGCAGCACGTCGCCCATCGCCTGCGCCAGGAAGCGCTCGCGCTCCGCCTCGCTCATGCTGGCGCCGTGCTCCTGCAGCAGTTCGAGCCCGCCGCGCAGCGCCGCCAGCGGCGTCTTGAATTCGTGGCTGACCTCGGCAGCGAAGGCGCCGATATAATCGGCCCGCCGCTCCAGCGTCGTTGCCATGGCGGTGATCGCCGCCCAGAGCTCGTCGGCCTCGCGCACCGCGCTGCGCCGGGGGCGCTCCATCGGCACCCGGGCGCCGCCGGCGACGGCGCGCGCCTGCAGCGTCACCGCCTGGATCGGCCGGCCGACGGTATAGGCGATGAAGGCCGCCAGCGCGCCGGCCGCCAGCAGCACCGCCAGCACCAGCCCGCCGATCTCGAAGCGCTTGCCCCAGAGGATCTGGTCCAGCGTCGCCGGCGTGCGCGACAGCAGCACGGCGCCGATCACCACGCCCTGTTCCAGCACCGGCTGCACCACGAAGACGCGCAGCGCTGCGCCCCGGCTGATCGAGCTGGCATTGGTCGGCGCCGAGCGCGTCGGCACCCGCGCCCGCAGCGCCGCCGCCGGCTGCCCGGCCAGGGCGAGCGCCACCTCCTGCTGTGCCGCCAGCGACAGGCCGAGCTCCTCGCGGCTGCTGGCCACCACGGTGCCGTGGCGGTCCATGACGCGCATGGCCGCCAGCGTCACCAGCTGCGTCTCGGCCAGCACGCTCTGCAGCAGGGCACCGGCCTGCAGCGCCCGGGGCTCGGGCGGCTGCATCGGCGGCAGCGCCTCGGGCGGGGGCGGCAGCACCGGGTCGCGCGCCAGGTCGAGCGAGGCACCGCGCGGCGTCCAGTCGCGCACCTCCGGCAGCGGCGGCGCCGGCAGGCCGCGCCAGGCGGCGCGGTAGGCGGCGGCGATGACGGCGCCCTGCGCCACCAGCTCGCTCTCGGTCTGGCGCACCAGCGCGCTCTCATACAGGCGCAGCATCCAGAGCCCGCCCAGCGGCAGGGCCAGGAGCAGCAGATTGGCGGCCAGCAGCAGGCTGCGGATGCGCGGCTTGCGCATCCTCATCCGGCCTGGAAGCGGTAGCCGAGCCCATGCACCGTGCCGATCGGCTCCGCGCCAAGCGCCGCGAACTTGCCGCGGATATGGCGCACATGGCTGTCGATGGTGCGGTCGCTGACCACGCGCCGGTCGGGATAGGCGACCGTCATCAGCGCGTCGCGGGTGAAGACCTTGCCGGGGGCCGCCGCCATGGCGCGCAGGATGGCGAATTCGGTGACGGTCAGCACCACCGGCGCCGCGCCCCAGAAGACCTCGAGCCGGTCGGGGATCAGGCGCAGCGCGCCGCGCTGCACCACCGGATCGGCCGGCGCCTCGGGCTCCGGTGGCTGCAGCCGGCGGAGAACGGCGCGGACGCGCGCCACCACCTCGCGCGGGCTGAACGGCTTGGTGACATAGTCGTCGCCGCCCAGCTCCAATCCCAGGATGCGGTCGACCTCGTCGTCGCGCGACGACAGGAAGATGACCGGCACGTCGCTGGTCCGGCGCAGGCGGCGGCAGACCTCGGTGCCATCCATCTCCGGCATCAGCACGTCGAGCAGCAGCAGGTCCGGCGCCGCCTCGGCGAAGCGCGCCAGGGCCTCGAGCCCGTCGGCGGCCTCCACGGTCTGGAAGCCGTCACGGCCGAGGGCGAAGCAGAGGACGCTGCGGATATGCGGGTCGTCATCGACGACCAGAACCTTGGGCATGGACAGTCCGGCCAGTGAGGCAGCCGCCCGTGCCGGGCCCTGCACGGCATTTGCACCAAAAATCAGCCGCGGCTGCAAGGCGCCTCCCTCGGCACTGCATCGGCGGGCGCCAGGCTCGGGGCCTCACTCTTGCTGGAGCCGCGCCATGATCCCGCCCCTGCCCACGCCCGCCGAAGAGCCCGTCCCGTCCGCCACCCCGGCCGCTGGCACGCCGCCGCGCCCGGCGCTCGGGCCGCTGCCGCGCAAGCTGATCGGGCTGCTCACCCTCGGCCTGCTGCTGCTGGTGCCGCATTTCCTGATCGACGAGGTCATCGGCGAGCGGCAGAACCGCCAGCAGGAGGTCGAGGAGGAAATCGGCCGCAGCTGGGGCCGCCCGCAGAACGTGCTGGGGCCGGTGCTGGTGCTGCCCTATGTCGGCACGCTGCCCTCCTCCGGCAGCCAGACGGAGAAGCGCGGCCGCGGCGAGATCATGCTGCTGCCGACCCAGCTCAACGCCCGCGCCGTGCTGGCGCCCGAGACCCGCCGGCGCGGCGTCTTCGAGACCACGGTCTATACCGCGCAGCTTTCCCTGGAGGGCAGCCTGACCCTGCCGCCGATCGCCGTGCCGGGCGTGGCGGATGCCGAGCTGCTGTGGCGCGAGGCCTATCTGCTGACCGGCGCCACCGAGCTGCGCTCCGGCGGCGGGCGGCTGACCGTCGATGGCACGGCGCTGGCGGGCAGCGACATGCCGAGCGATCCCGGCCTCTGCGGGCCGGGCGAGACGCAGCGCTGGCCGCTGCGGCTGGAGGCGGCGCCCGAGGCCGGGCGCGAGCTGCGCTTCGCCCAGATGCTGGAGCTGCGCGGCACCAGCCGGCTGCACCTGCTGCCGCTGGCCGGACAGACCCGGCTGCATCTGGAGGCGCCCTGGCCGAGCCCGAGCTTCGGCGGCGCCGCCCTGCCGCAGAGCGCTGATGTCACCACCGCCGGCTTCACCGCCGACTGGTCGATGCGCGGCCGCGGCCTGCTGCTGCGGCAGAACCTGCGCGCCTGCGGCGAACCCGACGGCATCGGCGTCACCCTGCTGGAAAGCGTGCCGACGCACCGCATGGTCAGCCGCGCCTCGAAATACGCGATGCTGTTCCTGTCGCTGGCCTTCGTCACCTATCTCTGCTTCGAGCTGGTGGCGCGCTGCCGCATCCACCTGGTGCAATACGGGCTGATGGGCTGCTCGGTGCTGCTCTTCCCGCTGCTGCTGCTGGCGATCGGCGAGCCGCTGGGCTTCGGCGCCGCCTATCTGATCTCGGCCCTGGCCGTGCTGCTGCAGGCTTCCGCCCATACCGCGGCGGTGACGCGGCGGCCGGGCATGGCGGCCGTCTTCGCCGCCGTCATCGGCCTGCTGTTCGGCTTCCTCTATGTCGTGCTCAGCCTGGAGAGCTACGCCCTGCTGGTCGGCGCCCTCGCCCTGTTCGGCGCGCTCTCGGCGGTGATGGCGGTGACCCGCAAGGTGGACTGGCAGTGACGCGGCGGCGGCGGGTGGTGCTCGGCACCGCCCTCCTGGCCGGCGGGGTGCTGCTGGGCTCGCTGGTGGCCCGCGCCATGGACCGGCTGGTGCTGCCGCAGCTGCCGACCTACACGGCGACGGCGACCTTGCCGGATGCCGCGCCACGGGTGACGCTGGATGTCTATCCGCGGCCGGAGGCGCAGGGCGAATACAGCCGCCGCCTGCGCTTCGCCGGGCCGGCGGGCAGCGTCACCCGGACCCTGGCCGCCGATCATGGCGGCCAAAGCCGCGTCAGCCTGTACCGCACGCCGCAGGGCAGCCTCGCCGCGATCACCCCGTCCGGCGAGGCTTTCTTCTACGATGCGACGGCAGGGACCGTCCGCAGCCTGCGCGGTGATGTCGAGGGCGAGCGGGGGGACGGACCCTTCACCTATCTCGGCGCCTTCGACTTCGTCGAGACGGCGGGCCGCCAGGGAGTGCATTTCCGCCTGATCCCCGCCGAGGAGCAGGCGGAATGCAATCCGGCCAGAAGCGGCGTGCCCACCTGCCCCCGGCTGCGCGCGGCGCGGCGCGAGTAACGCGCCGCGCCAAATGCCAGAAAGATCAGAACTGCGGCATCGGCGGCAGCGGGTCCATCGGCGCCTTGAACCAGCGCTGGTGGATGGCGGCGAGTTCGCCATTGCCGGCGATCGTCTTGATGAAGTCGTTGCACCAGTCGCGCAGCGCCTCGTCCTGCTTGCGGAAGGCCATGCCATTGGCCTGGGCGCGAAGCGTGAATTTCGGCTCGATCTGCAGGTTGGGATAGTTGGCGGTCAGCTGGGCCAGGACCGTGTTGCTGGCGCCGATCGCCTGGGTCTGGCCGGAGATGATCGACTGGGTGGTGGTGGCGTCGTCGTCGAAGCGCATGATGCGCGCCTCGCGCGGGGCGATGGCGGAGACGGCGGTGTCCTGGGTGCTGGCCCGCGCCACGCCGACGCGCACGCCCTTCAGATCCTCGGCATTGCGGATCTGCGTGCCCTTGGGCGCCAGGATATAGGTGGTCAGCGCGCTGTAGGGGTTGGAGAACAGCACCTGCTTCGAGCGCTCCTCGGTGATCCCGAAGGTCGCCACCAGCATGTCGACCTTGTTGGTCAACAGGAAGGGGATGCGGTTGGGGCCGGTGACGGGCACCAGCTGCAGCTCGACGCCCATCGCCTTGGCCAGCAGGTTGGCGACATCGACGTCGTAGCCGGCCGGGTTCTGCTTGTCGTCGGTGCCGCCGAAGGGCGGATAGTCGGTCAGCGTGCCGATCTGGATGCGGCCGCGCTTCTTGATGTCGTCCGGCGTCGCGGCCAGCGCCAGGCGCGGCAGCAGCGCGGCGCCGGCAGCGCCGAGCGCCAGGGCGCCAAACCCGCGGCGGGTGGGGGTGAAGACATTCATCCTGGAATCTCCCTGTGTTCTTCTGGGTGCCCGGCGATCAGGCGCGCGCGCTGGCCTCGGCCAGGCGCCGCTCCATCCGCCGGCTATAGGCCGAGAGCGGCCAACAGATGATGAAATAGGTCAGCCCCACCAGACCGAAGATGGTGAAGGGCTGGAAGGTGGCGTTGTTGATCACCTGCGCCGCGCGGGTCAGCTCGACGAAGCCGATGATCGAGGCCAGCGAGGTCGCCTTGATCAACTGGACCAGAAAACCGACGCTGGGCGGGAGGGCGATGCGGATCGCCTGCGGCGCGATGACCAGCCGCATTTGCGCCCAGTAGCGCAGGCCGAGCGCGCCCGAGGCCTCCCATTGCCCGCGCGGCACCACCTCGATGGCGCCGCGCCAGATCTCGCCCAGGAAGGCGCTGGCATGCAGCGACAGGCCGATGGCCGCGGCCGCCCAAGGGTCGACATCGAGGCCGAAGATGCCGGGGATGAAGAAGGCGAGGACCAGCTGCATCAGCAGCGGCGTGCCCTGGAAGATCTTGATATAGGCGAAGGCGATCCAGCGCAGCGCGCGGATGCTGCCGGCGCGCATCAGGGCGATGATGACGCCGCCCAGGCTGCCGCCGGCGAAGGCGACGATCGACAGCAGCAGCGTCCAGCGGACGGCTGCCAGAATGTAGAAGACCTCGTTGGGGCCGAAGCTGCGCATCGCTGGCCCCTACCGCACGGCCGGCTGGCGCAGGAAGGCGCGCTCGATGACGGCGAAGATGCCCCAGAACAGCAGGGACATGGCGAAATAGATGCCGGTAACGACGAAATAGACCTCGAAGCTGCGGAAGTTGCGGGCCTGGATGTCGTTGGCGGCGGCGGTCAGCTCGGCCGCCGCGATCGCCGAGCAGACGCTGGAGTTCAGCATCAGCAGGATGAACTGGCTGGTCAGCGACGGGTAGATCGCCTGGATCGCCGGCTTCAGCACGACCAGGCGGAAGATCTGCAGCGGCTTCAGGCCGAGGGCGCGGCCGGCCTCGATCTGGCCGTGATGGATGCTCTCGATGCCGGCGCGGATGATCTCGATGCCATAGGCGCCGACATTGATCACCATGGCCAGCAACGCCGCCTGGTCGGCTTCCAGCCGGATGCCGATGGCGGGCAGGCCGAAGAAGACGATGAAGATCTGCACCAGGAAGGGGGTGTTGCGGATCAGCTCGATATAGGCGTCGATGACGAAGCGCAGCGCGCGCGGCCCGTTGTTCTTGCCCAGCGCGCCCAGCACGGCGACGACCATCCCGATCGCCATGGAGGCGGCCGAGAGCCAGAGCGTGCGCAGCGCGCCATAGGCGAGCTCATCCCAGGCAGCGAAGACCTGGGAGAATTCGAAGGTGTAGTTCATGCCGCCCGGCGGCCCGCTTCGGGCATGGGCCTGCTCCCCCTGCTGGTGGCGGGCCTGGGGCCGTCGCCGGTTCGTTCCTGGACAGCGGAAGGCTGACCCGGATCGCGCCCCGGTGCAAGGGAGATGATGAAAGAATAAGAATAGAAGGGGGATTCGGGGGAATACTTTCCCCCGATCTTTCTTACTTCTTACTCATCTTCCAGATAGACCCGCGTCAGCTTCCATTGGCTGCCGATGCGCGAGAAGACCAGCGCGCCGACCCTTGCCTGGTCGCCGGCGACGGTCGGCTTGCGCGGATCCTGGCTGAGGCTCTGGGTCTGCTGCACCAGGTCGCGGTTGGTCTGCGGCTGGCGCGGCGAGAGCCCGCTGTCCTGGTTCAGCACTTTCGCCAGCGTGGCGGCGAAGCGATCCTGACCGATGCGCTGGACGCCGCTGTCATCGAGGGTCCCGGCAACCTCGAGCGGAAACCGCGTCATGCCGGCGAGCGCCGCGTTGTCGCCTGCCAGCGCCGCCGTGCGGAAGGCCTGCCACTGCGTCTGCAGCGCCGCCGGAATGCCGCTGGTGCTGGTCCCCGCCGCCGCGCGCGGCGCCGGGGCCGCGGTCTGGGCCGCGCAGCCCGAGGCCAGCAGCGGGCAGGCCAGCAGCAGCGCCGCCAGCAGCGGCGCGCGCATCGAGGAGGAGCGCGTCACCGCGGCCACCGCTGCGCCTCGATGTCGTAGCTGGCGAGGTTGAAGTTGGAGAGCTTCACCATGTTCCCCTGGTTGCCGCCGAGCAGCGTGATCCGCCCGGCGCTCTGCTGGGTCATGAAGCCGACGTGATAGCCGGAGGAGGAGCCGGTCGCGGCGTCATGCCCGCTGCGCCGGCGCCGCAGCACCGTGATCGCGCCATAGCGCGGGCCGCAGGCCGAGCCATAGCCCTTCCAGCTCTTGGCGGCGGCGCTGTTGGTGCCGCTGTAGCCGGCCTGGCGCATCACCCAGTTGACGAAGCTGGCGCACCAGGCGACCTCGTCGCTCTGCGCCTGCAGGCCGGTGGTCATGTGATACTCGATGATGCGCGGATTGTGGCGGCGGCCGGGGATCTCGGTCACGCCCAGCTCATCCTCGGCAATCGCCATCCAGGGCGCGCTGCCGTCATCGGCAGCGGCGGCGGCGTGCTGCGGCGCCGGATTGGCGACCGCCATGCCGCGCGGCTCGGCGGCATGGCCGGGGATGCTCGACTGCGCGCTCTGGTAGGCGCGCAGGGCGGCGCGGGTCTTCGGGCCGATGATGCCATCGACGGCCAGATGCGGCGGCGGGCGCAGCTTGGCGTTCAGCATGGCCTGGAGGTGGCGGACCTCATCGGATCGTGCAAGCGGCATCGGATCTCTCTGGCTTGTGGGCGCGAAGGATCGCACCTGATGCAGCGCGGCTCTTGAGCACCGCGTGGGCCGCAGGCTAGATGCCGCCTGCCGCCTGGTCCATGCGGCGGCGGCCATGCCGCAGGTCACAAATCCGGGGGTCCGCTGCGCGTGAAGACTGGACGCCGCCATCGCCGCGCCGCAGGCTGACGTCCATGTCCGAGCCTGAGGTGCCGCCGGCGATCGCCGCCAAATACGAGATCCGCGGCACGCTGGGCCGCGGCGCCACCGGCGTGGTGCTGGACGCCTTCGACCGGCTGATCGCGCGCCCCGTCGCCATCAAGCTGGTCGAGCTGCCGCCGGCGCATGATCCCGAGGCGGCGGAGGTGCATCAACGTTTCCGGCGCGAGGCGCAGGCAGCCGGGCGGCTGTCGCATCCGGCCATCGTCGCCATCCATGATTATGGCGAGACCGCCGAGCAGGCCTGGATCGTCATGGAGCATGTCGGCGGCGGCACGCTGAAGGCGCTGCTCGATGGCGGCCGCCGCCCGCCGCTCTCCGACAGCGTGCGGATCATGGCGCAGGTGCTGGAGGCGCTGGCCTATTCGCATGCGCGCGGCGTGGTGCACCGGGACATCAAGCCGGCCAATATCATGCTGGCCGAGCCGGACGAGAATGGCGGCCCGCGCATCAAGATCGCCGATTTCGGCATCTCGCGGCTCGAGGACCAGGCGATCACCCGGCTCGGCACCGTGCTGGGCACGCCGAGCGCCATGGCGCCGGAGCAGCTGCGCGGCGAGGCGGCCGACCACCGCGCCGATATCTGGGCCGCCGGCACGGTGCTCTACCAGCTGCTGACCGGCGAGAAGCCGTTCGATGGCGGCTTCTCCGCCATCATGCACAAGGCGCTGCACACCGAGCCGGTGGCGCCGTCGCTGCTGACGGTCTCGGTGCCGCGCGCCTTCGATGCCGTGATCGCCCGCGCTTTGGCCAAGCGTCCCGAGGACCGCTTCGCCAGCGCCGCCGACTTCGCCGCCGCCATCGTCGAGGCGGCCGATGCCGGCACGGAGAAGCGGTTTGCCGATGCCGGGCCGCTGCCGGGGCTGGACGAGGATGCCACACTGGTCGGCGCCTCGGCGGCCGTGACCCGGCCGGTGCCGGCGAAGCAGCCGCTGGCGGCGACACGTCCGGCGCCGAAGCCGTCCCGCGGGACCGGCTGGGCGCTGCCGGTGGTGGCGCTGCTGGCGATCGGCGGCGCCCTCGGCGGGTATGTCTACTGGCAGCAGCGCGCGACCTCTTCGGGCGGCGGCGAGGGCCCACGGATCGCGACGGTCGATCCCGGCCTGCCGGCGGTGCCGCCGCGGCCCGAGGCACCGCCCCCGCCGCCGCCGCTGAACGGCCCGACGCCGGGTCTGCCCGCGGCCCCGCCGCCGGCGCTGGCCACCCCGGAGCCGCCGCCGCCGGAACCGGCGGCGCCGCCCGAAAGCCCGCCGGCCCCGCCGGAGACGCCAGGCCCCGCCACGCCGCCGGACGCGCCCCCCGAGGCTGCCCCACCCGAAGCGGCGCCGCCGGAAGCCCCGCCGCCAGCGCCCGATCCGGCGCGGCTGCGGGCGGTGCTGCAGACCGTGCTGCAGGAGCAGAGCTGCGCCCTGCTCTCGCCCGAGATCCATGCCGATGGCGCGATCCTGCAGGGCCCGGCGCCGCGCGGCACGGCGGAGGCGATCCGCCGCCAGCTGGACCGCGCCGGCATCGCCGCGACCAGCGTCTCGCTGGCGCTGCAGGAGTATCGCGGCCCCTATTGCGGCCTGGCCGAGGTGCTGCGCCCGGTGCTGGCGCCACCCGATGCCGGGCCACAGCTGCGGCTCGACGGCCACCAGCCGCTGCTGCGCGGCGAGATGCTGCGGATGGAGATCACCATGCCGCCGCGGCCGGCGCTGCTGGAACTGCTCTACGTCACCAATGACGGCCAGGTGGTGCAGCTCAGCCCGGCCGAGGCGCAGGTGGCGGCTGCCCGGCTGCGCAAGGGCGATCCCGGCCCCGGCTTCCCCGGCTGGACGGTGGAGGAGCCCTTCGGCACCGACCTGCTGCTGGTCATCGCCAGCGACCGGCCGCTGTTCCCGGCGACGCAGCCCACGGTGCAGACGCTGGCCGAATGGCTGCCACAGGCGCGCGCGGCGCTGGAGACGCTGCGGCGCGGCGGCGGCTGGGCGGCGATCCGGCCGCAGGTGGTGGCGGTGGCGCCGCGGCCTTAGCCCCGCCGGCTACCGGTCGGCGGGGTCGAGCGGCAGGCCCTGGAAGCTGGCCCCCTCCAGCAGCATGGCGCGCAGATTGTCCGCCTGCACCGGGGTCAGGTTGGCCATGCGCGGGCTGAAGAAGCGGGCATCCGGCGTGAACAGCAGATAGGCCTGCATCTCGCCGGCCATCAGATCGGCATTGCGGGTGTCATAGCCCTCGCGCGCCAGGAAGGCGCGGAAGCCGGCGCGCTCGCTTTCCACCAGCCGCTCGCTCCACACGCGGCGGACATGCGCGGCGTAGAAGGGCAGCGTGAAGTCGTGGCCATGGCCGATCTCGTGCCGAAGCGTGGTGCGGCGCGCCGCCTCGTCGACCGCGCCGCCGGGCGCGACGATGGAGATCAGGGCGATCTCGCCGGACGGTTCCGCGTGGCGGGCGGCGGCCAGCTGCTCGGTCACCCATTGCTCGGCGGCGTTCAGCGTGATCCGGTCCCGCGCAGCCAGCGCGAAGAAGCGGACCAGGTCCGAACCCCGGTAGTCATGGCCGTAGTAGAACGTCTCGGCACGCTCGCCGCTGCGGGCCAGCACCGCGGCGAGCTCGGCCTCGGTCAGCACGCGGTCGCGCGGCGTCGCCGCCTTCTCGACCAGGGCTGCGATGCGGTTCAGCGCGGCGCCCTGGCTGGCGAGATCCGGAAAGTCGAGCACGAAGATGCGCGGGTTCTCGACCAGCCGCAGCAGGGTCGGGCGCTGCGGGCGATGCGCCGCGATCTCGGCCTCGCGCAGCAGCGGCGGCGCGGCGCGGGGCGGCCCCGGCGCGCGCGGCGGCGGCGCATCGTCCAGCGGCAGGCGCAGGACGGGCGGCAGTGCCTCCGCCGGGGCGGCGGCGGGCGGCGGCGCCGTCGGAGCGGTCGGAGCCGCCGCGATCGGGACCGGGACCGGCGCCGGCGCGACGTCGCGACCCAGAAGAAGCCAGCCGCCCAGCCCGAGCGCCATGGCCAGTCCGACCGTCGCCGCGCCCCAGCCCAGCGCGCTGGCGCGGCGGCGCCGGCGGCGCAGCAGGCGGAGATCCATGCCCGGCGGCAGGCGGATGGTGTCATCCACCTCCGCGGCCGGGCGGCGGCCAGGCTTCACGGGAGTGGATCAGCCGCCCAGGTTCAGCACCTGGACGCGGCGATTGGCGACCTCGGGCACCTGCGCGCCGGTCGGCACCAGCAGCTGGCTGTCGCCGAAGCCCACCGCCTCCAGCCGCGCCGGATCGACGCCGTAGTAGCGCACCAGCAGCTCGCGCACCGCGATGGCGCGGCGGCCCGACAGCGCCAGGTTCATCGCCGCCGAGCCCACCGTGTCGGTATGGCCCTCGATGCGGAAGCGGAAGGGGCGCAGCGTCTTGCTGTTCAGCGCCTCGCCGAGCGGGGCGAGCGCGCGGACCGCCTCGCGCGACAGCTCCGCCGAGCCGGTGGCGAAATGCACGGTGATCGAGGCCGCCGGTACATCGGCCGGCGCCGTGGTCAGCCGCACGGGCGGCGGCGCGGCGGCGGCAGCCGTGGCGCCAGCGGCAACCTTGCCCAGCAGCGGCGGCGGGCCGCCGGCGGGCGGCAGCGGCTCGGGCGCGGTCTCGCGCACCGCCTGGCTGGCCAGGCTGGCATCCGGCCGGATCGCCAGCGGCGGCGGCGCGGCGGGGGCCGAGGCGACGGGCGGCAGCTCGGCCAGAGGCGGCGCCTCGGCCGGGGCCTCGGCGCCCGGGATGCGGATGCCGCGGGTGCGCGGGCGCAGCTGCTCGATCAGGCTCTGCGCCGCGGCGCTGCCCGCCTCGGCCGGATCGGCGGCGCGCGGCGCGGCAGCCGGCGGCAGCAGCATCGGCAGCCCCAGCAGCGGGGCCAGCAGCATCATCCTCGCGCGACGGGTCATCGCCCGACCTCCTCCTGCATCATGCCGGCCTGATCGGCCGCCTCGAAGATCGCCTCGGCGGCATCGCGCCGGCGCGGCGCCGCCTGGCCCATCCAGCTGGTCCAGCCCAGCCGGCCGCCGCCTGCACCCAGAGCCATGGCGGGCACGGCGGCCGCCGCCAGCACCAGGTTGATGGCGAAGCCGGTATCAAGCCCGACATGCAGCCGGGTCAAGGCCACGAGACGGTGATGCCGCGGCGTGCCCGGCAGCAGCGCCTCGAAGTCAAGCCGCGGCAACGGTCCGATGCGAATCACGAAGCGTGACTGCGCATCCCAGACCTGGGCGCCGAGTGCCGTGCTGAGCCCCAGCGCATTGTGCTGCCGCCCGGCGCCGAGGCGGGACCGCTCGCTGTCCGGCAGCCGCAGCCAGCCGCCGGCGAATTCCTCCAGCTCGACCGGGAAGCCGACCTCCTCCTGCAGCAGCGCGCGCAGCCGCTCGGCCGAGCGCATCCGCGGCGCCAGATTGCCGGCATGGAAGAGCAGCGCCGCCGCCGGCACCCCGGCGCGCGGCGCCAGATGCGGCGTGCCGAGACCGATCGCCGCCGCCAGCGCCCGCTCGGCCGGCAGCGGGTCGCGCGTCGGCCGATACTTTCTTCCAGCTGCGGCCCAGAGGCCGGCAAAGCGGCCGCCGAGCAGGTCGACGAAGGCATGCAGCGCCTCGGACCGCTTGCGCTTCTCCTGGGCCACCGTCGCGGTGTGGTGGCGCGGCAGCACGCCGCCCGGGCCGATCAGCCCGAAGGCGCCCAGCGTCAGCTGTCGCCTGGCCGGGTCGGCCGCGACCACCGCCGCGGTCGGATGCGCCAACCGCGCGGTGGAGCGGTAGCGCAGCGCCCGCGGATCGCCCTGGCCGCTGACGATGTCGATCGCCTGGTCGAGCTCGAAGCGCTGCGGCGTGCGGACCAGGCGTTCGAGCGGGGTCACAGCAGCACGCGCGTCCCGCTGCGCGGCGTCCAGCGGGCGGCGATGCCGGCCCGGCCGCGCAGCACCACCTGGCAGCGGGTGAAGGCATTGACCGAGACCTGCAACGCCAGGAAGCGCTCCAGCACGGCGGCCAGCAGATGCAGCCCGCCGGCCTGCCATCCGGCCGGATCGAAGGCCAGGGTGACGTCCAGGCCACGAACAAAAGCCCCTGCCCGCCCGCCAGGCAGCCGCGCCACACCAGGCCGCGCCTCGACCGCGACAAGGGCGGAAATGGCCGCGCGGTTCTCCGGCGTGTCGCGCAGATCGTGCAGCCGCAGCATTTCCTTGAGTGCCAGCGCGCCCTGCTCGCCGCCGGTGATGCCCAGGTGGTTCAGCGCGAGATGGGAGATCAGCTTCCAGGCGCTGCGTTCCTGCAAGCCGGGGCGGAGCGTCGGCGTTGGCGCGGAGAGGCATTCGGCGCCATCGAGCGAGACGCCGCCATCGGCGACGCGCAGCCGCGGCTGGCCGCCGCCGAAAGGCAGCATCGCCGGCAGGTCGCGGTTGCAGCAGAGCGCATCGATGCTGAGCACCGCATCCGCCGGCCGCGCCGGATCGAAGGACAGGTCGCGCAGCGCCAGATGCGTCTGCGTGCCCCCCAGCCCCGCCGGGGCGGCACGGCGCAGCGCCAGATAGTGGACCTCCGCCGCCGTCTCATCCGCCTCGACGCGGCCGAGGCGATGGAAGGGCAGCACCTCGCGCCGGCGGCCATCGGGGCGGCTTTCGCGGATGCGGGTCAGCGAATGCACTTCCAGCGCCGCCGGCCGCCGCGCATCGGGCATCACCTGCCATTCGCTGCGGGTGCCATCCAGCGCGATCGGCTCGCAGCGCTGCGGAAACAGGTTGATGGCCGGGGTACAGCCCAGGGCGAAACTGTCGGCGGTGACCGAACGCTCCAGCTCCGGCACGGCGCGCGACAGCCAGATGAAAATTTCGATCTTATCGCCCTGCTGCATCAGGCTGCGGGCGTCGATCCCGTCCAGCTCGACGTAGAGAAACTTCTCGGGGAAGGCAAAGTATTCGGTGAGCAGGCGGTAGCCGTCGAAGGCGCGGTTGGGCCAGGGCAGCGCCGCCTCCTCGCGCGCGAAGCCAACCGGGCGCAGGCGGGACGCGTCCAGGATGGTGGGCGACGGGTCGGACGGCCCGTCGGCCAGGGCGATGGACAGCACCGACTGGCTGAGCACCTCGTGCAGCAGCGCTGCCTGGGCACCGGCGCCGCGCAGATGCAGCCGCAGCCTGTCGAGGCCGAGCTCGGCCATCGGCAGGTCGGGCGAGAGGGTGCGGAAGGTGAGCCGCAGGCAGGCCGCGGCACCGGCGGCCGCCCGGTTCGGCGGCGCGGCGATCGGCAGGCCGGTCAGCCGCGCCTGTTCCAGCACCAGCGGCCAGAGGGTGACGTCATGGCAGCTGCGGAAGCGCACCGGCTCGCCGCGTACCGGCTCGCTTTCCACCGAGAGGCCGCGCGGGATGGCGACAGGGGCACGTAACTCGGCGCCGGGGCGCAGCCGCAGCGTGGTCATCGACGGCACTGGCGCCAGCATCTGCGGCGACAGCATTTCTAACAGCGCGTCGGAGATCTCCGGCAGCTCGTCGTCCAGGCGCTGCTGCGCGCGGGCGGCGAGGAAGGCAACGCCCTCCAGGAGCCTTTCCACGTAGGGATCGTCGGCGGTGTCGCCGGAGAGACGCAGCCTTCCCGCGACCTTCGGATAGGCCTCGGCGAACTCCCCGGCCTCGCGGCGCAGCGCGGCGAGCTCCCGGTTGTAGAAGGGGAGCAGCGAATCGCTCATGTCGGGCGGACCGTGACATCGAGCGTCGCCGGGCGCAGCACCGTCTCGAAGGCGATCTGCTCCGGCGCCGGATCGGTGCGCAGCACGGCCTCGACCCGCAGCCGCAGCACGCGGTCGAGCTGGTCGCGCTGCCGGTCGTCGATCTGCACGGTGACGCCGGCCAGCCGCGGCTCGAAGCGGCGCAGGCTGACCTCGACCTCGCGCGCCAGCGCCAGCCGCGCCTCCTCGGTGGTGAAGCTGCCGGCGGTCGGATCGGGCACGCCATAGCCCAGCGGCGAGACGGCGAGCTCCGTCAGCCCCGCCGGCAAGGGACGGCGGCGGCGGCGGGCATTGAGCAGCGCCTCGACATCGCGGCGCACCGCCTGGCGCATGGCCTCGATCGCCATAGGCTGGGTCGGGGTCGGATCGGCCGGCGCCGCCGGATCGGCGTCCAGCAGACGATCCAGCAACGGCAGGTGGATGCGCCGCGCCTCGCTCATGCGAAGTCGAGCCGGGTGATCTCTGCGGGTGTCAGCGCGCCCTCCCCGGCCAGCCAGAGCCGCAGCCCGGTGCCGCGCACCGGACCCGGCGTCTCGCTCCAGACCGTCTCGCGGCCCAGCTTCTGCGCGTCGTTGCCAGCCTTCTGCGGATAGAGCATGGGGACGAAGACCAGCCCCTCGGTGCCGTCCTTCAAGACCAGCGTGGCGCGGCGCCAGGCCAGGTCGCGGGCACGGCGGATCGGCTCGAAGGCGATCTGGGCGACGCGCTCGACCGGCACCCACATCGCATCGCCGCCACTGGTCAGCACCTCGATCTGCGGAGCAAAAATGTCGTCGGCATCGCGGAAATCGTCGAAGGCGGTGCCATCGGCGCTGCCGGCGATGCGCGGGCGCAGCGTCTCGGCTTCCTCCGCGGCGGCGGCGGCCCCTTCGGCATCGCCGGCACGCGCCAGGGCCAGGGCGCGCAAGGCTGCGCGCTGCGCCGGGGTCGGATCGTCGCCCTGGAACTTCGGCAGCGCGCCACGGGCAAAGACAGCATGACGCTGCTGCTCGCCGCGCAGCAGGTGGCGGAATTCCAGCACCGCCGGCGAAGGCTCGGCCTGCAGCACGGCATCCAGCGCCTTGTCGGCGCGATCGACCTCGCCATTGAGCAGGAAGAACTCGGCGAGCAGCCAGCGCAGGCCGGAATCGCGCGGCTGGCTGCGCACCGTGGCGATGGTGGCGGACAGCGCGCCGGAAAGATCGCCGGCCTGGAAGGCGAGGCTGGCGGGGTCCTGGATGGTGCTCATGCCGCGGCGGCTCCCGGCGCCTGGAGATCGGTCACCAGACGGAAGGCGGCGCCGACCTCGTCCAGCTGATAATGCGGCTGCAGATGCAGCACGCAGCCATAGACGCCGGGGCGCCCCGGCTGTTCCTGCACGCTGACGCGGGCATTGCGCAGCGGGTAGCGCGCCGCGCTCTCACCCAGCGCACTGCCGGAGGAATTGGTGAAGCCGGTGAGCCAGCGCTGCAGCTGCCGCTCGACTTCCTCCGGCGTGCGAAAGGCGCCGACCAGATCGCGGCCCATCACCTTGATGCAATGCGCGAAGCGGCTGACGCAGAGGATGGCGTTGAACTGCGCCGAGAGCCGCTGATTGGCCTCGCCCGCTTCGCCGGCCATGCGCGGCGGCCGGTGCAGCGCGGGGGCGGCGGCAAAAGTCAGTTCCGGGAGTGCTTCCAGCCCCAGCAGGGGAAGGAGGCCGGCCTCCACCAGTTGGCGTTCCTGCAGATCGGTCAAGGCGAGTTCCACCGGCGGTCGCGGCGGCAGGCCCGGCGCGTCACCCGACAGAGGATCGACCGGCAGCGCATCGACGACACCGCCCATGGCTTCCTCGGCGACGGCGGCACCACGCAGATCGGCCGGCCAGCCATAGCGGGCAAAGGCGCGCAGCACCACGGCGCCCATGGCATAGACCGGGCTGGTCCAGACGCGGCCGCCCAGCGCACCACGCGGCCGGAAACCATCGGCACGGAGGCCCTCATCGGCCCAGGGCGCGCGCGCCAGCATGCGCGGCAGCAGCAGCGCCAGGAAACGCGTGTCCTCGCGCTGCTGCAGGCTGCGCCAGCGGCGATGCGCCTCGTCGCGCAGGGCCTCGGTCAGGTCGAGGGCTGCATTGGCCTCGCTGAACTCGTCCAGCCCGAACAGCGCCGGATGCGCGGCGATGGCGGTGGGGGCGAAGGCCGCAGCGGCCACCGCGGCCAGCGCGTCCAGCCCGGCCATGTCGTCGCTCGGGCTGCCCGGCCCCGGCGCGTGGCGCAGCGCGTAATCGGCCAGCAGCAGGCCGAAGGGTTCCCCGCCCGGCTTGCCGAATTCCTCTTCGTAGACGGCACGGAACAGCGCCGACTGGTCGAATTCCGCGGCGCGCTGGAAGTCGCGGCACAATTCAGGCCAGCGCACCACCAGCAGGCGCAGCCGCACCCGCGCGCCATAGGGCAGCCGCCCGGCCAGCCAATGCAGGCCGCGCCAGGAGCCTTCCAGCTGCTGCAGTCTCGGCGTTTCCAGCAGCGCGCCGAGCTGCGCGTCGATCATCGCGTCCAGCGCCGCGATATCACGGTCGATGGCCTCGCGCAGCGTGTCGGCATCGGCGAAACGCTGCTCGCCGAACCAATCGAGAAGATCGCCCTCAACGGCAAAGGCGGCGAGCGCTGCCGCCGCCTCCGCCCCGGCCGTGCCGAGGAAGCGCCCGGCCAGCACCGCTTCGCGCAGCGCGATGCTGGCCGTCATGCTCACGCCTTGTGCGGGATCCGCGCCACCATGCGCATGGAGGTGGTCAGCTCCTCCATCTGCAGCCAGGGGCGCATATAGGCGACGGCGTTGTAGACGCCCGGCTTGCCGGGAACTTCCTTCACCTCGACCTTGGCCTCGCGCAGCGGGTATTTCGCCTTGCTCTCCGGCCCGGCATTCTCATTGGCGTTGACGTAGTTCTTGATCCAGCGGTTGAGCCAGACCTCGCAGTCGCTCGCCTCCATGAAGGAGCCGATCTTGTCGCGCGCCATCACCTTGAGGAAATGGGCGAAGCGGCCGGTCGCCATCAGATAGGGCAGCCGCGCCGAAATGGCGGCATTGGCCGTGGCCTCTGGACGGTCGTACTTCTTCGGCTTCTGCACCGACTGCGCGCCAAAGAAGACGGCATGATCCGTGTTCTTGTAGTGGCAGAGAGGCAGGAAGCCGAGGGCCGAAAGCTCCGCCTCGCGGCGGTCGGTGATGCCGATCTCGGTCGGGCACTTGGCGTCGGTGTCGCCATCATCCGAGACGAAAGTATGTGTCGGCAGGTTGGACACCTTGCCGCCGCCTTCGGCGCCGCGGATGGCGACGCAGAAGCCGTTCTGCGCGAAGGCATCGGTCAGCCGCGCGCCCATGACATAGGCCGCGTTCATCCAGCAATAGCTGTCATGCGACATCTGCTGCGGGCGGCCAGCGGCATCGGCCGGCGCTTCCTCATAGCCGAATTCGTCGACCGGCACGGTGCCTGCGCCATAGGGCAGACGGGCGATGACGCGCGGCATGACCAGGTTGACGAAGCGGCTGTCCTCGGTCTCGCGGAAGGCGCGCCACTTGGTGTATTCGGCCGTGTCGAAGATCTTGGCGAGGTCGCGCGGCTTGGACAGGTCGCGCCAGTCCTCGAAGCCAAACATGCCGGCACCAGCGGCCGAGATGAAGGGCGCGAAGGAAGCGGCGGCAACGTTGGAGACCAGCCGCAGCGTCTCGACATCGTCCGGATGGTTAGTCCATTCGTAGTCGCCGATCAGCGCGCCATAAGGCTCGCCGCCCGGCATGCCGAACTCGTTCTCGTAGAGCTTCTTGAACAGCTGCGACTGGTCGAACTCGGTCGCGCGCTGCAGGTCGCGCGACAGCTCGCGCTTCGAAGCCTGCAGCAGGCGCAGCTTCAGCGAGGTGCCGGTCTCGCTGTTCTTCACCAGATACTGCAGCCCGCGCCAGGAGCCTTCCAGCTTCAGGAAGCGCTCATTGTGCATCACCGCGTTCAGCTGCTCGCTGACCTTGCGGTCGATCTCGGCGATGGCACGGTCGAAGGTCTGCTGCAGGTTGCGGTGGAAGGTGACGGTGCCCTTCAGCGCTTCCTCGGTCAGCGCCTTGATCAGCTCCTGGGCACGGTCGCGCTCGGTCTGGCGCGTCGCGCCCAGCACCTGGTCGAGCAGGCCGGCACCCGCTTCCGTCTCGGTCGCCGCCGCGGCCGGGGCGGCGCCCTTCTGCGCGCCGCTCATGCCTTGGGCTCCTTCTGATCGAGCCCGAGCTCACCCGACAGCTTCTGCAGCTTCGCCTGGTCCTGCAGCACTTCCTCGAGCAGGCCCTCAAGCTCCTCCGAGCGGTCGACCTTGCTCATCAGGTCGCGCAGCTTGGCGCGGGTCTCGAGCAGCGCCTTCAGCGCCGGCACCTGGTCGGCGACGCGGGCGGGCGAGAAATCCTCCATGGAGCGGAACTTCAGGTCCACCGCCATCTGGCTGCCATCGCCCGCCAGGGTGTTCTCCACCTTCAGCTTCAGGCCCGGCTGCACACGGGCCATGACGTCATCGAAATTGTCGCGATCGATCTGCACGAATTTCCGCTCGGCCAGCGGCTTCAGCGGCTCGGCCGGGTCGCCGGCGAAATCGCCCATGACACCGACGACGAAGGGCAGTTCGCGCTCGATCTCGGCGCCCTCGGTCTCCACCTGATAGGTGATGTGGACGCGCGGCTTGCGGACGCGCGCCAGCTTGTCGTGAACGCTACCGCTCATGCAGGCGATCTTCCTCTCGTCAGGGCCACGACGCCTCGGGCGCCCCGGACCACTTCGTTCCGTCGATGCGATATTCGCGCGTGACGATGATCGAAGCCGCGGCCGAGAGCAAGTTGACGAAACCGCTACCAGACGATGCCCTTGGGCTCGGCCGCGGGCGGCGTCTCAGGCGCAGGCTTCGGATTTTCCTGCGTCTGGGGCGGCAAAGGCGCCGAAACGGCGGCGCCAGGATTGATGCCCAGCATGCTCAACATTGCGTGACGCGCCGCCGCATCGGGCAGCACCTCCTCCAGCAGCGCCGGCAGCGGCATGCGGGCGCGGCGCGCCAGGGTTTCGATGGCATAGGCCAGCGGCGAATGCGGCTCGGTTTGGCGGAAGAAGACGGCGAGGCTTTCCAGCTGACGGATCGCGCTTTCGCGATTGAGCACCGCACCTTCGGCCGTAGGCGGCGCGACCACGATGGGCGCCACGACAGCAGGTGCGGCGCCCACGGGTTGCGGCACGACGGCGGCCGGCGCGGGGGACGGCGCGGTCGCCACGGCAGGCGCGGCCGCGCCGCCGAAGCGCGTGGCGAGCTCGACGAAGCGGGCCAGCAGATCGGCGACGCGGCGGGTCGGCGGCGCCGCCTCGCCGAAACGCGCGGTGAGTTGCGCGTCAAAGCCGGCCCAGGCCTCGGCGGTGGCGCGCGCCGCATCACCCAGCGCGCGCCATTGCGCGCCAGCGGCGACGGCCTCCTGCTCCAGCGCCGAGAGCTGCGGAATGCCGCTGGCATGCCGCGCCTCGCGCCGCCTGGCATCGGCCAGCGCGGCGGTGTCCTCGGCCAGGTTCCAGACATAGAGCGAGACGGCGCTGCCATCGGCGCGGTGGAACAGCGGCAGGCGGCGCAGCGGCTGCATCAGCGTGCCGTCGGCCGATTGCCCGGCCAGCCCCGCCAGCGGCGCCGCGCGGCCTTCCAGCCCGTCCTCGTCCGGCAGCGGGTAGGCGCCGTCCCAATAGCTCTCCAGCAGGCCCGAGAGCAGCCGCGCGGCGTCGTGCAGCCCTTCCAGCCCGTCGAGCCGCACCAGCGCCTCGGCCAGCCAGGCGGCGATCTCCAGGTCGCGGGTCTGCTCGGACAGGCAGAGCGCGCCGAGGCGCTTCACCTCGCGCCAGGGCTGCGGCACACCCTCCTCGCCCTCGGCGGCGTCCTGCGCCCGTTCCTCGGCGCGCGCCTCGGCGCGGGCGTCGCGCAGCTTCTGATAGGGCGAGCTCGGCGAGTAGTCCTCGCGCAGGTCGCGGCCGACGCCGCCCTCGCCGTCCGGCAGCGGCGCCAGCATCTGCGCCAGGTCGATCACCGTCTTCATGGCCGACGCCATTCCTCGTTTTCGCTGTCACCCACTTTCTTGTCATGCAAGAGCGCGTGAGGCAACGCCCGGAACGAGGCGCAAGCGCATCGGGTCAGTTGCCCCGCCCCAGTCTTCGGCATAGGGAGAGTGCCAGACAGCGGAGGCGCAGACAGGCATGGTGTCGTTGGATCTGAAGTCGCTCGTCGGGCGGCTCGACGAACTCTGCCGTCGCCAGCTGGAATCCGCGGCAGGTCTGACGCTGTCGCGCACCCATTACAATGTCGAGATCGAGCACCTGCTGCTGCGCATCGCCGAGCAGCCCGGCTCTGACGTTTCCGCGATCCTGTCGGCCAGCGGCCTCGATGCCGGGCGCGTCGTCACGGAACTGACGCGGGCGCTGGACCGGCTGCGCACCGGCAACAGCCGCGCGCCGGCACTCTCTCCCGATATCGTGACCCTGCTGCGCGAGGCATGGCTGATCGCCTCGCTTGAAGACCAGGCCTCGCGAATCCGCTCCGGCCACCTGCTGGCAGCGCTGCTGTCGGAGGATGCGCTGCGCCGGGCGATCCTGGACAGCGCCCCCTCCCTCGCGGCGCTGTCACCGGAAACGCTGCGCCGCGATCTCGCTGGCCTGACCGCGGGCAGCGAGGAGGCGCAGGCCACGGCCAGCGCGCCGGGCGATGCGCCGATGGCCGCGCCCGCGGCGGGCAGCGGCGCGCTGGAGCAGTATTGCACCGACCTCACCGCCCAGGCGGCGGCGGGGAAGATCGACCCGATCCTCGGCCGTGACACGGAGATCCGCCAGGCGATCGACATCCTGACGCGGCGCCGGCAGAACAACCCGATCCTCACCGGCGAGCCCGGCGTCGGCAAGACCGCCGTCGCCGAAGGGCTGGCGCTGCGCATCGCCGCCGGCGACGTGCCCGAGGCGCTGGCCGGCGTGCGGCTGCTCTCGCTCGATCTCGGCCTGCTGCAGGCGGGCGCCGGGATGAAGGGCGAGTTCGAGAACCGGCTGCGCAGCGTCATCGATGCGGTCAAGGCCAGCCCGCGCCCGATCGTGCTGTTCATCGACGAGGCGCATACGCTGATCGGCGCCGGCGGGCAGCAGGGGCAGAACGATGCCGCCAACCTGCTGAAGCCGGCGCTGGCCCGCGGCGAGCTGCGCTGCCTGGCCGCCACCACCTGGGCCGAATACAAGAAGTACTTCGAAAAAGATGCGGCGTTGACCCGGCGCTTCCAGGTGGTGCAGGTGGCCGAGCCGGCCGAGCCGATGGCGGCGGCCATGCTGCGCGGCCTGGTGGCGGTGCTGGAGAAGCATCACGGCGTGCGCATCCTGGACGAGGCGGTCTCCGAGGCGGTGCGGCTCTCGGCGCGCTACATCCCGGCACGGCAGCTGCCGGACAAGGGTGTTTCTCTTCTGGACACCGCCTGCGCCCGCGTCGCCATGAGCCAGAGCGCCCTGCCCGCGCCGATTGAGGACCGCCAGCGCCGGCTGTCGCTGATCGCGACCGAGAGCGGCGCGCTGACCCGCGAGGCGGCGAGCGGCGCCAACCACGCGGCGCGGCTGCAGGCGCTGGAGGAAGAACGCGCCGTGCTCGAAGGCGAGCTGGCCGCCCTGCAGCAGCGCTGGGATGCGGAGCGCGGGCTGATCGCGACGCTGCGCGAGTTGCGGAGCCGCGCCGAGGCCGACGATGCCGAGGCCCGCGCCGAGCTGGCCACCAAGGCGGCCGCGCTGCGCGACCTGCAGAAGGAAAGCCCGCTGGTGCATCCGGTGGTCGACGGCCAGGCGGTGGCCGAGGTGGTCGAGACCTGGACCGGCATCCCCGTCGGCCGGATGCTGGGCGACGAGATCCGCAACGTCCTCGACCTGAAGGCGCAGCTGGAGCAGCGGGTGATCGGCCAGCCGCATGCGCTGGAGGCGATCGCCCAGGCGGTGCGCACGCATCGCGCGGGGCTGACCGATCCGCGCAAGCCGGTCGGCGTCTTCCTGATGGCCGGCACCTCGGGCGTCGGCAAGACCGAGACGGCGCTGGCGCTGGCCGACCTGCTCTACGGCGGCGAGCAGAATCTCACCGTCATCAACATGAGCGAGTTCAAGGAGGAGCATAAGGTCTCCCTCCTGATGGGCGCGCCGCCGGGCTATGTTGGCTACGGCGAAGGCGGCGTCCTCACCGAGGCGGTTCGCCGCCGACCCTATTCGGTCGTGCTGCTCGACGAGATGGAGAAAGCCCATCCGGGTGTGCAGGACGTCTTCTACCAGGTCTTCGACAAGGGGCAGATGAAGGACGGCGAGGGTCGCGACATCGACTTCCGCAACACCATCATCATCATGACCTCGAATGCCGGCACCGACACCATCGCCAGGCTCTGCGCCGATCCCGATCTGGCGCCGGAGCCCGCCGCCCTGACCGAGGCGCTGCGGCCCGACCTGCTGTCGTGGTTCAAGCCGGCCTTCCTCGGTCGCTGCAACGTCGTGACCTACTACCCCCTCGCCCCCGCCGTGCTGCGCCAGATCGTGGCGCTGAACTTCCGGCGGATCGAGCGGCGGCTGCGCGAGGCCTATGGCGTCGCGCTGCGGGTGGATGACAGCGTGCTCGACACCATCGCGGCACGTTGCACCGAAGTGGACAGCGGTGCGCGCAACATCGAGACGATCCTGACGCGCACCCTGTTGCCCGAGCTGTCGTCGCGCATCCTGGCGCGGCTGATGGAAGGCAAGACCCTGACGCATGTCCATCTCGGCATGGGGGCGGACGGGCAGTTCGACTACGACATCGGCGCAGACGCGGCCTGACGCCGCGGATCCCGGACAGAGAAGGTCAAGGAGTCCCACATGGCGATCTACATGAAGTATCAGGGCGTGGACGGCGAGAGCACCACCCAGGGCTTCGAGAAGCAGATCGAGCTGCAGTCCTTCCAGCTTGGCGTCGGCCGCGGCATCTCCACCGCGCGCGGCACCTCGACGCGTGAATCCTCGGAGGCCAGCGTCAGCGAGGTCACCGTCACCAAGCTGACCGACGGCGCCTCGATCAAGCTGTTCGAGGAATCGCTCTACGGCAAGCTCGACCATGAGGTCGTCATCACCTTCGTCCGCACCCAGACCGGCGGCGGCGTGCAGCCCTATCTGCGCTACACCCTGACCGGGGCTGGCGTCAGCGGCTTCACGCTGAGCTCGGGCGGTGACCGGCCGAACGAGACGGTCAGCCTGAACTTCGACAAGATCGAGATGTCCTACGGCACGATCGGCGACGACCAGTCGGGCAGCAATTCCTCCAGCACCTACGACCTGGCGACCGCCAAGCGCTCGTAACAGGCGGAGACCGCCGCGGCGGCCGCGAGGCCGCCGCGGCTTTTTCGTGCCTGGCGCTCAGCGATGCGGCTGCACCGTGTCCTCGGGCTGGGCACCGGCGCGCTGGCGCAGCACGATGGCGCTGACATTGTCGCGCGCCCCGGCCTGCAGCGCCGCCTGGATCAGCGCCCGGGCATCCGCCCCCTGCTCCAGCAGCTGCGCCAGCGACGCCTCCGGCACCGCCTTGAACAGCCCGTCGCTGCACAGCAGGAACAGATCACCCGGCAGCACGGCGCCGGAGATCTTCTCCAGCTCCGCCCCCGCCTCGCCGCCGCCGATGGCGCGCAGGATGACATTGGCCTGCGGGTGGCGCTCGGCCTCCTCGGCGTCCAGTTCGCCGGCATCGATCATCTGCTGCACCAGGCTGTGGTCGCGGGTCAGCGGCTTCAGCACGCCGCCGCGCAGCCGGTAGGCGCGGCTGTCGCCGGCCCAGAGGCAGGCGAAATGCGCCTGGCGCAGCAGCAGCGCCACCACGGTCGTCGCCATGACCCGGCCGGGGCCGAGGGCGGCCGCGCGGCGGCGCAGCTCGGCATCGGCCGCGCCCAGCCGCAGCCGGATCTGCGTCAGCATCTCCACCGCCGAGAGACCGGGCGGCACGCCTTCCAGCGCGGCGGCGGCGGCGGCGGCCGCGACATCGCCGCCGCCATGCCCGCCGGCGCCATCCGCCACCGCCCAGAGGCCGAGATCGGGGCGCTGCACCACCGCATCCTCGTTGCGGCGGCGCAGCGTGCCGGCATGGGTGCAGGCATCGGAGCGGAAGCCGCTCATGCCGTCCCCAGCAGTTGGAAGACGTGCTCCGGCGGGATCAGCTTCGGGACGGGCCAGTCCTGGGTCGCGTGCCACCAGCCGCTCGCCAGGCTTTCGCCGGAAGGCGCCGGCAGCGCGGCAGCCAGGCGATCGGCATCCCAGTTCTCTGCCAGGGCGCGACCTGCCAGCTGCTGCAGCGCGGCGAACCAGTCCTCCCCTGGCGGCATCACCGGCGCCGCCAACAGGACAAAGAAGCGGCGGCCGACGGCGTCGCGCGAGGGGGCCAGCACGCCGCTGACCGGCTGCTCGCCGCAGGCACCAGCCGGCAGGGCCAGGCACCAGCAGGGCGTGGCGGCATGGCGCGCGGCGAAGCTTGCCGCGCCCAGCCGTGCCTCGGCGGCCTGCAGCCCGGCGGCGGCCCAGCCGTCGAAGGCAACGACCAGCTCGGCCGGCAGGCGGCGGCGGACGAAGTCGCCATGCGCCGGCAGCTTGCCGTAGAGCCCGGTCATGGCGCCAGGCTCGGGCAGCGGAAGCGCGACAGCTCCGGCAGGTTGAAGGGGTTGATGCTGCTGCCGGCGCGCAGCTCGAAGACGGCGGCGCGGTCGCCCTGGCTGACGGTCAGGCGATAGCGCTCGCCGGCCAGGCGCTGCAGCGTGCTCTGCCGCCCCAGCACCAGCCGCAGCGCCGACCAGCCGCCATCGAGGGCCAGCGGCCCGGCCATGGCCGGCGGCTCGAAGGCCAGCGTGGTGTTGCCGCGCGATGGCCAGGACAGCAGCACCGGCCGCCCGCCGCCACCGGCCGGCAGCTCGTTGCGCACGCCTTCGGCCTCCAGCACGGCGCTGGTCGAGCCCATGTCGAGGCCCTGCGGGATCAGCTCGAAGCGCAAGCCGCCCCCGGCCATGCCGGGGAAGAAGGCGTCGCGGATCGCCTGGGCGCGCTGGAACTGGGCGAGGTCGGCGGCGCTGACCGGCGGCGCCAGCCCGTCGGTCGCCATCGGCCGCCAGGGCTCCTGGCTGGTATCGGCATAGGGGCGGACATTCTGCACGAAGAACTGGTCCAGCGCGCCGCCCGGGGCGAAGAGCCGGGCGAAATCGTCGACCGGGATATCGGCGCCGTCGCGGCGCAGCGGGAAGCGGCCCTCGATGGCGCGGCAGAGCGGCGCCAGCTGCTGCGCGGCGGCGGCGGCGATGGCCGCCTTGGCACCGCCGGCCCGCGCCGCCTGGGTCGATTGCGCCAGGGCCCGCAGCCATTTGGCCAGCGGCTCCGGCTGGCGCGCCGCCTCGGCCAGCAGGCGCTGGCCGGGGTCGAGCATCCCCGGCGAGGGCGGCGGCAGCGCGGTGCCCGGCGGCAGCGAGGCCAGCTGCGCCACCTGCACATAGAGCTCGCTCACCGTCTTCAGGATTTCTTCCAGGGGCGCGCCGGAAGCCGCCAGCAGGGCAGAGAAGCGGGTTTCGACGATGCGGCCGATCTCGGCGGCGGGGCCGGTGGGCACCGGGGCGCCGCCGCCCTGGGGCGCGACCTTTTCCGCCACCGCGCTCGGCGTCAGCTCGCGCGAGACGGAGCGCAGGATGTCGCGCAGCGGCGAGTTGGGCGCGCCCAGGATGTTCAGCCCCTCGGCCGCGGCCGGCAGGCCGGCGAAAGGCGGCAGCACCAGATCGTCCAACATGGCCTGCCAGGCATCGCCATAGTCGCGGGCATAGAGGGCCAGCACGGCGGCCTCGAGCTGCGCCGGGTCCTCGACGCCGGCGGCGGCGGCCTCGGGGCCCAGCACCCAGCCTTCGGCGGCGGCGGCGCGGACGGCGCCGGGCAGCGCCGGCAACAGCTTCTGCTGCAGCCCGGCCAGGGTGTAGAGGCCGGGCACGCCCTCGGTCAGCGGCTTGCCGGAGGCGCGGGTGAAGAAGCGCTGCCCCCCCGCCCCCAGCGCATCGGCGGGGCGCCAGGGCGGCACCTCGGCGGCCGAGGCGGCCAGGCGCGACCAGACGCGCTCGGCCATCGGCAGGCGGGAGAAGACGCGCCGCGCCGTGTCCACCAGCGCGCCATCGACCGGATACTGGTGGAAATCCTGCGCCAGCAGGGCGTCGAGATGGCCCAGCAGCGCCTCGCGCTGCGGCTGGTGCAGCGCGCCGGGATAGGCGCGGGCGAAGTCGGCGGCGATCCAGCCACGGAGCAGGGAAGCATCCATCGGCCCCTGGCGGCCCAGCATCAGATAGGCGCGGGTCGCCTGGTAGAGCACTTCCGGGCGCTGCAGCTCGGCGCGGATCTGCTGCTCCAGCCGGGCCAGCAGCCGCGGCAGCAGGGTGCGGTCCAGCGCATGGCGATAGGCCAGCTTGCCGCCGGCCAAAAGCTTCTCGGCCTGGTCCAGTCCGATGCCGGTGGCGGCGGCGATGCCGGCCGCCGGCGGCAGGTCGCGGGCGGCGTCCAGATAGGGCAGGACGCGCAGCAGCTCGCCATCGGTGACCGGGTCGAAGGGGATGCCCTGCGCCGCCGCCTCGGCCTTGGCGATGGCGGCCTCCATGGCCTCGGCGCGGGCAATTTCCCCGGCGCGGATCGACCAGCCCCAGCCGGCGCCGCCCAGCACCAGCAGCAGGGCCAGGGACCAGGCGCCCACCGTCACCCAGCGGCGACGGCGTTCCGCACCACGGTCGCGGGCAGCGAGCCGCGCCTCGTTGAAGACAACGTCGCGCAGCAGCCGGCCGAGGAAGAAGCTGCGCCCCTGCTGCCCGGAGACCTGGGCGACGCGGCGGGCATCGAGGCCGAAGCTGCGCGCCATGGCCCCGGTCAGCCGGTCGATCGGCGAGCCTTCCTGGGTGCCCGAGGTCAGATAGACGCCGCGCAGCATCAGCGCCGGGTCGAGCCGCGTGCCGGCGAAGGCGGCCTGGGCGAAGGCGGCGAGCGGCGCCTCCAGCGAGGCCAGCTGCGCCGGGAAGGCGGCGATGGCGGCGCGCTGGGTCGGGCCGCGCTCGGCCTGCAGGCGTTCCAGCAGCCGTTCCTGCAGCCGCGCCAGCAGCGCCTGGAATTCAGCGCCGAAGCGCGGGGTGGCGCCCTCGGGGCCCTTCTCCAGCGGGAAGGTGAAGCCCCAGACCTGGGCGCGTGTCTCGCGGTCGAGATCGTCGAAGGTTTCCGAAAAACCGGGCAGCAGGTCGGCCTTGGTGACCAGCAGATAGACCGGCAGGCGCTGCCCCAGCTTTTCCTCCAGCTCGCGCACGCGACGGCGGATGGTGCGGGCATGCTGCTCGCGCTGCTCGGCGGTCAGCGAGGCCAGGGTATCGACGCCGAAGGCCACCATGACGCCGTTCAACGGCTGCCGCGGCCGGGTCTTCTTCAGGATGGACAGAAAAGAATCCCAGCCGGCCTTGTCGGCGGCGGCATCGGAATCCTGGGTGGTGTAGCGGCCGGCGGTGTCGAGCAGCACCGCGCGGTCGGAGAGCCACCAGTCGCAATGGCGGGTGCCGCCAATGCCGGGCAGCTTGCCCTCGCCGGTCGGGAATTCCAGGCCGGAGCGGGCGATGGCCGTGGTCTTGCCGCTGCCCGGCGGGCCGATCAGCACATACCAGGGCAGCTCATACAGGAAGTTTCCTTGCCGGGCGGCGCTGCGACGGAGCGTGGAAAGCGCCTTCTCCAGGTTTTCTTTCAGTGCCGCGGTTTCCTCGGCACTGCGGTCCTCCTCTTCCGGGGCGGCGCTGGCCACCGCATCGGTCAGCGCCCGGTCGCGCGCGCGTCGTTGCCGCGCCCGCCACCAGGTCAGGCCCAGATAGATGGCGACAACCAGCAGACAGATGACGGCGCGGGACCAGGGGTCCTCGAAGGGACGCGTGCTGCCGAAGCCCAGCAGCGGCATGAACATCCAGATGACCGGCAGCAGCACCAGCACCGCCGCCAGCCCGGCCAGGGCCGGAATGCTGGCGAAGGCGGAGATCAGCGTCTCCATCTCAATTCTCCCGCCGGTTCAGCACCAGCACCTCGATGCGGCGGTTGGCCTCGCGGCCCTCCGGGGTGCGGTTGTCGCCGACCGGCTCGCTGTCGCCGCGGCCCTCGGCCTGGAAGCGCGCGGCCTCCAGCCCGGAAGCGCGGCGGATCTCTTCCAATGCCGCCTCGGCGCGGGCCTGGGACAGGTGGAAGTTCGACGGAAAACGCACAGTGCGGATCGGCTGGTTGTCGGAGTGGCCGAGGATCTGGGTGCGGGCCGCATCCTCCTCGGCGATGGCCTGGCCGATGCGGCGCAGCAGCGGCGCGAAGCGGTCGTTCAGCGCGGCGGAGCCCGAGGCATACATGCCGGTGCCCTTGATGCGGACCATGGTGCGCTGGGCATCGCCGGTGACGGTGACCAGGCCCTGGGCGATCTCGGGCGCCAGGAATTCCCTCAATCGCGCGGCCAGCGTCGGGCGCGGCGGCGCGGCGCTGGGCGGCGGGGGTGGCGGCGGCGCGGGCGGCACCGGGGGGGCGCTGCGGGCGATCTCCGGCGGCTTGCCGGGCGGCAATCCGGCAAGGCGCGCGAAGAGATCGTCGGAGCGCGCATTCAGGTCGAAACTGAGAAACAGATAGCCGAAGCCGAGCAGAGCCAGCGCCACCGGCAGCGCCACCCAGGCCGGCACCTGGCGCCGCGCCGGGGTGTGCGGCGCGGTGACGCCGCGCCAATGCGGCGACAGCTCTCTTTCGAATGGCCCGCGCAGCTGGGCGAGAAGTTGGAACAGCCCCTCGCGGATGCGGTCGAGCTCCATGCCGCCGCCACGCGCCAGGCGGTAGCGGCCCTGCATGCCCAAGGCGAGGGTCAGATAGGCCACTTCCAGCGCGTGCCGGTAGCGTCCCGGATCGCGCTGCATCCCCGAGAGCAGGTCGAAGAAGCGCTCGCCCGAGCGCACCTCCTGGTGGAAGGAGGAGACCAGCGACTGCGCCCCCCAGGGGCTGGGCGGGCCCCAGGGGGTGGCCAGCGCCACATCGTCCAGCGCCGCGCAGAGCGCGTAATGCGCGGCGCGCAGCTGGTCGGGGCTGGTGTCCGCCGCGCGGGCCTCGGCCTCGAACTGCCGCAGCGCGCGGATGGCGCCCTGGCGCAGCGCCTCCGGGTCGGCGACATGGGTGGCCTGGCTCAGCTGGGCCAGCAGCTCCAGCAGCGGCGCGGCGGCGGCGGCCAGCGGCGAAGTGCCGGTGCGCGGCAACGCCTCGATCTCCCGCGCGGCGGCGCTGGCGGGCGCGGCCATGGCGGGCATGGCGCCCGGGGCGGCGAAGGGCAGCGCACCGCCGGAAGCGTGCTGCGGCGCGCGCGGCTGCGGGCCGCGGATGATGGTGCGGTCGGCCTCGTCTTCCGGTTCGGAAAAGGGGTTGTCGCTCATCCGCGGATCGCCCAGAGCTCCATCTGCAAGCCGGGGAACTCACCCGAGACATGGATGGCGAAGCCGCCCGAGGCCTGCATCTGCTGCCAATGCGGGCTGCCGCGATCGAGCTCGAAATAGGTCGCCCCGGCATTGAAGGGGATCTGCCGGGGTGCGACCGGCAGCGGCCGCACCGCGATGCCGGGCAGCGCGACATTGACCAGCTCGCGGATATGCTCGACGGCGCCGATCTTGACCTGGTTGGGGAAGAGGCGGCGCAGCTGCTCGCCCGGCACTTCCGCCTGCACCGTCAGCACGAACTGGCTGGCGCGCAGCAGGCTGCGATCCATCAGCGGGCCGACGCGCACGCCGTGGCGGCGTTCCTGCAGCGAGATGGCGACCGCATTGGTCTCCAGCACCATGGACAGCGCGCGGCGCAGATCGGCAACGACCGGCGAGAAGGCGCGCTGCAAATCGTCATGCCGATAGGCCGGATAGGGCCGTGCGCGCCGCCCCGGATCGGTGAAGGTGGCGAGCTCGCCGGCCATCTGCACCAGGACGGAGAACAGCGCCTCAGGGTGGATGTTCCCGGCATCCGACCAGTGGGCCAGCAGCGGCAGCCAGCGATTCAGCGTCTGCAGGAGAAGGAAATCGGCGACCTCGGCGACGCCGCGGGCGCCGGGCTGCGACAGGCGGGCGGCGAGCGCCTCGGCGCGCTGACCCAGCATGCCGACCAGCTCCGGCGCCAGGTTGCCGATGGCAGGCCAGGCGGAGACGCGCAGGCAGGGCGGGATGAAGCGCTCATCGACGATGACGCGGCGGTCGCTCTGCACCTCGACGATGCGGGCGAGGCCGAGGCAGGTGAAGCCCGCCCGCTCCTCGCCCTCCAGCAGGAAGCGCAGTCGCGGGCGGCCGACCTGCAGCTCCGCCGGCTGGGTGCTGTCGGAATGGGTGTCGAAGGCGTCGAAGCTGCGCAGCCCGTAGCGTGCGCCGGACAGCTCCGGCATCTCGCCGAAGGCCACCTCCGGGCTGCCCGGCTGGCGGATCGGCGCGGCGAGATAGACCACCTGGTTGCGCGTGCCCTCGGGAAGATCGAGCGGCGGCGGCTGGTCGGCGGTGCCGGGGATGGCAAAGGGCGTGCCATCCTCCAGCACGCCGGCGGCATTGGCGATGGCGAATTTCCCCGCCGCCAGCAGGTCGCGATCGAGCGACAGCTCGGTCAGGCCCCAGGGATGCGGGCGCAGCGGCGCGGAGCGCGCCTGCACCAGATGCTCCAGATAGCGGTCCTGCTGCTGGAAATGCTGGGCGCGCAGGAACATGCCTTCCTGCCAGACGACCTTGTCGGTCCAGACCATGGCTAGTCCCGCCCTCCTCGTCCTGGCGCCGCATCCTCATAGGCCCGGGCGAAGGCCTTGCCGAAGGCGCTGTCGAAATCATCGTCGAATTGCGCGACGGTCTGGCGGTGCAGGGCCTTGTAGGCCTCCCACAGCCGCTTCTCCTTCGCGCCTGGCATCAGCCCGCCGCCGGTATCGGCGGCTTCCAGCGGCGCCGGCGACAGCCGCGACAGCAGGGCCCGCGCCGCCGCCTGGGTCGCCGCCAGGGTCGCTGCCTGATGCGCGGCGAGGTCGGCCACCGTCTCCTCCAGCGCGCCGCTCTCCGGATCGCTCAGCAGCGCCTGCAGCGCGGCCAGGTCGGAGGCAGCGAATTTCACCGGATTGTTGCCCGCCACGCGCAGCATGGTCTGCTCGATGCGGAATTCTCTTTTGATATCGGCCCGCGCGATCAGCAAGGCGCGGATCCCGGCGACGGCCACCCGCGTCACGGCGCCGGCGGCGCGCAGGGCGGCCGCGGCATCGGCCCCGGTCAGCGCATGCGGCGGCAGGCCGGCACCCTGCAGGAAGGCGGCCAGCGCCGCCGCCTCGCCGCCCGGCGGGGCTGGCGGCACGGGGGTGGGCTGCGGGGCGGGCGGCGGGGCAGCAGGCGGCGGCGGCGGTTCCGCTGCCACGAAGGGCAGCGGCGCGGCGGGCGGTGGCGCGGGCGGCGCGGACGGAAACGGGGATACCGGCTGCGCCAGCGGCGGCGGCGCCGCGGCCGGCAGGTCCAGGTCCCAGTCATCCGGGATCAGGCTGGCGCTGCGCGTCGGCGGCGGGGTGAAGGCGTCATGCGCCGAGGGCCGGTGGTCGGGCATCGGCGCCTCGCCCTCGCCGAAGGGGTCGGGCGCCTCGGGCCCGGTCTCGCCGAAGGGGCGGCGCGGCGGCGGGGCGGCCGCCATCGGATCGAAGAGCGGGTCCAGCGCGGCGCCCGGCGGCGGCCCGCCGAAGGGCAGCGGCGGCGCGGCCGGGCCGGACGGCGGCGGCGCGGCGAAGGGATCGCCACCGCCCCAGGCGCTGCCGGGCGACGAGGCCCCTGCCCCGGCGGCGACGCGCAGCTCGATCTCCCAGGCGCCGAGCCGCAGCCGGTCGCCATCGGCCAGCGGCGCGGTTCTGTCGCGCCCGACCGGGGCCGCCGCCCCGTTCAGGAAGCAGCCATTGGTCGAGAGGTCGCGGATCTGCCAGCCGCCGGCGCGGAACTCGAGGACGCAATGCCGCTTCGACAGCACGCGGTCCGGATCGGCCAGCACCCAGTCATTCCCGGCCCCCCGGCCGATGGAAAAGTCGCCGCGCGCCTGGCGCGTCTCGGGCACCGCGCTGTCGGGGCAGCGGAGGACGGAAAGGGTCAGCTCCATGCGGGTTCCTCCACCGACAGGCGCCCGGCACCGCCCGCCGCGATGTCGCGCAGCGCCGAGAGAAAACGTTCGTGGCGCGCCGCCGCGCGCGCCGGGTCGCCGCGCACCGCGGCCAGGGCGAGGGCGCCGGTCACCGCGACGCCGGTCAGATGCGCGGCCGGCGCCACCGGCGCGGCGCCCGGCGGCGCGATCGAGCGGCCGGACCAGAAGGCGGCGATGGCGGCCCAGGCCTCGGGCCCGCGGCAGCCGGATTCCATGGCCAGCGCCATGCAGCGGTGGCGCACCGCCTCGTCGGCGCGGCGCACCCAGGATTCGGCCGCCTGCAGGGCCTCGGCCTCCAGCGGCACCAGGGCGCGCGGTGGCGTGGCGCGGGCGGCCATGCAGGCCCACCACACCGCCTCGCGCTTCGGCAGCGCATAGGCGGCCAGCCGCAGGGCATCGGTCACCCGTCCCTGCCGCTCCAGCCGCGCCACCCCCTCGGCCGCGTCGGCAGCGCCGCGCAGGCAGGCCTGGCCGTCGGCGTCGAGCGCCAGCCAGGGCAGCAGCGGGGCGACGGCGCCGCCGAGCTTGCCGGGATGGGGGGGGGTCATGGCGGGGCTTGGCGTCAGTTGATGTGGACGATGCCGCCCTTGAGGATCATCGAGCCCGACGCCTCCTCCTGGATCAGCGGCGCCTCGATGCGGGCGGTGCCGCCGGCGCGGGCGGTGATCAGCGTCGCCTCCAGGGTGATGCCGGTCGGGTCGATGGTGATCTTCGAGCCGCCGACGGTCAGCGTGATCGACTGCATCGCCTCGATGGCGATCTTGCCCTGCTCGGCGGTGACGGCGATGTCGCCCTTCTGCACCGTGAGCGTCTCGTTGCCGCGCTGCAGGGTGGTGTCGCGGTTGTCGCGCACCAGGACGTTCATGTCCTTCTCCGCCTGCAGGTAGAGTTCCTCGGCGCCCATCTTGTCCTCCATGCGGAGGATGTTCGCATTCTCCGGCCCGCCGCCCTTCGAGGAGCGCGAGGTGATCCAGCTCTGCGTCATGTTGCCCGGCAGCGCATGCGGATGCCGCGCGACGTCGTTGTAGAGGCTGCCGATGACGACCGGCTTGTCCGGATCGCCATCCATGAAGCCGACCAGCACCTCGTCGCCGACGCGCGGCAGGAACCAGGTGCCGCCCCAGGCGCCGCCCCAGGGCTGCGCCACCCGCACCCAGCAGGAGGAGCCGTCGCTCCTCGGCCCGGCGCGGTCCCAGTGGAAATGCACCTTCACCCTTCCATGCTCGTCGCAATGGATCTCGCCGCCCTGCGGGCCGGTGACGATGGCCGATTGCAGGCCGGGCATGGTCGGGCGCGGATGCGCCGCCGCCCCGCGCCAGGTGCGCTCGGCCGGGATCAGCACCAGGGAATTGCCGTAATGGCTGCTGCTGCCGCCGGCGATATGGCTGTCGTCGCGGGCGCGGTGCACCACGCTGGTCACCAGCCAGGGCACCGGCGCAGCACCCAGCGCCGGCGCCACCTGCAGCCTTCCGCCGGCGAAGATGGCGGGCTCGCCACCCTCGGCGCGGACCCGCTCGGCCGCGGCCTCGTCGCGCTCCATCTGCAGCCGCGCCGGATCGGCATCGGGGCGCGCCGTCTGGTTGCCGGGCCAGGAATACATCTCGGCCTCGGCGGCCGAGGTGCTCATCACCGTGCTGGCCTGCGCCTTCAGCAGCGCGCCGGGGCGCAGCTGGTCGAAGTCGACCGCTTCCGACTTGCCCGGCCGCTGCTCGACCGCCGCCGTCCAGCCCCAGACGCTGTCCGGCCCGCCATTCTCGGCACCCGGCCGGTTGGTCACCGGCGGGCAGGGAATGGCCGGGAAATCGGCATTGGCGCCGGTGACGTGCAGCGTGTGCTCGCCCATCTCGTGGCGGAAGAAATAGCCGGCGCCGACCTCGTCCAGCAGGCGCTGCACGAAATCCAGGTCGGTCTCGTTCCACTGCACGCAGTAGTTGCGCGGCGCCGAGGGCAGGTTGCCGAAGCGCACCGGGCTGACATGCCCTTCCTCCAGCAGCGTCTGCACGATGCGCTGGGCGCTCTGGTTCTGGAAGATGCGGCAATCGGCGGTGCGGCTGAGCTGCCACAGCCGCGGCACCGCGGTGATCCGGTACAGGCTCGTTCCCCGCCCATAGTCGCCGGCGCGGGAGAAACCCTGCACCAGCCCGTGAAAGTGGCGCGGTTCGCGGCCCGGCGCCTGCACGGTGCAGGTGATGCCGCGGCCGATCAGCTCCTCGGCGCGGATGTCGTCGCGTTCCGACATCGCCTCCGCCTCGATGGTGAAGAGCTGGCCGATCGCCTCGGTCACCTCCAGCGCGCGCAGCACCAGCACATCCGGGCCGAGCGGCGTCGTCATCTGCAGCAGGCGGTCTGCCTGAACGAAACCGGCCGACATGGCAGCTCTCCTCCTGGTCGGGCCGCGCCCCGGGCGCCGACCACCTGCTTTCTGTCACGATCATTCGCGAAAAGGGAGGGGCACCACCCCCGTTGCGAGAAAACGCTTTCTTGATCGACCCTGTCGCCGACAACGACGTGAAGCGGCGGCCGGCCGGCTTGGCGGGGCGGGAGGCGCCGGCCTAGAGACGGGCATTCCATCGCCGCGGAGGTGCGCTGCATGCAGGCGCTGAACGAGGAAGCCTTCCACCAGCCCCATTGGCTGCTGCGCGCCAAGGGCTTCAACACCGAAGACTGGTACGGCCGGCCGCAGCACGGCACCGCCGTCGAGCGCAATGGCGGCATCGAGGAGCCCAACCGCACCCGCCTCTACCAGGGCCGCACCGTCTATTACCGCTTCGCCGATGCCAATGGCTCGGACGATGCCAAGATGGGCGGCGGCTGGTGGATCGAATACGACCAGCTGCACAAGATCATGGAGGGCTGCGCGGCGACGGGGATGAACCTGTCGCAGATGGCGCGCCACTACCTGGCGGTGCCCTGGGAGTGGAGCCACGCGGATGTGGTGATCACCGCCGTCTTCCAGGCGCCGATCGATGCCTATGAAGGGCGCGGGCGGCCGGTGGAGATCACCGGGCGCTATCTCGGCCGCAACGGCGTCGATGCGGGAAAGGGCTATAGCGGCAACCGCAATGTCATCCAGCTCTTCATCCCGGACATGCGCCGGCACTGGCGCCAAGCACTGACCATGGTGAAGGTGCAGGATGTGCGCGCCTTCGCCCGGATGCATCGCGACATCATTCGCGTGTAGCGGGTGATCGCCTGAGGCGGACGCGTCGAAAGGCGTGAATCACCCGCTCAAACAGGCAAGCTGCGGGGGAAGGAATTCCCCCGCGCCCCCTTCTCTTTCTGTCCGTTGGCTATTTCGCGACCTGCGCCATGGGGAAGCTGCGCAGGTCGCGTGTTGCGGTGCGGAACACCGCATTCTGGCGATGGCGCTTCTCGGCCGCCAGCTCGGGCACGCGGCGCGAGACATACTCGCCCAGGGCCAGCGCGCTCACCCGGCCATCCTCGTCGCGCGCGGCACGGCCCTGCAACCCCTCGCGCAGCGCATAGGCAAAAACGCCGTTGCGGTCGTCATAGCTGTCCAGCGCCTCCTGCACCGAGGACGCCGCCGCCAGCAGGAAGCGGCCGGTCTCGTTGCCCAGCGCGGACAGGCTGTCGAGCGCAATCTGGCCCGCATAGCAGGTGTCGATGAGCAGGAATCCGTCCCGCGCGCGGATGCGGGCCAGCGCCGCGATCAGCGCGTCGTCGTCGATCGCGCGCCGCGCCGCTTCCGCCATGCTGCGCGGCGCGCCGATATCGGCCGGCAGGAACAGGAACCGCCCGTTATCCTCGACCCGCACCCCGTGGCCGGCGACATAGAAAACAAAAGTATCCTGCGGGCGGACGCGGCGGGCGGCATCGGCCAGCGCCTTCAGCACGCCCTCGCGCGAGGCCTCGGCATCCAGCAGCAGCGTGGTGTCGACACCTTCGAACAGCCCGGCGCTGCCGGTGCGCAGCGCCTCCACCACCGTCCGCGCATCTGGCACGGCATAGCGCAGGTTGCGCGCGGCATCGCCATAATCGTTGACGCCGACGGCCAGCACGACGAGACGCCCGGCCCCGGGCGGCGGCGCTGCCTGGCCCTCGCGCCGCAGCTCCAGCCCCGGGCCTTCCGAGAACAGCGCCCGGTCGGCGGCGTAGAGCCGCGTGGTGACGGTGTTCGGCCCCGGGTCCAGCGGCACCTCCGCCTGGAACGGCGTGGCCTCGGCGCGGGTCCCCGAGCCTCCTCCGGCATCGGCCACCATCCGCGGCGCGTCGATCCGCGCCGCGATGCGCCCGTTCAGCAGCACGTCGAGCGGCCCGAGCCCGAGGCCGCGATCCTGCGGCAGCACGCTGAAGCGCAGCGCGGTGGCCTCGGCCGGCAGCACCGCCGCCTGCCAGTCCAGCGCCGGGCAGCTGCCATCGGGCAGCACGGCGCAGATCTCGCCGGCGCGGGCCAGCGGCGTGTGGCCGATCTTCGCGCGCAGCCCGGCCAGGACATCGGCCCGCGGCATCTCGCCGCTGACCCGCGCCCGCACCGCCGCCGGCGCATAGAGCGCGCGATAGGCCTGCTGGAAGCTGGCCCATTCCGGCGTCGCCGCGCGGCCCTCGTTCAGATGCACGCCGACCAGCTCCTGGCCGCCCGAGGCGGCATGGTCGAACAGCCCCTCCGGCGTCCACATCACCCAGCGCAGCGAGGATGGCTGCAGGAAGAAGGCGGCGCGCTCGGCAATCTTCTGGCCGGCCAGGCCGTACCAGCGCAGCGTGCCATCCGCATGCGCCGCGACCGCCAGACTGCCATGGCCGGCCAGGGCGAGGCCCCAGGTCGCCCCCGGTCCCGGCAGCGCATCCAGCAGGGAACCGCGCGCATCGAACAGGCGGAGATGCGTGTCGGTGCCGAGCAGGAAGCCGGAACCGTCCGGCAGCACCGCGACGCTGCGGGCGAACTCGCCCTCGCCCAGCGCCAGCGGGCGGCCGTTCAGCCGCGGCTGGCTGGAATTGCGCCATTGCGTCAGCCGGATGCCCGGACCGCTTTCCGAGCCGCCGGTCATCGAGGCATCCTGTGGCGCCCGGCCGAGCTGGCCGCTGGCGACATCGAAGGCCAGCGGCGGCAGGTCGGCGCGCGCCACGAAGCGCAGCTGCATGCCGTCCTCGCTGACCGCCAGGCTGTCGCCGGTGGCGCGGAACTCGGCGGTGCCGGGGCGCGGCGGCAGCGCCAGGCGGCCATCGGGGGCGATGCGGCCCCAGCCCGGATCGGCGGCGGCGAAGGCCAGCCCGCCCTGCGGCAGCGGCAGCAGCTGCGCGATGGAATCGCGGGCGGCGGCGATGTCCTGCGCCGGGCCCAGGCCGAAATCGGCCCAGCGGCGGATGACGAAGCGGCGCGGCAGGGCGGCGGAAGGCGCCGCCGGCACGGCGGTCGGCCGCGCCGCCTCCGGCTGGGCGGACGGCGGGCGGATGCCGCGGCCGCCGGCGCCGGGCGCCTCGGCCTGCTTGTTCAGGGTCGCGGCGGCCGGCTGGGGGGCGCCCTCGTTGCGGGCATAGCCGGCGGCATAGAGCTGCACGCCGCCGCGCCCGTCGCTGGCCCAGGTGACCGCCGGCAGTCCCTCGCCCTGCAGGCCGGTGACATCGGGCTGGGCGACGGTCTTCAGATCGGGCAGCGCCAGCACCTCGATGCGCAGCCGGTCCTCGAAGCCCACGGCCAGCAGCGTGCCGTCCGGCGAGACCGCCAGGCCGAAGGGCCGCGCATTGGCCAGCACGGCACGCTCGGCGATCTTGCGGCCGCGCGCGTCGTACAGCCGCACCTTGCCATCGGCGGCGGTGCTGGCCAGGCGTCCCTGCGCGTCGAAGGCCAGCATCCGTGCCGGGCCGCCGTAGGAGGTATCCTCGAAGACCGGGCGGCCGCTGCGCGCGTCCCAGACGCGGATGCCGGCGCGCCCGCCCAGCGCCGCGGCCAGCCGCGTGCCGTCCGGTGAGACCGCCAGATGCTGCACCGGCGCGGGCAGGCCCGGCAGCCGCGCCGCCAGCCGCCCCGTCTGGGTGTCGAAGACATAGATCGAAAAGAAGCCGTCCCAGGCGCGGCCGGTGCTGCCGGCGGCGAAGGCGCGGCTGCCATCGGCGGAGAGCGCCACGGCATAGAGCTCGCCCTCCTCGGCCGGGCCGATCGGCGGGCGCAGCACGCCGCGCGGCGTGCCATCGGGCAGCGACCAGAGGCGAAGGGTCTTGTCGTCGCTGACACTGGCCAGCAGGCGCCCGGCGGCATCGGTCGCCAGACGCGCGACGGGGGCGGTATGCGCCCCCGTCTCGATCCTGAGGATCGGCTGCTGCGGTGGTTCGGCCAGCCCCTGGCCTGCCGCCCCCGCAAGGGGAAGCGGCAGGATCAGCAAGCAGGCCAGCAGCAGCCGGCGCAGCATGCTCAGCTCGCGGCCAGCTCGAAGCCGCTGGCGGCGGCGGTCTTGGCCTGCGTCACGCTCTCCGCGAAGTTGTCGCGGCGGGCGATGTTGCTGGCGGCCAGCGAGCGGGCGTCGCCGGAGACGGCGGTGCGCGTCACCGGCGCCGTGCCGATGGCGCGGCGGTTGGCGAAGCTGTCGGTGGTGACATAGCCGCGCTGGCCCGAGGCGGTCTCGACCAGGGCGTAGTTGGCGCTGACCGGACGCACCTTCACCGCGCTGCGGGCATCGACATTGCCGATCTCCGGCGAGGCGGCATCGGGGCGCAGCCGCAGCGGCGTGGCGCGCGCCACCTGGGCGTTGCGGAAGGCCATGTCGCGCGAGACGTTCTTGGTCGCGCCCGGCGCCACGCTCTCGACCGCGGTGTCGAACTCGGCGCCGCGCTTGTTGACGCTCTGGCTGATGCTCTCGGCCAGGGCGATCTCGCGCTGGGTGCGCTCGCGCAGCTGCGCCATCTGCGCCTGGCCGGTGGCGCGGTCGATCGTGCCATTGGCGACGCCGGCGCGGATGGTCTGCGCCTGGCGGAAGCGGCAATCCATCAGCTGGTCGAAGGCCAGCTGGGTGCGGTCCAGCTCGGCATTCTCGCGCTCCAGATCGGTGGCGATCGAGGCGGAGAGGCTGGCCTGGTCCCGGTTGCGCTGCTGCTGGGCGTAGAGATAGCCGCCCGCCGCCCCCGCCGCCGCGCCGGTCGCGGCGCCGATCGCCGCCCCGCGCCAGTTCTGCCCGATGGCGCCGCCGAGCAGCGCGCCGCCGACCGCGCCGAGGGCGGCCCCCTTCAGGATGTCCTCGGCGAAGAAATTGCCCGTGCTGTCGAGGGCGACCAGCTGGCTGCGGCAGCTGTCGGAGCCGTCATCGGCGCCGATGCGGCCTTCCCGCGTCAGCGGCGTGGCGCAGCCGGCGAGCAGGCTGAGCGAGGTGAAGACCGCAACGACGCGCCGCGCTTGGACCGACATGGATTGGCATTCCCTTTTGCGATAATCGGTCCGGAAAGTAGAGGCCGGTCCCATTCATTGCCAAGATGGCGAAGGCCCAGTTGGCGATGACGTATTTATTCCTCGCATGTTTTTGACTTCGACTTGGCGATTGTCGAATTCGGCGATCCAGGCAAGGCGATCATCGCCAACATTGTCGTGAACGCGGCGCAACGTCTTGCTTCAGCGCAGGTTGCCCTTCGCCTTCATTTTATTTCCGCAAGGGAATTCAAGGTCAGGCGGCGGCCGGGGCCTGGAAGGCGATGGCCGGCAGCAGCCGCGGCGCGGCGCCGGCGGGCACCACCTCGACCTCGGTCTCGATCTCGAAATCATCGGGCATGTAGGCGGCGACCTCGCTTTCCACCGCCTGGATGGCGTCGACCGCCTCCTCCGAGGGGGCGCGCGAGAAATGCGCCTTCAGCAGGGCGCGCCGGCTGCCCGGCACCACGGCGCAGGAATAGGCCAGCAGGTCCCCGGGCGGATATTCCAGGGCATGCTCGGCCGACCAGCGGAGCTCCTCCTGCCACTTGCGCCAGGCATTCGGATCTTCGCCGGGCCGTTCGGTGCCGCTCATTCAACCCATCCCTCCGGGCGCGCGGGGACGATATGCGCGCCGTCCTTGCCGTAGTGGATCATGCCGCGCGTCGTATCCGCCTCGCGCCCGTCGGCGTGGCGGTAGATGCCCAGCGGCTTGTCGCCGGTGTCGATGCGCTCCTTCGAGCCCGGCTCGCCGACCGGGATCTTGCCGACCTGTTGGCCCTTGCCGGCATGGGTGTCCAGCACCTCCTGCGGATCGGCGGTGATGGTGCCGCGCTTCGGGTCGGTCTGCTGGCCCTCGATATGCCGCCCCTGCTTCGGGCTGACCGTCACCGGCTTCTGCGGGCCGGAGCCGGCGGCGGCGGGCGGCGGCTCCGGCGCCGGGGGCGGCTTCGGCGGCGGCGCGGGCGGCGGGGCTTCCGGCGCGGCGGGCGGCAGTTCGGGCGTCGCGCCGGGCTTCGGCGCGGCCAGGCCGCGGCCGGCCGCACTCCCCAGCATGCCGCCGCCCAGGCCGCCCAGCGCGCCGCCGCTCACCTCGCCGATGCGGGCGCCGAGCTCAGGCGCGCCGAACTCCGCGCCGATGGCACCGCCCACCGCGCCGCCGGCCTTGCCCAACACGGCGCTACCCAGCAGCCCGCCGCCGAGGCCGCCCAGCGCCGGGCCGATGCCCACCGCCAGCGCCGCGCCGCCGGTGGCCACCACGGTGCCGACCACGGCGACCCCGATCAGCGTGTTGCGCAGCCAGGGCGGGATCTCGTCGGCGATCTCCAGCCCCGGCGCGGTGGTGGCGGCGCCGCCGATGATCACCGTGTCGCAGCCGCCGGCGATGCTGGCGCCGCAGAGCAGCTTGTCGCCCTTGCGCGCCGCCATGCAGCCATTGACGAAGACGCTGGGGCTGCCCTGGGCGATCAGCGGCGTGCCGTGGAAGCCGGCGATGCCGGCGCAGGGCGAGATGTCGCGCGTGGCGCGCGCCTGCGGCAGCCCGCCGGTGAAGACGTCGAAGGCGCCGGTCATGATGGCGCCGCTGGGCGGGCCCGGGATCAGCTCGCCGATATAGGCGCCGGCCAGCCCGCCGCCGGCGCCGGAGGCGGCGATGCCCGCGCCGATCGCCACCGCCGCGACGCCGCCGGTGCCGACGATGGCCACAGCCGCCGCGGCGATGACCACGCCGGCCACCACCCCCGCCAGCAGCCCGGCCATGGCGCTGCTGTGGGCGATCGGGTCGGTCAGCCGGGCGGCTTCAGGCATGGCTCAGCCGGCGGGAAAGCGCAGGCTGGCGAACATCTTGGTGAATGTCTCCTCGACCGCCGCGAAGTCCGACTGCAGCGCCGAGGCGACGATGGAAAAGACCTTGTCATCGGGCAGCAGCAGGATGACCTGGCGCTGCTGCAGCAGGCCTTCGGCGCTGTGCCAGGTGAACATCATGTCGATGCCCGCATGCTGCTGCAGCGTCACGGCGCTGCGGCGCAGCAGCTGGAAATCCTGCAGGCGGCGGGCGAGCTCGACCAGCGTGCGGTCGGCGTAATCGGCCGCGCTGCGGGCGCCGCCGCCGCTGTCGCGGGTCACCACGAAATTCGGCAGCACCCGCCAGGAACCCGGCGGCGCGGCGAAGGCGGTGATGCTGCGGTCGGTCCAGTCCGACGGATAGGCCAGCTGCAGGTCGCCGGACTGATGCACGGGCACGGGGCGCTCATCCCTCTTCCATCTGCCGCCTCTTCTAGGCGGCCGGCGAGAAACGGCCGAGAGCCCGGCCGATCAGCTTACGGTGAGGGTCACGTCAGGCCCGAGCGGTCATCCGTCGTGAAAGGTCACGAAGTCCATCACCGCCTCCCGCGCCGAGACCAGGCGGTTGGCGGGCTCTGCCGGATCGGCCCAGCCCAGCGCCATGCCGCAGACGATGGTCTCCTGCGCCGGGATGCCGAGCTCGCGGCGCAGGATGGCCGGGTAGCTGGCGATGGCGGCCTGCGGGCAGGTGTCGAGCCCCTCGGCGCGGGCGGCGATCATGATGGTCTGCAGGAACATGCCGTAGTCGAGCCAGCTGCCCTGCTCGAGATCGTCATCGATGGTGAAGACCAGCCCGACCGGGGCGCCGAAGAAGTCGAAGTTGCGGCCCTGCTGGCGCAGGCCGCCTTCGCGGTCGCCGCGCGCCACCCCGGCCAGCTCGTAGAGCTGCCAGCCGACCTGGCGGCGGCGGGCGAGATAGGGCTCGCGCCAGCGGGTCGGGTAGTATTCGTATTCGCGCTGCGCCGGCTCGCCGGCCGCATGCGCCGCGCCCAGCGCCGCCTTCAGCCGGGCCAGCGGCGCGCTCGTCACCGCATGCAGCTTCCAGGGCTGGATGTTGCTGCCAGAGGGCGCCCGCGCGGCCAGCGCCAGGATGGCCTCCAGCGTCTCGCGCGGCACCGGCCTGGGTAGGAAGCCGCGGATGCTGCGGCGCGAGGCGATGGCCTCCGCCGCGCTCATCGTTGCTGCTGGCGGCGCTGCCATGCCGGACCCCTCCTTTGGCTTCTACCGGCAGGCTGGGGCCACGGCCTGCCGCGCGTCAACCGGCGCGGCCCGGCGCCGCGCCGCGGGCCGCCGCTCAGGGCCGGGCGGCAGCCTTGGACCCGTTCCAGGACCCGCCGCCGGCGACGACGAAATACAGGAACAGGAAGCAGTAGAGGACCGCCGCGTCGCCGCCATTGTTGACGGGGAAGAAGCTGCGCGGCGCATGCGCCCAGAAATAGGCCACCGCCATGGTGCCCGACATGAGGAAGGCGGCGGGGCGGACGAAGACGCCGACCAGCAGCAGCAGGCCGCCGACCAGCTCGATGATCCCGGCGAACCAGGGCAGCGACATCGGCGCCGGCCCGTTGCCGCTGGGGAAGGCCGGGAAGCCCAGCAGCTTCTGCGTGCCATGGGCGAGGAAGAGCAGCGCGGTGACGATGCGCAGCACCATCAGGGCGCGGGCCGGCCAGACGCTGCCGGGCGAGAAGAAGTCCATGGGAGAGCCTCCGCTGGGGGTTCGATGCCGGCCGAGTGCCGGCGTCAGCTTAAGGTCATCTTAAGGAAACCTGCCCGAGGAAACCCCTCCGACGGCGCCGGCATTGCCAGGGCCGGATGACAAAGCCGCCAGGGAGGGACCATCCATGACCCCGCTTGCCGCCATCGCCGCCCTGGCCCTGCTGCTGGCCGCCTGCACGCCGGCGCCGCGGGTCGGCGAATCCGCCGCCCCGTCGCGCCCCACCGAGCACTCGGGACCGGCGGCCACCACCTCTCCACGCGCCCCGGCCCCTAGGACGCGTCGACGACAGCCCCGCGGCATTGCCCCCCGGACCGGCCGGGCTGACACCCTGGCGCGGCCATGCTCCACTGCCGCCCAAGAACCAAGGGGAGGCAGCAAGGGCCATGAGCGGCAGCTACACGGTGGGCGACCTGGTGGCGGAATTCCTGGCGCGCATCGGCGTGCAGGACTGCTTCGGCATCGTCTCGGTGCACAACATCCCGATGCTGGATGCCATCGGCCGGCGCAACGCCATCCGCTACGTCATGGCGCGCAACGAGATGGGGGCGGCGCATATGGCCGACGCCTATGCGCGGGTCGCCAACGCGCTCGGCGTGGTGTTCAGCTCGACCGGGCCCGGCGCGGCCAATGCGGTGGGCGGGCTGGTCGAGGCCCGCTTCGGCGGCAGCCCGGTGCTGCACATCACCGGCCAGACCGCCACCCGCTTCGCCGGCCGCGACATGGGGCCGGTGCATGACGTGCCGGGCCAGAGCGCCATGCTGGCCGCTGTCTGCAAGGCGCAGTTCCGCCTGCCCAACGCCGAAGCGGCGCTGGGCTTCCTGACCCGTGCCGCCACCCTGGCGCTGACCCCGCCACGGGGGCCGGTGACACTGGAAATCCCGATCGACCTGCAGCGCGCCACCATCCCGCGCCCGCCCGAGCTCGACAGCCTGACCCTGCCGATCCCCGCCCCCCTGGAGCCCGATGCCGCCGCGCTCGACGCCCTGGCCGAGCTGCTGGCGAAGGCACGTCGGCCGATGCTCTGGCTCGGCAACGGCGCCAAGGCGGCGGGGGCCGGGGCGCGGGCGCTGCTCGATCTCGGCTTCGGCGTGGTCAGCTCCTGGAACGGCCGCGGCACCGTGCCCGAGGACCATCCGATGAGCTTCGGCGCGCTGCACGGCAATGGCGCGCCGCGCATCGAGGCCTTCTACCAATCCGTCGACGCCATGCTGGTGGTGGGCTCGCGCCTGCGCGGGCACGAGACGCTCGACTTCACGCTGAAGCTGCCCAGGCCGCTCTACCAGATCGACGTCGATCCGGCGGCGCAGAGCCGCAGCTACGTCACCGACTTCTTCCTCAATGCCGATGCGGAGCGCGCCCTGCAGGGCCTGGCGCGGCGCCTGCAGGGCCGGCTTGCCATCGATCCCGGCTATGCCCGGGACTTCGGCGAGACGAAGCGGCAGGCCATCGCCGAGTACCGGGAGACGCTCGGCCCCTATGCCGGCTTCCCCGAGGCGGTGCGCGCCGCCCTGCCCCGCGACGCGCTCTGGGTGCGCGACATCACGCTCAACAACAGCAGCTGGGGCAACCGGATCATGCCGGTGCAGGGCCCGCATGACGCGGTGCATCCGGTCGGCGCCGCCATCGGCCCCGGCCTGCCCTTCGGCATCGGTGCGGCACTGGCCGGGCGCGGCCGCAAGGCGGTGGCCATGGTCGGCGATGGCGGCTTCGCCATGAACATGGCCGAGCTCTTCACCGCGGCGCAAGAGCAGCTCGAGCTCGTGGTGCTGCTGATGAACGATCGCGGCTATGGCGTCATCAAGCATATCCAGGGCGCGCTGCAGGAAGGGCGGATGTTCTTCGGCGACCTGCACGGGCCGGATTTCCAGCAGCTGGCCCGCCTGGCCGGGATGCCCGCCTTCAAGGTCTCCAGCGCCGCCGACCTCGAGGCGACACTCCGGAAGGCCTGCGAGACGCCGGGGCCTTCGCTCGTCGAGGTCGACATGCAGGCCATCGGGCCCTTTCCGCCCTACGCGCCGTACAACAACCTCGGGATCTACAAGAAGTAAGCAAGGCTGGAGGGAGAAGGAATTCTCCCTCCAGACCTCCCTCATCTTTTTCTGTCAATCGGCCCTGATCCCGGCTTCGACCGAGATCTTCTGCCAGCGCTCGCTGTCCGCCGTCACCCAGCGCGCCAGGTCCTCGGTCGGCACCGCCAGGGGATCGACGAAGGCCCGCTGCAGCCGCTCGGTCGTCTGCGGCGTCCGCGTCGCCAGCAGCGCCTTCTGCAGGGCGGCGAAGATCGGGGCGGGCGTGCGCACCGGCACGAACAGCCCGAACCAGATGCCGAGGTCGTAATCCTTCACCCCCGCCTCGCGCAGCGTCGGCACCTCCGGCAGCGCCGAGGCCCGCCGCGCCGTCGTGACACCCAGCGGCCGCAGCGCGCCGGCGCGGATATGCGCCGTCGAGGTCGCCGTGGTGTCGAAGCAGAAATCGACATCATTCGCCAGCATCGCCGCCACCAGCGGCGAGGAGCCGCGATAGGGCACATGCGTCGCCTCGACCCCCGCCGCCTTCAGGAACACCACCGCCGAGAGATGCGAGGAGCTGCCATTGCCGACCGAGCCATAGACCAGCGGCTTCGACCGCGCCTCGGCGACGAATTCCGCCAGGGTCGTCGCCGCCATCCGCTTCGGCGCGACCGAGAGGACATTGGCGACCTCGCCGATCGTCGCCAGGCAGGCGAAGTCGCGCGCGGCATCGACCCCGGAGCTCTTGTACATCACCGGATTGACGCCGAACATCGCGGTGGTGCCGAACAGGATGGTGTGGCCATCGGCCTCGGCCTGCAGCGCCGCCTGGGTGCCAATATTGCCGCCCGCCCCGGCGCGGTTCTCCACCACCACCGACTGGCCGAGCTCCTGGCCCAGCGGCTCGGCGACGATGCGGCCGACGATGTCGTTCACGCCGCCCGGCGGATAGGTCACGATCAGCCGCACCGGCCGGCTCGGCTTCCAGGCTTCCGCCCGCAGCAGCGCCGGCCGGGCCAGCAGCCCCGTGGCCAGCGCGCCGCCGCCGAGCGCCAGCGCCTCTCGTCTGATGATCATGATGGTCTCCGTCCGTTTCCTGCCCAGCCGGTCTGCGCCGGCCATGCGCCGAGCTTAGACCCTGCCGACCGTGGCGACCAAGGCCATGCGCCGCCGGGCGCATCGCGGAGCGGGACAGAGTCTTCCGCAGCGGGATCGTGGTTTTCGCGAAGAACTTTTTTTCGCCGTCCCATTAGCCGGCTACCGTCGATCCCGCCGGCCTCCATCGGGCCGGCAGGCGCGGCCTCCGACAGGAAAAATCCATCGGATCAGGTATTTGGCACGGCGTTCCCGGGTCAGGCGCGAAGGGCGGGCGCCCCGTGGTCCTGGCAGGGCGCACCCGCGACGCGCGCCGCTTCCTGTGGCATAGTGCCGCCAGCACGGCGGGACGCGGCGACCCCGCGCCCTGCCCCACCTCCCCGCCGGCTCCTCCGGGGCCGGGATAACGCCCAGATGAGGATCCCAGACCATGGCCTCCCGTCGTTCCTTCCTGGCCGGCGCCGCCGCGCTCTCCACCGCGCCGCTGCTGCCCTCGGCCCCCGCCATCGCCCAGGGCAGCGCAGCGCACACGCTGCGCTTCATCCCCCAGGCCGACGTGACCGTGCTGGACCCGCTGAGCACCACCTCCTATGCGGTGCGCAACCACGGCCATCTGTGCTGGGACACGCTCTACGGCCTCGACATCAACTTCCGCCCGCAGCCGCAGCTGGCCGAGGGCCATGTCGTCGAGGATGACGGCAAGCGCTGGACCTTCACGCTGCGCGAGGGCCCGACCTTCCATGACGGCGAGAAGATCCGCGCCCAGGATGCCGTCGCCTCGATCAAGCGCTGGATGACGCGCGACACGCATGGCCAGACCCTGGCGGCGCGTCTCGACGAGATCGCCGTGCTGGACGACCGCCGCTTCGTGCTGCGGCTGAAGAAGCCCTTCGGCGCCATGCTCGACGCGCTGGGCAAGTCCTCCTCCTACCCCTGCTTCATCTATCCGGAGCGCTTCGCCAACACCCCGGCGACCACCCCGCTGAAGGAGGTGGTGGGCAGCGGCCCCTACCGCTTCGTCGCCAATGAATGGCAGTCGGGCAGCCAGGTCATCTACCAGAAGTACGACCGCTACGTGCCGACGCCGGTCGGCACCCCCGCCGTCACCGCCGGCCCGAAGATCGCCGGCTTCGAGCGGCTGGAATGGCGCATCATCATGGACCCGGCCACCGCCGGCGCCGCGCTGCAGTCCGGCGAGGTCGACTGGTGGGAGCGCGTCGCCCCCGACCTGCGCGACATCCTCGGCCGCCGCCGCGACGTGGTGGTCGACCGGGTCGAGACCAATGGCACCGTCGCCATGCTGCGTCCCAACCACCTGACGGCGCCGTTCAACGACCCGGCGGTGCGCCGCGCCATCTGGCCGGCCCTGGTGCAGTCCGACTTCATGAACTCGATCTTCAGCGATCGCAGCCTGTGGAAGGACGGCGTCGGCGCCTTCCCGCTCGGCACCAGCTTCGCCAGCGACGAGGGCATGGCCGCCATCACCGGTCCGCGCAACCTGGATGCGGCGAAGAAGGCGCTGGCTGCCACCGGCAAGGCCGGCGCCCGCACCGTCGTGCTGCACCCGGGCGACCAGATCAACAACAGCGCGCTGACCACCGTCGCCACCGACATGCTGAAGAAGGTCGGGCTGGCGGCCGAGGACGCCGTCTCCGACTGGGGCACCATGCTGCAGCGCCGCGCCAAGAAGGAGCCGCTGGAGCAGGGCGGCTGGAGCGCCGTCGTCGTGCTGTTCGGCGGCGAGGACCTGGCCAATCCCGGCGGCCATCCGCTGCTGCGCACCAATGGCCAGGATGCCTGGTTCGGCTGGCCGAGCAGCCCGGAGATCGAGGGCCTGCGCGACGCCTGGTTCGAGGCGCCGAATGTCGAGGCGCAGAAGGAGATCTGCCGCAAGATCCAGGCGAAGTTCTTCGAGGAAGTGCCCTACTACCCGCTCGGCCAGTACTTCGTCGACAGCGCCTATCGCCGCAACCTGAAGGTCGAGCGCCGCGGCCTGTCGCTGGCGCTGAACGCCCGCCGCGAGGGGTGATCGCGGTCGGGGGGAGCCTCGGCTTCCCCCGCTCCGTGCTGCCCGGCAGGAGGGTCCTACCCGACCGCCTGCCGGTGCCCGCGGCCGCCGGGGCTCCGGTCTCGGCGCCCGCATGAAATCTGCGTGGAGGCACCGCGTTTACCTCCACGAAAGGAAGCTCCCGCAATAGTGAGGCCACGCCGGAGACGGCGCCGCATCACCGAAGCAGGACGCCCCCATGACGCTTTCCGCCCTCGCCACCGCCGCCGCCACCACCGCCCGCGCCCAGGAGGCCGCCGCCGTCGAGAAGGTGCTGGGCCTGCTGCAGGCGGCGCATCATGGCGAGGCGGCCCGGGCGCAGGCGCTGCGCATGAATGACCGGCTGTGGCACGCCATCCTGCAGGCGGTCGGCCAGCCCGCCAGCCCGCTCGCCCTGCCGATGCGCCAGGGCCTGGCCGCGCTGGGCGCCGCCGTGCTGCGCGAGCAGGCCCGCCCGCAGCCCAATCTGGACCTGCTGGTCGCCATCAACCAGCGCATCCTGGCCGGGCTCGCCGCCCGGCATTGAGGCCCGCCGGGGCCGCGGATGGAACCAAGGCGGGGCTCGAGCATTGCCGTCTCGCCCCACCACGGCACGGCACCGGGGCACAGCGCGGGACCCCGGACATGCTCACCCTGATCGACAAGGCCATGCTGGCCAGCCGCCACATCCTGACGGTCTTCTTCCTGGGGCTGGTCGTGGCCCTCGGCCTCTACGCGCTGCGTTTCGTCACCAAGCTCTGGGAGTTCTCCCAGAAGCTGTTCCAGATGCAGGAGAATGACGACCTGCTCGAGCTGCTGCACATGGCGGATTCCGCCCTGGTGGCCTCGATGGTCGCGATGATCGCCATCTCCTCCTATGACAGCCTGGTCTCGCGGCTGAAGGAGCATGCGGCGGCCGAGCGGATGCACTGGGTGGGCGGGCTCGACACCGGCGACCTGAAGCTCAAGCTGGCCACCAGCATCGTCGCCATCTCCTCCATCCAGCTGCTGCAGATGTTCCTGCGCCCCGGCCGCTATGACAGCGCCGAGACCATGTGGGCGCTGGCAATCTATGGCAGCTTCCTGCTCGGCGCCCTGACGCTGGGCCTGCTGGAGCGGATCGGCGGCGGCAAGGAGACCACCGGCGCCGGGCCGCAGGAGGTGAACGGCCCGGACCCCAAGGAGACCGGGCAGGAGCGCGAATAGCCGGCCCGCTTAGGGCAGCAGCAGGAAGGGCGCGCCGCTGTCGCGGCAGACCTGGCGCACCTCCTCGATCAGCGTCGGCGTCATCGGGATGCCGGAGACGCTGCGCTCGGCGAAGGCGGCATATTCCGGGTCGCCCGGCACCAGCACCTTCTGCGCCGGATCGGCCGGCGTGGTCGCCCGCATGCGGTCGGTCAGCGCATCCAGCTCCGCCCGGAAATCGGCGGCGTCGCGGAAGGCCCCCGGATCGAGCACCAGGAAGAAATGGCCGGTGATGCGGTCCTCGGCCGAGGCGCCGGTCAGCGTCGCGCAGAGGATCTCCACCATCAGCGCCAGGCCATAGCCCTTGTGGCCGCCGAGCGTCCGGTTGCCGCCCAGCGGCGCCAGCAACCTGGTCTCCGCGGCCACGGCGGAATCATGCTCCGGCGTGCCCTCGGCGGTCAGCGCCCAGCCTTCCGGCAAGCGCTTCCCCGCCCGCCGCGCGATCGAGACCTTGCCATAGGCCACGGTCGTCGTCGCCATGTCGAGCGAGACCGGCGGATGCCGCTCGCCCGGCGCCGAGAAGGCGATCGGGTTGGTGCCAAGCTGTGGCTGCCGCCCGAAGACCGGCACCAGGAAGGGGGTGAAGGCATTGGTCAGCGACAGGCCGATCAGCCCCGCCTGCGCCGCCATCTGCGCGTAATAGCCGGCCGCCCCGTAATGGTTGGAGCCGCAGACCCCGACCACGCCGACGCCGGTGTCCTTCGCCTTGGCGATGGCCAGCCGCATCGCCATCAGCGCCGCGGTATGGCCGATGCTGTGATGCGCATCGACCAGCGCGGTCGAGGGCCGCTCCTGGCGGATCGTCGGCACCGCCTTGGGGTCGAGCTCGCCGCTGGCGAAGAAGCGCTGGTAGTGCGGCAGCATGCCGATGCCATGCGAATCGACGCCGCGCAGGTCGGTGTCGACCATCACCTCGGCGGCCTCTTCGGCGGCCTGCAGCGGCATGCCCCATTGCGTGAAGACGGCGACGATCTGGCGGCGCAGCAGCGGCGCGGCGACCAGCGGCAGGCTGTCCATGGCGCGGACCCTTCTCTTCCCGGATTTCCCTCCCCCCTTCATCGGCCCGCAGCGCGAACCTGTCCATGCCACCCATGCTGCCATCTGCTATTGCAGTTCCCGGCCGGCCACTGCTATGGCAGGGGCCATGTCCAGCGCGCCCGCCCTCGCCGCCTTCGCCTCCGACGAGCTGCTCTCCATCGCCGACCGGGCCTATCGGCGGCTGCGGGATGCCATCGTCGACGGGTCGCTGGCCGGCGGGTCGCGGGTTTCGGAACGCTCGCTCGCGCTGCAGCTCGGCATTTCCGCCCAGCCGGTGCGCGAGGCGCTGCGCCGGCTGGAAGCCGAGGGCATGGTCGTCACCAGCCCGCGCCGCGGTACCCTGGTCGCCGAATTCGGCCCGGAGCGGCTGGCGGAAATGGGGCTGGTGCGGATCGCCCTTGAAGGTGCCGCCGCCGCGCTGGCCGCCCGCCGCGCCACGCCGACGGAGGTCGCGGCGCTCCGCCAGCAGCTGCGGGAAATGGCCCCGGCGACGGCGGCGCGCGACATCGCCGCGCTGACCGCCGCCAATGAGCGGTTCCACGACCTGATCAACGCCATCGCCGGCAACAGCCTGGTGGTGCGCTCGCTGCAGGCGATCCGTGCCTATGACCATTTCGGCCGGCTGCGCGCGCTGCGCAGCTCGCCGCAGGAGCCGGCGGTCGCGCTGCGCGAGCATGCCGGCATCGTCGCCGCCATCCGCCGCGGCGCCCCGAAGCAGGCGGAGGCGCGGATGCGCGCCCATGTCGAACGATCCCTGGTCGCCAGCGGCATCCTCCGCGCCGACGGCACCGGCGATCCCATCACGCCAGAGGAAACGACACCATGACCACCGCGATCGATCCCGCGCTGAGAAAGGCCCTGGGCGGCATTTCCGGCATCCTGGTCACGCCCTTCAACGCCGACGAGAGCCTGGCGCTGCCGAAGCTGAAGCCGGTGGTGGACCGCGCGGTGCAGGCCGGCGTCCATGTGCTGGTCGCCAACGGCAATACCAGCGAGTTCTACGGCATGACCACGGCCGAGGCCGAGGCCGCCGTGCACGCCGCCGCCGAGCAGGTGGCAGGCCGGGTGCCGCTGCTGGCCGGCGTCGGCCGCAGCATCAACGACGCGGTGGCGCTCGCCCGCGCCTCGCGCGCCGCCGGCGCCAGCGCGCTGATGGTGCACCAGCCGCCCGATCCCTTCGTCAGCCCGCGCGGCGTCATTTCCTATGTCCAGCGCATCGCGGAAGCCGGCCAGGGGCTGCCCGTCGTGCTCTATCTGCGCGACGACGGCATCGGCAACGACAACATCATCGCCCTGTGCCAGATCCCCGGCGTTGTCGGGGTGAAGTGGGCGGCGCCGACGCCGCTGCGGCTGGGGGAGATCATCCGAGCGACGCGCGGCAGCGGCATCGCCTGGATCGGCGGGCTGGCCGAGACCTGGGCGCCGCCCTTCTATGCCGTCGGCGCCCGCGGCTATACCTCCGGCCTGATCAATGTCTGGCCGGAGCACAGCGTCGCCATCCACACCGCGCTGGAGGCCGGCGACTATCCGCGCGCCGCGCAGCTGATCGAGACCATGTCGGCCTTCGAGGCGCTGCGCGCCGAGGAGCGCAACGGCACCAATGTCTCGGTGGTCAAGGCGGCGCTGCAGATGCTGGGCGATGATTGCGGCCCGACCCGGCCGCCCTCCGCCTGGCCGCTGACGCCGAAGGCCGAGGCCGAGCTGCGCCGCCGCCTGACCGAATGGGGCCTGATCCGCGCCGCCGCCGCCGACTAGTTCTGTCAGCTTGCCGGGCGGCTGGTGGCCGCCCGGCGCGTTTCGCCTTGCCTGCCAAGAACCAAGAATCACGGGAAGAACACGATGGAAAGCATCACCCGCCGCGCGGCGCTCGCCGCGCCCCTGGCGCTGGCCGCCCTGTCCGGCGCGCGCGCCCAGGCCGCCTGGCCCAGCGCCTCGGTCCGCATCATCGTCCCCTATTCGCCGGGCGGCGCCTCCGACATCGCCGCGCGGCTGCTGGGCGAGCGGCTGACCCCGCTCTGGGGCCAGTCGGTGGTGGTGGAAAACCGCACCGGCGCCAATGGCATCATCGGCACCGACGTGGTGGCGAAGGCGGCCCCGGACGGGCTGAACCTGGCCTTCGTCTCGGTCAACCACGCGGTCAACGCGGCGCTCTACACCACGCCCTTCGACACGCTGAAGGACTTCTCCGTCCTGACGCAGATCTATTCGGTGCCGCTGGTGCTGGTGGCGGCGCCTGACTTCCAGGCCAATACGGTGGCCGAGCTGATGCAGATGGTGAAGGCCAAGCCCGGCGAGATCACCTTCGCCGGCACCGGCGGCGCCGTGCATCTGGCGGCCGAGATGTTCGCGCACCGGGCCGGGGCGGCGATGACCCAGGTGCCCTATCGCGGCAGCACCGCCGCCCATCCCGACCTGATGGCGCGCCGCGTCGACGTCATGTTCGACACCCTGCCGGCGGTGCTCGGCCATGTGCAGGGCGGCAAGCTGAAGGCCATCGCCATCACCAGCGCCGAACGCTCCCCCGTGCTGCCCAACCTGCCGACCGTGGCCGAAGCCGGCCTGCCCGGCTTCGAGGCGGCGACCTGGGGCGCCATCATCGGCCCGGCCCGCCTGCCGCCGGCGATCGCCGCCAAGATCTCGGCCGATGCCAATGCCCAGCTGCAGGTGCCGGCGATGCGCGAGCGGCTGCTGGCGCTGGGCGCGACGCCGGTCGGCACCAATCCGGAGACGGCGCAGACCTTCGTCCGCGAGGAGGTCGCCAAGTGGCAGGCCGTCGTCACCCAGGCCGGCATCCAGAAGCAGTAGTCACGTCCGCTGCCGTCACGAAAGGCCGGCGGCCCGCAGCGCCGCCGCCACCTCCTGGCGTGCCGCCTCGCCCAGCGGCAGGACCGGCCGCAGCGGCGCCCGGTCGGTGATGCCGAGGATCTCCGCCGCCGCATAGACGCAGCGCAGGCTGGTGTGGCGGCGGAACACCGCCCAGAGCGGCTGCAGCCGCTCATCCGCCTGGCGCGCCTCGGCCGCGCGGCCTTCCTTCGCGGCGCGGGTGATCGCCAGGCAGGCATCGGGAAACAGCCCGCCGGCGACGCTGTACCAGGCCGCGGCGCCGGCCAGCAGCGCCTCGGTGGCGTGCCAGTCGCCGCTGACGCCGACGGAGAAATCCTCGGGCACATCCGCCTTCAGCGTCGCCAGATGCGCCGCCACCGCCTCGGCCGCCGGCGCCAGCCCCTTCACCGCCACCACCTGCGGCAGCCGCGCCAGCCGCGCCACCAGCGCGGGGCTGAAGCTGAAATGCGTGGTGCCGGGATTGTCGTAGATCACCAGCGGCAGGTCGCTCGCCGCCGCCACCGCCTCGAAATGCGCGAAGACCTCGTCGTCCAGCAGCGGGGTATAGGAGACCGGGGCCAGCAGCCCGGCGCTGGCGCCGGCGGCGAAGGCGTCACGGGCCAGCGCCACCGCCTCGTCGGTGCGCAGCGCGCCGATGCCGGCCAGCACCGGGATCGCGCCGGCACTGGCCACCGCCTGCTCGATCGCGCCGCGCCGCTCGGCCCGCGACAGATAGGGGTAGGAGCCGGTGCTGCCCAGCAGCCCGATGGAATCGACCCCGGCCGCCACCAGCCGCTGCAGCAGCCGGCCGAGCCCTGCCTGGTCGACACGCCCCGCCGCATCGGCCGGGGTGATGGGGAAGGCGGAAAGTCCCTGGAGCAGCATGGCGATCCTCATCCGGCCGGGCTGGCGATGGGAAGTGGCATAGCATGAACTTCCGATTCCCGACAGAATTCTGGTCCAGTTTCGCTTGCTTGAAGCCCGGCCCCGGTCATGCTGCATTGCAACACCGTCCTGCCGCGAGAATGCCGCCGATGAAGCCCGTGATCCTGACCGCCATGGCGCCGCCCGCCCGCCTGCTAGAGATGCTGGCGCCGCATGCCACCATCCTGCCGCCGCTGGCCGCCCCGGTGCCCGAGGCCCTGCCGCCGGAGGGGCGCGACGCCCGGGTGCTGATCACCCTCGGCGGCATCCGGACCAGCGCGGCGCTGATCGAGGCGCTGCCCCAGCTCGGGCTGATCTGCTGCTACGGCACCGGCTATGAGAATGTCGATCGCGCCGCCGCCGCCGCCCGCGGCATCAAGGTGACGCATGCCGCCGATGCCAATGCCGCCGCGGTCGCCGAATTCGCCATGGGCCTGGCGCTGGCCGCCACCCGCGACATCCTGCGCGGCGATGCCTGGCTGCGCGCCGGCCACTGGCAGGACAAGGCGGTCGACCGCCTGCCGCTGGCCCGCGGCCTGCTGGGCCGCCGCATGGGGATCTTCGGGCTCGGCGCGATCGGGCGGGAGATCGCCAGCCGGGCGCGGGCCTTCGGGATGGAGGTTGCCTATCACAACCGCCGGCCGCGCGCGGACCTGCCCTACACCTATATCGACAGCCTGCAGGGCCTGGCCGGGTGGTCGGATGTGCTGATGGTCGCCGTCCGCGCCAGCGCCCAGACCGAGCATGCCATCGGCACCGAGGTGCTGGAGGCGCTCGGCCCCGAAGGCGTGCTGGTCAATATCTCCCGCGGCAGCGTCGTCGACGAGGCGGCGCTGATCGCGGCGCTGGACGGACAGAAAATCGCCGGCGCGGCGCTGGATGTCTTCGAGCACGAGCCGAAGATCCCTGCCCGCCTCATGGAATTTCCGAATGTGGTGCTGACGCCGCATATCGCGGCGCTGGCGGTGACCGCGCAGCACGCGCAGCAGCAGCTCGTGGCCGACAACATCCTGGCTTTCCTCGCCGGCCGGCCGCTGCTGTCGGAAGTGCCGGCGCCGTAGCGCCGGCGCAGCCACCCTACTTCGGCGCGGCGGCGAGACCGGCCTGGGCGATCGCCTCGTCATGCTGCGGCGTGTCGGCCGAGACGCCGATGCCGCCGACCACCTGCCCGCCCACCGTGATCGGCAGCCCGCCGCGCATCGGCGTGAAGCCGCGCGCGGTGATGACGGCCGGGCGGTTGCCGTTGATGGCATCCTCCAGCACGCCGGTCGGGCGGCGGAACAGCGCGGCGGTGCGCGCCTTGCCCGGCGCCAGCTCGACGCCCGCCGGCACCATCGCCTGGTCCATGCGCAGCAGCAGCAGCGGCAGCCCGGCATCGTCGGTGATGGCGATCACCGCCGGCCAGCCCTCGGCCCGCGCCTTGGCCTCGGCGGCGGCGGCGATGCCGCGCGCGGCCTCCAGCGTCAGATAGGGTTTTTGGGGCAGGTCGGCGGCGAAGGCGGTGGTGCTGGCGAAGGCCAGGGCGGCGCCGAGCGCGATGCGCTTGATCATGAGGGACATACTCCGGCAGAGGATTGCGGCCCTGAAACTGGGGAGCGCGGCCGCAATGGTCCATTGCCGGGAAGCGGTGAAACAATTAGGCAGCACCTCATGAAGCCCGGTATCGAGCTGCGCCACCTGCGCTACTTCCTGGCGCTCGCCGAGGCGCTGCACTTCACCCGCGCCGCCGCGCGGCTCGGCATCGCGCCGCCCACCCTCTCGGTGCAGATCCGCGAGCTGGAAGCCTTCCTCTCCGCCGAACTCTTCAGGCGGGCGCAGCGCAGCGTGCGGCTGACCCCGGCCGGCGAGGCGTTCCGCGCCGAGGCGCAGGCGACGGTGGAGCAGTTCGAACGGACGGAGAGCGTCGGCCGCCGTGCCGGCCGCGGCGAGCTCGGCCGGATCGAGCTCGGCTATGTCGGCTCCGCCGCCTATGGCGGGGTGCTGCAGGATCAGGTGGCCCGCTTCCGCGCCGACCACCCGGCCGTCGAGCTGATCTGCCGCGAGCATCCGATGGAGGCGATGCCGCGGATGCTCGACGAGGGCCGGCTCGACATCGCCTTCATCCGCCCGCCGCTGCCGCTGCCGCCCGGGCTGCGCAGCCATGTCCTGCTGCGCGACTTCTTCTGTCTGGCCCTGCCGGAGGCGCATCCGCTGGCCGCCGGCGACGGCGCGGTCGCCGCGCGCGCTTTGGCCAAGGAAGACTTCCTCCTCCCCGAACAGGCGCTGGGCACCGAGGCGGTGGGCCGCCGCGGCCGCTTCGTCCCGCGCATCCTGGGCCGGCCGGGCAGCCTGATGGAGGTGCTGACTGCGGTCTCGCTCGGCCACGGCCTGGCGGTGGTGCCCAGCGTGCTGGTCGCGGTGGTGCGCCTGCCGGGCATCCGCTTCCGCGCGCTGGGGGGCGCCGCGATCGCCTCCGAGATCGCCGCCGCCTTCCGCCGCCATGAACGCTCGCCGGCGGCCCGCCTGCTGATCCGCCAGATCGCCGGGACGCCGGAGCGGCAGGCCGCGCCGCTCTAGTTCGGGACGATCCCGGCCGAACGCACCAGCGGCTCCCACTTCGCCATCTCGGCCTGCAGCCACTGCGCCGCCGTCTCCGGCGTGGTGTCGCTGCGCGGCTCCATGGTCATCTCGTCGACCCGGCGGCGCATCCGCTCGTCGCCCATCACCTTGTTCACCGCCTGGTTCAGCCGGCGGATGACGGGGGCCGGGGTGCCCGCCGGCGCGAAGACCATGTGCCAGGTATAGGCCTCGTAGTTCGGCAGGCCGGATTCTTGGAAGGTCGGCACCTCGGGCAGCTGCGGCATCCGCTTGGCCGAGCTGATCGCCAGGCCGCGCGTCGCCCCGCGCTGCACGCTGGCCACGCCGTCGGAAGCGACGTTCAGCATCATCGAGAGATTGCCGTTCAGCAGGTCCGGCATCGCCGGCGCGGAGCCGCGATAGGGCACGTGGTTGACCTTCAGCCCGCCCGCCTGGTGCAGGAACAGCTCGGTCGCCAGGTGCACGGCGCCGCCATTGCCGGAGCTGCCATAATTGTACTTGCCGGGATCGCGCTGGAACATCTGCACCAGCTCGCGCAGGTTCTCCGCCGGCACCTCCTTGTTGACCATCAGCAGCATCGGGATGACGCCGACCAGGGCCACCGGCTGGAAGTCGCGCACGGGGTCGAAGCTGAGATTGGCAAACAGCGGCCGCAGCACCGAATGCGCCACCGTGCTGTAGAGGAAGGTGCTGCCATCCTTCGGCGCCTTGGCCACCGCCTCGGTGCCGACGACGACGCCGGAACCGGTGCGGTTCTCGACGATGAAGCGCTGGCTGAGCTCGGCCGACAGGGCATCGGCGACCAGCCGGGCCATGACGTCGGTCGGGCCGCCGGCGGCGAAGGGACAGATCAGCCGGACCGGGCCGCTGGGCCAGGCCTCCTGGGCGCGGACGGCGGCGGGCAGCAGCGGGGCCGCGGCGGCGGCGCCGAGCAGGCTGCGACGATGGATCAGGGACATGCGCTTCCTCCCGATGCTTGCTGCATCTTGCGAAGAAGTGTTCCATCGCTGCCGGCTCGGAACAACCCCTTACCGAAACAGACGATAACGTGCATTGTGGCGAGCGACTTCAACCCTGAAGCGCGCAACCCATCGCATTTCTGTGTGCCGCATGCCGCTTGCCGCCTGCCGGGCCCTTACCAATGTCCACCGCCCCACCAGGCGGGAACCGCGATGACGTCCAGCGTGACAAGGCTGCCTGACCCGCGGCACCGGGGCGCGCCGCCCGCCGGGCAGCCCCTGCCCCCCCGCAGCACCGGCGAGGCGGGGCTGCCGGAGCCCCGCTTCACCGCCGCCCTGATCGGCCGGCTGCGTCGCCGCCTGGGCCTGACGCAGGCGGGCTTCGCCGAGCGCTACAGCATCTCCCCGCAGCTGCTGCGGCGCTGGGAAAATGCCGAGCTCTGGCCCGACGGCCAGGCCCTGGCCTATCTGCGGGCGATCGCCCGCGAGCCCGCGGCACGGCGCCGGGAATAGTCCCCCGGGCCGCCTGCGGGCGGCTGCTCAGCGCGCGCGCGACGGCGGGCGCGGGCCGCCGCGGCCGCCGCCACCGCCCGGCGGCGGGCCGCGCCGCAGGTCGCGGCCACGGTTCGCGTTGGGCCCGGCGCCGGCATGGCTGCCACCGCCGCCGGCGCGCTGCGGCGCCCGGTCACCACGCCCCTGCTGGCCGTGGCCCTGCCCCTGGCCCGAGCGCTGGCCGCCGCCATGCGGCGGGCGCGGGCCGCGATGGCCGCCGCCACCCAGCTTCGGCGCCGGCTTGGTCGAGTTCGCCGCCGCCTCGGAATGCCAGGGATGGCTGCTGAAGACGGTGATCGGCTTGCCGATCTCCTTCTCGATGTCGCGCAGCCAGGCGCGCTGATCCTCGTCGCAGAGCGAGATCGCCCAGCCGTCGCGCCCGGCGCGCGCGGTGCGGCCGATGCGGTGGACGTAGCTGGCCGGCTCGTTCGGCAGGTCAAAGTTGAAGACATGGGTCACTTCGTCGACATCGATGCCGCGCGCGGCGATGTCGGTGGCCACCAGCACCTTGACCTCGCCGGAGCGGAAGCCGTTCAGCGCCGCCTCACGCCGGGCCTGCGATTTATTGCCATGGATAGCCGCCGCGACCACCCCCGCCTCGTTCAGCGAGTCGGCGACCTTGTTGGCCTCGTGCTTCATCAGGGTGAAGACGATGGCCTGGCCCACGCTCGGCTGGCCGACCAGGTGCAGCAGCACGTTCTTCTTCTCGGCGGCTTCGACGAACATCACCGTCTGGCGGATGCGCTGCACCGTGGTGCTGGGCGGCGCCACCTCGACCCGTTCGGGGTTGCGCAGCAGCGAGCCCGCCAGCTGCGCCACGCTCGCCGGCATGGTGGCCGAGAACATGATGGTCTGGCGGTCGGTCGGCAGCATGGCGACGATGCGGCGGATGTCGCGCACGAAGCCCATGTCGAGCATGCGGTCAGCCTCGTCCAGCACCAGCACCTCGACCTGCGACAGGTCGCAGAGGCCCTGGTTGCAGAGGTCAAGCAGCCGGCCGGGGGCGGCCACCAGCACGTCGACGCCGCGGCGCAGCGCATCGGCCTGGCGGCCCTGGCCGACGCCGCCGAAGATGACGGTCTTCGACAGGTTCAGGTGGCGGCCATAGCTGGTGAAGCTGTCGCCGATCTGCGTCGCCAGCTCGCGCGTCGGCGCCAGCACCAGCACGCGGGCGCCGAGGCGCGGCGCCGGGCGCTTGTCCTGCATCAGCCGGTGCATGATCGGCAGGGCGAAGGCGGCGGTCTTGCCGGTGCCGGTCTGCGCCAGGCCGACCAGGTCGCGCCCCTGCATCAGATGCGGCAGGGCGGCGGCCTGGATCGGGGTCGGCGTGGTGTAGCCTTCCTCGGTCAAAGCGCGCTGGATGGGCTCGGCCAGGCCGAAGCCCGTGAAATCGGTCATACGTGAAAGATCCGGATGGGCGCCTGGGGCGCCGAAAGGGAAGCCGCGCCTGCGCCCGGCCAGAAAGAAGGACGGCCCCGGCATGGAAATGCCCCGGCCGCCGAGCTCGATGATTGCAGAGGACGCGCTTCCCTGGGGTCCCACCCGCGCCGGGGACCTGATCCATGGGCACCGCCGGCAGGGAGAGCCCCCGGCGGCGGACGCAGCGCGCGCGGAGCGCTGTCGGCGCCTCCTTACAACCAAGCGGGGGCCGCGGTCAAAGCTTCTGCGTCCGTAACGGCGGCGCAACCGGTCCGGTCCGGGCATGGCCCTGCCCCGCGCCGCTGTTCTATAGCTGCCGCCAGGCGGCAACAGAGGGGCGCGGCGGCGATGCAAGCAGGACGGCAGATGCGGCTGGTGGCCTATCTGAAGACCGGCCCGACCGCGCTGCATGTCGGCGGCTGGCGCCATCCGGAGGCGACGCTGGACGACATCCTGTCGCCGCAGCGCTACCAGCAGATCGCCGTGCTGCTGGAGCAGGCCTGCTTCGACGCCTGCTTCTTCGCCGATCTCTTCGGCCTCTACGACCTGCATGGCGGCAGCTATGACGCCTATCTGCGCCGCGGCGGGCAGATCAGCTTCCTCGACCCCACCGTGGTGCTGCCGGTGATGGCGGCGGCGACCCGGCATATCGGGCTGGGCGCCACGCTCTCGACCAGCTTCCACACCGCCTACCACCTGGCGCGTTGGCTGGGCTCGCTCGACGCCATGAGCGGCGGCCGCGTCGCCTGGAACGTGGTGACCTCGGCCACCGACCTCGAGGCGCAGAATGCCGGGCTCGACGCCCTGCCGCCGCGCGAGCAGCGCTATGACCGCGCCGACGAGGTGCTGGAAGCCTGCTGCGCGCTGTGGGAGGGCTGGGACCCCGACGCCCTGGTGCTGGACAAGGCGGCCGGCATACTGGCCGACCCCGCCAAGGTCCGCTACGCGCATTACCAGGGCCAGTGGGTGAAGACGCGCGGGCCGCTGTCGATCCCGCGCAGCCCGCAGGGGCGGCCGGTGATCATGCAGGCCGGCAGCAGCGACCGCGGCCGCGACTTCGCCGCCCGCTGGGCCGAGCTGATCTTCACCACCCAGCGCGACCCCGCCGACATGCGCGCCTTCCGCGACGACATCCATGCCCGCATGGCCGCGCGCGGCCGCGCGCCCGCCGACTGCGCCATCCTGCCCGGCATCTCGGTGGTGCTGGGCGAGACCGAGAGCATCGCCCGCGAGCGCGCCGACTACCTGAACAGCCTGATCGATCCGGAGCTGAACCTCGCCGCCTCCTCCTCCAGCCTGGGCGCCGACCTGACCAGGCTGCAGGAGGGCGGCAGCCTGGAGGCGCTGCAGGGCCACCAGGGGATGCAGGGCACCCGCGACGTGCTGGAGCAGGCGATGAAGGCGGAGGGGCTGACGCTGCGCGAGGCCGCCCAGCGGCGCAACACCGGGCGCGAGATCGTCGGCACCGCCGCCCAGGTCGCCGACCGGCTGGAGGCGATCTTCACCAGCGGCGCCTGCGACGGCTTCGTCCTGGCGCCCACCATGTTCCCTGGCATGTTCGAGCAGTTCTGCCGCTCGGTGGTGCCGGAGCTGCAGCGGCGCGGGCTGTTCCGCACCCGCTATCCCGGCACCACGCTGCGTGACACGCTGCGCGGCTGACCGCCCGAAGGAGAGCGCGATGACCGAGATCCCCCGCCGCCGGCTGCTCGCCGCCGCGGCCGGCCTGCCGATCGCCGGCGCCGCCCGGGCGCAGCCCGCCGCGCTGCGCGGCACCAGGCTGGTTTTCGCCAGCTGGGGCGGCGCCTATCAGGAGGCGCAGCGCCGCGCCTATTGCGATCCCTTCGCCGCAGAGACCGGCGCGCGGGTGGTGCAGGACGGGCCGATGAACGCGGCGCGGCTGCGCACCATGATCGAGGGCGGCGCGCCGGACTGGGACGTCGCCGACGTCACGCTGGACTTCCTCTATGCCGGCGCCAAGGACAACCTCTTCGAGCCAATCGACAGGGCCATCGTCGACACCAGCCGGATCGATCCGAAATTCGTGCACGAATTCGGCGTCGGCTGCATCGTTTGGTCCTACAACCTGGCCTGGAACACGCAGACCTTCCCGGGCGCCCGGGCGCCGAAGAGCTGGGCCGATCTCTTCGACCTGCAGCGCTTCCCCGGCAAGCGCTGCCTGCTCGACAATGCGGTGGCCAATTTCGAGGTGGCGCTGCTGGCCGATGGGGTGGCGCCCGAGGCGCTGTATCCGCTCGACATCGACCGCGCGCTGCGCAAGCTGGACAGCATCCGCGCCCAGACCATCTTCTGGTCGACCAACAGCCAGGCGCAGCAGCTGTTCGTCGACGAGGAGGTCGGGCTCGGCCTGATCCTCAACGGCCGCGCCCATGACGCGGCGAAGAAGGGCGCGCCGATCGCCATCGGCTGGGCGCAGAACATCCAGTCGGTCGACTATCTGGTGGTGCCGCGCGGCGCGAAGCAGAAGGCGGCGGCGATGCGGCTGATCGACACCATGACGCGGGCCGAGAACCAGGCGAAGCTGGCCAACATGATCGCCTATTCGCCGACCAACCCGCAGGCCTTCGCCGCCATCGAGCCGGCGATCCTGCCCTGGCTCTGCACGGCGCCGGAGAATGCGCGGCAGGGCTTCGTGGTCAATGCCGAATATTGGCGCGACCACCAGCGCGCCGCCCTGGAACGCTGGACCGCCTGGAAGCTGAAGTGACGGCGCGACGCCTCGGCCCCTGGCTGCTGCTGGCCCCGGCGCTCCTCGCGCTGTTCTTCGCCTTCGCCCTGCCGGTGGGCATGCTGCTGTCGCGTGCCTTCACCGAGCCGGGCAGCTTCGCCACGCTGTGGGAACGGCCGGTCTATCTGCAGGTGCTGGGCAACACGCTGCTGATCAGCGCCGTCGCCACGCCGATCGCCCTGCTGCTCGGCTTCCCCGTGGCGCATGCCATGGCGCATGGCAGCGCCCGGCTGCGGCGGCTGATGCTCTTCCTGGTGCTGCTGCCCTTCTGGACCAGCCTGCTGGTGCGCAGCTTCGCCAGCATCATCCTGCTGCAGCGGCGCGGCCCGGTGAATGCCCTGCTGCTGAACCTCGGCCTCATCGAGGCGCCGCTGCCGCTGCTGCACAACCTGGCCGGGCTGATGTTCGGCGCGATCCAGCTGCTGCTGCCCTTCGTCATCCTGCCGCTCTATGCCGTGATGCGCCGGATCGAGCCCGGCTACATGCGCGCCGCCATCAGCCTGGGTGCGGCGCCGGCGCAGGCCTTCCGGCGCGTCTACCTGCCGCTCTGCCTGCCCGGGGTGATGACCGGCGGCGCCCTCGTCTTCATTGCCATGCTCGGCTATTTCGTCACGCCCGCGCTGCTCGGCGGGCCACGCCAGACCATGGTGGCGCAGCTGATCCAGGAGCAGGTGGCGCAGTTCGGCCAGTGGGGCCTGGCCGGCGCCCTGTCGCTGCTGCTGCTCGCCGCCGTCTTCCTGCTGCTCGGCCTCGCCTGGCGGCTCTCGGCGGCGCGGAGCATCGCCCCGTGACGCTCTGGCGCTGCCTGCGCGGCGTGGTCTGCGCCCTGGTCGGCCTCTACCTGCTGGCGCCGCTGCTGGTGGTGCTGGTCATCTCCTTCAGCGCCGGCGCCTTCCTGCGCTTCCCGCCGCCCGGCCTGTCGCTGCAATGGTACCGCAATCTCCTGGCCGACCCGGCCTGGCTGGACGCGCTGGCGGTCAGCCTGCAGGTGCTGCTGCCCACCGGCCTGATCGCCACCGCGCTGGGGACGGCGGCGGCGCTCGCCCTGGTGCGCGGCAGGATCCGCGGCGCGCCCCTGCTCACCGCCTTCCTGCTGGCGCCGCTGGTGGTGCCGGGCGTGATCACCGCGGCCGGGCTGTTCCTGCTGTTCCGCCTGCTGGGGCTGGAGGGCACGCTGACCGGGCTGGTCATCGGCCATGTCGTGCTGACCCTGCCCTATGTCCTCGCCACGGTCGGCGCGGCGCTGCGGGTGATGGATCCGGCGCTGGAACGCGCCGCCGCCGGGCTCGGCGCCGCGCCCTGGACCGCCTTCCGGCGGATCACCCTGCCGCTGCTGGCGCCGGCGCTGGCCTCCAGCCTGCTCTTCGCCATGGTGCTGTCCTTCGACGAGCTCATGGTCGCGCTGTTCAACGGCTCGGCGACGCTGCGCACGGTACCGGTGCAGATGTGGTCGAACCTGCGCGGCGACTTCGATCCCACCATCGCCGCGATCGCCGCGCTCTGCTTCCTGGCGGCGCTGCTCGCCCTGCTGGCCGAGGCGCTGCTGCGCCGGCACCGCTAGCGGGCGCGCCGGAGAAGGCGCAGCCGTGATCTCTGCTGCACAGCGCGTCTCGAGCGCAGCGGGGCAAGGCTGCATGCAAAGCAATTCCGCCGAAAGGCGCTTTATGCTACGCCGCTTTCTTCACGCGAACGTGTGTCGCGACGGCGATGCGGGGGACAGGCCGGCGATGATGGCGGAGCGTCTGCCTCCGGGCGACGGGACAACGGGCGGATGGGCCGCGGAATGGCGCAGCCTGCGCCCGGCGGCGCTGCTGCTGGCGGCCAGCCTGGGCGGCATCGCGCTGCTCGGTGCGATCGCTCCGCGCCCGGCCGCCACCATGGCGGTGATCGGCGCCCCCTGGTGGGACGCGCCGCGCATGGCCGCGATCGCGGTCGCCGCCGGCGCCCGGCTGGTCGATGCCGGCCGCTTCGACAATGTGCTGATCGTTCGCCGCGCCGAGGGCGAGGACACCGACCTGGCCGCCGCGCTCTACGGCGCCGGCGCCTGGCTGGTGCTCGACGCGCCCGGCCCGCGCGGCTGCCTGGCAGGATTCTCCGGATGACCGAGCTCGACCGCCTGCGCGCCGGCTTCGCCCGCCTGCTGGTCCCGCTGCTCTGGCTGCACCTGCCGCTGATCTGGCTGGTGGCCGAGATCCTGCACCGTCCGCCGCTGCCGCCGCTGATGCTGGCGGCGCTGCTCGCGGCGGTGACGCACCTGACCTGGCGCCGGCACGGGACGGCGCCGGTCACCCGCTATGTCTCCGCCGTCGCCCTGATGGGCGAGCCGGCGCTGCTGGTCTGGCTGCTCGCCGGGGTCGGCTGGCAGATGGACATGCACATGTACTTCTTCGCCTGCTTGGCGCTGATGATGGCCTGGTGCGACGGGCGCAGCATCCTGGTGGCCGCCGCGGCCATCGCCGCGCATCACCTGCTGCTGAACTACGTCATGCCGGCCGCCGTCTTCGCCCAGGGCACCGATCTGAGTCGCGTGCTGCTGCATGCCGGCATCGTCGCCTTCCAGGCCGCCGTGCTGGTCTGGCTGAGCGGCATGGTGGCCCGGGCCTTCCACCGCATCGAGGCGATGCAGCGCGAGATCACCGAGCAGAACGAGAACCTGGAGATCCGCGTCGAGCAGCGGACGCGCGAGGCCGAGCAGGCCAATGCCGCGAAAAGCCTGTTCCTGGCCAATATGAGCCACGAGATCCGCACGCCGATGAACGCCATCCTCGGCTTCAGCCACCTGATGCTGCGCACCGGGCTGACCGAGCGGCAGCACGACTATGTCTCGAAGATCCGCGCGGCCTCCGCCACCCTGCTGAACCTGCTGAACGACATCCTCGACTTCTCCAAGATCGAGGCCGGCAAGCTGGCGCTGGAGACCGCCCCCTTCGACCTGCGCGACCTGGTCGAGCGGACCATGGGCATCGCCATGGTGCGGGCCCAGGAGAAGGGGCTGGCGCTGCGCTGGGACCTCGACCCCGCCATCCCGGCCCGGCTGCTGGGCGACGAGCTGCGGCTCGGCCAGATCGTGCTGAACCTGGTCAGCAACGCGGTGAAGTTCACCAGCGTCGGCGAGGTCACGCTGCAGCTGCGGCTGCGCGAGCGCCAGGCCGGCCGGCTGGTGATCGAGGGGGTGGTGCGCGACAGCGGCATCGGCATGTCGGCCGAGCAGCAGGCGCGGCTGTTCGAGAGCTTCTCCCAGGCCGACAGCTCGACCACGCGGCAGTTCGGCGGCACCGGCCTCGGCCTCGCCATCTGCCGCCAGCTGGTCGAGCTGATGCAGGGCGAGATCGCCGTGGAGAGCGTGGCGGGCGCCGGCAGCAGCTTCACCTTCACCGTGGTCATGGCCGAGGCCGGCGAGGCGCCGCGCGGGCTGAACCCGGAGGCGCTGCGCCGGCTGCGCGTGCTGATCGTCGACGACAACCAGGCCTCGCGCGAGATCCTGCACGGCTATTTCCAGTCCTGGATGATCAATGCCGAGCTGGTCGCCTCGGCCCGCGAGGGGCTGTCGGCGCTGCAGGCCGCCGCCAGCGAGGGGCATCCCTACGACCTGCTGCTGCTGGACTGGAAGATGCCCGGCATGGACGGCATCGAGGCGATGCGGGCGATGCGCGCCGTGCTGCCCGAGGAGCGGTGGCCGGCGGTCTTCATGATCTCCGCCTATGGCCAGGACCGCGCCATGGGCGAGGCCGAGGCCATGGGCATCGCCGGCTTCCTGGCCAAGCCGGTCACCGCCGCGGCGCTGCTCGAGGCGCTGCAGCGCCAGTTCGGCGGCGCGCGCGGCCCGGCCGCCACGGCGCCGCAGCCGGCCGCCGCCGCCGGCCCGCCGATGGTCGCGCCGTCGCGCCGCGGCGCCCGCGTGCTGCTGGTCGAGGACAACGAGATCAACATGGAGCTGGCGGTCGCCATCCTGGGCGATGGCGGGCTGGTGGTGGAGACCGCCGAGAACGGCCGCATCGCCGTCGACCGCCTGCTGAAGGCGGGCGAGGCCTTCGACGCCGTGCTGATGGACGTGCAGATGCCCGAGCTCGACGGCGTCGCGGCGACCCAGGAGATCCGCGCCGCCCGGCCCGGCGACGGCCTGCCGATCATCGCCATGACCGCGCATGCCTATGCCGCCGAGCGGCAGCGCTGCCTGGAAGCCGGCATGAACGACCATGTCGCCAAGCCGGTCGATCCGGCGGCGCTGATGCGCACCCTCGACCGCTGGATCCGCCTGCCGCTGGTCGCCGGCCCGGGCGGCGCGGTGACGGCCGCCGAGGCCCGCCCGGCGGTGCTGCTGCCCGACAGCCTGCCCCCCTTCGACCTGGCCTCGGCGCTGGCCCGGGTGAACGGCAAGTCGGCCCTGCTGCACAAGCTGATCGGCGATTTCGGCCGGAAGTTCGCCGGCTGCATCCCGCAGCTGCGCCAGCACGCCGCCGCGCGCCGGCAGGCCGAGGCGCGCATCCTGGCGCATACGCTGAAGGGGGTGGCCGGCTCGCTCGGCCTGGCCGAGGTGGCGATCCGCGCCGGCGAGGTGGAGCTGGCGCTGGCCGCCGGCGAGGCGCCGTCGGAGGCGCTGCTGGCGACGCTCGACGCGGCGCTGGGCCCGGCGCTCGCCGCCGCCGCCTCGCTCAGCATGGTGGGCGTGGCGCCGGCCGCGACGCCCGCGGCGGGCTTCGACCAGGCCGCGGCCGCCGCCCTGGTCGGCGAGCTGGAGGGTCTGCTGGCCCGCCGCAGCCTGCGCGCCCGCCGCGTCTTCGAGACGCTGGAGGCGGCGCTGCAGGGCCGTGGCGCGGCCGAGCTCGTGCCGCTGCGCGAGGCGCTCGGTGCGCTGGATTATGCGGCGGCGCGGACCGCCCTGACGGCGCTGGCGGAGAAGCTGGCGCTGACCAAGGAGAAGACGGCTTGAGGCGTCCGAACATCCTGATCGTCGATGACGAGGTCTCGAATATCGAGATCATGAGCGCCATCCTGGAGGATGATCACGAGATCTGTTTCGCGACCTCCGGCGAGGAGGCGCTGGAGGTCGCCCGGGCCGAGCTGCCCGACCTGATCCTGCTCGACGTGCTGATGCCCGGCATCGACGGCTACGAGGTCTGCCGCCAGCTCAAGGCCGATGCGGTGCTGGCCGATGTGCCGGTGATCTTCACCACCGCGCTCGGCGACCAGGAGGCCGAGGTGAAGGGCCTCGAGCTCGGCGCCATCGACTATGTCACCAAGCCGGTGGCGCCGGTCATCCTGCAGGCGCGGGTGCGCAACCATCTCGACATGAAGCGGATGCGCGACGAGCTGGCCGAGCTGGCCGTCACCGATGCGCTGACCGGCCTCGGCAACCGGCGCTGCCTGGAGCAGCGGCTGACGCAGGAGGCGGCACGCCTCGCCGCGACCGGCGAGATGCTCTCGGTCATCATCCTGGATGTCGACTTCTTCAAGCGCTTCAACGACCTCTATGGCCATGCCGAGGGCGACCGCTGCCTGACCATGGTCGCCGCCGCGCTGAACCGCGCCATGCACCGCAGCAACCACCTGGCGGTGCGCTACGGCGGCGAGGAATTCGCCTGCATCCTGCCGGGCCTGCCGCATGAGGAGGCGATGGAAATGGCGCATTCGATCCTGACCCGCGTGCAGGCGCTGGGCATCCCGCATCCGGCCTCCGACGCGGCGCCGCATGTGACGGTGACGGCCGGCGTCGCCACCGCCGCCTGCCGGCCGGAGGTCGAGCCGCAGCGCTGGATCGTTGCCGCCGACCGGCAGCTCTATGCCGCCAAGGCGGCGGGCCGCAACACCGTCGCCGGCCGCTTCTACGACGCCATCGCGCTGGCCGAACTCTAGGCCGGCGCGGCCGGGCGGATCAGCCGCTGGCGCACGGATGCGGCGGCCGCGCCAGGCCGAGATGGTCGCGCAGCGTCCGCCCTTCATAGGCGTGGCGCATCAGCCCGCGCCGCTGCAATTCCGGCACGACACGGTCGACGAAGCCCTCCATGTCGCGCGGCAGCAGGTTGAACAGCAGCATGAAGCCGTCGCAGGCGCCGGCCTCGAACCATTCCTGCATCTGGTCGGCGACCTCGGCCGCCGTGCCGCGGATCGTCCGGTTGCCGCGCTCGTAGCGCAGGTAGAGCTGGCGCAGGGTCAGCTTCTCGACCCGGATCATCCGCACGATGTGGTTGAAATAGGCCTGGTGGAAATTGGCCTTCTGCGGGATCCGCTCCTCCGGGATCGGCTGGTCGAGGTCGAGGCCGGACAGATCCGCCTCCAGGTCCATCGCCAGCCGGCTGCGCCCGACATCGGGGTGGATCAGCGCCTGCAGCTCGGCATGCATGTCCTCCGCCTCCTGCCGGCTCCCAGCCACCAGCACCGGCAGGCCGGCCAGCAGCCTGAGCTGATCGGGATCGCGGCCATGCTTCGGCATGCGGCCCTTCAGGTCGCGGTAGAAGGCGATGGCGTCCTCGAGCGTCGATTCCGAGCCGAAGACCACCTCCGCCGTCTCCGCCGCCAGCTCGCGGCCGGTGTCGGAGGCGCCGGCCTGGATGATCACCGGCCGCCCCTGCGGCGGGCGGGCGATGTTCAGCGCGCCGTTGACGCGGAAATGCGCGCCCTCATGCGCCACCGCATGCTGCCGGGCCGGGTCGAAGAACAGCCCCTGCGCGCGGTCGCGGATGAAGGCGTCATCCTCCCAGCTGTCCCACAGCTTCCGCACCACCTCGACGAACTCGCGCGCCCGGGCATAGCGGTCGCCATGCGCCGGCAGCCTGTCGAGGCCGAAATTCCGCGCGGCGAAGTCATTGGCCGAGGTGACGACGTTCCAGGCGGCGCGGCCCTGGCTCAGATGGTCGAGCGAGGCGAATTGCCGGGCGATGTTGTAGGGCTCGCTGAAGCTGGTGCTGGCGGTGCCGCCGAGGCCGATATGCCGCGTCGCCCCCGACAGCGCCGAGAGCAGCGTGATCGGCTCGAAGACGTTCATGAACAGCGGCATGCGGCTGAAGGCGGTCAGGTTGCTGGTCCGCGCCGCCGGGGTATCGGCGATGAAGAACAGGTCGAACAGCCCGCGCTCGGCGGTCTGCGCCAGCCGCCGGTAGTAGTCGATGCTGGTCGAGGCATCGGCCTGCGCCTGCGGGTGCAGCCAGGAGGCGACGTGGTAGCCCGTCGGATGCACCAGCGTCGCCAGCGCCATCCTCTTTCCGCCTTCCGCCACCGCATCCGCCCCCGCTGGTCGAGCCGGATTTGTCACAGCTGGGCGCCGGGCTGTCCAGAAGGGGGTGGCGGCGCCGGCTCTCCCGCGCCGCATCGGTTTCCGTGGCGCCGCGCCTGTGGCAGACTCGCCGCATGGCCGGAACACGATACGGCGTCGACCTGCGCGGCATCCAGGCCGGCGACGCCCAGGACCTCGCCGCCCTGCTCGACACCACGGCCCCCCGCATCGAGGCGCTGCTGCGCGACCCCGCGGCCGCCGCCACCGTGGCCACTGGCTGGAATGGCAGCGTCATCGGCGTCGTCGCCCTGCGCTGGGGCGCCGAGCTCACCGCCGACCGGCCCGGCGCCTGCATCACCGCTCTGGTGGTCGCGCCCGACGAGCGCCGCAACGGCATCGGGCGGCTGCTGCTGAAGGCGGCGGCGCAGGCGGCGCGGCAGCATGGCTGCGACCAGCTCGACATCGCCCTGCCGGAGGGCGCCGAGGCCGCCGCCGCCTTCTGCGCCGCCCTCGGCTTCACGCCGGGCGGCCAGGCCTGGCGCCGTCCGCTGCGCAAGCGCGCCGAGCCGCGCTGAGCCGCGCCACCCCTCCATCGACGCGCCCTGCCCCCCTGGTCGCCTTCCGGCGGCACCGTTAGCATGGCCGGTGCGAGGGGGCGTGCATGGGACAGTTGGTATTCCTGCTGGTGGGCTCGGAGGCGCTGCGGCGGCGCTGGTACATGCTGACCCTGCTGGCGCTGCTGCTGCTGGCGCTGGCGCTGCTGCTGCTGACCGGCGCCGCCCCGGCGGTGGTCAGCGCCACCACGGCGCTGTTCGGGCTGCTGGCCCTGCTGCACGGCCTGCTGGTGACGCTGTCGGCGCGGCCGGCGGCGGCGCAGGGCGGCAGCTGGCTGAACCTGGCGCGCGGCCTGGCGCTGGCCGCGATCGGCGCGCTGATCCTGGCGCGGCTGGCCGGCGCGCCGCTGCCGGCCGGGCCGCTGGCCGGCCTCGCCTTCATCGTTGACGGCGGCCTGCGCATCTTCGGCGGCCAGCTGATGCGCTTCGCCGCCTGGCGCCGCGTCGTGCTGGGCGGCGCGCTGGAGGTGCTGCTCGGCCTCGCTCTGCTCGCCGGCTGGCCGATTCCCGGCGAACAGGCGGTGCCCGTCTCGCTCGGCGTGCTGCTGCTGATCTCCGGCGCCGTGCTGCTGCAGCTGAGCTGGGAGCTGCGCCGGCTGGAGCCGGAAGCCGCCATCCTGCTGCTCTCGGTGTTCGGCGGCCGCGGCTGGCAGGACAATGCGCCGGTGCTGCCGGATGGCGGCAGCGGCCCGGCCGCGGCGCCGGCGCATCCGCTGACCATCCATGTCTGGACGCCCGCCGTCTCCGCCGGGGTGAAGCCCAGCCTGCCGGTGATCAACCGCTATGTCGCGGCGATGGACAGCAGCGGCAAGGTCTCGACCGGCCACTGCGCGCTGGAGGCCGGGCCGCTCTATATCAGCCACTATCCGGCCAACGAGCTCGCCTATGCGCCGGACCAGTTCGCCCAGACCATGCGGGCCACCGCCGAGAACGACCAGCCCGGGCGCTTCCTGCCCTCGCTCGCCGCCGAGATCGCCGAATGGTGCCCGCCCGACCAGCAGCTGGTGTTCCACCACTATGACGAGCGGCGGCTGCGCGCCTACTGGGCCGGCTACCGGCAGGACGACACCTACAACACCGCCAACCGCAACTGCGCGATCTGCGTCGCCGCCGCGCTGGAGGCGGCGCTGGAGGGCCGGCTCGCCTCGCCGCGGCCCTGGCTGCGCATCCTGCGGCTGCTGTGCAACCCGGACATCTGGTCCGCCGCGGTGCTGCGCAAGCACGCCTCCTCGATCACCTGGACGCCCGGCTCGGTGCTCGACTATGCCCGCGCGCTGCGCGAGGTGGTCGAGCCGCACGAGGCGCATCCGGCGCAGCGCCTGCGCCGCGCCGCCCGCCTGCTGCTCGGCGCCTGGCGCCGCGACAGCCAGGATCCCGTCATCCGCTGAGAGCCTGCGCATGAGCGAGCTGCTGCACCCTTCCGCCCCGCTGCCCGACACCACCCGCCTGCCGCGGCTGCAGGCCGCGCTGCTCGGCCGGCTCGGCGCGCTGCTGCCGCGCGGCACGCTGCTGGTGGTGACGCCGCAGGGCGGCCGCTGGCAGCATCGCGGCGCGGCGCCGGGGCCGGCGGCGGTGCTGGTGCTGCACCGCTGGCGCGCGCTGTCGCGGCTGTATCTCGGCGGCGATGTCGCCTTCGCCGAGGCCTATGGCGAGGGCGACTGGTCGAGCCCCGACCTCGCCAGCCTGATCGAGCTGGCGGCGGTGAACGGCGCGACGCTGGACCGGGCGGTGCGCGGCGGGCTGGCGGCGCGGCTCTGGCACCGGCTGCGGCACCGGCTGCGCGACAACAGCCGGGCCGGCAGCCGGCGCAACATCATCGCCCATTACGACCTGGGCAACGACTTCTTCGCCGCCTGGCTGGATCCGGGGATGTCCTATTCCTCAGGCCTGCACGCCACCGCCGACACCCAGCTGGAGGCGGCGCAGCTGGCCAAGCAGGAGCGGGTGCGCGCGCTGCTCGAGCCCGAGGCGGCCGGCACCATCCTGGAGATCGGCATCGGCTGGGGCGGGCTGGCCGAGCACCTGCTGCGCGGCAGCAAGGCGCGGCTGACCGGCATCACCCTGTCGCCGTCGCAGCTCGCTCATGCGCAGGCGCGGCTCGCCGCGGCCGGGCTGGCCGGGCGCGCCGAGCTGCGGCTGCAGGACTACCGCGACACGGCGGGCCGTTTCGACCGCATCGTCTCGATCGAGATGTTCGAGGCGGTGGGCGAGGCCTATTGGCCGGCCTATTTCCGCATGCTGCACGACCGGCTGGCGCCCGGCGGCATCGCCGTGCTGCAGGTCATCACCATCGCCGAGGCGCGCTACGCCGCCTATCGGCGCGGCGCCGACTTCATCCAGCGCCACATCTTCCCCGGCGGCATGCTGCCGACGGTCGGGCTGCTGCACAGCCAGATGGCCGCCGCCGGCCTCACCCTGGAGCATGAGGAGCGGTTCGGCGACAGCTATGCCCGGACGCTGGCCGAATGGCAGCGGCGCTTCGTGGCGGCCGCCCCGGCGATCGACCGGCTCGGGCTGGATGCGCGCTTCCAGCGGCTCTGGCGCTACTACCTCGCCTATTGCGAGGGCGGCTTCCGCGCCGGGGCGATCGATGTCGGGCTCTACCGCATCCGCCGCGAGGCCGGCTGAGCGCCGGGCGGGCGCGCGGCGCTCAGCCCGGCCAGGGCTGCTCGCCGAGGTCCCAGAACAGGCCGGCGGCGATCTCCAGCCCCTCGCGCATCAGCGGCAGCAGCGCATGCTCGTTCGGCGCGTGCTGCGAGCAGCCGCTGTAGGAATGCGGGATATAGACGGTGGGCAGGCCGAGGGTGATGGCGAAGCTGTCATTCGGCAGCGAGCCGCCGGCATTCGGGATGATCATCGGCGCCTTGCCGGTGCTGCGCTCGATCGAGGCGGCGACCAGCCGCGGCCAGGGCCCCTCGGGGTCCATCCGCGTCGCCGCCCAGTCGGCGCCCTCGACAATCGGCACCACCTCGACATCGTCGAAGCCCTCGGCCGCCAGATGCGCGCGGAGGGCGGGGATGAAGCTCTCCACCGGCCGGTCGACGGTGTAGCGGATCTGGCAGCGGGCGAAGGCCTCGGGCGGCACCGCATTGACCGGCGCCAGCGGATTGCCGGTGCTGAAGGCCAGTACCTCGAAGGTGTTCCATGAGAAGACCTTCTCGGCGGCGGAGAGGCCCGGCTCGCCCCACCAGCCGTTGATCTCCGGCCCGGTCGGCCCGCCATCGACGCGGCAGCTGCGCAGCGCCCGGCGGATGCTGTCGGGGATCGCCTCCGGCACCAGTGCGCGCACCAGCACCTTGCCGTTGCGGTCGATGATGCTGGCCAGCGCATGCGCCAGCCGCACGCCCGGATTGGCCAGCAGCCCGCCCCAATTGCCGGAATGGTGGCCGCCCTCGCGGTAGCGCACGCGCAGGTCGAAGCTGATGGCGCCGCGCGTGCCGAGGCTGAGCGTCGGCACGTCCGGCACCAGGCGCGGCCCGTCGGAGGCGATCAGCACATCGGCCTTCAGCGCCTCGCGATGCGCCGCGCAGAAGGCCTCGATGCCGGGGGAGCCCACCTCCTCGCTGGTCTCCAGCAGCACCACGACATTGTAGCCGAGCCGGCCGCGGATCTGCCGCACCACGTCGAGCGCGGCGAGATTGGCGGTGAACTGGCCCTTGTTGTCGACGATGCCGCGGCCGTAGAGCCGCTCGCCCCGCTGCGTCAGCACCCAGGGCGAGAGGCCCTCGAGCCACTCGCCCTCCATGCCCAGCACGGTGTCGCCATGGCCATAGGTCAGCAGCGTCGGCAGCGAGGGATCCTCGATGCGGCGGCCGATCAGGAAGGGGCCGCCCTTGCCCGAGGGATTCTCGTGCACCGTGCAGGCGAAGCCCATGCGCTCCAGGTCAGGAAGGATCTCCTGCTGCAGATAGGCCCAGAGATGCGGGCCGCTGGCCGGGTCCTGGCTGGCGGTCGGGAAGGCGACGCGGCGCCGCAGCACCTCCAGCAGCGACCCGTCGTCGAGCAGGCTGCGCGCGGCGGCGATGGCGGCGTCACGACTCATGCGGTGGTCTCCCCCGGTTTGTTGCGGCGCGCGATCGGCGCGCCGGAACCCTGTCTCTCGCCCATCCCGCCGGATGGCACAAGGGCGGCGGGGCCGGGCGGCATCAGCCCGGCGGCGGGCGCGCGGCCTCGGCCTCCATCGCCAGCAGGTCGAGCGACCAGAGCTGCTTCATGGTCAGCGCGGTGACCGCGACGATGCCGAGCGTCACCAGCCCGCCCGACCAGATGGCGGCGGTGACGCCGAGCAGGCTGGCGGCGATGCCGCTCTCCAGCGCGCCCAGCTCGTTGGAGGAGCCGATGAAGACCGAGCGCACCGCGGCGATGCGGCCGCGCATCGCCTCCGGCGCGGCGAGGCGCATGATGGCGCGGCGGATCACCACGCTCATCCCGTCGCAGAGCCCGGCGGTGAAGAAGGCGGCCAGCGACAGCCAGAGCGAGGTGGAGAGGCCGAAGATGATGATCGAGACGCCGAAGCCGGCGATCACCGCGTGCAGCACCTGGCCGGCCCGGTGCATCGGCAGGAAGCGCGCGCCGAACAGCGCGGCCAGCAGGGCGCCGGCGCTCATCGAGGCGCGCAGGAAGCCCAGCCCCACGGCGCCCACCCCCAGCACGTCGGTGGCGATCGCCGGCAGCAGCGCCACCGCGCCGCCGAAGAAGACGGCGAAGAGGTCGAGTGCCATCGAGCCGACCAGCAGCTGGTTGCGGAAGACGAAGCCGACGCCCTCGCCGATGCGGCGCAGCACGCTCTCGCCAGGCGCGACCTTGTGGCGCGGCGGGTGTTCCGAGACGCCCAGCGCCAGCAGCGCGAAGGAGGCGGTGAAGACCACGGTCAGCGCCGCATAGGTGAAGCCCGGCCCCATCGCCGCCCAGGCGAAGCCCGCCGCCACCGGCCCCAGGATATCGGCGCAGCGCCCGGTGGTGGCCAGCAGCGACACCCCGCGTAGGATCTGGTTGGGCGGCACCACCTGCGCCTCCAGCCCCGAGGCGGCGGGCACCTGGAAGGCCTTGGCGATGCCGAAGAGCAGCGCGATGCCATAGAGCAGCGGCAGCGCGGCATGGCCGGCCGAGAGCAGCGACAGGCCGAGCGTCAGCAGGCCGAGGCAGGCCGCGGTCACCAGCATGATCCGCCGCCGGCTGCGCAGATCGGCGATATGCCCGCCATAGAGCACCAGGGTGACGCCGGGGACCGCCTCGATCAGCCCGAGCAGGCCGAGATCCAGCGGGTTGGAGCGCACCTCGTAAACCTGCAGCCCCAGCAGCACCGCGATCGCCGAGGCCGCGAAGCGCTCCAGGTTGCTGGAGAGCATGAAGGACAGAAATTCGCGGCTGCGCAGCAGGGAGGTGGGCAGGGAGGCGGTCATGGGCATCCTGGGGCGGGCGGGCTGGGGCCCCGCCAGGATAGGCCAGGGCGGCGCGCGCCACATCCCGCGCCCGGGGCGCAGCTGGGGCGCGGCCGGGGCAGCGCCGGCGCGCCGTCCGTCTCAGCCGCCCGGCCCGGCCGGGCCGCGCTCAGGTGCGGCGCAGGGGCCGGCCGCTGCCGCCATTCGGGCTGCCGGGGGCGGGACGGGCATCCTCCACCCGGTCCTCCAGCGCCCCGACCTTGCCGGCGGGCGGGCGCGCACCCTGCTGATAGGGATTGCCGCCGTCGCGCTGCGACGAACCACCGCTATCGCGCTGCGAGGGGCCGTCATAGGACGGGCCGCCGCCCTTGCCGGTGCCGCCGGTGTTGTTGTCGGGCCCGCCGCCGAAGGGCTGGGTCGGCGCCGAGGGGCGGCCCTCGCGCGGGGTGGCCATGGCCTCGCGGCCGGAATAGCTGGCCATGCAGCTGACCAGGTGGCTGCTGATCTCGCTGGAGCCGGTCAGCGCTGTGGTCCAGGCGCCCTCATTGCCCTGCAGGAACTGGATCTGCATCCGGGCGCCGCTGCGGAAGATATTGAGGAACTCTTTCACATCGGCCAGCTCGGCATCGCTGTCATTGCCGATGGTGATGCTGATCAGGCTGTCGTCGATCGCCCGGGCATTGGCGCGCCAGGGGGCGGCGCGGTCGATCATCAGGCGCACCGGCACGGCGGTGCCGCGCGGGATCGCCCAGCCGACCTTGCCCAGATGCAGCGTCAGGTGCCTGGTGCCGGCAAAATGCTTGATGGCGAAATACCGCCCGCCGCCGCGGATGCTGACGCCGCAGACGCGGTTGCCATCATTGGCGACGCCGCGGAAGGCCGTCCAACCATTGGCGCTGGCATATTCCTGCACCCCGTTGCGCTCCGGCTGCCCCTGGGCGGCGGCCGGGAGGGCGATCAGCAGCCCCGCTGCCAGCCAACCCGCCGCCCCCAGCAGGCCAGCGTGAGCCATCAAGCCTCGACCCGGCAGTCCGCGCATCCGTCCTCTCCGCTCCAGCCCTGTCGATCGCGTGATCCAGGCTTCCCGACGATTTCGCCAAGCCACCACGCTCTAGCCTGGAAGATAAGGGCCTCCAACGCCCCTTGCCGCCCCGGCGGCCGGCTGGCAGAGGCAGTTCACGATGTTTTTCGCCCGCCACCGCCTCCGGGGATCCGCATGACCGAGCTCTTCACGCTGCCGCTGGTGCTGGGCGACGGCCGGCCGACCACGCTGGAGGCCTGGCGCGGCCAGGTGCTGCTGGTGGTGAACACCGCCAGCCAATGCGGCTTCACCCCGCAATACGAGGGGCTGCAGGCGCTGCAGCGGGATTTCGGGCCGCGCGGCTTCAGCGTCCTCGCCTTCCCCTGCAACCAGTTCCGCGGCCAGGAGCCCGGCAGCGATGCCGAGATCGCCGCCTTCTGCACCAGCCGCTTCGCGGTCAGCTTCCCGGTCTTCGCCAAGGTCGAGGTGAACGGTCCCGGCGCGCATCCGCTGTTCCAGGCGCTGAAAGCAGCGCAGCCCGGGCTGCTGGGCACCCGGGCGATCAAGTGGAATTTTTCCAAGTTCCTGATCGCCCGGGACGGCCGGGTGGTGGCGCGTTTTGCGCCGACCACCCGGCCGGAGGCGTTGCGCGGGGCCATCGAGCCGCTGCTCTGAGGCCACCCCGCCGGCGGCCTGCGGAGGAGGATCAGCCGTCGGCGCGGATATTGGCGGCGCGGGCGACCTCGCCCCAGCGGGCATGGTCGCGGCGCACCCGCTCGTCGAACTCGGCGGCCGTGCCGCCGCCCGGCTCGTCGCCCTGACCGGTGATACGCTCGCGCACCGTGGCATCGGCCAGCGCGACGTTCAGCGCGGCATTGACCTTCTGCACCACCTCGGCCGGCGTGCCGCGCGGGGCGGAGAGGCCGATCCAGCTGGTGATCGAGAAGTCCTTCACCCCCTGCTCGGCCGCCGTCGGGATCTCCGGGAAGGCGGGGGCGCGCTTGTCGCCGGTGACCAGCAGGCCCTTAACCTGGCCGGACTTCAGGAAGGGCGCCACCACCGAGGCGGCGTCGAACAGCATCGGGAAGCGGCCGGCGATGAAGTCCTGCATGGCCGGGCCGCTGCCGCGATAGGGGATGCTCTCCATCGCCGGGTTGCCGATGCGGCTGCGGAACAGCTCCATCGCGCAATGCGACATGCTGCCGGCGGCGGCGGTGCCGTAATCGACGCCCTTCGGCTGGCTGCGGATCCAGGAGGCGAGCTCATCGACATTCTTCGCCGGCACGGAGGGATGCAGGCAGAGCACCAGCGAGCTCTGCAGCGCCAGGCCCACCGAGACCAGCTCCAGCGGGTTGATGGTCATGCCCGGGAAGGTATGCGGGTTGATCGCCATCGAGCTGGAATTGGCGGCGAGCAGGGTATAGCCGTCGGGCCGCGCGCGCAGCACCGCCTCGGTGCCCAGATTGCCGCCGGCGCCGCCACGGTTGTCGATCACCACCGGCTGGCCGAGCGCGGTCGACATACCCTGCTGGATGACGCGGGCGGCGAAGTCGGTCTGGCCGCCGGGCGGGAAGCCGACCACCAGGGTGACCGGGCGGCTCGGCCAGGCGGCCTGGGCGGAGGCCAGGCGCGGAGCGGCCAGGGCGCCGGCGCCCAGCGCCAGGCCACCGGTCAGCAGCGCGCGGCGCGAGGCCGCGGGAACGGGGGTCTTGGTCATGATTTCCTCGGTCATTCTTGGACAGGCCGAAGGCATGACGCCCGGACGCAGGCGGGCGCGCGCGGCCACGGGGCGGAGGGGCACCCCCGGCGGACATCGTCATCCCGGATGCGGGCCCTGGGCGGCGGGCCGTCTGGTTGCAGAATGGTTAGATGCGCCGTGGCATGACCGTCCAGCGCATTTTTCCGCCGCCATGATACCGGATCTGATATGCCATCAGGCATGGCCAAGCCCACGCCCCTCCGCCCCCTCGCCCCCGACTGGTTCGCCCGTGCCCGGCTGAAGCTGCGCCACCTGCAGCTGCTGGTGGCGCTCGACGAGCTGCGCAACCTGAACCGCGCGGCGCAAAGCCTGGGCCTGACCCAGCGCCGCCTCGCGGCTGCTGGCCGAGGTGGAGCAGATGGTGGGCGGCGCCGTCTTCGAGCGCCGGCCGCGCGGGGTGGAACCCAATGCGCTGGGCGAGGTGCTGCTGCGCCGCGCCCGGCTGGTGCTGGTCGAGCTGCAGCAGGCGGCGGCCGAGCTGAACGGGCTGCGCTCGGGCAGCGGCGGCGCGGTCGCCATCGGCGCGGTGACGGCGCCGGCGGTGGATGCAGTGATGCGGGCGGTGGAGGCGATGCAGCGCGACACGCCCGGGCTGCAGGTGACGGTGGAGGTGGAGCCCAGCGCCCGGCTGATCGAGGGGCTGCGGCGCGGCCGGCTGGACCTGGCGCTGGCCCGCATCCCGGCCGGCGTCCAGGCCGGGGAGCTCGACTACCGCGAGGTGGGCGAGGAGGAGCTGTGCTTCCTGGTGCAGGATGCGCACCCGCTGCTGGGGCGGGAGCGGATCGGGCTGGCGGACCTGCTGGGCTTCACCTGGCTGCTGGAGCCGGCGGGCAGCCTGCTGCGCCAGGCGGTGGAAATGCTGTTCGCGCGGCACGGGCTGCCGATGCCGGGGCGGGTGATCAACACGGCGTCCATCCTGCTGAACCTGGCGGCGCTGGGACGCGGCGACGCGGTCTCGGTGGTCAGCGCGCCGGTCGCCGCGATGCTCGGCGCGCAGGGGCGCTTCCGCCGCCTGCCGCCGCTGCGCGAGGCCGAGTTCTTCGCGGTCTCGCCCTACGGCCTGATCCGGATGCGCGACCGGCCGCTGTCGCCCGCCGCTGCGCGGCTGCAGGCGGTGCTGGAGCCGATGCTGTTCGGCGTCCGAGATACCGGAATCGTCATGTCGAAGGGGTAAATCCTGATTGGATCGATATGCCGGGCCGTGGCTAGCTTGCGGCCCCACGCTGCTCCCCGGCGGCGCGGCGCTCCAGCGGGATGGGAAACGCGATGGCTGAAGAACAACAGAAAAAGACGCTGCGCAGCCAGGAATGGTTCGGGCGGCAGGACAAGATGGGGTTCTACTACCGCTCCTTCCTGAAGAACCGCGGCATCCCGCAGGACCAGTTCGACGGAAGGCCGGTGATCGGCATCTGCAACACCTGGTCCGAGCTGAACCCCTGCAACAGCCATTTCCGCACCATCGCCGAGCATGTCCGCTATGGCGTGCTGGAGGCGGGCGGCTTCCCGCTGGAATTCCCGGTCTCCTCGCTCGGCGAGGTGACGATGCGGCCGACGGCGATGCTGTACCGCAACCTCGCCGCGATGGACGTGGAGGAAGGCATCCGCGCGCATCCGCTGGATGGCGTGGTGCTGCTGATGGGCTGCGACAAGACCACCCCGGCCCTGCTGATGGGGGCTGCCAGCGCCGACCTGCCGGCGATCGGCGTCTCCGGCGGGCCGCAGCTGCGCGGGGTGTATCGCGGGCAGATCATCGGCTCGGGCACCAACATCATCTCGATGAGCGAGCAGCTGCGCGCCGGCGAGATCACGCTGAAGGAATTCCATGAGGCCGAGGCGGGGATGAACCGCAGCCATGGCTCCTGCATGACCATGGGCACGGCCTCCTCGATGGCCTCGATGGTCGAGGCGCTGGGCATCGGCCTGCCGACCAATGCCGCCATCCCCGCCGTCGACGCGCGCCGCAACGAGCTGGCGCGGCTCTCCGGCCGCCGCATCGTGCAGATGGTGCATGAGGACCTGACACCGACGAAGATCCTGACGCGCGAGGCTTTCGAGAACGCCATCCGCACGCTGGCGGCGATCGGCGGCTCGACCAATGCCGTGGTGCATCTGATCGCCATCGCCCGGCGCATCGGCGTCGAGCTGACCCTGGAGGATTTCGACCGGCTGGGCCGCGGCGTGCATTGCCAGGTCAACCTGATGCCCTCCGGCCAGTATCTGATGGAGGATTTCTACTATGCGGGCGGCCTTCCCGTGGTGCTGCGCGATCTGGCCGAGGCCGGGCTGCTGCACAAGGATGCGCTGACGGTCAATGGCCGGACGATGTGGGAGAATGTGCGCGAGGCGGAGTGCTGGAACCGCGAGGTGATCACCAGCATCGCCGAGCCGTTCAAGCCGGATGCCGGCATCGCCATCCTGCGCGGCAACCTGGCGCCCAATGGCGCGGTGATCAAGCCCTCGGCGGCCTCGCCGCATCTGCTGAAGCATACCGGCCGCGCCGTGGTCTTCGAGAGCATCGAGGACCTGCACCACCGCAAGGACGATCCGGATCTCGACATCGATGCCGACTGCATCATGGTGCTGCAGAATTGCGGCCCGCGCGGCTATCCCGGCATGGCCGAGGTCGGCAACATGCCGCTGCCGCAGAAGCTGCTGAAGGAGGGGGTGCGCGACATGGTGCGCATTTCCGACGCGCGGATGTCGGGCACGGCCTATGGCACGGTGGTGCTGCATGTGGCGCCCGAGGCCGCGGCCGGCGGCCCGCTGGCGCTGGTGCGCAGCGGCGACCTGATCACGCTGGACGTCAAGGCGGGCTCGCTGCACCTGCATGTCGACGAGGCGGAACTCGCCGCGCGCCGCGCTGCCTGGGTGCCGCCCGCGCCGCCGATGGATCGCGGCTATACCCGCATGTATGTCGAGCATGTGCTGCAGGCCGACGAGGGCGCCGATTTCGACTTCCTGGTCGGCAAGAGCGGCTCCCCCGTCCCCCGCGACAATCACTGACAGAAAAAAGATGGGGGTCTGGGGGAATTCCTTCCCCCAGCCTTCCTGTTCGTTGGGAGGATTTTTAATGGCCTATCGCGGCATTTTCCCGGTCGTGCCCACGATCTTTGACGAGCGCGGCGCGCTGGACCTGGACGGCCAGAAGCGCTGTGTCGACTTCATGATCGATGCCGGCTCCGACGGTCTCTGCATCCTGGCGAATTTCTCCGAGCAGTTCGTGCTGTCCGACGAGGAGCGGGCGCTGCTGACGCGGGAGATCCTGGCGCATGTGAAGGGCCGCGTCCCGGTGATCGTCACCACGACGCATTTCAGCACGCGGATCTGCGCCGAGCGCAGCCGCGAGGCCGAGGCGCTGGGTGCCAGCATGGTCATGGTGATGCCGCCCTATCACGGCGCCACCTTCCGCGTGGCGGAGCCGGCGATCTTCGACTTCTTCCAGGGCGTGTCGGAGGCGATCGGCATTCCGATCATGATCCAGGATGCGCCAGTGGCGGGAACGCCACTGTCCGCCGCCTTCCTGGCGCGGATGGCGCGCGAGATCGCGCAGGTGCGCTATTTCAAGATCGAGACGGCCGGCGCCGCCAGCAAGCTGCGCGAGCTGATCGCGCTGGGCGGCGAGGCGGTCGAGGGGCCCTGGGATGGCGAGGAGGCGATCACCCTGCTGGCCGACCTGGATGCGGGCGCGACCGGCAGCATGACCGGCGGTGCCTTCATGGACGGCCTCCGGCCGATCATCATGGACCACCTGGCCGGGCGGCGGGAGGAGGCGGTCGCCGGCTATGCCCGCTGGCTGCCGCTGATCAACTACGAGAACCGGCAATGCGGGCTGCTGGCGGCCAAGGCGCTGATGCTGGCGGGCGGGGTGATCCGCTGCGACGCGCCGCGCGCGCCGCTGGCGCCGATGCATCCGGCGGTGCGCGAAGGCCTGCTGGACGCGGCGCGCCGGCTGGATCCGCTGGTGCTGCGCTGGGGGAAGTAGACCGGCTCCCCGGGGGCCCCGCCCCCGGGAAACCGAAAGAGAGTTACGCCGGTTCCTGGGCGCGGTCGGCGGCCATGCGCTGATGCGCCGGGCGGGCCTGGACGGTGGCGATCCAGGCGGAGATCGCCGGGAATTCGGCGAACAGCGCCTTGGCCGGGGCGGCGTAGCGGACGATCTCGGCGACCATGATGTCGGCCACGGTGAAGCGGCCGCCGAGGACATGGCCGCCGCCCGCCTGCAGCTGGCGCTCCAGCACCGCGAAGGGGCGGCGCAGCGCGGCGGCATTGGCCTCGACATCGGTGCCGCGCAGGATGGCGAGGCTGCGGGGCTCGACCTCGGTCGCCGCCCAGAGCGCCCACTGGATCATCAGCGCCTCTTCCTGCGCGTCGCGCGCGGCGAGCGGGCCGCCGGCCTTGCGCGCCAGATAGAGGCAGATGGCCAGGGATTCGTGCAGGACGAAGTCGCCATCCTTCAGGCTGGGCACCATGCCGTTCGGATTGACCGCCAGGAACTCGGGCGAAGCGGTGTTCAACGGTGCGCCGGCGGCGGCGGGATCGGGCAGGCGATAGGACTGGATCACCGGCACATGCTGGAAATCGAGGCCGAGCTCATGGGCGAGCCAGACCGGCCGGGAGGCGCGCGAGCGCAGGACACCGTAGATGGTCAGCGACATGGTTCTGTCCGTTGTCAGGAAGAACCACGATCAGCTGGTGCCGCGACGATCTTGTCAAGCGGCGCCGCCGCCTGGGCGAATCGTGGTACCGGGCGCGCCGCCGGCGGCGACGCGCAGCCGGGCCGCAGAGGCTAGAAGAAGGGCCGCACCACCAGCACGAGGCCGGTCCAGAGCAGGGCCGAGAGGCCGAGGCCGATCATGATGCCGCGGGCCGGGCCGGCCGGGACGGCGCGCTTCGCGACCTTCGGTGCCGCCAGACGCATGCCGTGGAAAGCCTGGTGAAGATGCGCCATGGTTCGACCCCTGCTGGTGGGGCCAAGTTAAGCGGCAAATTCTCGCCAATTTGTTAACGGCGCCGTGATGGCGGGTGGCGGCCGGCCCGCCGGCGACGGACCGCCGCGGTCAGTCGGCGGCGATCAGCCCCCGTAGGCGCTGCGCCAGGGCCTCCAGCGAGAAGGGCTTGGTCAGCAGCTGCATCCCCGGCCCCAGATCGCCATGGCTCAGCACGGCGCTTTCGGCAAAGCCGGTGATGAACAGGATGCGCAGCCCGGGCCGCAGCCGCTGCGCCGCCTCGGCCAGCTGCCGGCCGTTCATGCCCCCCGGCAGGCCCACATCGGTGACCAGCAGGTCAAGCGGCGCCGCGGATTGCAGGATGCGCAGGCCGGCGGGGCCATCCGCCGCCTCCAGCGCGGCATAGCCCAGCTCCTCCAGCACCTCGGCCACCATCAGGCGGACGCTGGGCTCGTCGTCGACCACCAGCACCCGCTCGCCGCCGCCCTGCGGCATGGTGGCCTCGCCCGACGGCGGCGGCGGCAGGGCCGGCCCCGCATGCCGTGGCAGGTCGAGGCAGATGCAGCTGCCCTCGCCGGGGGTCGAGGCGATGCGCACCGTCCCGCCCGACTGCCGGACGAAGCCATAGATCATCGACAGGCCCAGCCCGGTGCCCTGGCCCTGCGGCTTGGTGGTGAAGAAGGGCTCGAAGGCGCGGGCGATCACCTCGGGCGTCATGCCGCTGCCACTGTCGCTGACGCAGAGGGTGACGTAGTCGCCGGGCGGCAGGCCGCCGGCGGCGGCCTCGGCCGCGTCCAGCCGGCGGTTGAGCGTCGCGATCTCCAGCCGGCCGCCCGACGGCATCGCGTCGCGCGCGTTGATGCAGAGGTTGAGCAGCGCATTCTCCAGCTGCGGCGGGTCGACCAGCACGGTCCAGAGCGCCGGCTCCGCCACCAGCACCAGCGCGATGGAGGGGCCGACGCTGCGGCGGATCATCTCCTCCATGCCGGCGACCAGGCGGTTGGCATCGGTCGGCCGCGGGTCCAGCGTCTGCCGGCGCGAGAAGGCCAGCAGCCGGTGGGTCAGCGCCGCCGCCCGCTGCGCCGCGCCGCGCGCCGCCTCGGCATAGCGCGGGATCTCGGCATACTGGCCCTGGGCCAGGCGCCGGGTCAGCAGCTCCAGGCTGCCGATGATGCCGGTCAGCAGGTTGTTGAAGTCGTGCGCCACCCCGCCGGTGAGCTGGCCGACCGCCTCCATCTTCTGGCTCTGCCGCAGCTGCTCCTCCAGCTCGCGCTGGCGGGTCGTCTCGACGCCGACGCCGAGGCGCCGCACCGGCCGCCCATCGGCGGCGAAATGCGTATGCCCGCGCGACAGCATCCAGCGGACCCGGCCGTTCCGGTGCAGGATGCGGTATTCGAGCTCCTGGTCGCCCTGGTGATGCAGCCCGGACTGCATCACCGCCTGCAGCCGCTCCCGGTCCTCGGGATGCACCTGCGCCAGCACCTGCTCGCGCCCGATGCCGGCCGCGAGCTCGGCCGGATCGAAACCGTAGAGGTCGGCGATGGCGGCATCGGCGGTGAAGCGGCCGCTGGCGACGTCGAAGCTCCAGACGCCGATGCCGCGCACCGCGGCCAGCGCCAGGCGGGAGAAGGCCCGCGCCTCCGCCAGGGCCTGGGCGCGCTCGGCCACCTGCTGCTCCAGCGAGGCGGCCAGCGTGCGCAGCTCCGCCTCGGCGCGGCGGCGCTCCACCGCCTGGCGCAGCCGCTGCGCCAGCTCGCCGGCGAAGGCGACCTCCTCCGCTGTCCAGGCCCGTGGCGCGGCCTGGTTGACGAAGAGCACGGCGACCAGCCGCCCGCCCTCCATCACCGGCAGGTTGATCAGCGCGTGGATGCCGGCCCCCTGCAGCATCGCGGCGATCGAGGCGGTGCGCGGATCGGCGCCGACATCCTCGACCACCACCGCCTCGCCCTGCAGCAGCACCGGGCCATAGTCGCCGAAGATGCACATCGGATAGTCGCCGGCCAGGCTCGCCAGGCCCGGCGCGGTCCAGTCCTCGCCCAGCGTGAAGCTGGCACCCTCCGCCGTGATGGTGCCATAGCCGGCGCGGTCGGCGCGCAGCGTGCGGCCGAGGATGGTGGCACCGATGCGCGCCATCTCCGCCGGCGCCCCGCCCTCACCCAGCCCGGCATCGAGCTCGGCCAGGGCAGCGCGGCGCCGCTCCGCCTCGCGTGCCGCGGTGACCTCGGTGAAGAGGATGACGAAGCGGTCGCCCTCCAGCCGCTGCAGCCGGCCCTCGTAGCAGCGGCCCGGCCGGTCGACCTGCCAGGGAGGCACCACGCCTGCGTCGCCATCGAGGAGGCGGGCGACCTGCCCGATCCGCGCCGCGTCGGCGCCGGGGAAGAGCTGGCGCAGCGGGGCGCCACGCGCCGTCCCGGCCGGCAGGCCGGTCATGGCGCACCAGGCCGGGTTGACGTCGAGACAGCGGGCCTCGACGACCTGCCCGGCCGGATCGCGGAGGGCCTCGCCGAGCAGCAAGGCTTCCTGCAGCCACGCGAAGACGCTGCGCCAGAGCGCCTCGCCCGCCGGCGGCGCCGGCCCGGCCGTGACAGGGGTGTCGACGGCCAGGGCGCGCGGGGTGCCGAGATGGGAGAGCAGCCGCCCGTGCCGGTCGCGCACCGGGGTGATCAGCAGGGCGTTGCGGAAGCGGCTGCCGTCGCGGCGGCGGTTGACCAGCTCGACCGCGACCTCCTGGCCCGCCGCCAGGGCGCCACGGATCCGCCCGCGCGCCGCCGGGTCGGTCTCCGGCGCCTGCAGCATCCGGCAGTTGCGGCCCAGCAGCTCGGCGGCGGAATAGCCGGTCAGTTCCTGGAAGGCCCGGTTGGCGAAGGTGATCGGGTGGTCGGGCTGGTTCGGATCGGTCAGCACCAGCGGCGTCGCAGCCTGCTCCAGCACCGTCAGCAGGGCCGACGGCGGGGTGGGCGCCGCCTCGGCGTGCAGCCGGACGAGTTCGACGAGCAGCGCCTGCTCGCGCTGCCACGGACTTTCGATCTCGCCGCGCTTCATCCTTCCATCCAGGTTGCCGCCGCGTTCCCCTTCGCGTCGCTTATCGCACCCGCCGAGACAACTGGCAATTTTATAAGCCTGTTCTTGACTTTAGCGCCGGATCTCGTGCCGCGGGAAGCGGCGCCGCGCGGGCGGGCCGCCGGGGCAACCGGGGGTGCCGACAGGCTATCGGCCGAGGCTGCCCCTGTCCTCGATCCCGTCGGGAGGGGACAGCCGGCTCAGGACAGCGTCCTCTCCCGGGCAGCGCGGTTGCGCTTGGTCTCGTAGAGGGCAGCATCGGCAAGGCCGATCGCGGCGTCCAGCGTTGCCGCATCGCGCGGCATGACGGCGACGCCGGCGCTGCAGCCCAGCGCCACCCGCCCGGCCGGCGTGTCGAGCCCGGCGCGCAGCATGGCGTCCAGCCCGGCGGCGATCCCCGCCGCCGCTTCGCCGACCCGCTCCGGCCGGCCGGGGAGGCAGAGCAGGAACTCGTCGCCGCCGAGGCGGACGGCGGCATCCCCGTCGCGCAGGTGGCGGCGCAGCCAGGCGCCGATGGCCTGCAGCACGGCATCCCCCGCGGCATGGCCATGCCGGTCATTGACCGGCTTGAAGCCATCGAGGTCGAGCACCACCACGGCAGCGCCGGCCGCCAGCCCCGGCTGGCCCGCGGCCCAGGCGGCAAGGCCGGCCCGGTTGAGCAGGCCGGTCAGCGGGTCGTGCCAGGCCTGGTCGCGCAGCTGCAGCAGCCGGGCCTCGAGCTCGGGCCCGGTCCTGCCCTCGCCCAACACCCGCTGCACGGCGCCGCCGAAGCGATGCGCGTTGCGCCCGGCCAGCGCCCCGCCGACCCCGGCCAGCACCAGCGTGCCGAGGCCCAGCCACAGGGCGAAGCCCCAGAGCGAGGCGAGGATGGTGGCGGTATCCCGCTCGGCCACCACCACCCAGCCCAGCGCCGGGCGGTCGCTGCCGCCCTCATCGGCATTGGCGAAGGCCTGCAGCAGGGCCGGCCCCTCGCCCTCCGCCTCGCGCCAGGCCGGCAGGCCGGGGCCGGGCGGCATGGCGCCGGCCCAGGGCTTGCCGCGCAGCCGCTCGGGGCCGAGCAGCACGGTCCGGTCGGCCCCGACCACCAGCAAGGTCGGCGCCGGCTGCCAGGGTGAGAGGCGGGAGATCTCGCGCCGGACACTCTCGGCCCAGCGCCAGGTCAGGTGGCCGGCGATGACGCCGATGACCCGGCCGTCCTCGCCATGCACCGGCGCCGCCGCGTCGACAAAATAGGCATCCGCCCCGCCGCCCTGCGCCGCCGGCAGCAGGCGGGCCAGCAGGGCCGCCGGATGCACGTCGCCAAGATGCAGCCCCTTCAGCCCGGGAGCGAACCAGGGCCGGGCGGCGACATCCACCCCCTCCAGCAGCCCGCCGGTGGCGGCGATGACGCGGCCGTCGACGCCGGCGAAGCCAATCCAGGCGAAGGTCGGGGAGCGGGTCTGCAGATCCTCCATCAGCCGCCGCGCCATGGCAGGCTCGGGCGGCTGGCGGGAGAAGGCCTCGAAACGGGCCATCAGCCCGACGTCATGCGCCCATTCGACCAGGCCGGAATCCAGGCGCTGGGCCATCACCCGGGCGTAGTCGGCCAGGCGGGCGCCGTCCTCGGCCAGCAGGCGGTCGCGCTCGGCATGCAGCAGCAGGGCGGAGCCCGCCAGGCCGACCACCGCGCAGATGGCGCCCACGGCCAGCCCGTGCCGCCACCCCGACCCGAAGACGTCTCGCAGACGCATCTATCCCTGATCCCTGCCAGGTGCCGGGATCCCAGCAAATTGCTGCCAGACCATTAATGGTCTGGCTACAGTTCGGTACGCTCGCACCATGAAGCCGGGCCTCGGCGTGCAGGCAGATCGCAATCCTGCCCGGCGCAGCCTCAGTCCCAGCTCAGCGCACCGCCATTCTGATACTCGATCACCCGGGTCTCAAAGAAATTCTTTTCCTTCTTCAGGTCCATCACCTCCGACATCCACGGGAAGGGATTTTCCGCCTCGGGGAAAACCGGCGCCAGCGCCAGCTGGGCGCAGCGGCGGTTGGTGATGAAATGCATGTACTGCTCGCAGAGCGCGGCATTCAGCCCGAGGAAGCCGCGCGGCATGGTGTCGCGGCCATAGGCCACCTCCAGCTCGCAGGCCTCGCGCAGCATGGCGCGCACCTCCTCGGCGAAGTCCTTCGTCCAGAGCCCCGGATTCTCGGCGCGGATCTGGTTGATCACGTCGATGCCGAAGTTCAGGTGGATGCTCTCGTCGCGCAGGATGTACTGGTACTGCTCAGCGATACCGACCATCCGCCCGCGCCGGCCGAGCGAGAGGATCTGCGCGAAGCCGGTGTAGAACCACATGCCCTCGAAGACGACGTAGAAGGCGATCAGGTCGCGCAGGAAGGCGCGGTCATTCTCCGGCGTGCCGGTGGCGAAGGCCGGGTCCGACAGGTTCTGCGTATACTTCAGCGCCCAGGCCGCCTTGGCGGTGATCGAGGGCACCTCGCGATACATGTTGAACAGCTCGCCCTCGTCGAGGCCGAGGCTTTCCACGATGTACTGGAAGGTATGGGTGTGCACCGCCTCCTCGAAGGCCTGGCGCAGCAGGTACTGGCGGCATTCCGGGTTGGTCAGGTGGCGATAGACGGCCAGCACGATATTGTTGGCGACCAGGCTCTCGCTGGTGGCGAAGAAGCCCAGGTTGCGCTTGATCGAGCGGCGCTCCTCCTCGGTCAGCCCGTCGCGCGACTTCCACAGCGCGATATCGGCCTGCATCGAGATCTCGGTCGGCATCCAGTGGTTGTTGCAGGCCGAGAGGTACTTCTCCCAGGCCCAGCGGTACTTCAGCGGCAGCAGCTGGTTCACGTCGGCGCGGCAATTGATCATCGCCTTGTCGTCGACCGAGACGCGGCCGCCGCTCTCGTCGATGGCGCCGAGGCCGGTGGCGTCACCGGCCTCCGGCTTCTGCGCCGCCGCGCCAGGGGTCGGCGCCAGCGGCGCCGGGTCGGACCAGTCGAGCATGTTGGTGTCCATCAGGTCCGTTCCTTACTGGCAGGCTTCGCAGGTGGGATCGTCGAGCGAGCAAAAATTGCCGACTTCGGTCGCCGGCACCGGCTTCGGCGCTTCCGCCACGACGGCGGAAGAGGGGGCCGGCGGCGGCGGGGCGGCGACGACGGCCGCGGCCGGCGCGGCGGCAGGCGCCACCTTCACCGCGTTCAGCTTGCCGTCCGAGGTCTTCAGCGTCGACTTCTCGACATGGGTCGCGCTCTGGGTGCGCAGGTAATAGGTGGTCTTCAGCCCGCGCTGCCAGGCCAGGCGGTAGAGCGCGTCCAGCTTGCGGCCGTTCGGATTGGCCAGGTACAGGTTCAGCGACTGCGCCTGGTCGATCCATTTCTGCCGGCGCGCGGCGGCCTCGACCAGCCAGGAGACGTCGACCTCGAAGGCGGTGGCATAGAGCGACTTCAGCTCCGCCGGGATGCGGTCGATGGCGCCCAGGCTGCCGTCATAATACTTCAGGTCGGAGACCATGACCGGGTCCCACAGCTCCAGCGCCTTCAGGTCGCGGACCAGGGCCGGGTTCACCACCGTGAAGTCGCCCGACATGTTCGCCTTCACATAGAGGTTGCGGAAGGTCGGCTCGATCGACTGGGTGGCGCCGACGATGTTGGAGATCGTCGCGGTCGGCGCGATCGCCATCACGTTGGAATTGCGCATGCCGATGGTCTTCACCCGCTCGCGCAGGCCGGACCAGTCCAGCGCCGCCGAGCGGTCGAGGTCGAGGCCGCCGCGCGCCTCGGCGACGAACTCGACGCTGTCATGCGGCAGGATGCCCTGGCTCCACAGCGAGCCAGGGAAGGAGGCATAGGCGCCGCGCTCGGCGGCCAGGTTCACCGAGGCCTCGATGGCGTGGTAGCTGATCAGCTCCATGCTCTCATCGGCGAAGCGCACCGCCTCGTCGGAGGCCAGCGGCAGGCGCAGCGCATGCAGCGCGTCCTGGAAGCCCATCAGCCCGAGGCCGACCGGACGGTGCTTCAGGTTGGAGCGCCGGGCCTGCGGGATGGTGTAGAAATTGACGTCGATGACGTTGTCCAGCATGCGCATCGCGGTGGCGATGGTGCGCGCCAGCTGCGCCCGGTCCAGGCCCTTCCCGGTGACATGGCGGCCGAGATTGATCGAGCCCAGGTTGCAAACCGCGACCTCGCTGTCCGAGGTGTTCAGCGTGATCTCGGTGCAGAGGTTGGACGAATGCACCACGCCGGCATGGCGCTGCGGCGAGCGCAGGTTGCAGGGGTCCTTGAAGGTCATCCAGGGATGGCCGGTCTCGAACAGCATGGTCAGCATGCGGCGCCACAGCTCGACCGCGCGGACGGTCTTGTGCACCTTGATCTCGCCGGCGCGCGCCTTCGCCTCGTAGCGCTCATAGGCCTCGCGGAAAGGAATACCGTAGAGCTCGTGCAGGTCGGGCACCTCGTCGGGCGAGAACAGCGTCCATTCGCCATCGGCCTCGACGCGCTGCATGAACAGGTCCGGCACCCAGTTGGCCGTGTTCATGTCATGCGTGCGGCGGCGGTCGTCGCCGGTGTTCTTGCGCAGGTCGAGGAATTCCTCGACGTCGATATGCCAGGTCTCGAGATAGGCGCAGACCGCGCCCTTGCGCTTGCCGCCCTGGTTCACCGCGATGGCGGTGTCGTTCGCCACCTTCAGGAAGGGAACGATGCCCTGGCTCTGGCCATTGGTGCCGCGGATATGCGCGCCGAGGCCACGCACCCGGGTCCAGGCATTGCCGATGCCACCGGAATACTTGGCCAGCAGCGCGTTGTCGCGGACGGCGCCGAAGATGCCGTCGAGGTCATCGGGCACGCTGGTCAGGAAGCAGGAGGAAAGCTGGCTGTGCCGCGTGCCGCTGTTGAACAGCGTCGGCGTCGAGCACATGAAGTCGAAGGAGGAGATCAGGTCGTAGAACTCGATCGCCCGCGCCTCGCGGTCAATCTCGCGCAGCGCCAGCCCCATGGCGACGCGCATGAAGAAAGCCTGCGGCATCTCGAAGCGGATGCCCTGGGTCTGCTGCAGGTAGCGGTCATACAGCGTCTGGAAGCCGAGATACTGGAACTGCAGGTCGCGTTCCGGCTTCAGCGCGGCGCCGAGGCGCGCCAGGTCGAACTGCGCCAGCTCCGGGTTGAGCAGCTGGTGCTCGATGCCCTTGGCGACATAGGCCGCGAAATACTCGGGATAGCGCGCGGCCATCTCGGCCTGGCTGGTGGCGGGCGTGCCCTCGACGAAGACCAGGGCCTCGCGGCGCAGCTCGGCCAGCAGCAGGCGGGCGCTGACCTGGCTGTAGCCCGGCTCCTGCTCGATCAGGGTGCGCGCGGCCAGGATCGGCGCCTGGGCCAGCTCGTCCTCGCTGATGCCGTCATAGAGGTTGCGCCGGGTCTCGGCCAGCACCGGCTCGGGCGTCACATCGGCCAGGCCCTCGCAGGCCTCGGCCACGGCGCGGGCCAGCGCCGCGGCATCCAGCGGCCGCAGCACGCCGTCGCGGCCCTTGACCTGCAGCGCCGGCGCCGAGGGGGTGCTGACGGAAGCCGCCGCCGCCCGCTCGCGCGCCCGGTCCTCGCGGTAGAGCACATAGGCGCGCGCCACCTTGTGGTGGCCGCCGCGCATCAGCGCCAGCTCGACCTGGTCCTGCACATCCTCGATGTGGAAGATCCGGTCGGCGCCGCTGTGGCGGGTCAGGCCGGCGACGATCTGCTCGGTCAGCCCGGCGACGATCTCGTGGATGCGGTGCGAGGAGGCGGCGGATTGCCCCTCCACCGCCAGGAAGGCCTTGGTCAGCGCGATGCTGATCTTGCCCGGGTTGAAGGGGGTCGGCCGGCCGTCGCGACGGATCACCTGGGCGGCGCCCGGACCGGCGGCCTGCGAACCGGCGCGGCTGGCGGTCGCGGCCTGGGGATCGGCAAGCGTGTCGTAAGGGGACATGGCGGAGGCCTTCGGCTGGCGGCGCGCCGGTCCCTCTGGAACAGGGTGGCGGCGCCGTATGGAGCTGGCAGGGGCGGCACGGCGGCCGGGCTGCGCGAGCCCGGCGACGGGCGGCCACGCCCTGCTGTTGCCCGGAGAATGCCACCCGGACGACCCAATATCTAGGGCTTCACTGCCCCGTTATCGCTACATCTTGTGGATCGATTGGGGACAAGCCGCGCAAGACGCGGAGCGGACTAAGGATTTTCCCAGGCCACCGCGCGATGCCGTTTGCGCGATGTCGGCCGACTCGCGGGGGTCTTTCTGCTGCGAATCGGTCGCAACGACGGCGGTGCGCTCAGCCCCGCGGCAGCCGCTCCAGCAGCGCCGCCAGATGCGGCGCGGCCGCTTCGGCGGCAGCGGCTTCCAGCGCCCGGAACCCGGCCACCACGGCCTCGCCCAGCGGCGTCAGGCGGGCCCCGCCGCCCTTGCTGCCGCCGGTCGCCGTGGCGGCGACCGGGGCGCCGAAGGTGGTGTTGAGGTCCTCCACCAGCTCCCAGGCCCGGCGGTAGGACATGCCCAGGCTGCGCGCGGCGGCCGAGATCGAACCGTCGCGGGCGATCGCCTCCAGCAGGGCCACCTTGCCGGGGCCGAGCCGCCGCAGCCCCTGATGCGCCGTCCCGAGATCCACCCGCAGGCTCAGCCGCGCCTCGGCCATGCCGCACTCCCTACTGGCAGCGGCGGCGGCCGTCCGCGCGCCGCCCCTCCCCGCCTTCTAGGCGCAAGCCGCTAGCGCGCAAAGCGGCAGGCATGAAAAAGCCCGGGGGAGCGGGCTCCCCCGGGCGTTCAGCGGCGGAAGCCGAGCTCAGCTCAGCGCAGCACGATCTCGACGCGGCGGTTCTGCGGCTCGCGCACGCCATCGGCGGTCGGCACCAGCGGACGGCTCTCGCCAAAGGCCTGGACCGAGATGGCCGAGCGGGCAACGCCGAGCCGCACCAGCTCCGCCGCCACCGCATCGGCGCGGCGCTGCGACAGGCGCTGGTTGTACTGCGGCGAGCCGGAGCGGTCGGCATGGCCGGCCACCTCGATCCGCGTCGCCTGCACGCGGCCGGAATTCTGCGCCGCCTCGGCGATGATCTGGCGGGCGCGGTCGGTCAGGTCGGCGCGATCGAAGTCGAAGAACACCAGATAGGTGCGCGTCGGCGCCGGGGCGGCGGCCGGGGCCGGCGCGGCCACCGGAACCGGCGCCGGCGCCGGCGGCACCGGCTGGTTGAAGGCGTAGCGCAGGCCGAGCATCAGCGAATGGTTGTAGTTGTCGGCCTCCACCTTGCCGCGGGCGACGGTGGTGCCGCCGAAGCGGATGGAGGCGTCCATCTCCGGCTGCAGCGTGCCGAGGAAGCGGTATTCGGCGGTCAGCGCCAGGCCCGGCAGGGCGCTGATCGGCAGCGAAAGGCCGGCGATGCCCTGATAGGCGAACTGGGCGTCGCTGCCATCGATGCTGATCCGCCCGCCATTGGCGGCGGTGGCGCGGACGGAGTCGTAATCGGTCCAGACATAGCCGATGCCGGCGCCGATATAGGGCACCACCGGCAGGCCGAGCTGGTGGAAGTCGAAGAAGGCGTTGAACATGGCGCCATAGGAGCGCGCCGTGCCGCCGCTGCGCAGCGGGCCGAAGCCGCTATAGCCGCTCAGCTTGTCGACCTCGTTGGAGCGGAAATTGCCTTCCACCTCGGCGCGCACGCCATTGCCGAAGCCATAGCCCAGCGAGACCACGCCGGCGAAGCCGGTGTCGAACTCGGCCTGGCCGGAGGTGCCGACGCCGTTGCCGCGCAGGAAGCGGGCGACGCCGCCCTGGGTGTCGAGGTCGCTTTCCTGCAGGAAGTTCACGCCGGCGCCGGCGCCGAGATAGACGCCGGTGACCGGCTGGGCGAGCGCGCCCGTGGCGGTGAGGGAGACCGAGGCCAGCGCGACCGAAGCCAGCGCCACGCCCGACAGCAACGACGTCCTGAACTGCATAGCCTGCTCTCCCCCAACCCGCTCTGAATTCGAGCGGAAAGATATTTCCGGGGGCGGGGAAAGAACAGCGGTGACGGGGCGCGCGGCGGTGCGGCCGCGCCAGATGCGCCGTGACTGTGGCGGCGGCGCCACAGCGGCCCGAAGGCCACGCATCCCGGTCAGGCGGGATAGGCGCGCGCGGCGAGCGGCTGCAGCGTGCAGGCCTGGCCGGGCCGCAGCGCCGCCGCCTCGTGCGTGCCGGCCGCCAACTCGGCCTCGATCACCAGGCCGTCCAGCGCGAAGACCGCCTGCAGCCGGCCGCCGACCGGCCGGCAGCTGCGCAGCACCGCCGGGCCGGCGGCAGGGGTCACCCGCCATTCATGGCCGCGGATAAAGGCGGCCACCGGGCCGTCGCCCGCCGGCGCCGCCAGCAGGCTGGCGCGCGGCAGCGGCGCCAGGCCGGGCAGGCGGAAATGCAGCGCGCCCGCCTCCAGCACCCCCTCCAGCCGCAGCGCCTGGCCGAGGAAGCCGGCGACGAAGGCATCGGCCGGCTGGTCGAGGATGCGCGCCGGGGTGTCGAACTGCACGATGCGGCCGGCCTGCAGGATGGCGACCCGGTCGGCCAGCTCCATCGCCTCGTCCTGGTCGTGGGTGACGAAGAGGCTGGTCAGGCCGAGCTCGCCATGCAGGGCGCGCAGCCAGTGGCGCAGCCCCTTGCGCACCTCGGCATCGAGCGCGCCGAAGGGCTCGTCCAGCAGCAGCAGCCGCGGCTCGATGGCCAGCGCCCGGGCCAGGGCGACGCGCTGGCGCTGGCCGCCGGAGATCTGCTCAGGCAGCCGGCGCTCCAGCTCGGCGATCTGCATGCGTTCCAGCAGGCGGCGGACGCGGGCCGCGATCTCGGCCTCGGGCGGGCGGCTGGCGCGGGGGCGGACGCGCAGGCCGAAGGCGACATTCTCGAAGACCGTCATGTGGCGGAACAGGGCGTAGTGCTGGAAGACGAAGCCGATGCGGCGCTGCCGCGCCGGCACCTGGGCCATGTCCTGGCCGTCGATCCGCACCTCCCCCTCATCCGGGAAGTCCAGCCCGGCGAGGATGCGCAGCAGCGTCGTCTTGCCCGAGCCGGAGGGGCCGAGCAGGGCGACGAATTCCCCGCCCGCGACCCGCAGCGCGATGTCGTGCAGCGCCTGGGCCGCGCCGAAGCGGCGGCTGAGACCACGCAGCTCGAGGCTCATACGGCGAGGCCCCCGCGCCGTCCGCCGCGCTCCAGCAGCGCCTTGGCGGCGAGCGTCACCAGAGCCAGCAGCGCCAGCAGCGCCGCCACCGCGAAGGCGCCGACGAACTGGTACTCGTTGTAGAGGATCTCGATATGCAGCGGCATGGTGTTGGTCTCTCCCCGCACATGGCCGGAGACGACGGAGACGGCGCCGAATTCCCCCATGGCGCGGGCATTGCAGAGCAGCACGCCCGAGAGCAGCGCCCAGCGGATTTCCGGCAGGGTGACGCGGAAGAAGGTCTGCCAGCCGGAGGCGCCGAGGGTGGCGGCGGCTTCCTCGGCGCTGCGGCCCTGCTCCTGCATCAGCGGGATCAGGGTGCGGGCGACGAAGGGGAAGGTCACGAACAGCGTGGCCAGCACCAGCCCCGGCAGGGCGAAGACGATCTGCAGGCCCTGCGCCTGCAGCCAGGGGCCGAACCAGCCATGCGCCCCGAACAGCAGCACCCAGACCAGGCCAGAGATCACCGGCGAGACCGAGAAGGGCAGCTCGATCAGCGCCAGCAGCAGGGCGCGGCCGCGGAAGTCGAACTTGGCGATGCACCAGGCGCCCGCCACCCCGCCGATGGTGTTCACCGGCACGGCGATGGCGGCGACCAGCAGGGTCAGCTGGATGGCCGCCACCGCATCGGGGTCGGAGAGCGCCTGCCAGACCGGCCCCCAGCCGCGGCGCAGCGCCTCGGTGAAGACGGCGGCCAAGGGCAGCACCAGGAACAGCCCGAGCAGGATCAGCGCCAGAACGCACAGGAAAATACGGGCCCAGCGCGGCTCGGCGATGGCGGGGCGCGGGTTCATGCGCGCCGCCAGAAGCGGGTGGCCAGGTTCAGGGCCAGCAGCAACAGGAAGGAAAGTGCCAGCATGGCCAGGCCGACGGCGGCGGCGCCGGCATAGTCGAACTGCTCCAGCCGGACGACGATGAGCAGAGGGGCAATCTCGCTGACCATGGGCATGTTGCCGGCGATGAAGATGACGCTGCCATATTCGCCGATGGCCCGCGCCGAGGCCATGGCGAAACCCGCCAGCAGCGCGGGCGCCAGCGCCGGCAGCACCACGCGCCAGATCACCTGGGCGCGGCTGGCGCCGAGGGTGGCGGCGGCTTCCTCGGCCTCCGGCGGCAGGTCGCGCAGCACCGGCTCGACGGTGCGGACGATGAAGGGCAGGCCGACGAAGGCCATGGCCAGGCCGACGCCGAGCGGCGTGTAGGCGACCTTGAGCCCCAGCGCCGCCAACGGCGCGCCCAGCCAGCCATTGGGGGCGTAGAGCGCGGTCAGCGCCAGGCCGGCGACGGCGGTGGGCAGGGCGAAGGGCAGGTCGACCACCCCGTCCAGCAGGCGGCGGCCGGGGAAGCGGTAGCGCACCAGCACCCAGGCCACCAGCAGCCCGAGCGGCAGCATCGCCGCCGAGGCCGCCAGCGCGCCGAGGAAGGACAGGCGCAGCGCCGCCAGCACCCGCGGCTCGGCCAGCGAGCGCCAGACGCCGAGCGGGCCGAGCTCCCACGGCCGCAGCAGCAGGGCGAGCAGCGGCAGCAGCACCAGCCCGGCCAGCCAGACCAGCGTGACGCCGAGGCTGACACCGAAGCCGGGCAAGGCGCGCGGCCGCATGCGCTGGCTAGCGTCCGGGCTGGTAGAGGCGGTCGAACAGCCCGCCATCGTTGAAATGCGTCGCCTGGGCGGTCTTCCAGCCGCCGAAGGCCGGGTCGTCGATGGTCACCAGCTCCAGCGGCGGGAAGCGCGCCTGGTTGGCCGCCAGCACGCCGGCATCGCGCGGGCGGTAGAAATGCTTGGCCGCCAGCGCCTGGCCTTCGGGGGCGTAGAGCGCCTGGAGATAGGCCTCGGCCGCGGCGCGGGTGCCGCGGCGGTCGACATTGCGGTCGACCACGGCGACCGGTGGCTCGGCCAGGATGGAGAGCGCCGGATAGACGATGTCGAACTGGCCGGTGCCGAATTCGGCGAAGGCCAGATGCGCCTCGTTCTCCCAGGCCAGCAGCACGTCGCCCTGGCCGCGCTGGACGAAGCTGGTGGTGGCGCCCCTCGCCCCAGTATCCAGCACGGGGACGTTCCTGAACAGCGCGGCGATATAGGCCTGGGCGGTGTCGGGACTGCCGCCGGGCTGGCGCAGCGCCCAGGCCCAGCCGGCGAGATAGTTCCAGCGCGCCCCGCCCGAGGTCTTCGGGTTCGGCGTGATCACGGCGATGCCGGGCTTCGCCAGGTCGCCCCAGTCGCGGATGTTCTTCGGGTTCCCCTTGCGGACAAGAAAAACGATGGTGCTGGTATAGGGCGCGCTGTTCTGCGGCAGCCGCGCCTGCCAGTCGGCGGCAATCAGCCCCTGGGCGGCGATGGCGTCAATGTCATAGGCCAGCGCCAGGGTGACGACATCGGCCGGCAGCCCGTCGATCACCGACCGCGCCTGCCGCCCCGAGCCGCCATGCGAGGAGATGGCGCGGATCGCCTGGCCGGATTGCGCCTTCCAGCGCTCGGCGAAGGCCGTGTTAAACGCGCGGTAGAATTCGCGCGTCGGATCGTAGGAGACGTTGAGCAGCTGCCCGCCGCCCTGGGCGCGGGCGGTGGCGGCCGGCAGCAGGGCCGCGGCGCCGAGCACCAGGCCACGCCGGCGCAACCGCCGCGTGGCCAGCCGATCCGAAGCCTGGTCGTCGGAACCCGTCATGGGAGCCTCCCTGGCAAAGGGGAGCATCCGGCGCGGCGCGCCGGGATGCAACAGAAAGTGCCGTGTGCCCGGGGCAGCGCCGCGATCAGCCCAGCAGATCGGCGTGGTAACGCTGCGCCACATCGGGGTGCGAGCGCAGCCGGCCCTTCAGGTAGTTGGCGCCGACATTGCGGAACAGCGGGTTGTCGGGGTCGCTGGCCGGGCCTTGCGCCTCGGCGGCGAGCGCCGGCGGCAGGGCCAGCAGCGGCACCTCGGCATCGAGCCGGGCGCCGAGGAAGAAGGCGATGGAGAAGCGCTCGCGCCCGGCGGCGGGGCTGACGACGCGATGGATGGTGGCCTTGAGGTAGCCGTTGGAGGCCAGTTCCAGCAGTTCGCCGATATTCACCACGAAGGTGCCCGGGCGGGGGACGGCGTCGATCCAGCCATCGGCGGTCTCGACCTGCAGGCCGCCGATCTCGTCCTGCAGCACGAAGGTCAGCAAGCCGCTGTCCTTGTGGGCGCCGACGCCCTGGTCCGGCTCGTCCGAGGTGCGGCCGGGGTAGCGGATGATCTTCATGGTCTGGTTGGGGCTGCCGGCATAGATCGCCGCCAGCGCCTGGCGGTCGCCGACGAGGGCCTCGGCAAAGGCGCCGACCAGGCGGATGGCGACCTCGGTCAGGCGGGCCTGCCATTCGAGAAGCGTCGGGCGCAGCGCCGGCAGCGATTCATCGGGCCAGAGGTTGGGGCCCTGCAGCCGCGACCAGGGCGGGCTGCCGGCGGTCTGCGGCAGGGGCTCGCGCTCGGCATGGATGTCGAACTGCTCGCGCCAGTCGGGCTTGCCGCGGGTCAGCTCCAGCCCGGCACGGTTGTAGCCGCGGAAATGCGGCGAGTGGATCATCTGGACCTTCAGCTTCTCTGCCTCGGGCAGGTCGAAGAAGGCGCGGGACAGGTCGCGCACCTGCTGGGCCAGTTCCTCGGGCACGCCGTGGCCGGCGAGGTAGAAGAAGCCGACCTCGCGCGCGGCGTGGCGCAGCTGGTCGAGGAATTTCTTTCTATTTGGCCCTTCGAGTTCGCTGATATCGAGGGTGGGCAGTGTGGCGATGGCGGTCGTCGACATGGCTGTTCCTGGATAGACAGAAAAAAGATGGGGGCCTGGGGGAATTCCTTCCCGCAGACTTTTTTCTATTCTGCTGCCTGCGCGAGATGCCCTGCGGCGTGCAGGCCTCGTTCGATATCCGCCTTGATATCGTCCGGGTGCTCGAGCCCGATCGACAGTCGGACATAGCCCGGCGTCACCCCGGTCAGCGCCTGTTGCTCGGCCGAGAGCTGGCTGTGGGTGGTGCTGGCCGGATGGATGGCCAGCGACCGTGCGTCGCCGATATTGGCCACGTGGTAGAGCAGCGTGAGCGCGTCGATGAAGCGCTGCCCGGCCTCGCGCCCGCCGGCGAGTTCGATGCCGACCAGGCCGCCGAAGCCGCCTTGCAGGTATTTGTCCGCGCGGGCGCGCGCGGTGCCGGTCTGCAGCGAGGGGTGGATGACGCGGCTCACTTCCGGGCGCTGCGCCAGCCAGGCGGCGATGCCGGCGGCGGTCGCGCTGTGGCGGGCGATGCGCAGCGGCAGGGTCTCGATCCCCTGCAGGATCTGGAAGGCGTTGAAGGGCGAGAGCGGCGCGCCGAGGTCGCGCTGCACCGAGGCGCGGACGGCCACCGCATAGGGCGGCAGGCCGCGCTTCGGGGCATCGATGGCCCAGATGGCGCCGTGGTAGCTGGCATCGGGGGTGTTCAGCGCCGGCTGGCGGTCCGGCACGGCCCGCCAGTCGAAATTGCCGCCATCGATCACCGCGCCGGCGATGCTGGTGCCATGGCCGCCGATGAACTTGGTGGCCGAATAGACGACGATGGCGGCGCCGTGATCGAAGGGGCGCGCCAGCAGCGGCGCGGCCGTGTTGTCCAGGATCAGCGGGATGCCGAGCGGGCGGCCGATGGCGGCCACCTCGGCGATGGGGAAGACCACCAGCTTCGGGTTGGGCAGGGTCTCGCCGTAATAGGCGCGGGTGCGGTCGTCGGTGGCGCGGCGGAAATTCTCCGGGTCGGACGGGTCGACGAAGCGGGTCTCGATGCCCTGGCGCTTCAGCGTGTTGGCAAAGAGGTTCCAGGTGCCGCCATAGAGATCGGTCGAGGAGACGATGTTGTCGCCGGCCTGGGCCAGGGCCAGGATCGCGAAGGCGGAAGCCGCCTGGCCGGAGGCGAGGGCCAGCGCCGCGGCACCGCCTTCGAGGGCGGCCAGGCGCTGCTCCAGCACGTCGACTGTCGGGTTCCCGGTGCGGGAATAGATGAAGCCCGGCTGCTCCAGCGCGAAGAGGCTGCGGGCGTGCTCGCTGCTCTCAAACTGGAAGGAGGTGGTCTGGTAGATCGGCACGGCGACGGCGCCATGCCCAGGCGCGGCGCGCCAGCCGGCATGCAGGGCCAGGGTCTCAGGGTGCAGGGTCATGATGGTCCTCGCTCAATCGGCCAAGCCGAGCAGGCCCAGCGCCTGGCGGCGCAGCGCCACCAGCTCCGGGTCGTCGCGGTGGCGGGGATAGGGGCGGTCGACGGTGAGCTCGGCGGTGATGCGGGCCGGGCGGGGCGAGAAGATGATGACACGCTGCGCCAGGATCAGCGCCTCTTCCACGTCGTGCGTGACGAGGATGGCGGTAAGGCCGGAGCGCTGCCAGAGGCGGACCAGCTCGGCCTGCATCGACAGGCGGGTCAGGCTGTCGAGCTTGCCCAGCGGCTCGTCCAGCAGCAGCAGGCGCGGGTCGTTGACCAAAGCGCGGGCGAGCGCCACGCGCTGCGACATGCCGCCCGAAAGCTGGTGCGGATAGGCGGTCTCGAAGCCGGTCAGCCCGACCAGGTCGATCGCCTGCTGCACGCGGTGGCCTTCGCGCTTCAGGATGCCGCGCGCCTCGAGGCCGAGCGCCACGTTCGCCTTGACGGTGCGCCAGGGGTAGAGGGTGGGGTCCTGGAAGACCAGCACGCGGGACGGGTCGGGCGCCGTGATGGGCGCGCCGTCGCCGGTGAGCGTGCCGCCGCTGGGCGCGTCGAGCCCGGCCAGCAGGCGCAGCAGGGTCGACTCGCCGCAGCCCGAGGGGCCGAGCAGCGCCACGAATTCCCCTGGCTTCACATTGAGAGAAACATTGTCCAGCACCGGCAGCGGCTGGCCTTCGAGCAGGAAGGCCTGGCTGGCGTGGCGTACATCGACGGCCATGCCGGCGGCGTCCCGGGTCGTCGTGTCGAGGGCTGCGCTCACCACCGGACGGTCCCCTTCTGCCAGGCGAGCACGCGGTCGCGGCCCTTGAACAGCAGCGTCACCAGGGTCGAGCACATCAGCGCCATGACCAGCAGCGCCGCATACATGTTGCCATAGGCGGCCCAGCCCTGGGCCCATTGCAGGTACCAGCCCAGCCCGGCCTTCACGCCGAGCATCTCGGCCACGACGAGGACCGAGAAGGAGGCGCCCAGCCCCATGAAGAGGCCGACGAAGACCTGCGGCAGGGCGGCGGGGATGGCGACCTTCAGCACCAGGAAGGTCTGGCTGGCGCCCAGCGTCCGGGCGATGTCGTAATAGGCGCGGTTGACCCCGGCGACGCCGGACCAGGTCAGCACCGTCACCGGAAACCAGGTGGCCAGCGCGACCAGGAAGGTGCTGGCGCTGCCGCTGGAGGGAAAGGCGAAGAAGGCGATCGGCAGCCAGGCGGTGGCCGGCAGCGGGCCGACCAGGCGCAGCACCGGATGCACCCAGTAGCCGATGGCCTTGGACCAGCCGAGCGCGACGCCGGCGACGAAACCGGCTGCGGCGCCGATGGCATAGCCGGTCAGCAGCAGCCAGAGCGAGCGGAGGACGCTCTCGCCGAGGCGCGGCCAGTCCTCCAGATAGACTTCCAGCAGGCCCTGGGGCGAGGCGAAGAAGGGCAGCGGCAGGATGGCCAGCTTGGCGGTCAGCAGCTCCCAGCCGATCAGGGCGAGGCCGAGCACGGTCAGCCAGGGCCCGAGGGTGCGCAGCCGCTGGCCGAGCGGCCCGAGCCAGGGCGCGGCGAGGCCGGCGACGGCCAGGGAAGCGCCCAGCAGCAGGGCGAAGGCGGCCAGCTCCTGGGTGCGGCCGACCTCGATCTCGTCGGGGGCCAGGCTGGTGATGGCGGCGGCGGCGAGCCAGGCCAGGCCGGCGACGACGCCGCCGAACCAGGGCCCGGGGCGGGTGGAGGCGTCTTCCGCCCGCCCGCCGAGAATGACGGCGCCGCTCATCACACGCTCAGCACATCGGCGGTGACGCGCTCGGCGAAGCGCCTGGGGTCGGTGTTGGCGCGCATGACGCCGACCGATTTCAGCTCCTCGGCATAGAGCTCGATCTCGCGGCGGATGTCGGTGCCGGCCGGGGTATGGCCATGGGTGTGGCTCCGCAGCATGGCGATCAGGTCGTCGCGGCTGACGCGGCCGGGGGCATAATCCATGAAGGCGTCGGCAGCGAGCTTCGGATCATGCGCCGAGAGCTGCTGCGCCTCGATCAGCGCACGGGTCAGGGCGGCGGCCACCTGCGGCTCATTCTTCACCAGGCTGCCGGCGACGCCGATGATGCAGCAGGCGCGGTCGGCCCATTCGCCGGTCAGGTTGCTGGCGACCTCGACGAAGTTCTTGTCGCGGATCAGGGTCCACGCGATCGGGTCGCCGGCGGCGAAGGCATGCGCCTCGCCGCGCTCGATGGCGAGGCCGAAGACATGCGCCGGGAAGACGCGCCAGGTGACGTCGCGATCGGGGTCAATGCCGCGCCGCTTCAGCAGCATGGAAAAGAAATTCTTGTCGGCGCCGGCCATGTCGCTGACGGCGATGGTCTTGCCACGGATCGAGCTGATGTCGGTGGTCAGGTTGTTGGCGGCGGGCCCGGCCAGCCGCATGCAGCCGCCATGGGTGCCGCCGGTGATCTTGACGTCGAAGCCCATCTCCAGCGGCTTCAGCCAGCGCAGCGCCATGCCGACGCCGGCATCGGCCTTGCGGGTGGCGATGGCTTCCAGCAGCGCCTCGGTGGAACCGCCGAAATTCACCAGCTCCACCTCCAGCCCGTGCCGGGCCAGGATGCCGGCGCGGCGGGCGACCTCGATCGGCGATGTGCAGATGGAGGTGGCGTTCCAGGCAAGCGTCAGCTTCTTCGGCGCGGCGCCCTGGGTGCCTCCGGGGGCAGCAGCGGGCAAGGGGGTCAGGCATCGGCCCTGCTCGGCCAGCATGGCCTCGAAGGCGCGGCGGTCGGCGCTGAGCGGGGCGAAGCCAGCCAGGGGCAGCGCGAGGCCAGCAGCGCCAAAGGCGCCCAGCAGATGGCGGCGCGGCAGGACGGGATGCGGCATAGGAACTCCTGACAGAAGGGCCGGAGGGCCTATCAACGACCTCCGATCGTTCGATCAGAAATGCACGAATCCAAATGAGTCAAATGGATTCTCAGCCGAAAACAGCGCGTTATCTGAAAGGCTCCGCGCCCAGCACAGACATGCTGCGCAATGGCGCCCGGACAGGATAAGCCGCCTCCGCGCCGTCACAGGGCGAAGAAGGGCGTGCCCTTCAGCTCCGGCTCGTCGAAGGCTTCCAGCCGGGCGCGCATCACGTCGATATCCTCGGCGAAGATCGCCGCGGCGATATGCCGGGCCAGCCGCCCGGCGCCGACCGAGACCCCCGGCACGTCGGAGGCGATGGCGCCGAGGCTCGCCATGGCGGCATGGTTGAACAGGTGGATGCGCGACAGGGCCGGCTCGGCGGCCGGGTCGCGCGCGGTCAGGCCGAAGCCGGCGTCCAGCCAGGGGAAGCGGCCGATCTCCGGCCGCTCCAGCCCGGGTGGCGGCGTGTAGCGGTCGGCCCAGAGCGCGATCTTGCTGGCAAAGGGAGAGAATTCGGCGATGCGCCCCATGTCGATGGCGAAGCCGGTGCCGAGGATCAGGAAGTCCGCCCGCGCAGTTCGGCCCTCGCCCAGGGCCAGGGCGACGCCGCCCCCCTGCCCCGGCGTCGCGCCCCGCAGCGGCGTGCCGAGATGGACCTGGAAGCCCGGCCGGTCGAGCACGCGGAGGATGCTCTCATGCGGCGGCGGCGACTGGACGTCGTGCAGATAGGCCAGCAGGCGCCATTTCTCGGCCGGCGGCAGCGAGGGCCAGCCCTCGAAGAAGCCCTGGTTGGCCGAGCCGCGGCCCTTGTTCACCTGCGGCAGCACGCGGCGGCGGATGTAGAGGTCGACGCGCGCCGCGCCCGCCTCCAGCGCCGCGGCGGCATTGTCCCAGGAGGAAGGGCCGGCGCCGATCACCGCGACATCGCGGCCGCGCAGCGCCGCGAAATCGATGACGTCGTTGCTGTGGGCGGCCAGCACCGGGAACAGGGCCGGGTCGACCCCGGGCGGCAGGCTGTGGCCGCCGGTGCCGGCGCGGCCGCTGGCCATGACCAGGCGGCGGGCGGCGAGGCGGCGGGTGCCGGCCGCATCGCGCAGGGTCACGCCGACATGGTCGGCCGCCGGCTGGATGGCCAGCACCTCGACGCCATTGGCGACCGGCAGGCGCAGCGCGCGGCGCACCCAGAGGATGTAGTCCTGCCAGTCGGCATTGAGGATCTTGTAGAGCGGGTCCCAGGCCTCGGCGCCATGCGCCGCCTCGAACCAGGCGCGGAAGGTCAGCGCGGGGATGCCGAGATCGATGCCCGGCAGGTGCTTCGGGCTGCGCAGCGTCCGCATCCGCGCGGTGGTCACCCAGGGGCCTTCCAGGCCCTCGGGGGCGCGGTCCAGCACCTGGATGTTGCGGATGCCCTTGAAGGTCAGGGCGGCGGCGGCGGCGACGCCATACATGCCGGCGCCGATCACCAGCACGTCGGGCATCGGGGCGCCGTCGGGGCCGGGCCGCTCGGCGGGCCAGGCGGCGGCCGGCAGGGTCAGGCGCTGCAGGTCGCGGGCCAGCTCGTCTTCCAGGGCCGCCAGCCCGGCTTGCCGCCTGTCCATGATGCCCTCACCCGCGCTGCGTTGCAGCACGAGACTAGGCGCGGATCGGCCGCAGGAGAAGCCGGGGGAAGCGGCTGCCCTCCCCCGGCCGCCGGCGTCAGAGGCCCTCGCAGCCGTTGCGGCGCAGCGTGGCGTCGACCCAGACGGTGTCGTTGCTGCCATCGGCGATGGCGGCGATGGTCTTCTGCTCGGCGGCGTTCTTGGCCAGGGTCGCGGCTTCCAGCGCGGCCACGTCGTCGAAGGGGACGCAGAGCAGCCCGTCCTCGTCGCCGACGATCAGGTCGCCGGGCTCGATCACCATGCCGTCGATGGCGATGGTGACGTTGATCTCGCCGGGGCCGTCCTTGTAGGGGCCGCGATGGGTGACGCCGGCGGCATAGACCGGGAAGTCCTGGCCGCGGATCGCGCCGCTGTCGCGGATGGCGCCGTTGAGGACGATGCCGCCGAGGCCCTTCTTCACCATCTGCGCCAGCATCAGCTCGCCGATCAGCGCATTGGTCAGGTCGCCGCCGGCATCGACGACGATGACATCGCCCGGCTGGGCCAGGCCGATGGCCTTGTGGATCATCAGGTTGTCGCCGGGGCGGGTCTTCACCGTCAGCGCCGGGCCGGACAGCACGCCGCCGGCATGCATCGGCCGCAGGCGCGGGCCGCCGGCGGTCATGCGCGACATGCAATCGCTGATATTGGCCACCGGCAGCGCGCGGAAGCGCTCGGCCGTCGCGGCATCGACCTGGCGGGCGCGCGGCAGGATGCGGAAACCGATGGGCATGGTCGTGTCTTCTCCGTTCAAGGCGGCGCGCAGTCTCGCGCCAAAGCGGCGGGCTGGACAGGGGGCGGCCGGCATAAAACGCAACGCCGTTTCGGGTGCCGCTTGCCGGGCCGCGGGGCGGCCGGTAATCCTCGCCGCATGAAACGAAGCGCAGACCAGGCACCAGCGCTGGAGGGGGTGGCCTCGGCCGAGCGCACGCTCACCCTGCTGAGCGCCTTCCGCAAGGGCGACGGGGCGGTCAGCCTGGCCGAGCTCTCGGCCCGCACCGGCTTGGTGAAGAGCACCATCATGCGGCTGGCGGTGTCGCTGGAGGCGCATGGTTACCTGGCCCGCCTGCCGGACGGCAGCTACCGGCTGGAGGCGGAGCTGCTGCGGCTGGGTTCGATCTACCAGCAGTCGTTCCGGCTGGAGGCGCATGTGGCGCCGGTGCTGGAGCGGCTGGTGACGGCGACCGGCGAAAGTGCCGCCTTCTACATCCGTCGCGGCGCGCAGCGGCTCTGCCTGTTCCGCGTCGATTCCCCGCAGCGGCTGCGGCTGCATGTGCGGGCGGGCGACCTGCTGCCGATGGATGACTCGGCCATTGCCCAGGTGCTGCGGCTGTTCACGACCGAGGCGCTGGCCGGCGAGGCCGAGGCGACGCGGTTTCCGCTGTTCACCTCGGGCGCTCATGATCCGCATGCCGCAGGCATGGCGACCCCGGTCTTCGGGGCAGAGGATGCCTTCCTCGGTGCCCTGACGCTGAGCGGCCCGGTGACGCGCTTCACCCGCGAGGCCGCCGCGCTGGCCGGCCCGGTGCTGCTGGAGGCCGCACGGGCCTTGTCGCGCGGCCTCGGCAGCCGCCTCGCTTTCTGAGGCGGGGGTCCGGGGGCATTCAATGCCCCCGGAATCTTACTTGCTGGCCTGTTCCATCGCCCGGAGCGCCGTCTCCAGATCCTCCGGCACCTTGCCCTCGAAATGGGATTTGAGATCCAGGCTCTCGACCCAGCGCAGGCGCGCCTCGGTGCCGCGGGTGACCAGCGGCTCGACCCCCGCATCGGCCAGGGCTTCGGCGGCCATGGCCACTTCCTCCGCCCGGCGCTTGGCGTGGATGACGCCGGTGGTCAGCATCCCCGCCGCCAGCTCGTCCAGCGGCTTCTGCAGGGTCCTGGCGGCGGAGGCCATGACGGCATCCGCCAGGCCGTAATGCCGGGCGCCGAGCAGCATCTCGTCGAGCAGCGCCTCGATGCCCTTGATCAGCACCGAGCGCATGATCTTGATGCCCGAGGCGGTGCCGAGCGGGCCCTCGACCGGGTCGATGCGCATGCCCCAGGGGGTCAGCGCCTCGGCCAGGGCGCGGGCGGCGGGGCCGCTGGCGAGGATCGGCAGGGCCAGCCCGTCCTTCGGCGTGCCCATGATCGAGGCATCGGCGAGCAGCGCGCCGCTGCCCGCCAGGGCCCGTTCCACCGACTGCTTCACCTTGGGCGTCGCCGAGGCGACATCGGCATAGACCTGCCCCGGCCGCAGATGCGGCGCGAAGGCCGCGGCGCTGGCGACCGAGGAGGAGCCGGGGGTGACGCCCAGGATGATGTCGACCCGGGCCGCCAGCGCCGCCGGGCTGTCGACCAGGGTGACGCCGGCCGCCGCCGCCCGCTGCCGGATCAGCGCCGCGAAGGGGCCGTCCTGGGCGCCGTTGTCGTAGCTCAGCACCTCGACCAGCCCGTTGCCGCGCAGCCCGGCCCCGAGGGTGCTGCCGATCTCGCCATAGCCGACCAGACCGACGCGGATCTGGTTGCGCCTGTTGCCCTGGTCCTTGTCAGACACGCCGGACGTTCCAGAACTTGACGAAGCCGTCGAGCACGCCGTCGATGTTGCGGCGCCAGGCCATCGGCTGGAAGATCTGGCCGGTGGGCAGGAAGGTGGCATCGCGCCAGGCCTGCAGCTGGATCTCGGCGGCCAGCTTCTTCTGGGTTTCCAGGTCGCGCTCCTCCAGCCAGGCGTCGCGCAGCCGCTCGGCCTCCGGGCTTTCCGGCCAGCCGTACCAGCCCTGCAGCCCGTTGCCGCGCGCCACGCTGGTCACCGCCGGGTCGAGGATGTTCAGCCCCGAGACCATCGAGGGGAAGACCGACCAGCCGCCCTTCTCCACCGGCTCGCGCGAGTTGCGGCGCTGGAACAGCGTGCCGCTGTCGACTGCCTGCACCTCGACATTCAGCCCGAGCCGCTTGAACAGGTCGATGCCCAGCTGGCCGAGCGGCGCGCTGACCGGATGGTCCATCGGCAGCATGAAGGCGATCTTCTCGCCCTTGTAGCCGGCGGCGGCGATCTCCTGCTTGGCGCGGGCGATGTCGGTCGGGCCGAACATCCCCTCCATCCCGGCATCGCTGGCCATCGGCGTGCCCGGGCAGAACATGCCGAGCTTGACGTGCCAGGTCTCCGGATCGCTGCTGTAGGACTGCATGAATTCCGACTGGTCGACGGCGCGCAGCACGGCGCGGCGCAGCGCGACATTGTCGAAGGGCGGCTGGATGCAGTTGAAGCGCAGGATCGGCGTCAGGCCCTGGCGGTCCTTGACCTCGACGCGGACATTGCGGTCGCGCTTCAGCAGCGGCGCCAGGTCGGGCGACGGCGTCTCCCACCAGTCGACCTCGCCGGCCCGCAGCGCGGCGGAGGCCGAGGAAGGATCGGGCATGGTGATCCATTCGACGCGGTCGAAATGCGCGACCTTCGGCCCCGCCGTGCCGCCGACCTGTCCGTCGCCGCGCGGCTGGTAGCCCTCGAAGCGGGCATAGGCGGCCTTCGCGCCGGCCAGGTGCTCGCGCTCGAGGAAGCGGAACGGGCCGCTGCCGACGATCTCGGTCACCTGCCGCGCCGGGTCGGTCTTGGCCAGCCGCTCCGGCATGATGGCGCACATGCTGGGCGAGGCCTTGGCCAGCGCCGCCGGCAGCAGCGGGAAGGGTTTCTTCAGGCGGAACTGGATGGTGTTGTCGTCGGGCGCCGAGAGCTCGGCGGTGGCCGCGGTCAGCGCCTGGCCGAAGGAATCGCGGCTGGCCCAGCGCCGGATGCTGGCGACGCAGTCGCGCGCGGTGACCTTGCTGCCGTCATGGAAGGTCAGGCCGGGGCGCAGCGTCAGCTTCCACAGCTTGCCGTCATCCTCCACCACATGGCCGGCGACCATCTGCGGCTGCGGCTTGAACTCGGCATCCAGGCCGTAGAGGGTGTCATAGACCAGGAAGGCATGGTTGCGCGTGGGCGTCGCCGTGGTGGCCACCGGATCGAGCAGCGACAGATCGACGAAGGGGACGAAGCGCAGCGCGCGCTCGGTCTGGGCCCGTACCAGGGAGGGGCGGGCCAGGGGCAGCAGAAGCCCCGCCGGCACCGCCGCCAGCAATTGCCGACGCCGCATCGTGTTCAGTTTCCTTCCCAGCTTTCGCCCCGGCCAACCCCCAAGGCGGCCAGAGCGTTTCCATTTCGGAATTGCGTTTCGATTTTAGCGACCACTGCGTGCCGGATGTCAAGCGCAGCCCTCGGCCTCACCCCCCCCGGCGATGCGCCCTTCCCGGTGCGAAAGGGTTGGCGGGGTGGTGCCTCCGGCTCTACCACGGCGGCAGACTGAGGAGCCCCGCATGACCCACCCCGCCGCCCTTGCCGGGCCTGCCGCCATGGCAGAGCCGCCGGGCGCCGCCCTCCAGGACCCGGTGCGCGCGCTGGAGACCGCCATCGCCGAGGAGATCCATGCCGGGCTGCTGCCGCCCGGCATGTGGCTGAAGCAGATCCTGCTGCAGGAGCGCTACGGCCATTCCCGCGGCGATGTCCGCCGCGTGCTGGACCGGCTGGTGGCGCAGCGCCTGGTCGAGCATGTGCCCAATCACGGCTACCGCGTGCAGCAGCTCGATCCCCGGCGGCTGGAGGAGCTGCGCCAGGTGCGGCTGATCCTCGAGGTCGCGGCGGCCGAGATGGTCGCCCTGCCCGCCAGCCCCGAGGCGGTGGCCCGGCTGCGCGCCCTGGCGCAGGATTTCTCCGAGGCGACGGAAAGCCGCTCCATCCTCGATCAGAACGAGGCCAACCTGGCCTTCCATGCCGGGCTGCTGGAGCTCTGCCCGAACCGCGAGCTGGCCCGCCAGGTGATGGAGACCCGGCTGCGCATGCCCGCCGCCCCGCTGACCCAATGGGCCCGCCAGGGCTGGGTGGAGGAATCGGCGCGGCAGCACCATGCCATGGTCGACGCCCTGGCCGAGGGCGATGCCGGCCGCTACCGCGCGCTGGTCCGGGCGCATATCCGGGCGCCCGCCCCGACCCCCCTCCGGACGGCCCGACGCGCGAAGGCCGATTGACACCAAAATTGGCACCAGTTTTGATGCGTCCCGGCCGGGTGCCCCGGCGGAGGACGAACGCATGCCAGGACTCACCCCCACCCGCCGCTGGGTGACCCGCGCCGCGCTTGGCGCTGCCCTCGCCGGGACCTCCTGGCTGGAGGCGGCGCTTGCCCAGGGGTCCTCCGGCCAGGCGCTGCCGGGCGGCGGCAAGCGGCTGCGCATCGGCATGGCGGCGCCCAACACCACGCTGGACCCGCATTTCCAGAGCAACGCGCCGAACAACGCGGTGGCCAGCCATATCTTCGACGCGCTGGTGACCAACGACCCGGCCTCGCGCTCGATGCCGGGCCTGGCCGAGAGCTGGACCGCCGAGAGCGACACCCGCTGGGTGCTCAAGCTGCGGCAGGGCGTGCGCTTCACCGATGGCTCGCCCTTCACCGCCGAGGACGCCATCGTCTCGCTGCGCCGGGCCAACGACCTGCCCAGCACCGCCTCCTTCCGCACCTATACGCGCAGCATCAAGGCGATGACCGCGCCGGCCCCGCACACCCTCGTCATCGAGACAGACGGGCCCGACCCGCTGCTGCCCAATTCGCTGAGCCGCATCCGCATCATCCGCGCGGCGTCCAGGGACGCGACCACGCCGCAGTTCAACGACGGCAGCGCCGCGATCGGCACCGGCCCCTTCCTCCTGAAGCAGTACACCCCGGGCAACCGCATCCTGCTGGCGCGCAACCCGGACTGGTGGGGCGGCCCGCTGCCCTGGGACGAGGTGCTGCTGGTGCCGGCCACCGATGATGGCGGGCGCCTGGCGTCGCTGCTCTCGGGCGATTTCGACATCATCGAGGCGGTGCCCTCGCAGAGCACCGGCCGCATCAAGGAGAACCCGCGCTTCCAGCTGATCCGCGGCATCTCCAGCCGCGTCGTCTATCTGTCGATGGACCAGCACCGCGACGTCACCCCCTTCATCACCGACCGCGCCGGCAAGCCGCTGGCGAAGAACCCGCTGAAGGACGTTCGCGTCCGCCAGGCGCTGAGCCTGGCCATCAGCCGCCAGGCGATCGCCGACCGGGTGATGGAGGGCGACGCCGTCCCCGCCTCCCAGCTGCTGCCCAAGGGCGCGGCCGGCACCTCCGACGCGCTGGACGTGCCGGCCTACGACCCCAGCCGCGCCAAGGCGCTGCTGGCCGAGGCCGGCTATGCGGAGGGCTTCCGCATGACCATCCACGGCCCCAACGACCGCTACATCAACGATGCCAAGATCGTGCAGGCGGTCGCCCAGATGTTCACCCGCATCGGCATCGAGACCACCGCCGACGTGATGCCCTGGTCGGTCTATGCCGCCCGCTCCTCGCGCAGCGAGTTCAGCTTCAACCTGGGCGCCTGGGGGGTGAACACCGGCGAGACCTCCAACCCGCTGAAGGCGCTGCTGGCCACCCGCGACGCCAAGGCCGGCATGGGCGCCTCGAACAACGGGCAGTATTCCAACCCGGAGCTCGACCGGCGGCTGCAGGAAGCGCTGCGCAGCATGGACGACGCGGCGCGCAACAGGCTGCTGGCCGAAGCCTCGGAAATCGCCTTCCGCGACTTCGCCATCCTGCCGCTGCACCATGAAGTGTCGGTCTGGGCGGCGCGGCAGGGGATCACCTATGCGACGCGGGCGGATCAATACACCCTCGCCGTGGGGGTCGGCGGCTAGAACAGAAAGAAAGACTGGGGAGAAGGTATTCTCCCCAGACCCCTCATCTATTTTTGGAACATGCCCGCATGACCGACGCTCCCGCGACCGCCGAAGCCACGGCGCGCGCCAAGGCCATCTATGACCTCGGCCCCACCGTCATCTTCTCCTGCAAGGCCGATCCGCGCTTCCAATACTGCCTCTACGTGCCGCCCCAGGTCGGCAAGGGCACCAAGGTCGAGCTGCTGGTCGCGGTGCACGGCACCGGGCGCACCTCCTTCCTCGACTTCCGCGACGGCTTCGCGGAATTCGGCAAGTGGAACGACGTCGCCATCCTCTGCCCGATCTTCCCGGTCGGCGTCCGCGGCGACGGCGCCCGCAGCGGCTACAAGTACATGCAGGAAGGCGATATCCGCTACGACCTGCTGGTCCTCGCGATGGTCCGCGAAGTCGCCGAGAAATACGGCCAGGACTGGTCGACCTTCGCCATGTTCGGCTTCTCCGGCGGCGGCCATTTCACCCATCGCTTCGCCATCATGCACCCGAAGAAACTCTGGGCGGCCTGCATCGGCGCGCCGGGCTCGGTCACCCTGCTCGACCCCGACCGCGACTGGTGGGTCGGCATCCGCAACATCGGCGAAAAGTTTGGCATCACCTTCGACGGCGAGGCGCTGAAAAAGATCCCGGTGCAGATGGTCGTCGGCGACGCCGATCTGGAGACCTGGGAGATCACCCACAAGCCCGGCGGCACCTATTGGATGGAGGGCGCCAATGATAGCGGCAGCACCCGCCCGGAGCGGCTGAAGACCCTGGCGGCCTCCTTCGAGAAGGCCGGCGTCACGGTGCAGCTCGACCTGGTGCCCGGCGTCTCGCATGACCGCATCAAGGTGCTGGACCGGGTGAAGGACTTCCTGGCCGGCGTGCTCGCCACGAAGCGGGGGCGCTGACCATGGGCGGCATGATCGTCGCACCCCAGCCCGAGGCGGTGGAAGCCGGCGCGCTGGTGCTGAAGCGGGGCGGCAATGCGGTCGATGCCGCCATCGCCGCCGCCTTCGTCCAGGGCGTCGTCGACCCGCTGATGTGCGGCATCGGCGGCTTCGGCTCCATGCAGGTCTTCATGCCGCGGCGCGGCCTGCACGAGGTGCTGGAATTCTACGCCCGCGCGCCGCTGGCGGCGACGCCCGAGATGTGGACCGACAAGCTGCTCGGCCAGTCGCGCGACGGCTTCGCCTTCCTGCTGGAAGGCGGCATCAGCGAGCAGGGCCATCTCGCCGTCTGCACCCCCGGCAACGTCAAGGGCTATGCCGAGGCGCTGACCCGCTACGGCACGCTCGACTGGGCCGAGGCCATGGCGCCGGCCATCGCCCAGGCGAAGCGCGGCGTCATGGTGCGCCCGCACATGCACTGGTTCTGGAGCCAGGACCAGGCCGGCAGCGGCCAGGTCAACACGGCGGACAAGCTGCGCCTGACGCCGACCGGCCGCGAGGTCTTCTTCCGCCCCGATGGCAGCGTCAAGCGCCCCGGCGACATGCTGCACAACCCTGACCACACCCGCAGCCTGGAGCGCCTGGCCGCCGAAGGGCCCGACAGCTTCTACCACGGCGCCCTGGCCGAGGAGATGGCCGCCGACTTCGAGGCCTCGGGCGGCCTGCTGCGCAAAGAGGACTTCGCCGCCTACGAGCTCTCGGTCGTGCAGCCGCTCTGGGGCGAATATCGCGGCCACCGCATCTCCACCAGCCCGCCGCCGGCCAGCGGCATGCTGATGCTGCAGATCCTGCACATCCTGGAGAATTTCGAGCTCGGCCGCCTCGAGCACAACGGCGCCGCGCATATCGCCCTCCTCGCCGAGGCGATGAAGCGCATGACCATCGACAAGGACCGCCACATGGGCGACCCGGCCTATGTCGATGTCCCGGTCGAACGCCTGATCTCGCGTGACTACTGCGCGGAACTCGCCGCCTCGATCCGCGCCGGCGAGCGTGCCACGGTGAAGCGCCTCGACCGGTCGCAGCGCGAGACCACCCATATCTCGGTGGTGGACGATGCCGGCAATGCGGTGGCCCTGACCCACACCCTGGGCAGCCCCTCGGGCGCGATCAGCCCCGGCCTCGGCTTCATCTACAACGGCACCATGAGCCGCTTCGACCCCCGCCCCGGCCGCGCCGCCTCCATCGCGCCCGGCAAGCGCCGCGCCAGCTCGGCCGCGCCCACCATCGTCTTCGACGGCGACCGGCCGAAGATCGTCATCGGCGCCCCCGGCGGCAGCTACATCGCCCCGGCGGTCGCCCAGGGCATCATGAACGTCATCGACTTCGGCATGTCGATGCTCGAAGCCGTCGCCGCCCCGCGCATCGTGGCGGTCTCCGACTCGATCGACGTGTCCAACCGCGTGCTGCATTCCGTCACCGACGCGCTTGCCGCCCAGGGCTACGACATCAAGCGCAGCTGGCAGAGCTACGCCTTCGCGGCGCTGCACGGCATCCTGATCCAGGATGGAAAGTTCTCGGGCGGCGCGGATCCGCAGCGGGATGGGATGGCGCTCTGCGTGAAGTGAAGGGAAGACAGAGGCAGGCCAGGGGAATGAATTCCCCTGGACCCCATCTTTTTTCTATCAGATTGCCATGTCCACGTGGGGACAAGACGTGAAACGGCCAACCTACAGCGCGACCTTCGAGGTCGCGCTGTTTTCGTATGATGAACCCCGCCGCGATGCCTTGGTGCCGCCTGTGGTGAAGCGGCTGGGCAATCAACAGCCAACAGAACAGGAAAAAGATGGGGGTTTGGGGGAATTCATTCCCCCAACCTTCAGACTTCCCCTGCGCACTTCCTGATCGTCGACACGATCTGGTCGATCTGGCTGTCCTCGATGGCCAGCGGCGGCGACAGCACCAGCGACTCACCCACGGCCCGGATCAGCACGCCTTCGTCGAAGCAGCGGGCGGCGATGGCCTTGGCCGCCGCGGGGCTGCCGAACTCGATGGCGCCGAGCAGGCCGATGTTGCGGATGTCGGTGACGCCGGCGGCGTCGCGCAGGCTGTGCAGGGCGGCTTCCCAGCGCGGCGCGGTGTCGGCGGCGCGCTCGAACAGGCCTTCTTCCTGGTAGACTTCCAGCGTGGCCAGGCCGGCGGCGGCGGCCAGCGGATGGCCGGAATAGGTGTAGCCGTGCATGAACTCGCTGCTGGTCTCGGGCTGGCTGTAGAGGCCCCCGGCGACGCGGTCGTTGATCAGCACGCCGCCCATCGGCACGGCGCCGTTGGTCATGCCCTTGGCGCAGCAGATCAGGTCCGGCATGACGCCCAGCGCCTGGCTGCCGAAGGCGGCGCCGAGCCGGCCGAATCCGGTGACCACCTCGTCGAAGATCAGCAGCAACCCGTGGCGGTCGCAGATCGCGCGCAGCCGTTCCAGGTAGCCCCGGGGCGGCACCAGCACGCCGGTGGAGCCGGCGACGGGCTCGACGATGACGGCCGCAATGGTGCTGGGGTCCTGGGCGTAGAGAATGCCTTCCAGCGCGTCGGCGAAGGCCTCGCCGCCATGCTCGGGCCGGCCGCGGCTGAAGGCGTTGCGCGCCGGGTCATGGGTGTGCGGCAGGTGGCTGATGCCGGGCAGCAGCGGGCCGAAATGCTTGCGCTGGGTGCCGATGCCGGCGACCGAGAGCCCGCCGAAGCCGACGCCATGATAGCTGCGCTGGCGGCCGACCAGCTTGGTGCGCTGGCCCTGGCCCTGCACCGCATGGAAGGCCAGCGCCAGCTTCAGCGCGGTGTCCACCGCTTCCGACCCGGAGCCGGCGAAGAAGACGCGGTTGAAGTTCTCGGGCGCCGCCTCGGTCAGTCGGTTGGCATAGTCGAAGGCCGCCGGATGGCCGAGGCCGAAGGAGGAGGCGAAGTCGAGCTGCCCGGCCTGGGCGCGGATCGCCTCGACGATCTTCGGGTGGCAATGGCCGGCATTGACGCACCAGAGGCCGGCGATGGCGTCGAGGATGCGACGGCCATCGGGCGCGACATAGTGCATTCCCTGGGCCTGGGTGACGAAGCGCGGGTCGCGCTTCCAGGCGCGGTTCGGCGTGAAGGGCATCCAGAAGGCGTCGAGGGCATTGGGCGGCGCGGCGAAGCGCGCCTCGGGGGCATCCATCATCGGAATCCTGGCTGGTGGGGCCTGGGGAAAAATGTGCTGCTTTGCACAAAATGCAGAACCGCCCGGGAGCGGCCAGCGCCGGGCCGGCGCGCCTCCCTGGTCAGGACGGCTGCAAAGCAGATCATAAAACAGGAGGTGGCCGGCATGATCCTGCTTGCGCTTCCCCGGGCGATGCGGTTCGATGCTTGCACTTTGGACCATCAAAGTCCATTCCGATCGAAACCACCCAGACAGGGGACGTCCGCGCCTTGGAACCCTTTCCGCTCATCGACCTTTCCGGCGGCGCCGAACAGCGTGGCCGTCTCTATGGCCGCCAGGCGGCCGGGCGCATCCGCCGCAGCATCGGCCACTACACGGCGCAGCTCGCGGGATCGGGGCAGAGCCAGGCGCAGATCCGCGCCTGGGCGCTGGACTTCGTCCCCCGCATCGAGGCCTTCGACGAAGACTACGTCGTCGAGATGCGCGGCATCGCCGCGGGCGCCGACGTCGCCTTCGAGGATATCGTGCTGATCAATGCGCGGACCGAGGTGCTGCAGCTCGGCAAGCGCCGCGCCGCCGCCGAGGCCATCGCCAAGCGCGAGCCGGATGGCTGCACCGGCGTGGTGGTGCTGCCCGAGGCCTCGGCGGATGGCGCGCTGATCCATGCGCAGAACTGGGACTGGAAGTCGGAATGCGCCGAGACCGGCGTGGTGCTGCGCATCCGCCGCGAGGACGGCCCCGACATTTTGACCTTTGTCGAGGCGGGCGGCCTGGCGCGGGCCGGGCTGAACGCCGCCGGCGTCGCGGTGACGGCCAACTACCTCGAAAGCGACAGGGATTATCGGGACCTGGGCGTTCCGCTGTCGCTGATCCGCCGCAAGGTGCTGGAAAAGGAGTTCGTGGCGCAGGCCTTCCATGCCGTCTACACGACGCGGAAATCGGCCTCGAACAACATCATCGTCAGCCAGGCCGGCGGCATCGCCATCGACTTCGAATGCGCCCCCGATGAAAGCTTCCAGGTGCATGCCGAGCGCGGGCTGATCGTGCATGCCAACCACTGGCAGAGTCCGGTGGCGCTGGGCAAGCTGCAGGACACCGGCATCGCCACCACGCCGGACAGCCTCTACCGCGACCTGCGGGTGCGCGAGTTGCTGCAGGCCGGCGGCCGCAAGCTCGGCGTGGAGGACGTCAAGGCGGCGCTGTTCGACGACTACCAGGCGCCCTGGTCGGTCTGCCGCCCGCCGCGGCTGAACGCCGCCGGCAATCTCTCGGCCACCGTCGCCATGCTGGTGATGCAGCCGGCGCGCGGCATCCTGGAGATCGCGCCGCTGCCAGCGCTGAACCGCCATTTCACCCGCTACGATCTGTTCGACACCGCCAGCGCGAGGGCCGCCGAATGATCCGCTCCACCCTCGCCGGCCTGGCGATCGCCGGCCTCGCCGCCACCGCCGCCCTGGCGCAGCAGCCGGCGCGCGGCGACTACATGCTGCGCGCCTCGATGAATTCCGACATCCGCAGCACCCAGCCCGGCGGCAACCGCGACTTCAACACCGACACCGTCATGCTGCACGCGGTGGAAGGGCTGGTGGCGCTGAGCGAGAAGGTCGCCGTGGTGCCGATGCTGGCGGAGAAGGTCGAGCTCTCCGAGGATGGCCGCACCTACCGCTTCACCCTGCGCGAGGGCGTCACCTTCCACAATGGCGCGCCGCTGACCTCGGCCGAGGTGCTGTGGAGCCTGAAGCGCTACATGGATCCGGCGACGCAGTGGCGCTGCCTGCCCGACGTCAATGGCAGCTCCGGCCTGGCCAAGGTCACCGGCATCGAGGCGCCGGATGCGCGCACCATCACCATCTCGCTGGAGCAGCCGGCGGCGCTGTTCCTGTCGATCCTGGCGCGGCCCGATTGCGGCGCGACGGGCATCCTGCACCCCGCCTCGGTGGGCGCCGACGGCACCTGGCTGAAGCCGGTCGGCACCGGGCCCTATGTCCTCGGCGAGTGGCGCCGCGGCCAGTATGTCGAGCTGGAGCGCTTCGAGCGCTATGCCGCCCTGCCCGGGCCGCGCGACGGCTTCGCCGGCGGCAAGCAGGCCTATGCGGCGCGGCTGCGCTTCGTCGTCATCCCGGATTCCTCGGCCGCCAAGGCGGCGCTGATGGCCGGCAATATCGACGTGCAGGGCGATGTCCCCTCGCCCGAGCTGCCCGACCTGCGGGCGCGCCCCGGCATCACCGTGCAGGCGGCGCCCGGCATGGGCATGACGGCGCTGCTGCTGCAGACGCGCGATCCGCTGCTGAAGGATGTCCGCATCCGCCGCGCCCTCGCCCTGGCCATCGACGTGCCGGAGCTGGTCTCCAGCATGATCGGCGACGACGCGCCCTCCAACCCCTCGCCGGTGCCCAGCGCCAGCGCCTTCCATTCGGCGGCGCAGAATGTCCGGCCGGCGCGCGACCTGGCGGCGGCCCGGCGCCTGCTGGCCGAGGCCGGCTATCGCGGCCAGACCATCCGGCTGATCACCAACCGCCGCTACCCGAATGTCTATGACGCCGCGGTCGCCACCCAGGCGATGGCCAGCGAGGCCGGCATCAAGCTCGAGCTCGAGGTGCTGGACTGGGCGACGCAGCTCGACCGCTATACCCGCGGCGACTACCAGATGATGTCCTTCATCTATTCGTCCCGGCTCGAGCCTTCCCTCTCCTACGAGATGATCTCCGGCCCCAAGGACACCCAGGCGCGCAAGGTCTGGGAGACGCCGGAGGCGCTGGCACTGATCCAGCGCTCGATGCGCGTCACCGACGCGGCCGAACGGCAGGGCATCTTCGAGGAGCTGTTCCGCCGCTTCATGGCCGAGGTGCCGGCGATCCCGCTCTACAACCAGCCCGACTATGTGGCGACACGCGCGGGGATCAACGGCGTGCAGCCCTGGGCCTCGGGGCAGACCCGGCTCTGGGGCGTCTGGCGGCAATAGGCAGGGCAGGAGGACGGCGAGATGACCCCGCTCTACGCGCTGAAACGCCTGGGCCTGGCGCTGCCGACGCTGCTGCTGGTGGCGGTCGCCGTCTTCGGCCTGCTGCGGCTGGTGCCGGGTGACCCGGCGCAGCTGATGCTCGGCGACGCCGCCGATGCCACGCAGCTGGCGGAGATCCGCCGCAGCATGGGGCTGGACGGCCCGCTCTGGCAGCAGTTCCTGCTCTGGCTCGGCCAGGCGCTGCGCGGGGATCTCGGCGTCTCGCTGGCCAATGGCGAGCCCGTGCTGCCGCTGATCCTCGACCGCTTCCAGGTGACGGCGGCAATCGTGCTGCTGGCCGTGGCGCTGGCCGGGATGATCGCCGTGCCGCTCGGCACCATCGCCGCCTGGAAGCAGAATTCCCTGCTGGATCTGTCGGTGGTGGGCGGCGCGACCCTGCTGCTGTCGATCCCCAGCTTCTGGCTCGGGCTTCTCCTCCTCATCCTGTTCGGCCTGAAGCTCGGCTGGGTCCCCGTCGTCGGCTATGTCACCTTCGGCGAGAATCCCTGGCAGGCGGCGCTCTACATCGTGCTGCCGGTGCTGACGCTGATGCTGATCGAGACCGGCGTGCTGACCCGCATGGCGCGCAGCGCCGCGATCGACGTGCTGCGGCTGGAATATGTGGCGCATGCCCGCTCCAAGGGCCTGTCGGAAGCCGCGGTGCTGGGCCGCCACGTGCTGCCCAATGCCTTTGCGCCGACGCTCACCCTGCTCGGCATCGTGCTGGGCAACCTGCTCGGCGGCATCGCGGTGATCGAGACCGTCTTCACCCTGCCCGGCCTCGGCCGGCTGCTGGTCGATGGCATCTATGCCCGCGACTATCCGGTGGTGCAGGGCACCATGCTGTTCGTCGCCACCCTCTACGTGCTGGTCAATCTGCTGGTGGACCTGCTCTACCCGCTGTTCGACCCGCGCGTCACGGCCGAGTGACCCCGCCATGCGCTTCCGCCTGAACGCCGTCATCGGCGGGCTGCTGATGGCCCTGCTGCTGGCCACGGCCCTGCTCTCCACGATCTGGACGCCCTTCAACCCGCTCGGCGTCGCGCTGCGCGCCCGGCTGCAGCCGCCCTCGGCGCTGCACTGGCTTGGCACCGACGAGGTCGGGCGCGACGTGGTCAGCCGGCTGATGGCCGGCGCCGGCACCTCCTGCGTCGTGGCGCTGCTGACCGTCGCCGTCGCCGTCACCCTCGGCACCGCCATCGGCCTGGTCGCCGGCTTCGCCCGCGGCTGGACCGACCGGCTGCTGATGCTGGTCAATGATGCGCTGCTGGCCTTTCCCGGCATCCTGCTGGCGCTCGGCCTGCTCGCCGTGCTGGGGGCCAGCCAATGGGGCATCGTCGCGGCGCTCGGCCTGGCCTATGCGCCCACCGTCGCCCGCATCGTGCGCGGCTCGGTCCTCTCGATCCGCGAGCGGGAATTCGTCGAGGCCTCGCGCGCCATCGGCAATTCCGAGCTCTACACGCTGTGGCGCCACGTGCTGCCCGGCACCGCCTCGCCGCTGATCGTGCTGGCCACCAGCATGTTCGGCTGGGCGATCCTGGCGGAAAGCGCGCTGTCCTTCCTCGGCCTCGGCGTGCCGCCGCCGGCGCCGACCTGGGGCAATATGCTGGCCGCGGCCCGCCCCTATCTGGAAACCGCCACCTGGCTGAGCCTGAGCCCGGGCGCCTGCATCGCGCTCGCCCTGCTCGGCGTCAACATGCTGGGCGACGCGCTGCGCGACCGGCTCGACCCGCGCACGAGGCCGCAATGAGCGCCATCCTGGAGCCGCTGCCGATGACCGCCGCCGCCACCGCCCCGCTGCTCTCGGTCGAGGGGCTGCGCGTGCAGGCCGGCCGCACCCTGGCCGTCGCCGATGTCTCCTTCGACCTGGCGCCCGGCGAGATCCTGGCGCTGGTCGGCGAGAGCGGCAGCGGCAAGACGGCCACGGGGCGCGCCATCCTCGGCCTGCTGCCGCCGGGGCTGGAGCGCAGCGCCGGCCGCATCCGCCTGGGGAGCGAGGATCTGACCACCCTATCGCCCGCCCGCCTGCGCCAGCTGCGCGGCGGCGCCATCGGCATGGTGTTCCAGGAACCGATGGTATCCCTCAATCCCGCCATGACGATCGGGCGGCAGCTCGGCGAAGCCCTCGCCCTGCACAGCGACCTGTCGGCGGCCGACCTGCACGCCGCCAAGATCGCCATGCTCGAGCGGGTGCAGATCCCCGACCCCGAGGGGTGCCTCCGCGCCTATCCGCATGAATTCTCCGGCGGCATGCGCCAGCGCATCATGCTGGCCGCCGTCATGCTGCCGAAGCCGCGCCTGCTGATCGCCGACGAGCCGACCACGGCGCTGGACAATCTGGTGCAGGCCGAGATCCTCGACCTGATGGTGGAGCTGGCCCGCGACAACGGCACCGCCGTGCTGCTGGTCACCCACAATCTCGGCCTGGTCGCCCGCTATGCCGATCGCGCCCTGGTCATGCAGGGCGGCCGCGTCGTCGAGGAGGGCCCGGCCCGCCGCCTGCTGACCGCGCCGCGCCAGGCCTATACCCGCCTGCTGGTCGAGGCCATGCCGCAACGCTCCCCGCGCCCGCCGCGCCCGGTGGGCGAGACGCTGCTGGAGGCGCGCGGCCTGGTGGTCGACTATCCCGGCCGCGCCCGGCTGTTCCGCCGTGCGCCGCCGAAGCGGGCGGTGCAGGGCGTCGACCTGGCCATCGCCCGCGGCGAGACCGTGGCCCTGGTCGGCGGCAGCGGCTCCGGCAAGACCACGCTGGGGCGCGCCATGCTGCGGCTGGTGCAGCCCAGCGGCGGCCAGCTTCTTTTCAAGGGTGAGGACATCACCACCCGGAAGGACACGGCCTACCGGGAGTTCCGGCTGGCCTGCCAGATCGTCTTCCAGGATCCCTATTCCTCGCTCGACCCGCGCATGCGGGTGGGCGAGATCGTCGCCGAGCCACTGCGCCACGAGCCGGGACTGACCGCCGCCCAGCGCGCCGCCCGGGTGCAGGAGACCTTCGAAGCCGTCGGCCTGCCGGGGATGGACCAGCGCCTGCCGCACCAGCTGTCGGGCGGGCAGCGGCAGCGGGTGGCCATCGCCCGCGCCATTGTCCGCCGGCCGGCCCTGGTGGTCGCCGACGAGCCCGTTTCCGCCCTGGACATGACGGTACAAAAACAAATCCTGGCGCTGATCCGGCAGCTGCAGGCCGAGCGCGGCTTCGCCTGCCTGTTCATCTCGCATGACCTGGGCGCGGTGGCCGAGGTCGCCGACCGCGTCGTCGTCATGCAGGAGGGCCGCATCGTCGAGCAGGGCGCCCGCGACACCATCTTCGATGCGCCGCAGCACCCCTATACCCGCGCGCTGCTGGCGGCGACGCCGCGCATCGACTGACGGCGCTTTCCGCTTTTCTCCCTGACCTCCCTCCGCTATGGCGCCCTCCGCATGACCGCCACCCCCCTGCAGCGCGAGCTGGCGCGCAACATCCTCGAGCTGCTGCGCGACCGTGGCGCGGCACCGGGGGCGCGCATCAGCCGCGCCGGCCTGGCCGAGGCGCTGGGCGTCTCCCGCACGCCGGTGAATGGCGCCGTCGCCCTGCTGGAGGCGCTGGGCGCGGTCGCCACCGAGGGCCGTGCCCTGCGGCTGATCGACGCCGAGGCCGAGCTGCCGCCCGAGGGAGATGGCGAGAAGACCGGGGTCGACCGGCTGCTGGTGGCGATCGCCCAGGGGCGCTCCGACGGGCGGGTGGCCGAGGAGGTCTCCGAGCGGCAGCTGGCGCAGCAATTCGCCGCCCCGCGCGGTGCCGTGGCGCAGGCCCTGGCGCAGCTGGCCGAGGCCGGCGTGGTCAGCCGCAACCGCGGCCATGGCTGGCGCTTCACCGCCGGCTTCGCCTCGCGCGCCGAACGCGCCGCCTCCTACCGCTTCCGCATGCTGATCGAGCCGCCGGCCCTGCTCGAGCCGACCTTCGCGCTGCCCGCCGGCTTCGCCGCGCGGATGCGGGCGGAGCATCACCGCTTCCTGGAGCGGCCCTGGCACGACGACCACGCCGTCGCCCTCTACCGCATCAACGCCGCCTTCCACGAGGGGCTGGCCGAGGCCTCTGGCAACCGCTTCATCGCGGCCGCCGTCGCGCAGCAGAACCGGGTGCGGCTGCTGTCCAACTATTCCTGGCGGGTCGGCGCCGAGCGCGTGGCGGTCACGGTGCGCGAGCACCTGGCCATCCTGGACGCGCTCGAGGCCGGCGACCAAGAGCGCGCGGCGCTGCTGATGCGGCTGCACCTGGCCGACGCCCTGGCGCTGCGCCAGGAAAGCTGAGGCGGGCGGCGCGCGCCGGCGTCAGTCCTGTCCCGATCCCGAGGAGCGGAGATTGTCGCGCGGCGCCCCGCGCGGGCCCTCGCCCTTCGCCTGATCCATCCGGTTGAGCATCTTCTGCAGCCCTGGCAGGCGCTCCGTGCTGGCGGGCGGATGCTCGCTGCCCAGGGTGTTGGCGATGTGCTGGCGGCGGGCCGCCTCGGCCGACTGCTTCAGCATGCGCAGCTGGTCCATGTCGGACATGGTTTTTCCTCCTTGTTGATGGCGCGGACGCCCCTGGCGCGCACGGGCGGCGTCCGGGGCCGGCAGCATGCGCAGGCCCCGCGATCGGGGCAAGGCCGGGCCCGCCCGCTCACCACAGGGCTGCCGTGACGGCAACGGGGGTCAGGGCGCGCGGGTTGCGCTGCCCGCCAGGCCGCCCGCGCCCGGGCCTTGGCCCGCGGCGGCACACTCCCCGGCGCGACTCCTCCACCCGCCTTCCCGGCGCCGACTGTCCCCCTGAAAAACCGTGCAACTGTCCCTTTTCCTGCCGTCACACATGGGACAGTGATATCGCTGCACGACAAGAACGAACCACAAGAACTTCCGGGAGACGTCCATGCTGCACCGCCGCCCCCTGCTCGGCTGCGCCCTCGCCGCCCCTGCCCTGCTGCTGTCCCGCCCGGGCGCCGCCCAGGCCCCCGAGGCCTGGCCGAGCCGCGCCATCACCCTGGTCGAGGGCTATCCGCCCGGCGGCGTGACCGACCTCGCCTCGCGCGCCGTCGCCGAGCCGATGTCGCGCGCGCTGGGCCAGACGGTCGTGGTGGAGAACCGCCCCGGCGCCGCGACCTCGGTCGCCGCCACCTATGCGGCGCGCGCCAAGCCCGACGGCTACACGCTGGTGATGGGCACCACGACGCTCGCCATCAACCCGACGCTGCAGCCCGGCCTGACGCCGAAGGAGCCGGTGAAGGAGCTGGAGGCCATCGGCATGGTCTTCCAGACGCCCTTCATCCTGCATATCCATCCGGGCCTGCCGGTCAGCAACGTCGCCGAGCTGATCGCCTATGCCAAGGCCAATCCGGGCAAGCTGCTGTTCGGCTCGCCGGGCACCGGCTCGGTCAGCCATCTCTGCCTGGAGCTGTTCCGCGCGCGGGCCGGCATCGAGATCGTCCATGTGCCCTATCGCGGCGGTGCGCCGGCCGCCCTCGACCTGCGCCAGGGCCGCATCCATGCGGTGTTCCAGGCGATCCAGGAGGCGGCGACGACGCTGTCCGACGGCGGCACCAAGGGGCTGGCGGTGACCGCCACCGCGCCGATCGCCAACTACCCGGCGCTGCCCCCGGTGGCCGCGACGCTGCCGGGCTTCGAGGTGTTCTTCTGGCAGGGCCTGTTCGCGCCGGCGCAGACCCCGGCGCCGATCCTGGCGCGGGCCGGCCGCGCGCTGAAATCCGCCACCGACGACACGGCCCTGCGCAGCCGGCTGGCCGAGCAGGGCGTGCAGCTGGTCAGCGGCGACGCGGCCACGACGAAGCAGCGGCTGATCGACGACACGCAGAAATGGGGCGACCTGATCCGCTCCGCGAACATCCGCCTGGAGTGAGGCGACCCGCCTCGCCCCCCGCCGCTCCCTCGCTCTCGTGGACAAGAAGATGTCGATCAGCAACCTGACCTCCCGCATCAGCGGGTTCCACCGCATGTCCGCCGAGGAGCGGCGCGAGGCCGTCGCCGCCTTTGCCGGGCTGGACGAGGCCGCCACCGCGCAGCTCGCCCGCGACACCAATATCGACGCCCATCTGGCCGAGCACATGATCGAGAACGTGGTCTCGAGCATCGCCATCCCGGTCGGCGTCGCCACCAACCTGCGCATCGACGGCGAGGACGTGCTGGTGCCGATGGCGACCGAGGAAAGCTCGGTGGTCGCCGCCGTCTGCAACTCGGCGCGGCAATGCTATGACCGCGGCGGCTTCGCCACCTCGATGTCCGGCGGCGAGATGATCGCCCAGGTGCAGCTGCTCGGCGTCGCCGACCCGGAAAGCGCGCGGCTGCGCATCCTGGAGCGGCGGGCCGAGATCGGCGCGCTCTGCGACGCCTGCGACCCGATGCTGGTGCGCCTCGGCGGCGGCTTCCGCGACCTCGAGGTGCGCCTCCTGCCGAGCCGCGGCGGCACCATGGTGATCGTCCACCTGATCGTCGACACCCGCGACGCCATGGGCGCCAACACGGTCAACACCATGGCCGAGACGCTGGCCCCGCGCCTGGCCGAATGGAGCGGCGGCCGTTCGCTGCTGCGCATCCTCTCCAACCTCGCCGACCGCCGGCTGGCGCGCGCCCGCGCGGTCTGGCCGGTGGAGGCCATCGGCGGCGAGGCGGTGCGAGACGGCATGCTGGCCGCCTACCACTTCGCCGAGGCCGATCCCTACCGGGCGGCGACGCACAACAAGGGCATCATGAACGGCGTCTCGGCGGTGGTGCTGGCCACCGGCAACGACACCCGCGCGGTCGAGGCCGGCGCCCATGCCTATGCCGCGCGCTCGGGCCGCTACACCAGCCTGACGCATTGGGAGATGACGGCGGCGGGCGAACTGGCCGGCATGATCGAGCTGCCGATGCCGGTCGGCCTGGTCGGCGGCGCCACGAAGATCCACCCGACCGCCCAGGCCTGCCTGAAGATCCTGGGCGTGAAGACCGCCGAGCGGCTGGCGCGGATCATCGCCGCCGTCGGCCTGGCGCAGAATTTCGGCGCCATGAAGGCGCTGGCGACGGTCGGCATCCAGCAGGGCCATATGGCGCTGCACGCCCATAACGTCGCCATCGCCGCCGGCGCGGTGGGCGAGGAGGTCGGCCGCGTCGCCGCCATCCTGGTCGAGCGCCGCCAGGTGCGGCAGGACGTGGCGACCGAAGTCCTGGCCACGCTCCGCGGCTAACGCGCCCCGAACTGCCCGCGCATGAATTGAAGAAAACGCGGATCGGCGGCATGGGCGACGTTGCAGCGCAAGGCGGCGACGGCGCCCTCCCGCTCGATGCGGAAGACGCTGCCGGGGGCGAGGAAGATGCTCTCGGCCGCGGCGGCACGGCAGAGCGCGGCCTCGTCGACGCCCGGCGGCAGCTCGATCCAGATGTAGAAGCCGCCGCCGGGCGGGGCGCGGGCGGCGAGGCCGATGTCGGACAGGTCGGCGACGGCCCGTTCGGTCGCCTCCGCCACGCGGCGCTGCAGCCGTGCCAGATGCCGGCGGTAATGCCCGGCGGCGATCAGCCCGCAGACCAGCCGCTCGGCATATTGCGAGGTGGCGACGACGGTCAGCAGCTTCAGGTCGGCCAGGCTGGCCGCCAGCCCCGGCGGTGCCGCGACGAAGCCGACCCGCAGCGAGGCCGACAGCGTCTTGGAGAAGGTGCCCACATAGAGCACCCGCCGCAGCCCATCCAGCGCCGCCAGCCGCGGCAGCGCGGCGGGCAGGATGTCGGCGAAGGCATCGTCCTCGACGATCAGGAAACCGGCGCGCTCGGCGGCCTGCAGCAGCGCCTGCGCCACGGGCCGGGAAAGCCCGGCCCCGGTCGGGTTGTGCGCCAGCGACTGGGTGAAGAAGGCGCGCGGCCGGCAGCTGGCGAGCGCCCGTTCCAGCGCGGCCAGGTCCGGCCCCTCCGGCCCGCGCGGAATTCCGATGATGCGCGCCTTGGCCAGGCTGAGCTTGGCGAAGAGCGGGTAGTAGCCGGGATCATCGACCAGCACCGCATCGCCGGGCTCGACCAGCTGGCGGATGATCAGGTCGAGCGCGTGGTTCGCCCCCTGGGTCAGCAGCAGCCGGTCCGGCGGGCAGGCGATGCCGCGCTCGGCCAGGGTCAGCGACAGCCGCTCGCGCAGCGGCGCATAGCCCCAGGCGCTGCCATAGTCATGCTCGGTGCCGGGCCCCTCGCCGGCGGCCTGGCGCGGCAGGCGGAAATGCGCGGCGAGCTCCGAGCGCTCCATCCAGGCCGGCGGCGGGCGGCCGTCGCCGGGACGGACGGCATAATGCGCCTCGCCCTGCTCGCGCAGCAGCGAGACCAGGTCGAGCGCCTCGGCCAGATGCGGCTGGGCCTGCGGGGTGGCGGCGACCGGCTGCGACGTGACGAAGAAGCCAGCGCCACGGCGCGCTTCCAGGCAGCCGGCGGCGACCAGCCGGTCATAGGCCTCGGCCATGGTGTTCTTCGACACGCCCTGGTCGCGCGCCGCCTGGCGGACCGAGGCGATGCGCTCGCCCGGCCGCAGCGTCCCCGCCGCGATGGAGGCGGACAGCCGCGCCACGATGCGCGCGACGCGGCTGCCCTGGCCGGCCATGGCGGTGGTTCAGCCCTCCAGCGGCCGCATCGCGCCGGGGCGCAGCGGCGCCTCGGTCTGCGCCCGCAGCGCGTCGAGGCTGAGCCCCGGCAGGATCTCTTCCACTTCAAGCCCCTCGGGCGTCACGGCGATGACGGCGAGATTGGAAAAGATCCGCTTCACCACGCCGCGGGCGGTCAGCGGATAGGTGCAGTCGCGCACGATGCGCGCATGCCCATGCCGCGAGGTGTGCTCCATCATCACCCAGATCTGCTTGGCACCGACCGCCAGGTCCATGGCGCCGCCGACAGCCGGCACGCCCTCGCCGATCCCGGTCGACCAGTTCGCCAGGTCGCCCTTCTCCGAGACCTGGAAGGCGCCGAGGACAGAGATATCGAGATGGCCGCCCCGCATCATCGCAAAGCTCAGCGATGAGTCGAAAAAAGAACCGCCGGTGCGCAGCGTCACCGGCTGCTTGCCGGCATTGATCAGGTCCCAGTTCTCCTGCCCCGCCGGCGGCCGCGGCCCGAGATTCAGGATGCCGTTCTCGCTGTGCAGGAAGATCTCGCGGTCGGCGGGGATGTGGTCCGGGATCTGGTCGGGCAGGCCGATGCCCAGGTTGACGAAGGCACCATCCGGGATGGCGCGGGCGATGCGGCGGGCCAGCTGCTCGCGGGTCAGCGGCGTGCTCATTGCGGCGCCCCCTTCAGCACGACGCGGTCAACGAAGATGCCCGGCGTCACCACCGCCTCCGGATCGATCGCGCCCAGCTCGACGAATTCCTCCACCTCGGCCACCACCAGCGCGGCCGCGGTCGCCATCACCGGGGCGAAATTGCGCGCGCCCATGTTGTAGGTGAGGTTGCCCAGCCGGTCCGCCTGTCGCGCCCGGATCAGCGCGGCGTCCGCGCGGATCGGCTTTTCCAGCACATGCTCGCGCCCGTCGATCATGCGGGTCTCCTTGCCCTCGGCCAGCGCGGTGCCGGCGCCGACCGGCGTGTAGAAGCCGCCAAGGCCGGCGCCGCCGCAGCGGATGCGCTCGACCAGCGTCCCCTGCGGCACCAGCTCCAGCTCGATCTTCCCGGCCAGGTACAGCTCGGAAAAGCTCGCCGTCGTGTTCAGCTTGGACTTGGGATAGGAGCAGACCAGCTTGCGCACCTGGCCGGCCGAGAGCCACAGGCTGAGATCCGGCTCGGCGCTGCCGCCATTGTTGGCGATCACCGTCAGGTCCTTCAGCCCGGCCGCATGCACCGCCGCCACCAGGCCGAGCGGCGTCCCGGCGCCGCCGAACCCGCCCAGCAAGATCGTCGCGCCATCGCCGATCCCGGCAATGGCCTCCGCAAAACGCGCGACACGCCTGTCCAGCATGACCGGTCCGCCCCTCCCAAGGCGCGCGGCTCTTGGCCGCTTGATAAAGTTGAGGCCGGGGGGCGGTATCCCCCCGCGCAAACCTGCAGGTTTGCGCCCTTCTGTTTCTTATTTAGAAGTCCTGATCACCTTCCAGACGCCATCGGCGGCCAGCACCGTCTCGCCGCGGACGGACAGCACGCCGCGGACGAAGACCACCGAGCGCGCGACGCGCAGCACCTCACCGCGCGCCTCGATGAAGTCGCCCGGCCGCGCCGCGGTGATGAACTGGGTGTTGAGCTGCATCGTCACCGCCGGCTGCCGGCCGGTCGCCTCCCACACCGTCAGGCCCAGCGCATTGTCGATCAGCGTCATCAGCATCCCGCCATGCACGATGCCATGCACATTGCTGTGCTGCGGCCCGGCGAGCAGCCCATAGGCCCAGCCTTCGCTGTCCCGCCTGGCCCAGAGCGGGCCGACCAGATCCGTGAAGCCGCCCGCGTCCCGTTCAGACCATCCCGCCGCCGCCGGATCGAAGGCCGCCGTCTCAAGCTCCATGCGCAATTCCGCTCCGCAGAATATCGTTCCAGCCGCTCGCGGCGAAGTATGGACCCCTCCCCCCCAAGGTCAAGCAGCGGCGGGTTTACGCGCCCATCCGGCGCGCCTAACTGACAGACATGCCCTTCGACGCACGCTTCCGCCCGGCCACCCGCCATGCCCAGCTCGGCGACGAGTTTTTCGACATCGTCGCCGCGGCGGAGTTTCCGCAGCACCGTCTCCGCTTCCGCAACCAGCCCTGGGCGGCGGCGCTCGGCCTGGGCGGCCTGACCGAGGCCGAATGGCTCGATCACTTCGGCCGCTTCCAGCCGCTGCCGGGCAGCTTCGAGAAGCCTCTGGCGCTGCGCTATCACGGCCACCAGTTCCGCAGCTTCAACCCTCAGCTCGGCGACGGCCGCGGGTTCCTGTTCGCGCAGCTTGAAGAAGCGGGTGGCCGGCTGCTCGACCTCGGCACCAAGGGTTCGGGCACCACCCCCTGGTCGCGCGGCGCCGATGGCCGCCTGACCCTGAAGGGCGGCGTGCGCGAGGTGCTGGCGGCGCAGCTGCTGGAGGCGCAGGGCGTCGACACCTCGAAGCCCTTCAGCCTGGTCGAGACGGGGGAGAACCTGGTGCGCCAGGACGAGCCCTCGCCGACCCGCAGCGCGGTGCTGGTGCGGCTGAACCATTCGCATGTGCGGATCGGCAGCTTCCAGCGCCTGGCCTTCAACCGCGACACCGAGGGCGTGCAGCGGCTGATGGACTACTGCCTGGACAACTACCTGCCGGAAGCCGCTGTCCGCGACGCCACCGGCTTCCTGGAGGCCGTGATGCGGCGCGTGGCCAGGACCGGCGCGCAGTGGATGGCCGCCGGCTTCGTGCATGGCGTGCTGAACACCGACAACATCAACATCACCGGCGAGAGCTTCGACTACGGGCCCTGGCGCTTCCTGCCGGCCTACGACCCGAACTTCACCGCCGCCTATTTCGACTATAACGGCCTCTACGCCTATGGCCGGCAGCCGCAGACCCTGCTGTGGAACCTGGCGCGGCTGGCCGAGTGCCTGCTGCCGCTCTCCAGCATGGATGCGCTGCAGGGCGTGCTGGAAGGCTTCGCCACCGCCTTCGAGGCCGAATGGACCCAGGCCTGGCTGCAGCGCCTGGGCCTGCGCAGCCTCGGTCAGGAGGCTGATACCCAGCTCTGCGTGCTGTGGGAGAGTTTTCTGGGCGAAAGCCAGGTCGGCTTCGAGCAGGCCGTGTTCGACTGGCAGGGCGGCCTCGCCAGCGGCGTCCGCGCCGGCGACAGCCCAGCCGCCGCGCATTATGCCGGGGAAGCCTTCGCGCCCTTCAAAGAGCGGCTGCAGGACTACCGCGCGGTCGACACCACCCGGCTCGAGCACCGCTACTTCCAGCGTCCCACCCCCGCCGCCCGCCTGCTGATCGACGAGGTCGAGGCGCTCTGGGCGCCGATCGCCGAGGCCGACGACTGGTCGCTGTTCGAGGCCAAGCTCCTGTCCATCGCCGAGCTGGGCGAGGCCATGGGCACCAGCCGGGCCTGACCTTTCCCCCTTGGAGCGCGGCCGCGACCGGCGCAGTCTGGCGCGGCGCGCGGCCCGGGACTCTGGAAACGCCCGGGCGCGCCAAGAAGCGACCAGGGAAACGACCGGATGACTGACTTCCTGACCCGCCGCCGGATCGGCGCGGCCTCGCTCGGCCTGGCGCTGGCCCTGCCGGCGCTGCGCCGCCCCCTGGCGGCCGAGACGGTGCTGCGCCTCTCCACCAACCTGCCGCCCAGCCACCCGCTGAACCAGCGGCTGATGGAGGCGGCGACGGCCATCGGCCAGCGCAGCGACGGCAAGCTGGAGCTGCGGCTCTTCCCGGCCAACCAGCTCGGCGCCGACACCGACGTGCTGAGCCAACTGCGCTCCGGCGCGGTACAGATGATGACGCTGTCGGGGCTGATCCTCTCGACCCTGGTGCCGGTGGCCTCGCTGAACGGCGTCGGCTTCGCCTTCCCCGACTATCCGACCGTCTGGCGCGCCATGGACGGGGCGCTCGGCGCCTTCCTGCGCGGCGAGATCGCCAAGGCCGGGCTGACGCCGATGACCCGCATCTGGGACAATGGCTTCCGCCAGATCACCTCGGCCGCCAAGCCGGTGGAGAAGCCCGAGGACCTGGCCAATTTCAAGATCCGCGTCCCGGTCAGCCCGCTCTGGACCTCGCTGTTCCGGGCCTTCGGCGCGGCGCCCGCCTCGATCAACTTCGCCGAGACCTATTCGGCGCTGCAGACCCGCCTGGTCGACGGCCAGGAGAACCCCCTGCCCGTCATCGAGACCGCCCGCCTCTACGAGGTGCAGAAGTTCTGCGCCATGACCAACCACATGTGGGACGGCTTCTGGCTGCTGGCCAACCGCCGCGCCTTCGCCGGCCTCACCACCGGCCAGCAGGAGATGGTGCAGCAGGAGCTGGACGCCGCCGCGCTGCGCGAGCGCGAGGATCTGGCGACGCTGTCCACCGCGCTGGAGACCACGCTCTCCGCCCGCGGCCTGCGCTTCAACACCCCCGACCCCGCGCCCTTCCGCCAGAAGCTGCAGCAGGCCGGCTTCTACGAGCAGTGGAAGACCCGCTACGGCGCCGAGGCCTGGGGCCAGCTCGAGGCGGCGGTCGGTAAGCTGGGCTAGTGGACAGGGCGGGCGACGCGGGGGAAATGTGTTCCCCCGCCAGCCCGAGGAGCGTCCCATGGCCGACAACCCCTTCTTCGAGACCTGGGACAGCGCTGCCGGCCTGCCCCCCTTCGCCCGGCTGCGGCCCGAGCATTTCCCCTCCGCCCTGACCGCGGCGCTGGCCGCCCACAGGGCCGAGATCGCCGCCATCCTGGCCAACCGAGATCCGGCCGGTTTCGCCAACACGCTGGAGCCGCTGGAACGCGCCGGGCGCCAGCTGAGCCTGGTCTCCCGCTGCCTGGACACCCTGGCCAGCAACCTGGGCGATCCGGCGATCGAGGCGCTGGAGCTGGAATGGGCGCCGGTGCTGGCCGAGCACGACGCCGCGGTGACGGGGGATGCCCAGCTCTATGCCCGGCTGATGCAGGTGCCGGAGGAAGGGCTGGAAGAGGACCAGCGCCGGTTGCTGGCGCAGCACCGCCGGCAGATGCGCCGCGCCGGCGCCGGGCTGGACGCCCCTGGCCGTGCCCGCATGCTGGCCATCGCCGCCGAGGCCAGCCGGCTGGAGACCGAATTCGCCCAGAACGTGACGCGGGCCGAGCGCGACTGGACCCTGGCCCTGGCGGAGGCCGATCTCGACGGCCTGTCGGCGGATTTCCGCGCCGCACTAAAGGCCGCGGCCGAGGAACGCGGCGAGCAGGGCTGGCTGGTCACCCTGTCGCGCAGCGTCATGGAGCAGTTCCTGGCGCAATCCACCCGCCGTGACCTGCGCCGGGCGGTGCACCAGGCCTGGTCGGTCCGCGCCGCCGAGGCCAATGCCCCGCTGGTGCCCCGCCTGCTGGCGCTGCGGGCCGAGCGCGCCCGGCTGCTCGGCTTCGCCAACCATGCCGAGTATGCGCTGGACGGGTCCATGGCCGGCAGCCCGCAGGCGGCCATGGCCCTGCTGGAGAAGCTCTGGGAGGCCGGCCGCGCCCGCGCGCTCGCCGAGCAGGCCGAGCTGCAGGCCCTGGCCGATGCCGACGGGCTGGGCGGGCCGATCCAGGCCTGGGACTGGGCCTTCTACGCCGAGCGGCTGCGCCAGGAGCGCCACGGCATCGACGAGGCGGCGCTGAAGCCCTACCTGCCGCTGGACCGCGTGCTGGAGGCCGCCTTCGACACCGCGCATCGCCTGTTCGGCGTCCGCTTCACCGAGCGGCCCGACCTGCAGGCCTGGCACCCGGATGCGCGCAGCTTCGCGGTGACCTCGGGCGAGGCCACGCTCGGCCTCTTCGTGATGGACAATTATGCCCGGCCCGGCAAGCGATCCGGCGCCTGGATGTCCAGCCTGTCGGATGCGGCCGCGCTGACCGGCGCGAAGGCCGTCGTCACCAACGACAACAACATCGCCCGCGGCAACCCGACGCTGCTCAGCTGGGACGATGCGCGCACCGTCTTCCACGAGCTCGGCCATGCGCTGCACGGGCTGCTCAGCACGGTGCGCTATCCCTCGCAGTCGGGCACCAATGTCGAGCACGACTTCGTCGAATTCCCCTCGCAGGTGCTGGAGAACTGGCTGGCGACGCCGGCCGTGCTCGACCGCCATGCGCGGCATGTCGAGACCGGCGCGCCGATCCCCGCCGCGCTGCGCGACGCGGTGCTCGGCGCCCGCAACTTCAACCAGGGTTTCTTCACGACGGCCCTGGTGGGCTCGGCGCTGCTGGACATGGCGCTGCACAGCCTGGACGATCCCGCGGGCCTCGACCCTGCCGCCTTCGAGGCCGCTTTCCTGACCGACAGAAGAATACCGGAGGCGGTGGGGCTGCGGCATCGCACGCTGCATTTCAGCCATCTCTTCGGCGGCTCCATGTATGCCGCCGGCTACTACGCCTATCTCTGGGCCGAGGTGCTGGATGCCGACGGTTTTGCCGCCTTCGAGGAATCGGGCGATGTCTTCGACGCTGAGCTGGCCGGGAAGCTGCGCGCCATCTATGCGGCCGGCGGCGCGCGCGATCCCATGGCGCTGTATCTGGACTTCCGCGGCCGACCGCCGCAGGAAGACGCCCTGCTGCGGGCCCGCGGCCTGATCTGAGACACCGGAGAGAACGTCGTCATGCAGAACACCCCCGATATCTGGACGCTGGTCGAGGCCAGGCGCGAGGCCATGGTGGCGCTGGCCGACCGCGTCTGGGAGACGCCCGAGGTGCTCTACACCGAGGCGCGCTCCGCCGCCGCCCATGTCGAGGAGCTGCAGCGCCAGGGCTTTTCGGTGCGCCAGGGTGTTGCCGACATTCCCACCGCCATCCTGGCCGAGGCCGGCGAGGACGGCCCGGTCATCGCCATCCTGGGCGAGTACGACGCCCTGCCCGGGCTGAGCCAGCAAGCCGGCATCGCCGAGCACCGCCCGGTCGAGGGCCAGGGCGGCGCCGGCCATGGCTGCGGCCACAACCTGCTGGGGGCCGGCGCCATGCTGGCGGCGACCGCGGTGAAGGACTGGCTGGCGGCGCAGGGCATCAAGGGCCGCGTCCGCTACTACGGCTGCCCGGCGGAAGAAGGCGGCGCCGGCAAGACCTTCATGGTGCGCGCCGGGCTGTTCGACGACGTGGATCTCGCCATCACCTGGCACCCGGATTCCTTCGCCGGCGTCGCCCCCGCCATTGCTCTCGCCAACACCCGCGTCGACTTCACCTTCACCGGCCGGTCCAGCCATGCCGCCGCGGCGCCGCATCTGGGCCGCTCGGCGCTGGATGCCGTCGAGCTGATGAATGTCGGCGTCAACTACATGCGCGAGCACATGAACAGCGAGGCGCGCGTGCATTACGCCGTGCTCGATGCCGGCGGCATCGCGCCCAATGTCGTGCAGGGCCGCGCCAAGGTGCGCTATGCCGTGCGCAACACCGATCTCGCCGGGATGCGCGCCCTGGTCGAGCGGGTGCGCAAGATCGCCGAGGGCGCCGCGCTGATGACCGAGACCAAGGTCGAGATGCGCATCGTCGCCGCCTTCTCCAACCTGATGGGCAACCGGGTGCTGGAACAGGCGATGCAGGCCGAGTTCGACCGGCTGGGCGCGCCGGAGTTCGACGAGGCCGACCGCGCCTATGCCAACCAAATCCGCGCGACGCTGGACCCGGAGGACATCCGCGCTGCCTTCCGCGGCGCCGGCCTGCCCTTCGATGGCGAGATGGCGCTGTGCAATACCGTCGTGCCGCTGGACGCGCCGCGCAAGCCGATGGTGGGCTCGACCGATGTCGGCGACGTCTCCTGGGTGGTGCCGACGGTGCAGGCGCATGGCGCGACCTGCGCGGTGGGCACGCCGTTCCATTCCTGGCAGCTGACCGCCCAGGGCAAGAGCCCGCATGCGCACAAGGGCATGGTGCATGTGGCCAAGGTGATGGCGGCCACCGCCGTCGCCGCGCTGCAGGACCAGGGGCTGATCGCCCGCGCCAAGGCGGAACTCGCCGAGCGCCGCCAGGGCGAGGCCTATGTCAGCCCGATCCCGGCCGAGATCCCGCCGCCGCTGGACATGGCCAAGGGCTGACACGCGCCGCGGGGCTTTCCTGAGCGCCCCTGCGCGGTGCATGCTGCGCGCAACGCGGGGCGGACCAACGAGTCCGCCCCCGACGGGAAAAAAGCCGGTCGAGGGAGTGTGCCATGGAGCGCCGTGCCTTCCTTGCCTCCGCCGCTGCCGCCGCCCTGGCGGCCCCCCTGGCAGCACCGCGCCTCGCCGCCGCGCAGAGCGGCCCCGGCAGCCGCGTGCTGCGCTTCATCCCCGAAAGCGACGCGACCGTCCTGGACCCGGTCTGGACCACGGCGACGGTCACCCGCAACCATGGCTACCTGGTCTTCGACACGCTCTATGGCCAGGCGGATGACTTCTCGATCCAGCCGCAGATGGTCGAGGGCCATGTCGTCGAGCAGGATGGGCTGCGCTGGACGCTGACGCTGCGCGAGGGCCTGCGCTTCCATGACGGCGAGCCGGTGCGCGGGGTGGATTGCGTCGCCAGCATCCGCCGCATCGCCGCCCGCGACGCCTTCGCCGCCGCGCTGATGGCCGCGACGGAGGAACTGTCCGCGCCGACCGACCGCACCATCGTCTTCCGCCTGAAGAAACGCTTTCCACTGCTGCCGAACGCGCTGGGCAAGACCGGCACCTCGATGCCGGCGATGATGCCGGAGCGGCTGGCCAGGACCGATCCCGGCACCCGCGTCACCGAGATGGTCGGCTCCGGCCCCTTCCGCTACCTGGCGCGCGAGCATGTCGACGGCGCCTTCTCCGCCTATGGCCGCTTCGAGGGCTACCAGCCGCGCCAGGGCGGCTCGGCCAGCTTCACCGCCGGGCCGAAGCAAGCGCATTTCGACCGCATCGAATGGCGCATCATCCCCGACCCGGCGACGGCGGCCGGCGCCCTGATGAATGGCGAGGTTGACTGGTGGCAGCAGGCGGCGATCGACCTGCTGCCGATGCTGTCGCGCGGCAACCGCTTCTCCACCATGGTGCAGGATGTCAGCGGCAATCTCGGCACGCTGCGCTTCAACCACCTGCTGCCGCCCTTCGACAATCCGGCGATCCGCCGCGCGCTGCTCGGCGCCATCAGCCAGGCGGACTGCATGCAGGCCATCGCCGGCAGCGATGCCAGCCTGTGGAAGGATGGCGTCGGCCCCTTCCCGCCCGGCACGCCGCTGGCCAACAGCGTTGGCGTCGAGGCGATCAGCGGGAAGCGCGACTATGACAAGGTGAAGCGCGATCTGGCGGCGGCGGGCTACAAGGGCGAGCCGGTGGTGATGATGGTCGCCGGCGACTATCCGGCGCAGAGCGCCATGGGGCTGGTCGCGGCGGATGCGTTGAAGCGCGGCGGGCTGAATGTCGACCTGCAGGTGCTGGACTGGGGCACGGTGGTGCAGCGCCGCGCCAAGAAGGACGCGCCGCAGGCCGGCGGCTGGAATCTCTTCATCACCTTCCTGACGGGGACGAATAATTTCGACCCGGCCAGCCATCTCGGGCTGCGCGGCAATGGCGCCGGCGCCTGGTTCGGCTGGCCGACCCTGCCGCGGCTGGAGGCGCTGCGCCAGGACTGGTTCGACGCGCCGGACCTCGCCGCGCAGAAGCAGGTGGGCGAGGCGATCCAGCGGCAGTTCTGGGAGGACGTCCCCTATCTGCCGCTCGGCGTCTACTACCAGCCGACCATTTTCTCGAAGCGGCTGATTGGGCTGCGCAGCGGCTTTCCCCAGTTCTACGACGTCCGCTGGGGCTGATCCGCCGAGGGCGGGAAAGGCGCGCGCCGGGCCAGCCTCGTTGACGGCTGGCCGGGCTTGGTGTTCCGTGGATCGCAACGCCGCGCGGCACGCGACGCGGCGAGATGGGGAGGAACACGCCCTTGGCCCGCATCGCCTATGCCGATCCGGATCGGCCCGAGACGCGCCCGCTCGTCGACCGCATCGTGCGGGAGCGCGGCTCCGTCCTGCATCTCTATGCCATGCTGCTGCACAGCGCGCCGGTCGCCGAAGGCTGGCTGCGCTACCTGACCGCCATCCGCCATGAATGCGCCCTGCCGGGCCGCCTGCGCGAGATGGTGATCATGCGCATCGCCCATCTGAACGCCGCGCCCTATGAGGCGGCGCAGCACGCGCCGATCGCGCTGAAGGAAGGTCTCAGCCAGGACCAGGTCGAGGCACTGGTCGACTGGCGCGCGCAATCGGGCCTGTTCGACGCCACCGAACAGGCGGTGCTGGCCTATTGCGACGCCATGACCCAGCATGTCCATGTCCCCGAAGGCGTCTTCGAGGCGCTGCGCCCGCGCCTGGAGCCGCGGCTGCTGGTCGAGCTGACGGCGACGGTCGGCGCCTACAACATGGTCTCCCGCTTCCTCGAAGCGCTGGGGATCGATGCCGCCGATCCGCTGGCGCAACCGAAGGCGCCCTCTGATGGGCAGGCTTGAGGGCAAGGTCGCCATCGTCACCGGCTGCGGCTCGCAGGGGCCGGGCTGGGGCAATGGCAAGGCGATCGCGGTGACCTTCGCGCGCGAGGGCGCCAGCGTCTATGGCGTCGAGCGCAACACCGCCGCGGCGGAAGAGACGGCGCGGTTGATCGAGGCGGAGGGAAAGAAATTCGCCTTCGGCATCGGCGACGTCACCGACAAGCCGAGCGTCGAGGCGCTGGTCGCCGACTGCGTCACGCGCTTCGGCCGTGTCGATATCCTGGTCAACAATGTCGGCCTGTCCCGCCCCGGCGACCCCGCGACGATGAGCGAGGAGGAGTGGGACGCGCAGATCGACATCAACCTGAAAAGCGCCTTCCTCTGCTGCAAGGCGGTGCTGCCGCTGATGGCAGCGCAAGGCTCGGGCGCCATCGTCTCGATCGCCTCGACGGCGGCGATCCGCTACACCGGCAAGCCGCAGGCCGGCTATGCCGCCGCCAAGGCCGGGCTGGTGCAGTTCAGCCGCGTCGTCGCCGTCGACTATGCCCGCCGCGGCGTGCGCCTGAACTGCGTGCTGCCGGGGCTGATGAACACGCCGCTGGTCGAGAAGCTGGCCGAACAATTCGCCAGCCGCGAGACCGGGATGGATCGCGACGCCTTCTTCCAGCGCCGCCACGACCAGGTGCCGATCGGCCGCATGGGCGAGGCCTGGGACGTGGCGAATGCCGCGCTGTTCCTGGCCTCCGACGAGGCGAAATACATCACCGGCACCGAGCTGCTGGTCGATGGCGGACTATGCGCCGCGGTGCGCGGCTGAGGGAGAGGCTTGATGCTGCGGCTGGACGGCAAGGTGGCGCTGGTGACGGGGGCGGGCTCGGCGGGGCCGGGCTGGGGCAATGGCAAGGCGACGGCGGTGCTGCTCGCCCGCCAGGGGGCCAAGGTCTTCTGCCTGGACAACCGGATCGAGGCGGCGGAGGAGACGCTGGGCCTGATCCGCGGCGAGGGCGGCGAGGCGCGCGCCCATGTGGCCGATGTGACGCTCGCGGCCGAGGTCGAGGCTGCCGTCGCCGCCTGCGTCGCGGCCTTCGGCGGGCTGGACATCCTGGTGAACAATGTCGGCGGCTCGCATCCCGGCGGCGCCGAGACGATGGACGAGGCCGACTGGGAGCGGCAGATCGACTTCAACCTGCGCAGCGCCTTCCTCGGCTGCAAGTATGCGCTGCCGCATCTGAAGGCGCGCGGACGCGGCGCCATCGTCAACCTGTCCTCGATCGCGGCGCTGCGGATGAGCGCCGAGCGCCCGCACATCGCCTATAGCGCGTCGAAATACGGCATCATCGCACTGACCAAATCGGTTGCGATGGAGCATGCCAAGGCCGGCATCCGCTGCAACACGGTGATCCCCGGCCTGATGCACACGCCGCTGGTCGAGCATCGCCTGGTGCGCCAGCTCGGCGCCAACGACGCTGCGGCACTGATCGCGAAACGCGATGCGCAGGTGCCGATGGGCAAGATGGGCGATGCCTGGGACATCGCGCATGCCGTGCTGTTCCTGGTGTCGGACGAGGCCAAGCATGTGACCGGCACGGAGTTGCTGGTCGACGGTGGCATCGGCGCGGCCATGCCCTAGAAAAAAGAGGGGGGTCTGGGGGAATTCCTTCCCCCAGCCTTGCTGTCTTCCTCCATGCTCGTTCCGGACCTGCCGCAGAGCGGGCCTTGTCGGAGGAAGTTCACGATGGATTTGACCCGCCGCGCCCTGGCGCTGGCCGGCGTCGGCCTGGCCATGCCTGCCTTGGCCCAGCCGCGTTTCCCCAGCCGTCCCATCACCATCACGGTCCCCAGCCCGGCGGGCGGCGGCACCGACTATGCCGCGCGGCTGATCGCCGAGCCGCTGGGCCAGATCCTCGGCCAGCCGGTGGTGGTCGAGAACCGCCCGGGCGGCAATGACGTCGTCGGCCTGATGGCGGTGGCGCGGGCGCAGCCGGACGGGCATGCGCTGCTGATGGGCTATTGCGGCACCATGGCCGGGCGCGCCGCCATCGGCGGGACGGGCGGCATCAGCACCACCAACGACTTTCTCCCCATCGGCCAGGTGTCGGACACGCCGCAGCTGATCGTGGCGCACCCATCCCTGCCGGTGAAGACGCTGCCGGAGCTCGTTGCCTATGCCAAGGCCAATCCGGGCAGGATCAGCTACGCCTCGGCCGGCAGCGGCTCGATGCATCATCTGGGGACGGAGCTTTTGAAGTCGCGCGCCGGCATCGACATGCTGCACGTGCCCTATCGCGGCACCGGCGAGACCATCAGCGACCTGATCGCCGGCCGCGTGCAGTTCTACATGAACTCGCCGCCGCCGCTGGTCAGCCTGCTGCGGGATGGCAAGCTGCGCGGACTCTGCGTCAGCTCGAACGAGCGGCATCCGGGACTGCCGGATCTGCCCTCGGCCGCCGAGGCGGGGTTCCGGGACCTGCCGCTGAACGTCTGGTTCGCGGTCTTCGCGCCGAAGGACGTGCCCGCCGAACTACGCCAGCGGCTGACCGAGGCGCTGCAGAAGACGCTGCAGGACGAGAACCTCAGACGGCGCGCCTTCGAGGCAGGGTCGCTCGTCAACTTCGCCACGCCGGAGCAGACAAGCCAGCGCCTCACCAACGAAGTAAGAAACTGGCAGGCAGTGGCGCAGCATGCGAATATCAGGGCAGAATAAGGAAGCAAGGCTGGGGGAATGAATTCCCCCAGGCCCCCTTCTTTTTTCTGTCGGTTTTTAGGCGCGCTTCAGGTTCCAGGCGATCGCGAAACCGCCGACGCGATCCTTCAGGGAACGGTTCACCGCGGTCAGGCTCTTGTAGGCGCCGACCGGGATGTAGGGCAGCTCGTCCATGACGACGCGCTGCATGTCCTCGGCGATCTTCTTCTGCGCGGCCAGGTCGGGCGCCAGGAACCACTCGTCGCGGAGCTGCTCCAGACGCGGCACCTCGGGCCAGCCGACCCAGGCCTGCGCGCCATTGCCGCGCAGCGGGAAATGGCAGGACGGATCGACGAAGTCGAAGGAGGAGAAGCTGGTGAACAGCATGCTCCAGCCGCCCTTCTCCACCGGCTCGCGCGAGGTGCGGCGCTGCACCACCGTGCCCCAGTCGCCGAAGGCGATGTCGGCATTCATCCCCAGGCGCCGCACCAGGTCGGCACCCACCTGCGACATGGCCGAGGGCGCCAGGATGTCGGTCGGGCCGATCAGCCGCATCGGCTGGTTGGTATAGCCTGCCTCCTTCAGCAGCGCCTTGGCGCGGTCCAGGCTGCGCGGGCCCAGCAGCGGCTCCAGCCCGACCTTGTTCGCCAGCGGCGTGCCGGGCGTGAAGACGCCGACATCGTCATTGTACAGCGACGGCTCGGGCCCGACGATCGCGCTCATGAAGTCGGACTGGCTGATCGCCGGCAGCAGCGCCTGGCGCACCTTCTTGTCGTTGAAGGGGCCGTGCAGATGGTTGAAGCGCAGCACGCCGACCAGCGGCAGCGGATCGATCTCCTCGATCGCCAGCTGGCGGTTGCGCTTCAGCAGCGTCTGGATCTCCGGCGGCGGCTGCTCGAACCAGTCGATCTCGCCGGTCTGCATCGCCGCCGCGGCGGTCGAGGCATCGGTGATGATGTTCCACTCGACCCGGTCGAAATGCACCAGCTTCGGCCCGGCCGTCAGGCTCGGCGTGCCATTCGGCGTCGGGCTGTAATCGGCATTGCGCTCATAGGCGACGAAGCTGCCCGAGTTGAACTCGTCCGCCTTGAAGCGGAACGGGCCGCAGCCGGTGGTGTCGCGGATCTGCGTGAAGGCGTCGGTCTTGGCCAGCCGCTCCGGCAGGATGAAGGCCGGGCTGTTGCTGACCTGCGCCAGCGCCGAGAGCAGCATCGGGAAGCGCTGCTTCATGCGGAAGCGCACGCGGCGATCGTCGACCGCCTCCAGCGCGTCCACGAAGGTCGCCAGCTTCTGGCCGACCGGGCTGCGCTTCATCCAGCGCTGCAGGCTGGCGACCACGTCGGCGGCGCGAACCGGCTCGCCGTCATGGAATTTCGGGCCCTGGCGCAGCGTCAGCGTCACCAGCTTGCCGTCATTCTCCTCGACCACGCCCTCGGCCAGCTGCGGCCGCGGCACGAAGCTGCTGTCCATGCCGTAGAGCGTGTCATGGATCATGTAGGCGTGGTTGCGGGTGATGTTCGCCGTGGTCCAGATCGGGTCCAGGCTGGTCAGGTTGGCCTGCGGCACCAGCTTGAGCACGCGGTTGCGCGCCGGCTGAGCAAGGGCGACGCGCGACAGCCCCGCGCTGCCGGCAAGACCGGCGGCGGCGGCGCCCGCCAGCAGGCTTCGACGATGCAGCATGAGGCTCTCCTATCCGTGATGTAATCTGGCGCGCAGAAGAGCGCAGCTGCCACCGGCTTGGCAAGCCCTGCGTGGTCAGGCCGCTTCGCAGACCTGCGGCAGCCCGGCACGAAGGTCGAGCTCCCGCCAGCTGGCGGCATGCGCCGCAGCGGCATCCGGCATCGCCGGCAGCGACGCTGTAGCCCGCGCCTCCAGCGCTGCCGCCTCCGCCCAGCAGGCATCCATGACCGATTGCTGCTCGGCGAGGGGTGCGGCCAGCACGGCCTCGATGCGCGCGCGGAAATCGGCTTCCAGCGCGTCCCGCTGCGGCGCGAAATCGGCAAGGATGGCGGCGAAGTCGCCCCGCTCGGCGGCGCGGTGCAGCATCTCGTGGCGCCACCACAGGCTGGTGGCGTCATAGCTCTCGCCGGCGCGCGCGGCGTCTTCCGGCAGCACCAGCCCGGGCAGCACCGGCTTGAAGATGGACAGGCAGGGCGCAGAGCTCGCCGTTGCCCAATGCAGCACGCGCCCGTCGCCGCGCAGCTCGGAGACCATCGAGGCGGTGCTCTGCGACCGCCGCAGCCCCTCCCCGGCATGCATGCAGATGCTGCGGCCCTGCAGATGCGCCGGGTGCCAGCGCGGATCGGCCTCCGCGGCGGCGCCGTGGTCGCGCAGCGCGGCCATCAGATGCGCGGTCGTCAGCCGTGGCGCGTTGCGCGCCAGCACTTCGGTGGCGCGGCTGCAGGGGGCGCGGCCCTGGCTGACCGCGTCGCGCTCCAGGCTGAGATAGCTTGCCGCGACGTCGAGATCCTCGAGCGAGCTGCAGAAGCCGGCAGCGCGGGCATGCTCCAGCAGCCCGCCGCCGGCGCGCCAGATCGCGCCGCGGCCGATCGAGAAGGCGTTGGACAGGGCGCGAAAGCCCGACACCCGCTCCACCGCCCAGAACTGGCCGATGGTCTCCAGCACATAGGCTTCCCGACGATCGGCGATGATGAAGCCGTTATCATAGAAGTGCTCGTGCAGATGGCCGCAGGGGCCGCCCTGGCCATGCGCTTCCAGCAGGCGGGTGATCACCTCCACGGCCCCGGCGGCGGTCGCGGCCCGTTCCAGCCCCAGCCGCACCAGGTCCATCCCGATCAGCTTCTTCTCGGTGCCCGGCGCGATGGTCGCGACCATGGCCTCGTTGCCGATGACCACGCCATGCTCATTGGCGCCGATCTCCGCGCCCCAGCACCAGAAGGGGCGGCTGAGCAGCGTGGCGTGCGTCTCGGCGACCTGGGGGATGTCGATATAGGTGCAGCGCAGCCGGCTGCCCGCCGCATGCGCCGCGCGGGGAAAGGCCGCGAAAGGCTGGCCCTCGTTGCGCTCGCGGTCGCTGTTCTTGGCGAAGATCACGGCGCCCGACAGGGTCACGGGGGGCAGGGCCACCATGGTGTCGCACATGCGGGCAGGCTCCTTCGGCTGTCAGAGGCGGCACTCTGCCACGCGCCGCGCCATCCGCAAGCCGCGCGCGGCGTCCGGATGGCAGGGCGATGCCGTCAGCCGGCCGGCGGCGCCACCGGCTTCAGCCGCGACAGCCAGGCGGCGCAGGCGATCGCCAGCACCATGCCGCCGGCGATGAGGGAGACCACGCCCTCCCAGCCCCAGCCCGACCACAGCCAGCCGCCGGTCGAGCCCAGCAGGCTGGCGCCCATGTAGCAGGAGAACAAATAGAGCGAGGAGGCCTGCGCCTTGGCGCGGAGGGCGCGGCGGCCGACCCAGGCGCTGCCCATGGAATGCGCCGCGAAGAAGCCGAAGGTGGTGATCGCCAGACCGGCGACGGCCGCCGGCACCGTCGGGACCAGCGTCACCGCCAGGCCGAGGATGGCGATGCCCAGCGCGATCCAGAACAGCCGCGCCCGCCCCAGCCGGTCGCCGAGCGCGCCCACGACGGTCGAGCTGCCGATGCCGACGATATAGACGGTGAAGATCAGCCCGATCAGCGTCTGGCTCAGCCCCAGCGGCGGCGCCATCAGCCGGTAGCCGATGTAGTTGTACAGCGTCACCAGGCCGCCCATGATCAGGAAGCCCTCCAGGAACAGCACGCGCAGCCCGGGCTCGCGCAGATGCGTGGCGAAGCCGCTCGCCAGCGCGCCGATGTTCAGCGGCCGCGGCGCGAAATGGCGCGACGGGCGCAGGTTCACCAGGAACAGCAGCGCCGAGACCAGCCCCAGCACCCCCATGAAGCCCATGGCGTGGTGCCAGGAATAATGCTCGCTCACCAGCCCGACGCCGACCCGCCCGGCCATGCCGCCCAGCGCATTGCCGCTGATATAGAGGCCCATCGCCAGGCCGATCGAGCGCGGATGCACTTCTTCCGCCAGATAGGCCATGGCCGCCGCCGGCAGGCCCGACAGCGCCAGCCCCTGCAGCGTGCGCAGGACCAGGAAGCTCTCCCAGGAGGGGGCGAAGGCGGAAGCCAGGGTCAGCGCCGAGGAGGCGAAGACCGCGCCCACCATCAGCGGCTTGCGGCCGACGGCCTCCGACAGGCTGCTGGCGATCAGCGTGCCGAAGGCCAGGGCGATCGAGGGCAGCGACAGCGACAGCGAGGCGGCCGCCGCGCCGATGCCGAATTCACGCGAGAAGGCCGGCAGCAGCGGCTGCACGCAATAGAGCAGCGCGAAGGTGGCGAAGCCGGCGCAGAGCAGGGCGATGCTGGTGCGGGTGAACTCCGCCGTGCCCTGCTGGATATAGGGGGTCTCGACGGGCGGGCTGGCGGCGATCGGGGTGGCGGCGGTGGTCGAGAGCGACATGCGGGGCAGGGTCCTGGGGAAAACCGGCCGCCTCTCTCCCCTCTTGGCATCGGCCTTGCCGGCCGCGCCCCAGGATCAAACCACTTCCGTCACCCCCCGTCATTCATGCTGCACCGCAAAATAATTCGGCGCTTCCGAATGATCCCGGCCTCACGCCCGGAACAGCGTCTGCAGGCCGAGCGCCAGCGTGGCGCGCCAGGCGATATAGTCATGGCCGCTGGCCCATTCGCGGTGCGTCAGCGGATAGCCGCGGGCGCGCAGCACCATGGCCATGTGCCGGTTGCTGTCGACCAGGCTGACCCGCCCGGGCCGGCCGCGCTCGAAGCTGCCGGCCTCCAGGTAGAAGCGCAGCGGCAGCCGGGCGGAAGACGCATAGTGCTCGATGAGCCATTCCGGCGGCGCCCCCTCCGGCGACCAGCCGTAGCTGCCGGACTGGCTGAGCACATTGCCGAAGACCTCGGGATGGCGGAAGGCGGCGAAGGCGGCGGCGATGCCGCCATAGCTGGCGCCGCCGATGACGACCTGCGCCGGGTTCTCGGTCAGCCGCAGCTGCGCCCGCGCCCAGGGTAGCATCTCCTCCACCAGGGCGGCGGCGAAGCGCGGATTGGGCGGCAGCTCGCGGTCGCGGGCATCGCCCGGCCCGTTGCCGACGAACAGCGCGGCGACCGGCGGGATCTCGCCGGCGGCGATCAGGTTGTCGAGGATGGTCGGCGTCGGGACGATATCGAGATAGGCATCGCCGTCGAACATCACCAGCAGCGGCAGCGGCGCCTGGGCCGCGGCGGCCGGGCTGTAGAGCGCCAGCAGCCGGGTATTGCCCAGCGTCGGGCTGGTGAAGCGGCGGCGCCAGACCTGGCCCTCGGCGACGCCCGGGCGGCGCGCCAGCCAGGGGGAGGCTGGCGCGTCCTCCAGCTCCAGCACCGACGAGGAGGTGTAGCGGTCGCGCCGCGGATCGGCCGGCCACCAGGGGTGCGGGTTCAGCGGATCGGCCTGGGCGGTGGCGGGGACCGCGCCGCGCCAGGCCTCGGCCTCCTCGGGCAGTTCCGGCACGTCGGGCGCCAGCTGGTAGGTCAGCCGGGTGCCGGGCGGCACGGCGACGGTCAGGAACCACAGATCGGTCCCCGGCATCCGCGCCAGCGGCGGCAGGTCGCGGCTGGGGCCGCCGGAGAGCCGGACATTCCGGGTCGCCGCCCCGCGCCACAGGAAGGAGACCCAGGCGCCCTGCCCGTCCGCGCGCTTCTCGATCAGCGGCGCGCCCTGGCGGGCGATCTCGGCCCAGAAGCGGGTCATCTCGGAGGCCGCATCGGCACCGTCGCGCAGCGCCTGGCGCAGCGCCTGCAGCCGCGGGCTGTCCAGCGGCGCCAGCGCGGGATCGGGCGCCACCTGCTGCGCCCGCGGCAGGATGCGGGTGATGCCGAGGCCGGCCTCGGCCGCGGCGCCGGCAAACAGCCGCAGCCGGTACGCGCCCTCGGCCGGCGCGACGAACTGGAAGGACAGCGGCCCGCCGCCGGGGATGGCCAGCCGGCGCAGCGGCGCCTCGCTGCCCGGGGCCAGCAGATCCAGCCCCGGCCCCTCGACCAGCGGGTCGGTGCCGCGGGTCAGCAGCCCCGCGACATAATCGCCCGCCTGAAGCGGCAGCAGCAACTCGCGGCGCTCGCCGGCCTCGAGCCGCAAGGTCGCCGTCTCGCCGACCTGCAGGGCCGCCGCGATGCCCTGGGCCACCGCGGGGGCCGCCGCCGGCAGCAGCCAGGGCATCGCCAGCATGCCGCGCCGCCCGAATTCCCTGCCTGTCATCCGTCCGATCCGCCGGTGCTGCCCTGGCGGGCATACTCCCCCGCCCGGCCACCCCATGGCAATCGGCGCAAAAGCTGGCAGAAGGGCAGCGGAGCCCAGCGAGGAGACAGGCCGGCCATGCGCCTGAGTGCACGACGCGACCGCATCGTCGAACTGCTGATGCAGCACCAGCGGATGACCGTGGAGGAGCTGGCGCAGCAGCTCGCGGCCTCGCAGGAGACCATCCGCCGCGACCTGACCGAGCTCGCCGCGCGCAACCGGCTGCGCAAGTTCCATGGCGGCGCCACGCTGCCCGACAGCATCGGCGAGGGCGCCTTCCGCAGCCGCATGGTGGAGAACCTGGACGCCAAGCGCGCCATCGCCCGCCGCGCCGCTGCCCTCTTCGCGCCCGGCGATTCGCTGTTCGTCGACACCGGCTCGACCACCATCGCCTTCGCCAGCGAGCTGGCCCAGGCGAGCGACGTCACCGTCATCACCAATTCGGTCGGCATCGCCCAGGCGGTCTCGCGCAGCGGCGCCAACCCCACCTACCTGCTGGGCGGCGAGCACCGGCACGAGGCGGGGGAGAATGTCGGCTCCCTGGTGCTGCAGCAGCTCGCGGGCTTCAGCCCGCGCCATGCGGTGCTGACCGTGGGCGGGCTCGGCCCCAAGGGCATCGCCGATTTCGACCTGGCCGAGGCGGAGATCGCCCGGACGATGATCGCCCGCGCCGCCGAGGTCACGGTGCTGGCCGATGCCTCCAAGCTGGGGCGCGAGGCGCTCTTCTTCCTGTGCGGGCTGGAGCGGATCGCCCGCCTCGTTACCGACCGTCCGCCACCGCCGCCGCTGGCCGAGGCCCTGGCGCAGGCGGGCGTGGCGGTGCTGCTGCCGTCTGACCGAAAATCTGCCAAAATCGACTGAACGGGCATTTTAGGGGCGTGTATTTTGGCCGAACGGTCATATACCTTGTCCCATGACCCTGCCCTCCGATGCTCCCTGCGATATCGCCGTGATCGGCGCCGGCGTGGTGGGCTGCGCCGTCTTCCGCGATTTCTGCCTCACCGGCCAGCGGGTGGTCCTGCTGGAGCGCGGCGCCGACATCCTCTCCGGCGCCAGCAAGGCGAACAGCGCGCTGCTGCACACCGGCTTCGACGCGGTGCCGGGCAGCCTGGAATCGCGGCTGATGCAGGAGGGCGCCGCGCGCTACCGCCGCCTCCACCAGGGCCTCGGCCTGCCGCTGCTGCCGACCGGCGCCGTGGTGGTGGCCTGGAACGACGCCGACGAGGCCGCGCTGCCGGGCATCCTGGCGCGCGGCCAGGCCAACGGGGTGCATGACGTCCGGCCGATGCCGGCGGCGGAGCTGCAGGCCCGAGAGCCGCATCTGGCGGCCGAGGCGCGCGGCGGCGTCTGGGTGCCGGGGGAATCGGTGATCGATGCCTGGTCGGCGCCGCTGGCCTATGCGCTGCAGGGAATCGCCGCCGGCGGCCGGGTGCTGCGCCGCGCCGGTGTCCGCGGCGGGCGGCGCGACGCGGCCGGGCTCTGGCACCTCGACACCGCCGCCGGCCCGGTGGCGGCGCGGGTGGTGATCAACTGCGCCGGCAACCAGGGCGACATTGTCGAGGCCATCGCCCGCCCCAGCCCCTTCGAGATCCGCCCGCGCAAGGGCCAGTTCGTGGTGCTGGACAAGACCGCCCACCGCCTGGCGCAGGCGATCATCCTGCCGGTGCCCAACGAGCGCACCAAGGGCGTGGTGATCAGCCGCACCGCCTTCGGCAACCTGCTGGTCGGCCCGACCGCCGAGGAGCAGGAGGACCGCGAGCGCGCCGCCACCGACAGCGCGGCGCTGGAGGCACTGCTCGCCCAGGGCCGCCGCATGATCCCGGCGATCGCCGAAGAGACGGTGACCGCCACCTATGCCGGGCTGCGGCCGGCCACCCAGTTCAAGGACTACCAGATGGAGGCGCTGCCGCGGGAGGGCTGGATCAGCATCGCCGGCATCCGCTCGACCGGGCTGACCGCCGCCCTCGGCATCGCGGCGGAGGCGCGCCGCCTGCACGCGGCGCATTTCGCCGCCCTGCCGGAGATCGAGGAACCCGAGGGCCCGGTCATGCCGAACCTGACCGAGGCGCTGCCGCGCCCCTGGCAGCAGCCCGGCCGGTCGGAGATCGTCTGCCATTGCGAGATGGTCACCCGCCGCGAAATCGAGGCCGCCTTCGAGGGCCCGTTGCCCGCCGGCGACCTCGGCGGGTTGAAGCGCCGCAGCCGCTGCATGATGGGCCGCTGCCAGGGCTTCTACTGCACCCGCCGGGTGATGGAGATCGCCGCGCCGCATCTGCCGGAGCTGGTCGCCCCGGCCGGGGGTGCCGGCTGATGGCGCCGATCGTCATCATCGGCGCCGGCCCCGCCGGGCTGACCGCCGCCCGCCACCTGGTCGCCGGCGGCGCCCGCGACGTCACCATCCTGGAGCGCAACCCGGAAGCCGGCGGCCTGCCGCGCTTCTGCGGCCATCTCGGCTGGGGGGTCCTCGACTACCACCGCCTCTGGCGCGGCCCGGCCTATGCCCGCCGGCTGGTGCAGGACGCGCGCGGCGCCACGCTGCGCACCCAGGTCTCGGTGACCGCGCTGGGGCCGGGCGGCGTGCTGGAGCTCGCCACCCCCGAGGGCCGCGAGACGCTGACGCCCCGCGCCGTGCTGCTGGCCGCCGGCATCCGCGAGACGACGCGCGCGGCACGCCTGATCGGCGGCACCCGCCCCTGGGGGGTGGTCAGCACCGGCGCCTTCCAGGAGATGGTCTATGCCGGCGGGCAGCTGCCCTTCAGGCGCCCGGTGGTGCTCGGCAGCGAGCTGGTTAGCTTCTCCGCCCTGCTCACCGCCCGCCATGCCGGCATCCGCCCCGTCGCCATGATCGAGGAAGCCGCCCGCATCACCGCCCGCCGCCCCGGCGACCTTTTCGCGCGTCATATCCTGGGCGTGCCCGTGCTGACGCAGACGAAGCTGGTCTCGATCGAGGGCACCGGACGTGTCGACGCCATCATCGTCGAGGAGAACGGCGTCCCGCGCCGCATCGACTGCGACGGCGTCATCGTCACCGGCCGCTTCGCCCCCGAGGCCGCCCTGCTGCGCGGCGGCCACCTGGCGCTCGACCCCGCCACCGGCGGGCCGCAGATTGATTCCTTCTATCGCACCTCCGACCCGGCGGTCTTCGCGGCGGGGAATGTGTTGCGGCCGGTCGAGCATTCCGGCCAGGCCGCCGCCGAGGGCGCCGCCGCCGCCGCCGCCCTGCTGCGCGACCTCGCCGGCACCCTGCCCGCCCCGGCCGAGGCCATCCCGGTCACCCCGGCCGGCGCCCTGCGCTATGTCTATCCGCAGCGCGTCTTCCGCGATGCCGGCGCCATCACCCTCCATGCGCGCGCGGCGACCGCGCATCGCGGCACGCTCCGCCTGAAGGCCGAGGGAAGAACCCTGGTCGAGCGCCGCATCGACGCCCTGCCCGAACGCCGGATCACCCTGACCATCCCCGCGGGCGCCCTGAAGGATATCGGCCGGGTGGCGCTGGAACTGGCATGAGCAACGGCATCCTCGCCCTCGACCAGGGCACCACCTCCTCGCGCGCCTATCTCTGGCGCGACGGCGCGCTGCGCCTGGTCGGCCAGCACCAGCACCGCCAGATCCGCCCCGCCCCCGGCTGGGTCGAGCATGATGCGGAAGAGATCCTCGGCCACCTGCAGGCCCTGGTCGAGGCCGCCGGGCGCTGCGCCGCCGCGGGGCTGGCCAACCAGGGCGAGACCGTCATCGCCTGGGACGCGGCCACCGGCCGCCCGCTGCACCACGCCATCGTCTGGCAGGACGAGCGCACCGCGCCGCGGATCGCGGCGATGCGCGCCGGGGGCCTGGAAGCCCTGACCCTGGCCCGCGCCGGCCTGCCGCTCGATCCCTATTTCGCCGCGGGCCGGATGCGCTGGCTGCTGGACCACGCCGAGGGCGCCCGCGACCTGCACCGCCAGGGCCGCCTCCGCCTCGGCACCAGCGATGCCTTCTTCCTGGCCCGCCTGACGGGGGTGGCGGCGACCGACATCGCCACCGCGTCGCGCACCAGCCTGATGGATATCCGGACCGGCGCCTGGGATGCCGAGCTTTGCGCGGCCTTCGGCGTGCCGATGGAATGCCTGCCCGCCATCCGCCCCAGCGCCGGGCATTTCGGGACGCTGGCCAACGGCACCCCCGTCACCGCCAGCCTGGTCGACCAGCAGGCGGCGCTCTACGGCCATGGCTGCCACCGTCCCGGCGAGTTGAAAATAACCTTCGGCACCGGCGCCTTCGCCCTCGGCCTGACCGAGGCGCTGCCGGAGGCCGGGCAGCCGGACGGGTTGCTGCCCACCCTGGCCTGGCAGGTCGCCGGGGAAGCGCCGCGCTATGCTCTCGATGGCGGCATCCTCACCGCCGGCGCCGCCGTCGAATGGCTCGGCACCCTGGGGCTGCTGGAAGGCGGCCATGCCGGCCTCGACCATTTCGAGGGGCCGCACGCCATCGAACGCGGCCTCGCCTTCGTCCCGGCGCTGGCCGGGCTCGGCTGCCCGCATTGGGATCGGGCCGCGCGCGGCTGCTTCCTCGGCCTCGGGCTGGAGACCGACAAGGCGCTGCTGCGCCGCGCCGTGCTGGAAGGCATCGCCTTCCGCGCCGCCGAGCTGGTGCGCGCCTTCGAGGCCCGCCTCGGCCCCGCGCCACGCATCGCCATCGATGGCGGGCTGAGCCGCAGCGGCGGCTTCACCCGCTTCCTCGCCGCCGTGCTCGGCCGGCCGATCGAGGTCGCGGGCTCGGCCGACATGACGGCGCTGGGGATGCTGCGGCTGTGCCGGGCCGATCTACCGCCGCCGGCCAGCCGCACCGTCGATGCCCCGCCGCTGCCGCCGGCGCTGCACGAACGCTTCGCCCGGGCGGTCGAACTCAGCAGAGGCTGGGCAGCCTGAAGTCCGCAAGTCCCTGCCGCCGGTGGCGGCAGGGACCGCCCCGTCAGCCGCGCTTCACGTTCCAGAAGGTCGCGAAGCCGGGCAGCACCCCCGTCAGGTTCGCGCGGAAGGCGGTCGGCTGGATGTACTGGCCGAAGGGCAGGTAGGGCACGTCGACGAAAGCCTGGCGCTGGATCTCGGCGGCGACCTTCTGCTGCGCGGCCAGGTCGGGCGCGGCGAACCACTGGCCGCGCAGCTCCTCCAGCCGGTCGCTCTTCGGCCAGCCGAAGAAGCTGGCATTGCCGCGCAGCAGCAGATGCCCGGCCGGGTCCAGATGGTCCAGCCCGCCCCAGCTGGAGCAATAGGCGCTCCAGCCGCCCTTGTCGGTCGATTCCCGGTTGGCGCGGCGCTGGATGACGGTGCCCCAGTCCAGCGCCTGGTAGTCCACGGCCAGCCCGGCCTTCTGCATCATGTCGGCCGCGACGTCGCAGGCATTCTTGACGTTCGGCACATCGGTGCCGGCGAGCAGCACCACCTTCTCGCCCTTGTAGCCGGCGGCCTCGATGGCGCGCTTCACCGCGGCCAGGTCGCGCGGGCCGTTCAGCACCTCCATCCCGGCCTCCGAGGCCATCGGCGTGCCGGGGCAGAAGACGCCGACGCCGGTGCGGTACATCTCGGGCAGGGCGCCGACCTGCGCCTCCATGAAGTCCTTCTGCACCACCGCGCCGAGCAGCGCGCGGCGGATCGCCACATTGTCGAAGGGCGTCGTCGTGGTGTTGAAGCGCATCGTCGGGATCATGCCGGTGGGATCGGTGACCTCGACCTTCACCTCGCGCCCGCGCTTCAGCATCGGCAGCAGGTCGTGCAGCGGGTATTCCCACCAGTCGGCCTCGCCGCTGCGCAGCGCCCCGGCGGCGGTCGAGGCGTCGGGCACCACGTTCCACTCGACCCGGTCGAAATGCACGACCTTGGGGCCGCCGGTCCAGCCGGGCTTGCCGTCCTCGCGCGGCCTGTAGTCGGAGAACTTCTCGTAGACCACGCGCGCGCCCGGCACCCGCTCATCCGCCTTGAAGCGGAAGGGGCCGGAGCCGACCATCTCGGTCACCTGGGTGAAGGCATCGGTCTTCGCCAGCCGCTCCGGCATGATCGCCGGCATTAGCGAAGGCGCCTTGCCCAGCGCATAGGGCAGCAGCGGGAAGGGCGTCTTCAGCCGGAAGCGCAGCGTGCGGTCGTCGACGGCGGCGAGCTCATCCGTGGCGGCGAAGAGCGCCGCGCCAAAGGCGTCGCGCTTGCCCCAGCGCTGCAGACTGGCCACGCAGTCGCGCGCCAGCACCGGGCTGCCGTCATGGAAGCGCAGGCCGTCGCGCAGGCGGATGGTCCAGACCTTGCCGTCGGCCTCCGACACCGCGCCCTCGGCCATCTGCGGCACCGGGCGCAGGTCGGCATCCAGGCCGAACAGCGTGTCGAAGACCATGTAGCCATGGTTGCGGGTGACATAGGCCGTGGTCCAGATCGGGTCCAGCGCCGCCAGATCGGCCTGCGGGATGAACTTCAGCACCCGCTGCGACGGCGACTGGGCCAGGGCGGGGCCGGCCAGCGGCGCGGCAAGGGCGGCGGCCCCGGCCGCGAAGAGGCTGCGGCGCTTCATCGGAATCATTGCACATCCTTGGACTGCGGCAGGTCGATGCCGCAGGCTAAGGTCCCGATGACCGATCGGTCAATTTACAATGACCATTTCCGGGCGTTTTTGGGCGACCGGCCTGCCTATCCGCCAGGATCAAGGCGCTGCGCGATGCCCCAGGCGGTCTCCGCCATGCCCCGGTAGCGCTCGCGATAGCCGATGGCGCGCGGATCGGCGGCATTGCCGTCCAGCGCCCGCCGCCAGACGCCGGCGACGATGGAGGCCAGCCGGAACATCGAGAAGACCACGAAGACATCGAGCCCCTCGGGCTCGGGCCGCCCCGCCGCCGCGCAATAGGTGCGGACGAAGGCCGCCTGGTCGGGAATGCCCGTCCCGGCGAAGTCGGTGCCCGCCAGCCCGGTCACCCCGCTCGGCCCCGGCGCCATGTGATAGGTCAGGCAGGCATAGCCGAGATCGGCCAGCGGATGGCCGAGCGTCGCCAGCTCCCAGTCCAGCACCGCGACGATGCGCGGCTCGGTCGGATGCAGGATGACATTGCCCAGGCGGTAGTCGCCATGCGCGATGGCGGTCTCCTCCCCGGCCGGCAGGTGGCGCGGCAGCCATTCGGCCAGCCGGTCCATCGCCGGCATCTCCTCGACCTTCACCGCCTCCCATTGCCGGGTCCAGCGGGCGACCTGGCGCTCCATGTAGCGGTCAGGCCTGCCGAAATCCGCCAGCCCCGCCGCCTGCCAGTCGACCTTGTGCAGCGCCGCCAGCACCCGGGCGAGATCCGCATAGACGGCCGCGCGCTCCGCTGGCGTGCCTTCCTTCATCACCCGGTCGGCGAAGATCCGCCCGGGCACATGGTCCATGACGAAGAAAGAAGTGCCGATGATGGACTCGTCCTCGCAGAGCAGCCGCACCCGCGGCACCGGCACGCCGCTGCCGGCCAGGGCCTGCATGGCGCGATACTCGCGCTCCACCGCATGGGCGCTGGGCAGCAGCTTGCCCGGCGGCTTCTTGCGCAGCACGTAGTCGCCGGCCGGCGTCGCCACATGGAAGGTCGGGTTCGACTGGCCGCCCTGGAACTGGCGGATGGTCACCGGCCCGTCGAAGCCGGGCAGCCTGCCGCGCAGATGGCCGGCCAGGGCGGCTTCGTCGAAGCGGTGGTTCTCCAGCACCGGCACCAGGGCCGGCGCGCCGGCATCGGCCATGCTCAATCCTCCCCCACCATCGGCGGCCCGGCCATGATGCCGCCATCGATGACGATGGTCTGGCCGGTCATGAAGCTGCCGGCGCGCGAGGCCAGGAAGACCGCGGCGCCGGCGATCTCGTCCGGCTCGCCGATGCGCTGCAGCGGCGTGTCGCGGGTGCGCTTGCGGTAGATCTCCGGATTCTCCCAGAGCGCGCGGGCGAAGTCGGTGCGCACCAGGCCGGGGGCGATGCAATTGGCGCGGATGTTGCGCGGCCCCCATTCCACCGCCAGGTTGCGCGCCAGCTGCATGTCCGCCGCCTTGGAGATGCCATAGCCGCCCAGCACCGGCGAGCCCCTGAGCCCACCGATCGAGGAGACGATGATCACGCTGCCGCCGCCCTGCGCCGCCATGCCGGGCAGCGCCATATGCGCCAGCCAGAGGTTCGACTTGACGTTGGAGGCCATGATCTTGTCGAAGGCCTCGTCCGGCATGTCGATGGCCGGGCCGAAATGGGGATTGATCGCGGCGTTGCAGACCAGGCTGTCGATCCGCCCCCATTTTGCCAGCGTCGCATCGACCAGCGCCTGCAGCTCGGGCTTGCGCCCGATGTTGCAGGCCACCGCGATCGCCTCGCCGCCACGCGCGACGATGCCGTCGACCACCTCCTGGCAGGCGTCGATCTTGCGCGAGGAGACGACGACCTTCGCCCCCTGCTGCGCCATCCGCTCGGCAATGGCGCGGCCGATGCCGCGCGAGGCGCCGGTGACGATGGCCACCATCCCGGTCAGGTCGAAGAGCGAGCGCTCCATCGCTCAGACCCCCTGCCCGGGGCCGGCATTGCGCGGCGGCCGGTGCTTGTTGAGCTCCATGCGGCCGAGCTGGAAGCGGTGCACCTCGTCCGGCCCGTCGACGATGCGCAGCGTGCGCGCGATCTTGTACATGTAGGCGAGCGGGAAATCCTCGGTGACGCCGCCGCCGCCATGCGCCTGGATCGCCCAGTCGATCACCTGGCAGGCCATGTCGGGCGCGGCCACCTTGATCTCGGCGATCTCGGTGCGGGCGACCTTGTTGCCCACCGTGTCCATGCGCCAGGCGGCGTGCAGGGTCAGCAGCCGGCACTGGTCGATCAGGATGCGCGACTGGGCGATGCGGTCGACCATCACGCCCTGGTCGGCCAGCGGCTTGCCGAAGGGGCGGCGCTCCAGGGCACGCTTGCACATCATCGCCAGCGCGCGCTCGGCCAGGCCGATGGCGCGCATGCAGTGGTGGATGCGTCCCGGGCCAAGCCGCCCCTGCGCGATCTCGAAGCCGCGGCCCTCGCCGAGCAGGATATTGTCCACCGGCACGCGGACATCGTTGAACAGCAGCTCGGCATGGCCGTGCGGCGCGTCGTCGAAGCCGAAGACCGGCAGCATGCGCTTGATCACCAGGCCGGGCGTGTCGCGCGGCACCAGGATCATCGACTGCTGGCGGTGCTTGTCGGGCGAATCCGGATCGGTCTTGCCCATCACGATGAAGACCTGGCAGCGCGGATCGCCGGCGCCGGACGACCACCACTTGCGCCCGTTGATCACATAGTGGTCACCGTCGCGGGTGATGCGCGTCTGGATATTGGTCGCGTCCGAGGAGGCGACATCCGGCTCGGTCATGGCGAAGCAGGAGCGGATCTCGCCGGCCAGCAGCGGCTTCAGCCAGCGCTCCTTGTGCGCCTCGGTGCCGTAGCGCTCGATGGTCTCCATGTTGCCGGTGTCGGGGGCCGAGCAGTTGAACACCTCGCTGGCCCAGGGATAGGCGCCCATGATCTCGGCCAGCGGCGCGTATTCCAGGTTGGTCAGCCCGGCGCCATGATGCGAGGCCGGCAGAAACAGGTTCCACAGCCCGGCCTCGCGCGCCTTCGGCTTCAGCGTCTCGACGATCGGCACCGGCTGCCAGCGGTCCGGCATGGCCGCGTGCTGCTCATGGTGCAGATGGTCGTTGGGGATGATGTGCTCGTCCATGAAGGCCTGCAGCCGCTCGCGCAGCGCCACCACTTTCGGCGAATAGCTGAAATCCATGCCCGTCTTCCTCCAGCCGGTTTCATTCTCGATGCAGTGCTGCACGGGCTTGCGCCGGATGGCAAGCCGGCGCCAGGGTTCCTGCCGGAGGAACCCCGTCATGAAAGCCATTCTCTGCGCGGCCTATGGCCCGCCATCCCAGCTGACCCTGCAGGAGATCGCCAGTCCCGTCCCCGGCCCCGGCCAGGTGCTGGTCCGCGTCGAGGCCTGCGGCGTCAATTTCCCCGACATCCTGCTGGTCGAGGGCAAGTACCAGCAGAAGCCGGCCCTGCCCTTCTCGCCGGGCGGCGAGATCTGCGGCGTGGTCGCGGCGCTGGGCGAGGGCGTCATGGCGCCAGCCATCGGCAGCCGCGTCGCCGCGCTGATGACCTATGGCGGCTTCGCCGAGGAGGTGGTGCTGGACGCCGCCCAGCTGGTGCCGGTGCCCGACGGCGTCGCGCCCGTCGCCGCCGCCGCGGTCTGCCTGGCCTATGGCACCGTGCTGCACGGGCTGCGCGACCGCGGCGCGCTGCGGCCGGGCGAGACGCTGCTGGTGCTGGGCGCCGCCGGCGGCACCGGCATGGCCGCGATCCAATTGGGCAAGCTGCTGGGGGCCCGCGTCATCGCCGCCGCCAGCAGCGAGGCCAAGCGCGCCGCCTGCCTGGAAGCGGGCGCCGATGCCGCCGTCGACTACACCGCGCCGGACTGGCGCGAGACGCTGCGCGGCCTGACCGGGGGCCGCGGCCCCGACGTCATCTTCGATCCCGTCGGCGGCGCAGCGGCCGAGCCGGCGCTGCGCTCCATCGCCTGGCGCGGCCGCTACCTGGTGGTCGGCTTCGCCAGCGGCGAGATCCCGCGCCTGCCCTTCAACCTGGCGCTGCTGAAAGGCTGCAGCATCACCGGCGTCTTCTATGGCGACTTCGCCCGGCGCGAGAAGCCGGCCCAGCTGGCGCTGCTGGCCGAGCTGTTCGACTGGGTGGCGGCGGGGAAGCTCGTGCCGCTGGTCTCGGAGAGCTTCCCGCTGGCGCAGGCGGTGGCGGCGCTGGAGCGGCTGGCGGCACGGCAGGCGACCGGCAAGCTGGTGCTGCTCACCCATGCGGCGCCGAGCGCGCCATAAGCGCATCCACCGCCAGCAGCCGGGCGCCGTGGCAGATCACCGGATTGACATCGATCTCGGCGATCTGCCCGGCCTGGTCGGCAGCGAGCTCGGCGACCCGCTGCACCAATTCCGCCAGCCCGTCGATATCCACCGCCGGCATGCCGCGGAAGCCCTTCAGCAATGCCGCGCCGCGCAGCCCCTCGATCAGCCGTCGCGCCTCGGCGCGCGTCACCGGGGCCAGCGCCACACCGCTGTCGCGCAGCAGCTCCACCAGGATGCCGCCGAGCCCGACCACGACCGTCGGGCCGAACAGCGGATCGCGCCGCGCGCCGATCACCATCTCGATGCCCTGCGGCACCATGGGCTGCACCAGCACGCCGTTGATCTGGTCGTCCGTGGTGGCGCGGCGCGCATTGGCCATCACCTCGGCGAAGCCCGCGCGCAGCGCCGCCGCGTCGCGCAGGTCGAGGCGGATGACGCCGGCCTCGGTCTTGTGCGGCAGCGCCGGGCTCTCGACCTTGATCACCACCGGATAGCCGATCCGCTCCGCGACCTGCACCGCCTCTTCCGCGTCAGCGACGAGGATCTCCTGCACCACCGGCACGCCGTATTCGGCGAGCACCGCCTTGGCCTCGCGCTCGGTCAGCACCGGGCCGGCGGCCTGCAGCAGGGCAGCGGCGCGCGCGGCCGCCTCGGGCGGCGCCTGGCGCTCGACCTGGCGCGGCCCTTCGGCGCGCAGCGCAGCGCGCGCCTGCCAGGCGGCGATGGCGGCCAGGCAGCGGTCCATCGAGCGGAACAGCGCGACGCGCGGCTCGGCCTCCACCTCGCGCGCGCCGGGGCCTTCCAGCCATTGCGTGGTCCAGACGACGCAGGCCGGCTTGCCGTGCTGCGCCGCCAGCTCGCCCAGCATGGCGAAGCGCGGCGTCGCCACGTCATAGGCATAGCCGTTCGGCAGGATCAGCGTGCCATAGGCCGGATCAGCCAGCAGCGCCCCGGCGCAGGCGCGCAGCGATTCCGGATCGTTCAGCACCTGCGCGGTGACGTCGCAAGGATTGCGCGCCGAACCGAAATCCGGGATGCGCGCCGCCAGCACCGCCTGCGCCTCCGGGCCCGGCTGCGGCAGCGGCACGCCGCGCAACTCCGCCCGGTCCGCCGCCATGATCGCCGAGCCGCCAGAGGTCGAGACCACGGCGACGCCGTCGGCCTTCGGCGGCGGCGCCTTGGCCAGGAAGCTGGCGCATTCCAGCAGCCCCTCGAAGCCCTCGACCAGCACCATGCCGGCGCGGGCGAAGGCGGCGCGATAGGTGGCATCCGACCCGGCGAGCGATCCCGTGTGCGACAGCGCCGCCTGCGCGCCCTGCTCGCCGGTGGCCAGCTTGTAGACCACCAGCGGCTTGTCCTGCGCCCAGGCGATCTCCGCCGCCTCGATCAGCCGGCGCGGCTCGGCCATGCCCTCGAAGACCAGCGCGATGGCCGAGCAGGCGGGATCCTCCGCCAGTGCCGCCACCAGATCGGCGACATCGACATCGGCGGAATTGCCACAGGTCAGCACCCGGCCGATCGACAGGCCGGCCTCCACCGCCTGGGCCAGGGCGAAGCCGAGATTGCCCGACTGGCTGACGATGCCGATGGCCGGGCGCGCCGGCGGCGCCTTGGCTTCCGGCACGGCGACGAAGCTGATCCTGGCGCCGCGCGCATAATCCACCAAGCCGATGCAGTTCGGCCCGACCAGGCGGACGCCGCCGCGCTGCGCCATGGCGGTGAGCTTCGTCTGCAGCGCGATGCGCTCGGGCCGCCCCGTCTCGGAGAAGCCGGCGGCATAGAGCACCAGCGCGCCGACGCCGGCGGCGATGCAATCCTGCAGCACGCCCTCCGCCGCCTCCATCGGCGTCGCGGCGACGACGAGGTCCGGCACTTCCGGCAGGGCGGCGATCGAGGCGTGGCAGGGATGCTCGCCGATCGTCCCGTAGCGGCCATTGACCAGGTGCAGCCGCCCGGCGAAGCCCGCCAGGTTGCGCATCGTCCGCTCGCCGAAGGAGCCGGGGCGGGCGGAGGCGCCGACGATGGCGATGCTCCGCGGATCCAGCAGCGCGCGCAGATCGGCATGGCGGTAGAGGGCGCGGCGCGGCGCGGGCTGGCTGTCAGGCATCGACGACATCCTCACGGGAATTCTTTTTCGCACTGAACCGGGTGGCAAGGCCGGTGAAGGCCGAGGCCAGGCCGCCCGGCAGGAAGGCCAGCGCAACGATCAGCGCGCCGCCGAGAATGACAGCGTTCACATCGCCGCCGAACGACAGGAAGCGCTCCTGGCCGATGATCAGCGCGGTGCCGAGCAGCGGCCCGAACAGCATCCGCTTGCCGATGATCACCACCGCCGTCAGCATCAGGACGAGGAAATAGGTCTCGAACAGGTCCGGCCCGACATAGGCGCGCTGATAGGCATAGAGCCATCCCGCCGCCGCGCTGAACGGCGCCGAGAGGACGAAGATGCCGAGCCGCACGCGGCGCACATCGATCCCCGACATGGTCGCCAGCCGCGGGTTGAGATGCACCATCATCGCCATGGCGCCGGGGCGCGAGCGGCGGAACTGCCGCACCGCATAGAGGGTGACCAGCAGCAGCACGAAAGCGAAGGGCCAGAGCTCGGCATCGTTGCGTGCGGTCAGCGCCCAGGGCCCGATCGACAGGTCGAGCGTCGGAATGCCGGAGACGCCATCGGAGCCACCCAGGAAATTCCAGTTATGCGCCAGCGCCGCCGCCACCACGGTCGCCGCATAGGTGACGAGGGAGAAGACGAACTCGCGCAGCCGCAGGGTGATCAACCCGAGCAGCAGGGCGATGGCGACGCCCGCCAGCAGCGCGGCTCCGAGCGTGGTCCAGGAGCCCGCGCCGGCGCGCGTCGCCAGCAGGCCGGTGGCATAGGCGCCCGCCGCGAAGAACACCGTATGCGCCAGGCTGACCTCGCCGAGATCGGACAGGACGATATCGAGGCCATAGGCGGCGACGGCCAGGATGGCGATGACGGTGAAGGCGCCGTAGAGCGCCGGCACCTGCCCCGGCAGCAGGAAGACGATGACGGCGGCGACCAGCAGCGCCGCCAGGCGGAGCGCGCCGGTCACCGCCCGGCCCTCGCGCCGAGGGCGAAGCCGCCGGGGCGCAGCACCAGCACCAGGATCAGCAGCCCGAAGGCGGCGGTGCTGGCATAGGCCGGCGAGACGAAGCCGCCGAACAGCGCGGTGAACATGCCCAGCGCGACGCCCGCGACATAGGAGCCGCCGACCGAGCCGATGCCGCCCAGCACGACCACGACGAAGGTGATGATCACCTCCTCGAAGCCGATATTGGTCAGGATCGGCGTGCGCGGCGCGACCAGCGCGGCGGCGAAGGCCACGGCCGCCCCCTCGAAGGCGAAGACCGAGAAATAGACGCGGCGGACGTCGATGCCGGCGAGCTGCGCCAGCTTCGGATCCTCCGCCACCATGCGCGCGGTGCGGCCCAGCGCGCCGCGCTCCAGCCCGAAGCGCAGCAGCGCGAAGACGGCGATGGCGGCGACGACAATCAGCAGGTCCTGGCCGGTGACCCAGGCACCGCCCAGCTCGAAATCGACATAGCTCAGCGGCGTCTCCAGCACCTGCGGATTGCCGCCGAAGACCAGGCCGGCGACGCCGCGCATCACATGGCCGAAGCCCAGCGTGACGATCATGATGGAGACCAGGTCCTGCTCGAAGGTCAGCCGCAGCATCGCCGCCTGCATGATCAGCCCGAGCAGCAGCCCAGCGCCGATGGCGAAGGCGATCGCCACCGGATAGGGCAGGCCGAGCCGCGCCACCGCCCACCAGGTGACGAAGGCGCCGAGCATGTAGATCTGCCCGTGCCCGAAATTGACCAGCCGCGCGACGCCGAGCAGCACGGTCCAGCCGATGGCGACCAGCGCATAGGCATGGCCGAGGATCAGCCCGTTGATCAGGTGCTGCGGCAGGTTCATGCCACTGCCTCCCCCAGATAGGCCTGCAGGATGCGCGGATCGTCGCGCATGGTGGCGACCGGACCTTCGGCCAGGATGCGGCCGCGCTCCAGCAGCACCAGCCGGTCGACCACCTCGATGGCGGCGCGCAGGTTCTGTTCGACCAGCAGGACCGAGAGCTGCGGCCCGACCAGGCTGCGCACCTGGCGCAGCACCTCGGTCACCAGCTTCGGCGCCAGGCCGATCGAGGGCTCGTCGAGCAGCAGCACCGAGGGGCCGAGGCGCAGCGCGCGGGCGATCGCCAGCATCTGCCGCTCGCCGCCCGACAGCGCCGAGGCCAGGTGGTGCAGCCGTTCCTTCAATCGCGGGAACAGCGCGTAGATTTCATCCAGCGAATGCGCGGGGCGGTCGCTGCCGTCCAGCGGGCCTGCCGCTGCGAGATTCTCCTCCACCGTCAGCCGCATGAAGACGGCGCCGCCCTCCGGCACCAGCGACAGGCCGCGGGCGACGCGCGCATGGGTGGCCAGGGCCGAGACATCCTCGCCCCGCACGAAGACCTGGCCGTCGATCCGCGGATGCCCGCGCGACCAGCCGAGCAGCGCATTGACCAGCGTCGACTTGCCCGCGCCATTGGCGCCCACCACGCCGACCAGCTCGCCCGGCGCCAGCCGCAGATGCGGCACCTCCAGCGCGCGATGCCCGGCATAGGCGACGCGCAGGTTGCGCGCTTCCAGCAGCGGCGTCATGCGGCGCGGCCCAGATAGGCTTCCAGCACGCGTGCATCGGCCTGGACCTCGCGCGGCGTGCCGCTGGCCAGCATGCGGCCCTGTTCCAGCACGACGATGCGGTCGGCCAGCTGCATGATCAGGTCCATATGGTGCTCGATCACCACCAGCGCGGCGCCGCGCTGGCGCAGCGCGCGCAGCAGATCCATCAGCCGCGCCATGTCGGCGCCGCCGAGGCCCGCCGCCGGCTCGTCCAGCATCAGCACCCGCGCGCCGCGGCCCCAGGCCAGCGCGATGGAGAGCATGCGCTGGCTGCCATAGGGGATATTGCCGGGGCGGAGCTCGTGCATGCCGCGCGGCACGCCGAACTCCTCGAGCAGTGCCGCCGCCTCGCGCTCCAGCGCCGCGCGGGAACGCGCCTCGCGCCAGGGCGCCAGCAGGCTGGCCAGCAGCCCGCTGCCGGCATCCCGCTGCAGCACCGCCACCATGTTGTCGCGCACGCTGAGCCCGGCGAAGAAGGCGTTCTGCTGGAAGGCGCGCTTCAGCCCGCGCGCCGCCAGCCCGTGCGCCGGGATGGCGGTGACCTCCTCGCCCTCCAGCCAGACGCGGCCGCTGCGCATCGCCAGATGCGTGGCCGCGTCGTAGCAGGAGCTCTTGCCGGCACCGTTGGGGCCGATGATACCGAGGATCTCGCCGGCCGAGACCTGCCAGCTGACATCCTGCAGCGCCACCAGCGCGCCGTAGCGCACGCCCAGGCCCTCGACCCGCAGCAGCGGGCGATCGGCGCCGGCCGCCGTCATGTGCGGACCTCGATCTTGCCGTCCTTCACGGTGAAGAGGTGATGGCTGGACTGCATCTGCCCATCCGCGGCGAAGGAGACATCGCCGAAGACGGTGCCCTTGAAGCTGCCGCCGCGGATGCGCCGGGCGATCGCCTCGCGCTCCAGCGTCTTCAGCTCGTTCGCCGCCGCCGCCCAGACCTGCAGCGCCGCCGCGCCCAGCGCCATGAACTTGTCGGGCGTGTACTTGATGCTCTCCTCGGCGCGCTTGACGAAAAGCTGGTTGACCGGGTTGGAGGCGAAGGGCTCGACATTCGGGAAGTAGATGTCGGCGCCGATGATGCCATTGGCCGCCTCGCCGGCGACGGTGATGACGCTGGGTGCCACCGTGCCGACGGCGGTGACGAACTCGCCGCGGATGCGCATCTGCCGCGCCTGGCGGATCAGCGCCGGCAGGCCCGATCCCTCATTCGCATTGATGGCAACGACCGCATCGGCATTGGCGCCGCGGATATTGGTCAGCGCCACGCGGAAATCGGCCTGGGCGAAGGGGAATTTCTCTTCGCCGACCTTCTCCCAGCTGTGGCCGACCGCCTTCAGCTCGGCCTCGATCGAGGCCTGGGCACCGTTGCCATAGGCGTCGTTCTGGGTGAGGAAGGCGATGCGCTTCGCGCCCATCGCCTTCAGATGCTCGGCGATGACGCGGCCATCCTGCGCGTTGGAGGAGTTCAGCCGCACCGCCAGCGGATTGCCGCCGCCGGTCAGGATCGGATCGGCCTTGGAGACGGCGGTGATGTCCAGCACGCCGGCGCGCGCGATCACTGTCTGCGTCGCCAGCGTCACCGGGCTGTTCCAGCCCTCGATGATGACGGCGACGCCCTCGGCGATCAGCTCGTTGGCGCGGCTGACGCCGACGGCGGGCGTCGATTCATCGTCGCGCTTGATCACCTGGATCGGCCGGCCAAGCACACCGCCCGCCTCGTTGACCAGGGCGGCGGCGATCTCGATCGCCTGGGTCACGTGCTGGCCCTGCGGCGCGGCGCCGCCGCTCAGCGGGAACAGCGCGCCGACCTTGATCGGATCGGCGGCGTAGAGCCGGGCGGGGGCGGCCAGCGCAGCTGCGCCGATCGCCGTCGCCCGCAGCAACTGCCTGCGAGACGTCATCCTGTGGACCTCCTCCTGCGCGACCGTTCTTTTGGCAGACCGGTTCGCTGTCGATCATCGTGCCGCGCGCGGGGCGCGGATGGCAATCCCGTTCCTCAGCGCGGCAGGATGCGCGTCTCCTGCAGATGGCGCAGCCACCAGTCGAGCATGACGCTGCTGTCGATGCAGTCGCCGAAGCCGGCCTGGCGGATCTTGATGGTGCTGACCAGCGAGGCGACCTGGTCCTCGCGGCTGAAAGCGAAATCGGCGAACTGCCAGGAGGCGCCGACCAGGCTGTCGAGCCCGTGTGGGGCCAGGCCGTGGCGCTCGACCATGCGCTGCCACAGCGGCGCCTTGTCGCTCATGATCACCGGCAGCGACATCGGCTGCGGGGCGCCCATCTCCATGCCGAAGACCCTGGCGACGACCGGGAAGAGGCTGCGCCAGGTCATCGCATCACCATTGGTGACGTTGAAGATCTGGTTCGCCGCCCCCGGCGCCTGCCCCGCCCAGGCGATGGCGGCGGCCAGCAGGCGCGCATCCGTCACCTCGGTGATGCGGTCGCCGCGGCCCGGATAGACCAGCGGCAGGCCAAGCTCGCGGCTGATCGCGGCATAGGCGCCGATCGCGGTCAGCAGGTTCATCGCGCTGCCCAGCGCGAAGCCGATCACCGCCTGCGGCCGGAAGATCGTCCAGTCCCAGCCGCTGCCGGGCTGGCGGGCGCGGATATCGTCCTCCTGCTTCCAGTAGAAATTCGGATGGATGTGGCGCGGCGCATCCTCCTTGCCCGGGATCGGCATCTGGCCGAGATGCACGCCATAGGCCTTGGTGCCCTGCAGCAGCGCGACATGCCGCAGCCCCTGCCCCTCCAGCGCGTCGAGGCAGTTGCGCAGCATGGCGCGGTTCACCGCCATCTGCTCGCTGTCCAGCCAGCCGCCGCGCAGATCCGGCATCTCCTGCAGCGCGCCATAGACGAGATGCGTGATGCCGAGCCCCGACAGCGCCGCCCGCGTCGCCGCCGCGTCGGCCAGGTCGACGGAGAGGAAGCGGGCCGATGACGCGAAATCCGGGGCGCGGCGCGACAGGCCGATCACCTCGACGCCGGCGGCTTCGTAGTGGCGCAGGGCGGCGCGGCCGACCAAGCCCAGCGCGCCGGCCACCAGGACCCGCCTGGTCATTCGCGCTTGCCCGCCAGCCGCGCCACCACTGGCCGCCAACGCTCGGCCTGCTGCGCCAGGAAGGTGGCGAAATCGTCGGGCGAGCCGCCGGCGACGAACTGTCCCTCGGCCAGCAGCCGGTCGCGCAGCTCGGTCGATTGCAGGGCGCGGGCGGCGGCGGCGTTCAGCCGCAGGATGGCGGCCTGCGGCGTGCGCGCCGGGGCCAGCAGGCCGAACCAGGTCTGCACCACCATGTCGGGGCCGAGCTCGGAGAAATTCGGGATCTCCGGCGTCACCGCCAGCCGCTCCTCGCCGGTCCAGCCGATGATGCGGCCGCGGCCCGAGCGATGCGCGGCGAGCCCCGAGCTGCCGCCAACGACGATGGCATCCAGCGTGCCGCCCAGCAGGTCGTTCAGCTGCTGCGCATCGCCGCGATAGGTGATCTCCTGCATGCGGATCTTCATGCCTTCCAGCACGGCGACCGCGGCCAGGTTGTTGAAGCTGGTCGGCCCGTTCGAGCCGTAGTTCAGCGCGCCGTTGCGGCTCTGCGCCAGCTTGACGAAATCGGCGATATTGGTCGGCAGCCCGTTGCGCACCACCACCGCGAAAGGCAGCTTGGTCACCAGCACGATCGGCGAGAAATCCTCGGCCTTGTAGGGCAGGCGGTCGGGCAGCAGCGGGTTCAGCGTCAGCGTGGTGCCGGAGGCCATCAGGATAGTGTGGCCATCCGGCTGGGCGCGCGCCACGGCCTCGGCGCCGATCACCGTCTGGGCGCCGGGCTTGTTGTCGACCAGCACCGGCTGGCCGAGCAGCGGCGCCATGACCTCGGCCATCATGCGGGCGGCGACATCGGTGGCCCCGCCCGGCGGGAAGGGCACGATGATGGTCACCGGCCGCGTCGGAAAATTCTCGGCGGCGGCAGCGGGCAGGGCCAGCAGCAGGGCAGCCAGGCCCGCGAACAGCGTCCTCCTCAGCATCCTTTTCTCTCCTCCCTGTGGCGGGCCGCTGCGTGGCGACCCGCTCCGTTATTCGAGTATGCTTTCTCGCAAGGCGCGCAGGCGCGGCGCCTCGAGGCCGAGCGCGGCCTTGGCGAAATCCTCGATCGAGGCATGGCCGGCCAGCGCGCGCTCCAGCGCGGCGTCCAGCAAAGGCGCATGGGCGCGCATCAGCGTCTGCGCCACTTCCGGCGCGGTGCCGGGCGGAAAGACGCGCTCACCACGCCACAGCCCGTTGGTCGCCAGATAATCGTCCATCACGCTCGCCCGCGGCACGCCGAGCAGCGTCAGCAGCAGGGCGGCGCCGAAGCCGGTGCGGTCCTTGCCCGCCGAGCAGTGGAACAGCAGCGGCAGGCGCCCGGGCTCCAGCATCGTCGCGAAAAGCGCGCGATAGACCGGCAGCTTCTGGGTCGCATAAGCCGCGTAAGCCTGCGCCAGCAGGGAAAGGACATCCTCGCCGGTGGCCTGACCGCGCGCCAGGATGTCGCGCAGCGAGGCGCCGACAGTGGGCTCGATCGGCATCGGCAGGGCGGCCACGCCGGGCGGCAGGCGGCTCGGCGCGCGTTCGGCTTCGTGCAGGCCGCGCAGGTCGCAGACGGTCTTCAGCCCCAATGCGCCAATGGTCGCCAGATCATCCCCGGTCAGGCCCCCCAGCGCGGCGGAACGGAAGATCAGGCCGAAGCGCGTGCGCCGCCCGTCGGCCGTCGCATAGCCGCCCAGGTCGCGCAGATTCGTGGCGCCCTGCAGCGCGACGACCCGCGGCAGCGTGCCGAGGCTGGCCGCCATGCTCAGCGGCCCTTGAAGTCGGGGCGGCGCTTGTCGAACCAGGCATCCACCGCCTCGCGATGGTCCTCGGTCGAATGCGCCAAAGCCTGGTAGGCGGCGGAGAGCTCCAACAGGGAAGAAAGCCGCATGTGCTGGCCCTCGCGCAGCAGCCGCTTGGTCATGCGCAGCGCCTGCGGCGGGTTGCGGGCAATGCGGCCGGCCAGCTGGCGGGCGGCGGGCAGCAGTTCCTCATCGGGGACGACGCGCGAGATCAGCCCGCAGGCCAGCGCGGCTTCCGCATCCAGCCGGTCGCCGGTGAAGGCCATCTCGGCCGCCATGCTCTGGCCGACGGCGCGCGGCAGCAGCCAGGCGCCGCCATCGCCGGGAACGATGCCGACACTGACGAAGCTCTCGGCGTAGGAGGAGGAAGCAGCGCCGATGCGGATGTCGCACATGCAGGCCAGATCGAGCCCGGCGCCGATCGCCGGCCCGTTCACCGCGGCGATGGTCGGCACGTCGAGCTCATAGAGCGCCAGCGGGATCTTCTGGATGCCACGGCGGTAGCTGTCGCGGATCTCGGCCGGCGGCATGCCGTAGCGGGCGCGCATCGACTTCAGGTCGCCGCCGGCGGAGAAGGCGCTGCCGGCGCCGGTCAGGATGACGGCGCGCACATCGGGCTCGGCGGCGATGCGGGCGCAGGCCTCGGTGAAGGCCTCGGTGCTGCCGCCTTCGATGGCGAGGGCGTTGCGCTTCTCGGGCGCGTTCATCGTCAGGGTGACGATCGGGCCGTCGCGCTCGAAGAGAAGAAAATCGCTCATGCCATCTCCTGCGGCGCCAGATGGTGGCGCACGAAATCCAGCGTGCCGGCGAAATCGCCCGGCGCCGCCGCCAGATAGGCCCGGCCCAGCCAGCCGGACCAGTAATCGGCGCTGCCGAACAGCGCGCGGCCCTGCAGCAGGCGCGCGGTCGCCAGATGCAGGTCGAGTTCTTCGGTGATGCCGATGGCACCGTGCACGGCATGGGCGATGCCAGCGGCCTCGCGCGCCGCGAGGCCGATGCGGGTCTTGGCCGCGGCGACGCGGGCGCGGTCCAGGCCGAGCGGCCCGTCGCCACCGCCAAGGCTGCCGAGCTGCGCCGCCATCCGCGCGGCCAGCACCTCCTCGGTCAGCACCGCCAGTTGCTGCTGCACCGCCTGGAAGCCGGCGACCGGGCGGCCGAACTGCCGGCGCACCGTCGCATGGGCGATGCTGGACTCCAGGAGCTTCTCCAGCGCGCCGGCCATGGCCGCGCCTTCCAGCCAGGCGCCGAGCAGCAGCCAGTCGGCCGCGGGCACGGCCTGGCCGATGCTGGCTTCCGGCCATTCCAGCCGGCGCTCGAAGGGGGCCGCCGCCTCGATCTCCCGCGCATCGGCCAGTGGCAGCAGGGCGGCATCGCCCGGCAGGATCGCCCATTCGGCCGGGCGCTGCGCCGGGATGCGCGCCTGCAGCGGCGCGCCCCCTGGCATGGCGATCAGCACCGCGCCGGGTGGCGCTGCCTCGCCCAGCAGGGCACGGGCGATGGCGGTCTCGCCGAGCGGCAGCGGCAGCGCGCAGCGACCGGCCGCCAGCAGCACCGGCAGGAACTCGGCCGGGGTCAGGCCGGCGCCGCCCGCCGCCTCCGGGCGCAGGGCGTCGAGGAAGCCGGCCTCCTCGATCCTCGCCCAGAGCCCGTCATCGGTGCCGCCCTGGCGCAGCCGCCGCACCAGCGCCGGCGGGCAGTGCCGCGAGAACAGCTCGGACGCCGCTTCGGCCAGAAGCTCCTGCATCAGCGCAACCCCATGCCGCGCGCGATCATGCCGCGCAGGATTTCCCGCGTGCCGCCGCGGAGCGAATAGGAGGGCGCCATCGACGCCGTATAGGCCAGGGTGCGCAACAGCGCCGGCGGCGGCACGGCATCGGGATCGGGATCGGCGCCCAGGGCCTCGGTCAGCAGCGCCGGGATGGCCTGCTCGAAGCCGGTGCCGAGATCCTTCACCAGCGCCGCCTCGACGATGGGACTGTCGCCGGCGACCAGCCGGGCGGTCACCGCCACCGACAGGGCGCGCAGCGTCGCCAGCTCGGCCAGCAGCCGGCCCAGCAGCCGCTCGGTCGCCGCATCGGCGCCGCGTTCCCGCAGATGGTTGGCCCAGCAATCCAGCAGGACAGCGGACGAAAAAATGCGCTCGGGGCCGCTGCGCTCGAAGGCCAGCTCGGCATTGACCTGGGCCCAGCCGCCGCCCTCCTCGCCGATCAGCGCCTCCTCGCCGAGCAGGACATTGTCAAAGACCACCTCGGCGAAATGCGCCTCGCCGGCCAGGTCGCGGATCGGGTTGATCGTCACCCCCGGCAGCGACAGGTCGATGATGAGCTGGGACAGCCCCTTCTGCCGGTCGGCGGCGGTGCCGGAGGTGCGGACCAGCGCGATCATGAACTGCGCGTGCTGGGCGTGGGTGGTCCAGATCTTGGCGCCGTTCAGCCGCCAGCCGGAGCCTTCGGGCACCGCGCGGGTGGTGACGCTGGCGAGGTCGGAGCCGGCATTCGGCTCGCTCATGCCGATGCAGAAGAAGGACTGGCCGGCGACGATGCGCGGGATGTGGAAGCGGCGCTGCGCCTCGCTGCCGAAGCGCAGGATCAGCGGGCCGCTCTGCCGGTCGGCGATCCAATGCGCGGCGACCGGGGCGCCGGCCGCCAGCAGCTCCTCCACCAGCACGTAGCGGGCGAAGGGGCCGCGCCCGGCGCCGCCATACTCTTCCGGAAAGGTCAGGCCGAGCCAGCCGCGCTCGGCCAGCGCCCGGCTGAAGCCGGCATCGAAGCCCATCCAGGAGCGGGCACGGCGCTCGGGCGGGATCGGCGGGATGCGCTCGCGCAGGAAGCCGCGGATCTCGTCCCGGAAGGCTTCGTCGGCGGCGGGGATGGCGCCGAGCGGCAGGTCCGCGATCATGACAGCGCCTCCGCCCGGGCCAGCGGGTCCAGCCCGATGACGCCACGCGCCGCCAGCGCCGCGATGGCCTCTGGCTCCAGCCCCAGCGTGGCGGCGAGCACCGCGGCGGTGTCCTGCCCCAGCCGCGGCGGCGCCAGCCGGTAGCTGGCGGGCGTCTCGGAGAACTGCGTCGGGAAGCCGATGACCGTGACCGGCGTGCCGTCGTCGCGCGTCATCGACTGCAGCAGGCCGCGCGCGGCAATCTGCGGGTTCGCCAGGATCTGGTCGATGGAATGGATCGGGCCACCGGGGATGCCGGCCTCGGCCATGGCGGCCAGCAGCTCGGCGGCCTTCCAGGGGGCGATGGCGGCGGCCAGCTGCACCTCCAGCGCGCGGCGGTCGCGGCTGCGGCCGGCATTGCTCGCGAAGCGCGGGTCGGCGCCGAGCTCCGGCCTGCCCAGCAGCCGGCACAGCGCCTGGAACTGCCCATCCGTGCCACAGGCGACCAGGATGTAGTCGTCGCTGCAGGCGAAGTCGCGATAGGGCACGACATTGGGGTGGTCATTGCCCAGCCGCTGCGGCACCGCGCCGCCGACCAGGTAGTTCATCGCCTGATTGACCAGCACGGCCACCTGGCTGTCGAGCAGCGCGCAGTCCAGCCACTGCCCCTGCCCGGTCACCTGGCGGTGGTTCAGCGCCGCCAGGATGGAGACCGCGGCATAGAGGCCGGTGAACAGGTCGCTGACCGGCAGGCCGACCTTCATCGGCCCGGCGCCGGCGACGCCTTCGGGGCGGCCGGTGATGCTCATCAGCCCGGACATGCCCTGCACCAGGAAGTCATAGCCGCCGCGCCTGGCATAGGGGCCGGTCTGGCCGAAGCCGGTGACCGAGCAATAGATCAGGCGGGGGTTGGCGGCGCGCAGGCTTTCGGCATCCAGCCCGAAGCGGGCGAGCGCGCCGACGCGAAAATTCTCCACGACGATATCGGCCTGCAGCGCCAACTGCCGGACCAGCGCGGCGCCTTCCGGCTGGGAAAAGTCGATGGCCAGGGAACGCTTGTTGCGGTTGGCACAGAAGAAATAGGCGGCATCGGGCGACGGCGAAGAATCCTCGACGAAGGGAGGGCCCCAGCGGCGGGTGTCGTCGCCGCGGCCGGGCTGCTCGATCTTCAGCACCTCGGCGCCCAGATCGCCCAGGATCTGCGAGGCCCAGGGCGCCGCCAGCACGCGCGACAGGTCCAGCACCTTCAGCCCGTCCAACGCCATCGGACGCGCCTGATCGCCTTCCGCCTGGGCCATGCGGCCTTCTCTCCCCTCGCCGTTTCATTCGTTGAAATTCTATTTCAGAAGAACTATGGCATGGGGCGCGGCGCCTCGGGAAGCCCCATTCGGCGCCGCGCCAGGGAGAGGATCTGCATGGCCTCCTACGAGCCGGTCACCGCGCTGCTGCGCGGGCTGGAGGTGCTGCGGGCGGTCAACCGCCTGCCGGTCGCGACGGTGAAGGAGATCCATCGCCAGACCGGGCTGAACCAGCCCTCCGTGGTGCGGATGCTGGAGACGCTGATGCATGCCGGCTTCGTCACCCGCGACGGGCAGCAGGCGGTGTATCGCCCGACCGGCCGCACGCTGGAGCTCGGCGCCGGCTACGTGCTGCACCGCGAGGTGGGCGAGGTCGCCTCGCCGATCATGTCGGCGCTGCGGCGCCAGGTCGGCTGGCCCTCCGATGTCGCGGTCTTCGACGGCGACGCCATGGTGGTGGCCCATACCAGCCGCGGCGAGGGCCGCTTCCTGTTCGAGCGCCGCCAGGGCTATCGGGCGCCGATCCTGGCGACCTCGCTCGGGCTGTCCTTCCTGGCCTTCAGCGATGCCGGGCACCGGGCGCAGGCGCTGGCGCTCGCCGCCCGCTCACCCGAGCCCTGGAACGACGCGGCCCGCCATCCCGAACGCGCCGCGGCGCTGTTCGCCAGGATCCGCGAGGAGGGCTTTGCGGTGATGGACGAGGCCTATGCGATGCGGGAATACAATGGCCTGGCCAGCTCGATCGGCGTGCCGGTGATGGTCGACGGCCGGGCGCGGGCCGCGGTCAACCTGATGTATCTGCGCGAGGCGATCGACCGCGACGGCGCCGCCACCCGCCTGCTGCCGGTGCTGCGGGAGGCGGCGCAGGAACTGGCAAAAGTCTTCGCCGGGCTGAATGCCGGCATCTGGCCTTCCCCCGCGCCGCCGCCCTGAGCGCTACTTGCTCGGCCGCGTCATGTCGAAGCGGCTTTCCGGCCCGATGGCGGCATAGGCGGTCGGCCCGCCGGCGCGCATCACGACGCCCGAGTTGAAGGTGTCGTAGATGCCGTCCTTCAGCAAATGCTGGGCGATGTGCACGGCGACGACCTCGGCCAGCACCAGCCAGCCGAGTGCCGGGCGGCCGTCATGCCCCTTCAGGTCGATGACGTCGCAGACCTTGCATTCGAAGCTGACCGGGCTTTCCGCCACCCGCGGCGCCCCGATGATGCGCGACGCAACCGGCGTCAGGCCGGCATGGGAAAACTCGTCCTGGCCATAGGGCAGCGGTGCGCAGGTCAGGTTCATCGCCTCGGCCAGGTCGCGGGTCACCAGGTTCCAGGCGAATTCCCGCGTCTCCCGCGCGTTGCGCAGGCTGTCCTTCGGCGCATGCGTGGTCGAGAAGCCGATGATCGGCGGGCTGTAGCAGAAGGCATTGAAGAAGCTGTAGGGCGCGAGGTTGAGCGACCCGTCGGTGCCCCTGGAGGAAATCCAGCCGATCGGGCGCGGGCCGATGATGGCGTTGAAGGGGTCGTGCGGCAGGCCGTGGCCCTTGGCGGGCTCGTAGAAATAGCTGTCGGTCATCGGGGCGAAGCCTTGTTGCGGTTGGCCGGCAGACTGCCCCGGCGCGGGCCGGATGGCGAGAGCCGGCGGGAGCGAAGCTGTCGTTATCGTTACCGGAAATTCATTCTTCGGGCGGGTAAGCAGGGCGGCCCCCTGCCACCCCGGAGACTGGATGTCGGCCACGCTGCCCCGCCCGGACCTTGCCCTGCCCGCGCTGCAGCCGGTGGCCGAGGCCGGTCGCCTGGCCGCCTTCTTCCGCCCCGGCCCGCCGGCGCCGGTCCGGCAGCGCCGGCTGCTGGTCTCGCTGGCGCCGCGGCAGGACAGCCCTGCGGCCGACAGCTCGGCGGCGGGCAGTCCGGCGGCGGGCAGTCCGGCGGTCTGGGGGCTGGAATTCCTCGGGCGCTTCCAGGCCGGGCTGCTCGGGCTGACCGATGCCGGGGCCGGCTGGTATCCGCGCGACGACATGGCGGCCCTGCTGCCCCAGCTGCGGCCGATCCTGGCGGCGCATGACCGGGTGGTGCTCTACGGCTTCAGCATGGGGGCCTACGCGGCGCTGAAATACAGCGCGGCGCTCGGGGCCGATGTGGTGCTGGCCTTCGCCCCCCAGGCCTCGATCGAGCCGGCGCTGGTCGGCGGCTTCGACGCGCGGCGCCCGGCCTGCTTCTACCGGCCGCCGCTGCATGACGGCATGGCGGTGACGGCCACGGATCTCGGCGGGCTGGCCCTGGCCTTCCACGATCCGGCGCTGCCCGACGATGCCGGCCATGCCGCGCTGCTGGCCGCGACCGGGCGGGTGGCCACCGTCGCCACCCCCTTCACCGGGCATGAGCCGGTGCGCTTCGCCAAGGCCACCGGCCTGGTGGGGCACCTGCTGCAGGCCGCGCTGGACGGCAGCCTGACGCCGGGGGCGGCGCGGCGCTGGCGCCGGCAGGACCGCGCCCGCTGCCCGCATTACTGGCTGGCGCTGGTCGAGGACGGGCTGCCCCGCGGCCGCGCCGCATCGCTGCTGCCGCGGCTGGAGCGTGCCCTGGCCGAGGCGCGCAGAACAGCGCCGCTGCAGCTGGCGCGCCTGCTGGCCCTGCTGGAGACCGGCGCCGAGGCCGAGGCGCAGGCCGTCCTGCGCCACTTCACCCCCGCCCCGCGCGCGGCGGTGGAGGAGCGCCTGGCGCTGTGGCGGATCGCCGCCAGCCTCGGCCTGCCGCCGCCTGAGGGCGCCGAGCCGCCGCCGGACACGCCGCTCGACCGGCCCTGGCGGCAGGTGGTCGACTTCCTGGCGCCGCGCCTGGCGCCGCGCGACCGGGTCCTGGCGCCACGGCCCTTCTGGCGCTGCTTCCAGGGCTGCCGGCTGGCGGAGCGGCCGCGCCCGGGGCCGCTGCCGGACTGGGTGGTGCTGCACAAGGGCGCGCTGCGGCCGGGCCAGGGCGACTTCCTGCGCGCCCTGACGCGGCAGGCCCGGCCGGTCTTCGGCAATGACGTCTTCGGCGTGTTCCAGACCGCCGGCACCGCGCCGGAAATGCCGCCTGGCCGCCATCGCCGCGACCTGGAGCGCCGGCTGCGGGCCGCCACCGGCGAGCCCGCCTGGCGCGCGACGCTCGCGGCCGCCTGGCGGCGGGTCGCCGGCCCGGGGTGAGGGCGGGCAGCCGCCCGCGCCCGATCCGGGCGCCAGATCCGGGCGCTAGATCCGGGTGCTAGATCCGGAAGTCGCGCAGCAGCACGGCCAGCTCCGGCTCGACCACCCGCTCCGCGGCTTCGGCCAGGGTGAACCATTCGGTCTCGCGCTCGGCGCGCTCGGGCCAGTCATCGAGCTGCCGCTCGACCCAGAGCGGGAAGACGCCGACCGTGCAGGGCACGAAGCGGCCGTCGCGCAGCTCCTTGTCGTAGCGGTATTCGCCGACCGCCAGCAGCTCCATGCGGCCCTGCAGCCCGGCTTCCTCGAAGGCCTCCTTGGCGGCCAGCTCATGCGGGCAGAGGCCGGGCTCCGCCCAGCCCTTGGGCAGCACCCAGCGGCGGGTGCGCCGGCTGGTCAGCAGCATCACCTGCAGCACGGCGCCCTGACGGCGCAGCGGCAGGGCGGCATATTGCCGGCCGCCCAGGATCTTCTCGGCGAGCGACATCTTCGCCTGGGAGGACTTCGCGGATTCTGTCATCGAACTGACATAATAGTGCTATGGAGGCGCCCGGTGAAGGTCGGCAGGGAATTAAGCTGCTGGCGTTAGCCCGTCTTTATGTCGCTGTCATGACCAAATCATGACGATACGGTTACCCGCGCCGGGAGTGTTTGCGCATGCTGTCTCTGTTTCGCCGGCTGATGCCGCGCGAGGAACGTTTCTTCGATCTGTTCGCCCGCCATGCCGATTGCGTGGTGCGTGGGGCGGAGGCGCTGCGCGGCATGCTGGATGGCGGCGCGGCGGTGCAGCAGTATTTCCCGGCCGTGCTGGCCGCCGAGGACGAGGCGGATGCGGTGACGCGCGAGGTGGTGCAGGCGGTGCGGCGCACCTTCGTCACCCCCTTCGACCGCGGCGACATCCAGGCGCTGATCGGGCGGATGGACGACACCGTCGACCAGATGAAGAAGACCGCCAAGGCCATCGTCTTCTTCGAGATGACCGAGTTCGACGCCGACTACCAGCGGATGGGCGACCAGGTGCTGCGCGCCGCCCAGCTGATGCGCGAGGCGGTACCGCTGCTGGCGAAGATCAGCGCCAATGCCGGGCAGATCGGCGTGGTCTGCGAGTCCATCCGCCAGGTCGAGGGCGCGGCGGACGACATCCATGATGCCGGCGTCACCGCGCTGTTCCGCCATGCCCAGCCGGACCAGGTGCTGCGCTTCATCGCGGCGCGGGAGGTGTTCGACCTGCTGGAGAAGACGGTCGACCGCTTCGACGATGCGGCGAACGAGATCGAGAACATCGTCGTGGAGCATGTGTGAGCGCGATGGACGCCACCCTTGCGCTGCCACTGCTGATCGGGCTGATCGGCGTGGCGCTGCTGTTCGACTTCCTGAACGGCCTGCATGACGCGGCGAATGCCATCGCCACCATCGTCTCGACCCGGGTGCTGCGGCCGCAATACGCGGTGATGTGGGCCGCCTTCTTCAACTTCATCGCCTTCCTGTTCTTCGGCCTGCATGTGGCCGGCACGATCGGCACCGGGATCGTCGAGGCCGGCATCATCGATCCCGCGGTGATCTTCGCCGCGCTGATGGGCGCCATCGCCTGGAACCTGATCACCTGGGCCTATGGCATCCCCTCCTCCAGCTCGCATGCGCTGGTCGGCGGCATCCTCGGCGCCGGCACCATGAAGGCCGGCTTCAGCGTCATCGTCTGGTCGGGGCTGGGCAAGACCCTGGCGGCGATCGTGCTGTCGCCGCTGGTCGGGCTGCTGCTCTCGCTGCTGCTGGTGCTGATCGTCTCCTGGGTCTTCGTGCGGCAGACACCCTTCGTGGTCGACAGCAGCTTCCGGCTGCTGCAGTTCGTCTCGGCCTCGCTCTATTCGCTGGGGCATGGCGGCAATGACGCGCAGAAGACCATGGGGATCATCGCCGTGCTGCTCTATTCCCAGGGCATGACGGGGGGCGAGTTCCATGTGCCGCTCTGGGTGGTGCTGTCCTGCCACACGGCGATGGGGCTGGGCACGCTGATGGGCGGCTGGCGCATCGTGCACACCATGGGCTCGAAGATCACCCGGCTGACGCCGATGCAGGGGTTCTGCGCCGAGACCGGCGGCGCGATCACGCTGTTCGTCGCGACCGGCCTCGGCGTGCCGGTTTCCACCACGCACACCATCACCGGCGCCATCGTCGGCGTCGGCGCGGCGCGGCGGGCCTCGGCGGTGCGCTGGGGTGTCGCCGGCAATATCGTCATCGCCTGGGTGGTGACGCTGCCCGCCGCGGCGCTGATCGCCGCCGCGACCTATCTGCTGGTCGGCTTCGTGGGATAGAAAGAAGAAGGGGTCCAGGGGAATTCCTTCCCCTGGCCTTGCTTCCCGCTCAGCCGAGCCAGTTGCGCACCGCCGCCCGGATGAAGGCGATATCCTGCGGATTGCCGATCGGATTGCCGGCGCGGTGCCCCCAGATGCTGGGGATGGGGCTGAGCTGCGCGTGCCGCAGGAAGGGCAGCTCGGCCTCGTTGTCGGCGGTGCGGAAGTAGAGGTCGGTCGCCCCCGGCATCAGCAGCACGCGGGCCTCGATGGCGCGCAGCGCCTTCTCCAGGTCGCCCCCGTAGAGCGGATTGGCGCTGATGTCGCCGGCATTCCAGCAGCGCAGCTGGGCATACAGATTGGCAGCGTCGCGCGCCAGGTAGCGCTCCTCCCAGCCGGTCAGGAAGCTCTCGAGGTCCGGCGCGCCGGAGGTCGAGAGATGCAGCCCGGCGCGGTAGAAATCCTGGCTGAGCGCCCAGCCCGCATAGATCCGGCCGAAGGCGCGCAGCGCCGCGACGGGCGGCGCCGAGAAGCGGCCCTGGCCGATATGCTCCGGCGCCGCTTCCAGCACCGCCAGCAGGGAGCGGAGGAACACCTGGTTGTGGATGGCGGTGCGGGCGCTGCCGCAATTGACCACCACGGCGCCGACGGCCTTGGGGAAGCAGGCGGCCCAGTGATAGGCCTGCTGCGCGCCCATCGACCAGCCATAGACGGCGTGCAGCCGCTCGACCCCGAAGACCTCGCCGATCAGCCGCCGCTGGGCGTGGACATTGTCCCAGGCGGTGACCAGCGCGGGATAGTCCGGCGTGTTCGACGGGCTGGAGGAGAGGCCGTTGCCGAACATGTCGACCTGCAGGATGCAGAAGCGGGCCGGGTCGAGGATGCCCTCCGCCCCGATCAGCCATTCGAGCTCGGGATGCTGCGCGCCATAGCTGGTCGGATAGAGCACCAGATTGTCGCGCGCCGCGTTCAGCCTGCCGTGGCGCTTCCAGCCGAGCGTGGCGCCGGCGATGCGGCCGCCCTGCAGCACCGGAAAGTCGCCGAGGGCGAAGCGGCCGGTTTCGCTGCTCACGGTCTCGCCGGTCATGCCATGCCTCCGGTGGTGCTGGACGGATCGCCGGCGCGCAGCCGGAGGCCGGGGCGCAGGTGGCGGAAGGGCAGTGTCGAGGGATCGGCGATCACCGGGCCGGGCGCGGCCGCGACGATGATCCGCTCGGCGATCGGGGCGTAGTCGGCGCGGAAATGCACCGAGGATTTCAGCGCCACGATCGGGCAGCCGGCAGGGTCCACACCCAGATGCCGCAGGATCGCCTGGTCATAGGCCTGGGTCTTGCGGCTGGCGACCATGACGCGGATGCCGGGAGCGAATTCCAGCAGCGTGCAGGGGCCGAGCCGCGCCCGGTTGCCCTGCCCCATCGGCCCGGTCAGGACGAAATCGCCATCGCCCAGCGCCAGCACCCGCGCCCGGCCGCGGAACGGCACCCCGTCCGACTTGCCGCCCAGCGCCAGGTCGAGCTCCGCCCCCTGCCCCGCGGCATGGGCGGCGGCGGCGGAGTCCGCGTCGTTGATCAGGCAGAGCACGGCGCCGCGCGCGCCCTGCGCCACCAGCTCGGCCAGCAGGCCGGTGGTGTCGGCATGGCCGCCGCCACCGGGATTGTCCTGGGTGTCGGCGATGATCACCGGCCGCCGCGCGCCCATCGCCGATTGCAGCGCCAGCGCCACCGCCTGCTTCACCGGCATGGCGTCGGGGGTGAATTTCTTCTCGGAAGCCTCGAGCAGCGCGGCCAGCTCGGCGGTCGCCGCCTCGGCCTGCGCCAGGGTCTCCGCATGGCAGGAGATGGCGACGCCACAGTCAGGAAAATCGGCATAGGGGAAGCCGAAGCAGAAGCCGAGTTCGGCCACGCCATGCTGGTCGGCGATGGCGGCGCGGGCGGCCATGATGCCCTGCATCGGCTCGGCCATGGTGCATTGCGCGCCGAGGCCCATCCAGTAGTCGATCTGGCGGAACACCTTCTCCCACGGCATGCCGCGGGCGATGCGCGCCAGCAGCAGTTCCGCCGTGCGGGCGCCGGTCTCGCGCTTGTCGACATGCGGATAGGTGCGATAGGGCACCACCACATCGCTCGCCGCCACCATCGCCGCGGTCAGGTTGGCATGCGGGTCCAGGCTGATGGCGACCGGCACATCGGGGCCCAGGATGCGGCGCAGCCGGATCAGCAGCTCGCCCTCGACATCGGGGATGCTGTCGGCCAGCGCCGCGCCATGCAGGTCGAGATAGACGCCGTCCAGCGGCCCCTCGAGCAGCGCGTCGGAAACATCGGCCAGCAGCATGGCGGCGATGCGCTCGAAGGCGGCATCCTCGATCGGCCCGGCCGGCATGGCCAGGCACCAGAGCAGCGGGATCTGCGTGGCACCCGCCGCCGCCAGCACCGGCATGGCGCCGGCCAGCGCGGTCTGGGTGCCATCCAGCGCCGCCGGCAGGCCAGGGCCCCGGGTCAGCGGCGGGAAGCCGCCGGGGCGCTGGAAATCGGCGAAGACGGTGGGCTGCGGCGCGAAGGAATGCGTCTCGTGCTGGAAGCCACCGATGGCGATGCGGAGCGGCATGCGGGTTCCTCAGGCTGCAACCCCTCCCATTGAGCAGATCGCGGCGCCCGGGTCGAGGGGGGGGCCGGATCGGCAAGGCTGGCGGCGGCGATGCCAGAGGCTATGCTGCGCGCCATGCCGGACCTCGCCGCCTATGCCGGCCTCTTCCTGGCGGCGCTGCTGGCCGCCTCGCTGCTGCCCGCCCAGTCGGAGGCGGCGCTGGCCGGGCTGCTGCTGACCGGGCGCTATTCCGTGCCGCTGCTGCTGCTGGTGGCGACCGCCGGCAATGTGCTGGGCTCGCTGCTGAACTGGTGGCTGGGGCGGCAGATCACCCGCTTCCAGCACCGCCGCTGGTTCCCGGTCGGCCCCGCGGCGCTGGCGCGGGCGCAGCGCTGGTATCGCCGCGCCGGCCGCTGGTCGCTGCTGCTGAGCTGGCTGCCGCTGGTCGGCGACCCGCTGACGTTGGTCGCCGGCACGCTGCGCGAGCGGCTGCTGCCCTTCCTGATCCTCGTCACCCTGGCCAAGGGCGGCCGCTACCTGGTGCTGGCCTGGGTGACGCTGGGCTGGGGCTGATCCGCCAGCCGGTGGATCAGGCCTCCTCGACGCCGCACCAGCCGGCGACGAAGGCGGCGATGGCGCGGGTGGTGTCGCGGATCGAGGCGATCTCGACTCGCTCGTTGAAGCCGTGGATCTGCTCGGCGCGCGGGCCGTAGCAGAAGGCCGGGATGCCGTAGAAGCGCGTGTAGAAGCGGGCATCGTTAAGCCCGGTGCCGGCGCGGCTGGCCAGCGGCCGGTCGGTCACGGTCGCATGGGCGGCACGCAGCATCTCGACCGGCGCCTCGGCCTTCTCCAGCACATAGCCGTGGCTGAGATAGCCGGACCAGACCAGCTCCGGCGGGTTGTTGGCCAGGAAGGGATCGGTCTGCGCGGCGGCGCGGACGCAGGCCTCGATCTCGCGCTGGCAGGTGGCGACGTCCCAGCCGGGCAGGATGGCGATGCGGCAGTCGAGGTCGCACCAGGCCGGCACGCTGGAGGCCCAGTCGCCACCGCGGATGATGCCCGGGTTGAAGTTGATCGGGCGCGGGATGCTGGCGTAGTGCGGGTCGGATTCGGCGCGCCTGTTCCACTCGGCTTCGAGGCCCTCGAGCCCGCCGATCAACCGATAGGCGGCCTTGATGGCATTCGACCCGGTGCCGGCATAGGCGACATGCACGGGGACGCCGCGCACCTTCAGGCGGAACCAGAGGACGCCGACGCAGACATCGGTGATGGTGCCGGCGCTGGGCTCGGGCAGCAGGGCGCAATCGGCGCGGTAGCCGCGCTGCAGGGTGGAGAGGGCGCCGACGCCGGTGCTCTCCTCCTCGATCACCGACTGGAAATGCAGCCGGCCCTTCAGCTTCAGCCCCGCCGCCTGCAGCGCGTCGACCGCATAGAGCGCGGCGATGGTGCCGGACTTCATGTCGCCGGCGCCCCGGCCATGCATCCAGCCGTCGCGGATGACGGGGGCGAAGGGCGGCGTGTCCCACATTTCCAGCGGGCCGGCGGGGACGACATCGCAATGGCCCTGCAGGATCAGCGAGCGCCCGGTCTCCTGCGCCGGGCGCAGCGTGCCGACGACGGTGCGGGCCCTGGAGAAGTCATGCTCGATGACGCCGCAATCGGGCAGCGGCTTCAAATCCTCCATGTCGATCTGCCAGTCATCGACCGTGTAGCCGCGGGCGCGCAGCAGGTCGGCCATCATGTCCTGCGCCGGGCCCTCGGCGCCGCGGGTCGAGGGGATGGCGGAGAAGCGCAGCGTGGTGTCGATCTGCGCGTCGAAATTCCGATCCACCGCGGCGGCGATGCGGGCGGCAAGGGCGGGGTCGATCATGCGGCAAGCCTCCTGGGATGCAGGAGCCTTGCAGAGTTTCTCCCAGATGATCAGGGGAGGATTGGCCAGCGCCGGCCAAGAGCCTGAAAAATACACCGCTTCCGGCGCGGGGTGGCGCCGGCAGCGGGGCACCGCGCGAGTCGCCGCATCGCTCTGCGATTCCCGGCACCTCGGAAGGAGGTGCCGGGAGGCCAGCGGATCAGCGGTTGTTCGCCTTCCGCCATGCCGCGAAGACTTCCAGATTCGACTCATCCGTCGGCGGATAGAGCCCCAGGATGCTCTGTCCCCCGCGCACCTTCTCAGTAACAAAGTCCTCGAAGGCGGTCATCTCGGTCGCCTCGTCGGCGATCTCGTCCGCCAGATGCGCCGGGATGATGATGACGCCGTCGGAATCGCCCACCACCACGTCGCCCGGGAAGACCGGGGCATCGCCGCAGCCGATCGGCACGTTGATGTCGATCGCCTGGTGCAGGGTCAGGTTGGTCGGCGCCGAGGGGCGGCTGTGATAGGCCGGCATGTCCAGCGTGGCGATCTCGGCCGAATCACGGAAGCCGCCATCGGTGACGACGCCGGCGACGCCGCGCTGCTGCAGCCGGGTGACCAGGATGCCGCCGGCCGAGGCCGCCCGCGCATCCTTGCGGCTGTCCATCACCAGCACGGCGCCGGGCGGGCAGTCCTCGACCGCCTTGCGCTGCGGATGGGCGCGGTCGCGGAACACCGAGAGGTTGTTCAGGTCCTCGCGCGCCGGCATGTAGCGCAGGGTGAAGGCCTCGCCCACCATGCTCTCGCTGCGCTCGCGCAGCGGGCGGACGCCCTGCACCATCTGGTTACGGAAGCCGCGCTTGTAGAGGGCGGTCGCGAGCGTGGCGGTGCTCACCTGCTTCAGCTTGTCACGGGTCTCGGGGCTCAGGGCCATGGTCTTGTCTCGATCTGGCAGCGGTTCGGAGGAGGCGCGCGGCCGGCCTGCGGCCGGCCGCGACAGACAGGAAGATCAGTAGATGGCGGGCTCGGGCACCGGCGCGCCGAAATCGGTGCGCAGGAAGTCGAAGTCGCAGCCCTCGTCGGCCTGCTGGATGTGCTTGGTGAAGACCCAGCCATAGCCGCGCTCGAAGCGGACCGGCGGCGGCACCCAGGCGGCGCGGCGGGCGGCGAGCTCCTCCTCCGAGACGCGCATGTTGATGGTGCGCGCATCGACATCGACCTCGACGATGTCGCCGGTCTTCAGCAGGGCGAGCGGCCCGCCGATATAGCTCTCGGGCGAGACATGCAGGACGCAGGCACCGTAGCTGGTGCCGGACATGCGCGCATCCGACAGCCGCAGCATGTCGCGATGGCCTTCCTTCAGCAGCTTCTTCGGCATCGGCAGCATGCCCCATTCCGGCATGCCCGGCCCGCCCTGGGGGCCGGCGTTGCGCAGCACCAGGACATGGTCGGCGGTGACGTCGAGATTCTCGTCCTCCACCGCCTTCTTCATCGAGGGATAGTCGTCGAAGACCAGCGCCGGCCCGGCATGCTTGAGGAACTTCTGGTCCATCGCCGCCGGCTTGATGACGCAGCCGCTCGGCGCCAGGTTGCCGGTCAGCACGGCGAGCGACCCCTCGCCATAGATCGGCTTGTCCAGCGGGCGGATGACGTCGTCGTTATAGACCTTGGCGTCGGCGATGTTGTCTCCCAGCGTCTTGCCGGTGACGGTGATGCAGCTCAGGTCCAGGTGCTCGCGGATGACGCCCATCAGGCCCTTGATGCCGCCGGCGTAGAAGAAATCCTCCATCAGGTAGGTGCTGCCGGAGGGGCGCACATTGCCGATGACGGGGACCTTGCGGCTGTAGCGCTCGAAATCCTTCAGGCCGATATCCTGGCCGGCGCGGCGGGCCATGGCGATCAAATGGATGATCGCATTGGTCGAGCAGCCCATGGCCATGGCGACGGCAATGGCATTCTCGAAGGCGGCATGGCTCTGGATGCGGGCCGGGGTCAGGTCCTCCCACACCATTTCCACCACCCGCCGGCCGCTCTCGGAGCAGAGGCGGATGTGGTTGGCATCGGCCGCCGGGATCGAGGAGCCGCCCGGCAGCACCATGCCCACCGCCTCGGCGATCGCCGTCATGGTGCTGGCGGTGCCCATGGTCATGCAGGTGCCGTGGCTGCGGGCGATGCCCTTCTCGACGCCCAGCCAGTCCTGCTCGGTGATCTTGCCGGCGCGCAGCTCATCCCAGTACTTCCAGGAATCCGAGCCGGAGCCCAGCACCTTGCCGCCCCAGTTGCCGCGCAGCATCGGCCCGGCGGGCACGAAGATCGCCGGGATGTTCATGCTGGTCGCGCCCAGCAGCAGGCCCGGCGTGGTCTTGTCGCAGCCGCCCATCAGCACGGCGCCATCGACGGGGTGGGAGCGCAGCAGCTCCTCCGTCTCCATCGCCAGCATGTTGCGGTACATCATGGTGGTCGGCTTGACGTAGCTCTCCGAGACCGAGATCGCCGGCAGTTCGACCGGGAAGCCGCCGGCCATCAGGATGCCGCGCTTCACATCCTCCACCCGCTGCTTGAAGTGGGTGTGGCAGGGGTTCAGGTCGGACCAGGTGTTGATGATGGCGATGACCGGCTTGCCGGTCCATTCCTCGGGGGAATAGCCCATCTGCATGGCGCGCGAGCGGTGGCCGAAGGAGCGCAGATCGGCCGGGCCGAACCAGCGGGCCGAGCGCAGCTCGGCCGCCGTCTTGCGGGGCGGGGGAACAGAGGACATGGGCAGGGTCCTTACAGTCTCGCGGATCTCAGTGCCGGCCCAGCGCGCCGTCGAGGCGACGCCAGAGGCCGAGGGGATTGCCGTCGCGCAGCGCCTCGGGCAGCAGGGCCGCGGGCAGGTCCTGGTAGCAGACCGGGCGCAGGAAGCGGCCGATGGCCAGCGTGCCGACCGAGGTGCTGCGGCCGTCCGACGTGGCCGGGAAGGGCCCGCCATGCACCATGGCGTGGCAGACCTCGACGCCGGTGGGCCAGCCATTGGCCAGGATGCGGCCGGCGCGGCGCTCCAGCGTCGGCAGCAGGGCGCGGGCAGCCTCGGTATCGGCCTCGACCAGGTGCAGGGTGGCGGTCAGCTGGCCTTCCAGCTTTTCGGCCAGGGCCTGCATCTCGGCCAGGTCGCGGCAGCGCAGGATCAGGCTGCTGGAGCCAAACACCTCTTCCTGCAGATGCGGATCGGCCAGGAAGTCGGCGGCGCTGGCGCTGAACAGCGCGGCGCTGCCGGTGCAGGCCTTGGCCGCCTGGCCCTCGGCCAGCCTGGTCACGCGGCTGCTGCCGGCGAGCTGGGCGGTGCCGCGCTCATAGGCCTGCAGGATGCCGGGCGTCAGCATGACCTGCGGCGCCGCGGCGCTGACCGCCTCGGAAGCGGCGGCGATGAAGCGCTCCAGCGCCGGGCCCTCGACCGCCAGCACCAGGCCGGGATTGGTGCAGAACTGCCCGGCGCCCATGGTGAGCGAGCCGACGAAGGCCTTGCCCAGGGCCTCGGCCTTCTCTTCGAGGGCGGCCGGCAACAGGAAAACAGGATTGATGCTGGACATCTCGGCATAGACCGGGATGGGCTCCGGGCGCTCGGCCGCGGTCTTCATCAGCGCGGTGCCGCCGGCGCGCGAGCCGGTGAAGCCCACCGCCTTGATGCGCGGATCGGCGACCAGCCCCTGCCCGACCACGGCGCCCGAGCCGAACAGAAGCGAGAAGACGCCCTCGGGCAGGCCGCATTTCGCGACCGCCGATTGCAGCGCGCGGCCGACCAGCTCCGAGGTGCCGGGATGCGCCGAATGCGCCTTGACGATCACCGGGCAGCCGGCGGCGAGCGCCGCCGCCGTGTCGCCGCCGGCCACCGAGAAGGCGAGCGGGAAGTTCGAGGCGCCGAAGACCGCGACCGGGCCGAGCGGGATGTTGCGCAGCCGCAGGTCGGCGCGCGGCAGCGGCTGGCGCTGCGGCAGGGCCGGGTCGATGCGGGCCTCGAGGAAGGAGCCCTCGCGCAGCGTCGCGGCGAAGAGGCGCAGCTGGCCGACGGTGCGGCCACGCTCGCCCTCGATGCGGCCGCGCGGCAGGCCGCTCTCGGCGCAGGCGCGCTCGACCAGCTCGTCGCCGATGGCCAGGATCGCCTCGGCGCAGGCCTCGAGGAAGGCCGCGCGGGTCTCCAGGCTGGTCTCGCGATAGGTGTCGAAGGCGGCCCAGGCGAGCGCGCAGGCGCGCTCCACCTCGGCCGCCGAGCCGCCGCCGAAGCCGGGCTCCAGCTTCTGGCCGGTCGCCGCCTCGACGGCATGGATGGGGCGGTCGCTCCCGCGGAGCGCCGTGGCGCCGATCAGCATTTCGCCGGTGATGGTCATTGGTTTCTCGTCCGTTCCTGGCGGCGCCAGTCTGCCCAGTCGTCGGAGGTCATACAACCTCCCCCACCCACTCGTGCTCGGCCGCGCCGCCCCAGCGAGGGCGGCGCCACCGACAAAACTATTCGATGCGGATCTGGGCCTTGCGGGCGACCTCGCCCCAGCGCGTCGTCTCGGCGGCGACGAAGCTGCGGAAATCATCCGGGGTGCTGCCGACGGCGGTGATGCCGAGCTCGCTCAGCCGCGTCGCCACCTGCGGCGCCTTCAGCGCGGCGACCGCCTCCTGGTGCAGCCGGGCGATGATCGCCGGCGGCACCGCGGCGGGGGCGAAGAAGCCGTGCCAGGACAGGCTCTCGAAGCCGGGCACGCTGTCGGCGATGGCCGGGATCTCGGGGGCGGCGGCGTTGCGCTCCTTCGAGGTGACGCCGAGGATGCGCAGCTTGCCCTCCTTGTGGAAGGGCAGCACCGAGGAGAGGTTGTCGAAGGCCATCGGCACCTCGCCGGTCAGCAGCGCCGTGGTCACCTGGCCGCTGCCGCGATACGGGATGTGCTCGATCGTGGTGCCGGTCATCTGCGCGAAGAGCGAGCCGGCCAGATGCACCGAGGTGCCGACGCCGGAGGTGGCGAAGGAGGTCTCGCCGGGCTTGGCCTTCAGATAGGCGATCAGCTCCGGGATGCTCCTGGCCGGGAAATTGTTGGTCACCGCCAGGGCATTGGGCTGCGCCGCCAGCTGGGTGATCGGCGCGAAGTCCTTCTGCACGTTGTAGGGCAGCGACGGGTAGATCGACGGGTTGATGGCGTGGCTGCTGATGGTGCCGAGGCAGAAGGTATAGCCGTCGGGCGTCGCGCGGGCGCAGGCCTCGCTGCCGATATTGCCGCCGGCGCCGGCGCGGTTCTCGACCACCACGGGCTGGCCCAGGGCCTTGCTCATGCCCTGGCCGACCAGGCGGGCGATGGTGTCGGAGGTGCCGGCGGAGAAGGGCACGATCAGCCGGATCGGCTGGTTCGGGTAGCTGGCCTGGGCGAAGGCGGCGCGGGGCAGCAGGCCAGCGAGGCCGGAACCGGCGAGCAGCGCGGCGGCGCCACGGCGGGAGAGGCGAAGCATGCGAGGGCTTCCTTGATGGTGCCGTTGTCCGGCACGGGCTTGCTTGGACGTCGACGGCACAGGGACCGCCTGGGCGCAAAACTGATATATTAGATTTTTCCAGTCAAGCGGCCGCTTTCCGGTCCCCGCCCCCTTTGCTAAGCAGCGGGACGACGATGCCCGATGCCGAAGCCCCCCCTGTCCTGGAGCGCGACCCCGCTGGCCCGGCGCGGCCGGAAGACGCGCTGCCGAGCTTCGGCCGCCGCCCCTCCGCCGCCGAATTCGCCTATGAATCGCTGCGCGAGGCGGTGATCTCGCTGGCCCTGCCGCCCGGCGCTGCGCTGTCCCGCGCTGCCCTGGCCGCCCGCTTCGGCACCAGCCAGACGCCGGTGCGCGAGGCCATCATCCGGCTGCAGGCGGAAGGCCTGGTCGAGGTGGTGCCGCAATCCGCCACCCGCGTCGCCCGCATCGACCTGGCCAGCGCCCGCGAGGCCAGCTTCCTGCGCCTGGCGCTGGAGCTGGAGATCGTCCGCCGGCTGGCCGCCGCGCCCGAGGCACCGGAGCTGGCCGCCACCTTGCGGCAGGAGCTGGCCCGGATGCGCGACCGCCTGGCGGCCGGCGACCCGCCCGGCTTCACCGCGGCCGACGAGGCCTTCCACGCGGCGCTCTATGCCGCCGCCGGCGTGCCCCGCCTGCACGAGCTGGTGCGCAGCCGCAGCGGCCATCTGGACCGCCTGCGCCGCCTGCACCTGCCGAGCCCGGGCAAGGCCGAGGCGGTGATGCGCCAGCACGAGGCCCTGGCCGAGACGATCCTGGGCGGCGACCCGGCGGCGGCGGCGGCGCATCTGCAGCAGCACCTGTCGGGCACCTTCGCGGAAGTCGAGCGGATCAGGGGGGCGTTCCCGGCGTTCTTCTGAGGGGAAGATTCCGGAGATCGCCCCGGGGGAATTCAATCCCCGAGCCTGTCCCTGCCTTGCCCTCCCCCTTCTCTTCCCCCTGAATGCCCCGGCATGAGGACGAGGAGATCCCGATGAACGGCATGGTGGTCGCCGCCCAGCCCGAGGCGGCGGAAGCGGGTGTCGAGGTATTGCGGCGTGGTGGCAATGCGGTGGATGCCGCGATCGCCTGCGCCTTCAGCCAGGGCGTGGTCGATCCGCAGATGTGCGGCATCGCCGGCTTCGGCGCCATGCAGATCTGCCTGCCGCGGCAGGGCGTGCACACGGTGCTGGAGTTCTTCGCCCGCGCGCCCCTGGCCGCCACGCCCGACATGTGGGCGCGGAAGTTCATCGGGCAGTCTCGCGACGGCTTCGTCTTCCTGCTCGACGACCAGAGCAATGATTGCGGCTATGGCGCCATCGGCGCGCCGGGCAATGTCGCCGGCTATTGCGAGGCGCTGTCGCGCTTCGGCACGCTGCCGCTGGCCGAGGTGATGCGGCCGGCGATCGACCAGGCGCATCGCGGCGTCATGGTGCGGCCCTACATGCACTACTACTGGGCGATGGACCATGGCGGCGACGGCCAGGTCAATGTCGAGGACAAGCTGCGCTTCAGCGAGACCGGGCGGCAGGTGTATTTCCGCCCCGATGGCCGGATGAAGAAGCCGGGCGAGATCCTGCGCAACCCGGAGATGGCGCGCACCCTGGAGCGGCTGGCCGAGGGCGGCGCCGAGAGCTTCTATCGCGGCGCGCTGGCGGCCGAGATGGTCGCCGACCTCGAGCGCGGCGGCAGCCTGCTGCGCGCCGAGGATTTTGCCCAGTACCGCGTCAAGGAGAAGGCGCCGGTCTGGGGGCGCTATCGCGGGCACCGCATTGCCAGCAACCCGCCGCCGGCCGGTGGCGGCTCGCTGCTGGAGCTGCTGCAGATCCTCGAGCATTTCGACCTGGCCAGCCTGCCGCACAATGGCCCGGAGCATCTGCGCATCCTGGCCGAGGCGATGAAGTGGATGACCATCGACCGCGACGCGCATATGGGCGACCCGGATTTCGTCGATGTGCCGCTGGACCGGCTGCTCTCGGCCGAGCACGCGGCGGGGCTGGCGGCGCGCATCCGCGCCGGCGAGAAGGCGCATGTCATCCGCGCGGAAGAACCGAAGGACCCGCCGGACACCACCGTCGTCTGCGTCATCGACCGCGACGGCAATGCGGTCTCGCTGACGCACACGCTGGGCATTCCCTCGGGCGTCATCACCCCGGGACTGGGCTTCATGTACAATGGCTGCATGAGCGGCTTCGACCCGCGGCCGGGGCGCGCCGCCTCGATCGCGCCGGGCAAGAGCCGCGCCAGCGCCATGGCGCCGACCATGCTGTTCGAGGGCGACCGCCCCAGCCTGGTCCTCGGCGCGCCCGGTGGCACCTATATCGTGCCGGCCATCGCCCAGGCGCTGATGAATGTCGTCGATTTCGGCATGAGCATGAGCGACGCGGTGGCGGCGCCGCGCATCGTGGCGCTGAGCGACACCATCGATGTCAGCAACCGCATCCCGCATGGCGTTACCGCCGCGCTGGAGGCGATGGGCTACCCGGTCGCGCGGTCCTACCAGAGCCATGCCTTCGGCGCGGCGCATGGGCTGCTGGTCCGGGACGGCGTCATCACCGGCGGCGCCGATCCGCAGCGCGACGGCATGGCGATGGCCGTCTAGCGCCGCGCTGCCCTTGGCGGGGCGACCGGGCGGCGGCAGGATGGCGGGGCGCGCGCCGCGCCATCCTGCCGGGCGCCTGATCCAGGAACGCCGGAAGCATGCTGAACCCCGAAGGCCGCGTCGTCATGCTCTCCGGCGCCAATCGCGGCATCGGCCGCGCGGTGCTGGACCGCCTGCTGGCCGCCGGCTGCACCGTCAGCGCCGGGCTGCGCGACCCCTCCCGCCTGCCGCAGCATGCCAGTCTGTCGCATGCCCGCTACGACGCCGAGAAGCCCGGCAGCGCCGAGGCCTGGGTCGAGGCCACGCTGCACCGGCACGGCCGCATCGACGCGCTGGTCAATGCCGCCGGCATCAATCCGCGCGGCACGCTGTTCGACACGGATGAGAGCGTCTTCGACACCAGCTGGACGGTCAATGCCAAGGGGCCGATGCGCGTCATCCGCGCCGCTTGGCCGCATCTGGTCGCCTGCGGCAGCGGGCGCGTGGTCAATATCGCCTCGCTATCGGGCAAGCGCGTCAAGAACGACAACCTCGCCTATGCCATGAGCAAGTTCGCCGTCATGGCCCTGACCCAGGAGGTGCGCCGTGCCGGCTGGGACAGCGGCATCCGCGCCACCGCGCTCTGCCCCGGCTTCGTCGACACCGACATGACCGCGCATGTCACCCGGACGCCGCGCAGCGCCATGTCGCGCCCCGAGGACATCGCTGCCCTGGTGGAGACCGTGCTGCACCTGTCCAACAACGCCACCGTGGCCGAGCTGCTGGTCAATTGCCGGCATGAGGAGCTGGTGTGAGGCGGCGGCCGGGCGCCGCCGCCGCGGCGCTTGGCAAGGGCCGCCACCCCGCCTAGGCTCCTCGGCCAAGGACCGGTCGAGAGTCCCCGGGAGCATGCCGTCCATCGCCCTGCCGCCTCGCGCGGCGCCGCGGCCTGGCGCGGGGGCCGGGGGCCCGGCGGGCCACCCACAGCGAAAGGCTGCCCGTGCCATGCCCTTGCCCGCCGCGCTGCAGAACCGCCTGGCCATCCCCGCCGTCGCCGCGCCGATGTTCCTGGTCTCCGGCCCCGATATGGTCGTGGAGACCTGCAAGGCCGGCGTGCTGGGCACCTTCCCGACGCTGAACCAGCGCAGCACGGCGGCCTATGTCGACTGGCTGCAGGAGATTGCCGCCCGGCTGGCGGCGCTGCCGGCCGCGGCGCCTTTCGGCGTCAACCTGATCGTCCACCGCAGCAACAAGCGGCTGGAGGCCGATCTGCAGGCCACCGTCGAGAACCGGGTGCCGCTGGTGATCACCTCGCTCGGCGCGGTGAAGGAGGTGGTGGAAGCGGTGCATGGCTATGGCGGGCTGGTGTTCCACGACGTCATCAACCTGCGCCATGCCGCCAAGGCGGCCGAGGCCGGGGTCGACGGGCTGATCGCCGTCTGCAACGGCGCCGGCGGCCATGCCGGCACGCTGAACCCCTTCGCCTTCCTGACCGAGCTGCGGCAGATCTTCGACGGCACGCTGCTGCTGGGCGGCTCGATCGGGCATGGCCGGCAGGTCGCGGCGGCGCAGCTGATGGGGGCCGACCTGGCCTATATCGGCACCCGCTTCGTCGCCACCGCCGAGAGCATGGCGCCGCCGGACTACAAGCAGATGGTGCTGGAGGCCACGGCCAAGGACATCGTCTATACGGCGGCGATCAGCGGGGTGAAGGCGAACTTCCTGCGCGCCTCGATCGCCGCGGCGGGGCTGGACCCGGACAATCTGGACGAGGGCGCCGGGGTGAACCTGTCCGACCACGAGAAGCGGCCGTGGAAGAACATCTGGTCGGCCGGCCATGGCGTCGGCAGCATCCACGACGTGCCGACCATCGCGGCGCTCTGCGCCCGGCTGATCGAGGAGTATCGCGCCGTCGCCCCGCGCGCCCTGCTGGCCGAGGCCGCCAACTGACCGGGCCGATGGGCCCGTCCCGGCGTCCCGCCGTGATGCCCTGATATCCTGCCTGCAGGGCGCTGGCCCAAAAACCGCCGTTGATCAGAAAAAAGATGGGGGTGCGGGGGAATTCATTCCCCCGCCCTGCCTGTCTTCCCGGCCCCTCACTTCGTCCCGTAGAGCCGATCCCCCGCATCCCCCAGCCCCGGCCGGATATAGGCGTGGTCGTCGAGTTCCCGGTCGATGCTGCAGGTGAAGACCGGCACATCTGGATGCGCCTCGGTCAGCACGTCGAGGCCGACGGGCGCGGCGAGCAGGCAGGCGAAGCGCAGCTGGTCGGCGCCGGCCTGCTTCAGGCGGGAGAGCGCTGCGGCGGCGGAATGGCCGGTGGCCAGCATCGGATCGACCACGATGACCAGGCGGTCGGCGATGTCGTCGGGCAGCTTCAGGTAGTATTCTACCGGCACCAGCGTCGCCGGGTCGCGGTAGAGGCCGATATGGCCGACGCGGGCCGAGGGGACGAGGTCCAGCATGCCCTCCATGATGCCGTCGCCGGCGCGCAGGATGGAGACGATGCAGAGCTTCTTGCCGGCCAGGATCGGCGCCTGCATCGGCTCCAGCGGGGTCTCGATGGCGGTCTCGGCCAGCGGCAGGTCGCGGGTCAGCTCATAGGCCATCAGCAGGCTGATCTCGCGCGCCAGGCGGCGGAACTCGCCGGTCGAGGTCTGCTTCTGCCGCATCAGCGTCAGCTTGTGCTGCACCAGCGGGTGCCGGATGACGGTGACGGCGCGCGGGGCGTCGGGCATGGGCGTTCGGGCTTTCAGGGTCGGAAGAGGCAGGGTCAGAAGACAGTGCCGTCGCTGGCGACGGTCAAAGGTGGGGCGCCGTCGGGGCGCAGCTCGCGGGCGATGCGGCGGCCGGCGGCCCAGCTGCCGCCCTCCAGCACGCGGGCCAGCGGCAGGGAGGCGGCATCCAGGCCGAGCCGGTCGCGCACCGCCCCGGCCAAGCGGTCGAGCAGCGCCACGGTCAGCGCGCGCCATTCAACGATGGCCGGGTGGTCGACGGGCAGGCTTTGCCGCGAGAGGCCCGGGTCGCGCAAGCCCAGCAGGCCAAGATCCAGGAACAGCCCGCCATTGCGGTATTCCGGCAGGCCGGTCAGCGCGTCGAGGGCGAGCACGGGGATGCCGGCCTCCTCCAGCACCTCGGCCAGCGAATAGCTCATCCATTGCGACAGCTTGTGGAACGGCACCAGCCCCTGGCCCGGGCCGCCGGGCGCGGCCAGCGGATGGTGCCAGACATCGCCGAGATTCTCGCCATGCAGGGTCAGGCGCTGCGGCCAGACCGGCGCCAGGGCCTCGAGCAGCAGGGCCAGGATCCGCTCCGCCGGCAGGCCGCGCGGCCGCGCCTCGGCGGCGAGGACATCGAACAGCCCGCCCGGGCGCGGCGCCGTCGCGCCGAAGCAGTCCGGCGCGGCGCGCAGCGCGGCGCCGAGGTTGCGCATCAGCGCGGCGCGGCCCTCCAGCCCGGCCAACGGGTTCCGGTCGGAATGCTGGAAGGCATGGCCCAGCCGCGCGCTATCGAGGCTTTCCAGCGCCTCGGCATCGACGCGCAGCGGGTCGGCGGGATCGGCGGAGAAAAGGCCTTGGGCGAAGGCCTCCAGGCTGGCGACGCCGAGCCCCTCTGAGCGCGCCAGCACCTGCCCGCCGGCGTCGCAATAGCGCCATTGCGGCCCGGCGCCGGCATCCAGCAGCACCGCGACGACGGCCAGGTCGAAGCGGCGCCGCGCGATTTCGGTTGGCGGCTCGCCCGCCAGCCTCGCCGCCAGCATTCCCCAGCGATCGACGCCGCCCGCGGAAAAATGCCGCCAGCGCGCGTGATAGGGGATGCGCAGGTCCGGGTAGTTCTGCCGGATCGTCGCGACGACATAGTCGGCGACCACCTCCATGCGCTCGGGATGCAGGGAGAAATGCGGCAGCGCGTCCTGCTCGGCCAGGGCGAGCAGCGCCTCGCAGCGGCTGCGGATGCAGGCGGGCTGGCGCAACAGGGCGACGGTCGGGTGGCTGCGCGTCGCCAGGCTCACAAGCCGCGCCCCTTGGCGACCGCCAGCTCCGCCGCATCGGGGACGTGGTCCGAGAAATAGCCGGCGGCCTTCTTGGCATCCATCTCGACCTGGGCGTCGGGCGGGATCAGCGCCTCCGGGATGGCGATGCGGTCGATGACGGCGATGCCGCTCTGCACAATCGGGGCGAACTTCATGTTGCTCATCGAGACCAGGCGGTCGATGCGGGTGATCCCCAGCCAGTGCAGCACATCGGGCATCAGCTCCTGGAAGCGCATGTCCTGCACGCCGGCGACGCATTCGGTGCGGGCGAAATAGGCCTCGGCGCGGTCGCCGCCCTCCTGCCGCTTGCGCGCGTTGTAGACCAGGAACTTGGTCACCTCGCCCAGCGCCCGGCCCTCCTTGCGGTTGTAGACGATGACGCCGACGCCGCCTTCCTGCGCCATGCCGATGCAGGCCTCGATGCCATGCGCCAGATAGGGGCGGCAGGTGCAGATGTCGGAGCCGAAGACGTCCGAGCCGTTGCATTCGTCATGGATGCGGCAGGCGATCCGGGTCTCCGCCTGGCCGAGCTTTTCCGTGTCGCCGAACAGGTAGACCGTCATGCCGCCGATCGGCGGCAGGAAGACCTGTAGGTCGGGGCGGGTGACCAGCTCGGGGAACATGCCGCCGGTCTGCTCGAACAGATGGCGGCGCAGCTCGGTCTCGCCGATGCCGAAGCGGGCGGCGACGCCGGGCAGGTACCAGACCGGCTCGATGGCGATCTTGGTGACGCGGGCATCGCCATTCGGCAGCAGCACCTCGCCATCGGCGCGGAGGCGCCCCTCCTGCATCGCCGCGGTCAGCTCGGGCATGTTGATCCGGGCGCGGGTGACGGCGATGCTCGGCCGCACATCCAGGCCGCTGCCGGCGAAGAGCTCCGGCGCCAGATGGCCGAAGGGATCGATCGAGACGATCTTCTGCGGATCGCCCCAGGCGGGGAAAGGACCGATGGCGCTGGCCGGGCGGGTGTTGTGGAAATCCGGCCGGTGATCCGCCTTCAGCTGCCCGGCAGCGACGGCCAGGGCGCGGTACAGCGCATAGGCGCCGGAATGGGTGCCGATGGCGTTGCGCGCCGCCGCGTCCTGCAGCGTCGCCACCACCGGGCCGCGCCGCAGCGGATCGGCCGCCCCCCAGTGCAGCGCCGGCGCCCCCTTCGCCGCCCCCCGCTGCGGATGCGAGGTCAGGATGATCGGCCGCGGGATCGGACCATTGCCGCGCAGCCTGTTGAGCGGCAGGGCGTCGGCGGAGGGAGCGGGCACGCCAGGCGGGGTCAGGCCAGTCATGGTTGCAGGACAACCTCCGGCAGCGCGCCGGGCCGGGATGACCCAGCGGCGGGCTTGGTGCGGCAGCGGAAGAAGGCTAGGGTTATGTTGACCGTCCGGTCAAGCTTTCCTGCGCTGCCTGGAGATGCCTCGATGGACCATCGCCCCCCGGACCATCGCCCCTTGGACCATCGCCTCCTGGGCCGCCGCGCCCAGCAGCGGCAGCAGCGCCGGGCGCAGATCCTGGCGGCCGCCGAGCAGGTCTTCGCCGCCGCCGGCTTCGAAGGCGCCAGCATGGCGGCGATCGCGGGCGCGGCGGGGCTGCCGAAAGCCAATCTGCATTATTATTTCGGCACCAAGGAAGCGCTCTACGCGGCGCTGCTGGAGGAATTGCTGCAGCTCTGGCTCTCGGCCACCGAGGCGATCCGCCCGGAGAGCGAGCCGGCCGCGGCGCTGGAGGCCTATATCCGCGCCAAGATGGCCTGGTCGCGCCGCCGCCCGCAGGCCTCGAAGCTCTTCGCCAACGAGGTGCTGCGTGGCGCGCCACTGCTCTCGGCACATCTGGCGGGCGGCCTGCGCGAGCTGGTCGAGGCGAAATCCGCCGTGCTGCGCGGCTGGATGGCGGAGGGCCGCATGGCCGCCGTCGAGCCGCGCCACCTGTTCTTCGCCATCTGGGCGATGACGCAGACCTATGCCGATTTCGAGACGCAAATCCGGCTGGTGCTCGACGTGCCCGCACTGGGCGAGGCGGAATTCGAGGCGGGCGTCGCCACCGTGCTGCGCCTGGTGCTGGGGGGCTTAGCGCTCAGAGCGTGATCGGCTGACCATGCGGCGTGCGCGCCGCCGCCGCTTCCCAGGCCAGGCGCCGCTGCTCCAGCGCCTCGCCGGCGACGATGTCCTTCTCTGTCACGATGCGTTCCAGCGCCGCCAGCCAGTGCTCGTAATAGGGGCGCTCGGCCGAGGCGATCTCGGCGCCCAGGCATTGCGCCCATTCGCCCCAGGTGAAGCAGCCGGCCTCGTGCAGGGCGAGCGTCATGGCGAAGGCCTGCGCCTCCCAAGGGGCGGCGAAGACCGGGCCCTCCGCATCCTGCGGCAGGCCGGGCAGGTCGCGCGGATTGTCACAGGCCGACAAGATAGGACTCCCAGGCATCGATGGAGACTTCCAGCGTCGGATCGGCGCCCTCGCCCCAGAGTTCCTCGCCGGTGAAGCGGAGGGTGTAGAGCCATTGCGGCGCCTCGCCGCCGCCATGCGCATGGCTGTCGGGGAAGACGAAAACGCCGCGCACCGCCTCGACCACGCCCTCGCGGCCGCGGGCATAGCGCGGCAGCCGGGTGTGATGCGCCGTGTTGAAGCGGCGGGTGCGCACCCGCTCGCCGACGGCGAAGCGCGCCGGCGCGGTGGCGGGGCGGTCATAGGGCGTGCCGCGGGCGAGCGCGGCATCGACCTGGCCGGCGGCCAGCGGCGTCACCGGCTGGCCCGGCCCCTGGGCGCGGCCGTCGCGGATCTCGTCCGGCGTCACCAGACCGGCCTGCAGCAGCAGCTTCTCCAGCCCCTTCACCCAGATCTCGTAGTAGCTGGAGGTCAGGTACTCGCCCGGCGGCAGCGTCTCCCGCGCATGGCGCGAGATGTCGATGTTCCACCGGCCCAGGGCGCCCGCCGCCAGGGTGACGGCCAGTGCCCGCTTCTCCCATTCGCCATGGAAGATCTCCGCCTCGGGTTCCGGAATGACGCGGCCGAAGCCCATCATGCCGCCGAGATCCTGGGCGCCGTTCATGGCGCGGCGTCCTGCGGCGCGCGGGCGAGCGCGGTGCCGATCATGGAATCGCGGCTGACCAGGCTGGCCAGGCGTTCGGCGTCCCAGCCCTCGGTGCCGGCGGGGCGGGCGGGGATCACCAGGTAGCGCGTCTCGGCGGTGGAATCCCAGACGCGGATGCGCGTCGTCTCCGGCAGGGTCAGGCCGAAATCGGCCAGCACGCCGCGCGGGTCGATCACCGCGCGCGAGCGGTAGGCCGGCGCCTTGTACCAGGTCGGCGGCAGGCCGAGCACCGGCCAGGGATAGCAGGAGCAGAGGGTGCAGACGACCAGGTTGTGCGTGTCGGCAGTGTTCTCCACCGCCACCATGTGCTCGCCCTGGCGGCCGCTGAAGCCCATCGAATGGATCGCCGCCGAGGCGTCGCGGCGCAGCCAGGCGGCGAAGTCCGGCTCGGTCCAGGCGCGGGCGACGACGGCAGCGCCGTTGCGCGGCCCGATCCGCTTCTCGTAGGTCTCGATCAGCCGGTCGAGCGCGGCGGGCTCGGCATAGCCCTTCTCGACCAGCAGCGATTCCAGCGCGCGCACGCGCAGCTCGATCGGCGAGAGCTCGCTGCCATGATCGTGCGCGTGATCATGGTGATGTGGCGCATGATCGTGATGATGGTCGTGGTCGTCGTGCATGGCGTCACCCCCCGCTCGATCGGCGAAGGTTCCGCCCTCGCGGCCCGCCGGTCAAGCGGGGGCCGCGCCAGGGCGGGCACGGCGCCCTGGTGGCGCGGCGTGCCGCCGGGGACCGAAAGGTCCCCGGCTCGTCGTCAGCGCGCGCGGTGGACGCCCGTCACAGGCGACCGCGCGCCGGGCGTCACTCGCCCAGCTTTTCCTTGAGGTCCTTGGCCGGCTTGAACTTCACCGACTTGGACGCAGCGATCTCGACCACCGCGCCGGTGGCCGGGTTGCGGCCCTGGCGGGCGGCGCGCTGGCTGACGGCGAAGCTGCCGAAGCCGGCGAGACGGACTTCGCGGCCCTCGCCAAGCGCATCGCCGAGCGTGGCCAGCACGGCCTTCAGCAGGGCGTCAGCCTGGGTCTTGGGCAGGCTGGTGGCGGCGGCAGCGGCGTCGACCAGGTCCTGGCGGCTGAGCGGGCGGGTTTCTTCGGTCAAAAGGCGAACTCCACGAAAACAGGAAGACGGGGCAGCAGAGACACATTCCGCCCGGCCCGGTCAAGCGCGCCGGCGGCACGGCGGCGGCTCTGATAGCGGCAAGGAATGCAAATGGCTACATTGTCATGCGGAAAAGCCGCTGCGGCGCCCTGCATCGCCGCGCCGTCGCACCGCCCGGCGCCTGCCGGGCGGCGCTGCCGGGGTTCAGACGAAGCCGGGCTGCGGCACCTTGTGCTCGCGGATCCAGTTCTCGGTGTGAACGATATCCTCGAGCGAATGGATGTCGAGGCAGCCTTCGGTCAGATAGGGCTTGATGCGCTGGCCCATGCAGACCCAGGGGCCCTGGCCGTCCGGATCGCGGATGGCGCTGGCGCGCAGCGCCCAGATCGAATGGTCGAAGAAGTAGCAGGCCGGCAGGTCCTGGCGGTTGGCCGAGACCCGGTCCATGCCCGGCACGAAGGGCTTCAGGATACCGTCGGCGGTGACACCCTTGCCGCGCAGCGGGTGGTATTCCGCCTTCTCATGGCAGGGCACCACGGCGGAGAGGCTGGGGTCTTCCAGCAGCCCGTCGATGCAGGCATCGATGATCGCCTCGGTGATGGTGCCGACATTGGCATGCTGCACCACGACGATATCGGCCGGGCCGTCCTGCTCGATGATGTCGAAGGCATGGCGGACGGCGTCGCAGCTCTGCGCCGTGGCGCTGGCCAGCGCGTCGGGGCGGCGGATCTGGACGTAGCCGGCCTGGCCGGCGGTCGCCAGGATCTTGTCGTCGTCGCTGCTGATGTAGTAGCGGCCGATATGCCGGCTGCGCACCGCGGCGGCGGCCGCCCAGTGCAGCAGCGGGGCGCCGAGCACCGGCAGGATGTTCTTGTCGGGCAGCGAGCTGCCGCCCCGGCCGATCATCAGGGCCACGATGCGCTTATTCATTGCCTTCCCCTGGCTTTCTCTCAGAGCATCGCCGCGCCCGGTCGCCAGGGCGCGGCGCCGTGCTTACTTGCGGAAGTACTTGTGGTGCTCGCTGGCGTTGACGCGCTTCTCCTCGGTGCCGAGGATCAGCTCGGTCTCGCGGATGGCGTCGACATATTCCTTGAACTTCGGGGTGGTCAGGTCGACCGCCACGGCATCGAAATGCGCCCATTCGGTGTTGCCGAGCTTGACGTGCTTCTCGACCATCCGCGCCCCGGCGGCGACCGCGAGGGACGAGGCCTTGGCGCCGAAATCATGGCTGGAATAGGCCGGCACGATGCGCGGATTGCTGCGCGCCAGCACGTCGTAATGCCGCACCACCGCGACGTTGCAGTCGTTCAGCGGCGTCGGATAGGCCGAGTTCGCCTGCATCAGGTAGAGCTTCTCGCAGCGCGTGAAGGTCTCCAGCACCCATTTCTCGTAGACCGTGTCGGTCATGCCGGTCGAGAGCACGATGCCCTTGTCGTAGTTGCCGGCGACGAAGCCCAGATAGTCGGTGTGCTCGGAAATGGTGGAGGGCAGCTTCACCAGCTCCGGGCTGAACTGCAGCATGAACTCGAAGGAGGGCTGGTCCAGCACCGAGGCGAACCAGCGGATGCCGAGGCTGCGGCAGAGCTGGTCGACATAGGCGAAGTCGTCGGCGGAGAGCTCCAGCGCGTGGCGGTAGTCGCCGAAGGTCTTGCCGAAGGGCGAGCGGTAGGCGCTGGCCAGCTGCTCGGCGCTGTAGAAGCTCTCGACGTCGCGCTTCTGCAGCTTGACATAGTCGGCGCCGGCTGCAGCGGCGGCGCGGATCATCCGTTCCAGCCGGTTGCGGTCGCCGAAATGGTTGGTGGTGATCTCGGCGATGACGGCGACCAGGCTGTCGCGCGGCGCGCCGGAGGTCTCGCCCAGGATCTCGCGGTTCAGCGCATCGGCGGAGAGCGCGCTGAAGGCGCGGTCGCCGACATGCTTCACCGTCAGCGGGCTGTTCTGCAGGAAGTAGAGGGTGTTGAGGAAATAGAATTCCTGCAGCGAGATGCGCGCCTGCCGCTCATCGGCGACATGCGGGGCGAAGTCGGTCGCGATCTGGTGGCTGTAGCCGCGCTCGGCGGCGAAGTCGAAGCCGACCATGTAGACGGTCTGCGGCCGGCCGCGCTGCTCGGCGATCAGCCGCGCCAGCTTCAGCGCCGAGAGGAACAGGATGTCCTCGATGCCGAAATCGTCGGTCATGAAGCGCTGCATGACCAGGTCGGAGGATTCCTGGGTCAGCAGGTAGTGCGGCGCGCGCACCACCTGCCGGCCCGGCGCCGTGAAATCGGTCGAGGTGATGTAGAGCTGCGAGCGGTAGCCCGCCTCGGCGATGCCCTGCTTCACCCAGTCGGCATGGAAGATGCTGATGTCGACGGGCACGATGCGCTCGGCATCGTTCAGCCCGATCACCAGCGAGGAAGACAGCACCTCCGGCCGCACCAGGTCGGCCGAGGGCCCCTTACCCAGGATGAAGATCGTGTCGGTGGAGTATGTCGACGCGATACTTGCGACCGGGCTCAAGAAGGCTTCCATCGAAAATCTCTCCATCGACCTTGACGTCGCAACCATGTTCCAGGGCCAGCATCAGCCCGGGCAGCAGATCCCAGGCATAGGCGCCCTTGGGATTGCTGAAGCGGCGATAGGCACCGCGCACCACATTGTAGAGGTTGTACACCGCGCAGCCCATGATGCGCGATTCCACCTCGCCGCGCATCTGCTCGAGGATCTGCTCGGAGAAGGAGGAGGAGAAGCCGGTGATGCGCGAGCGCACCTTCTGGATCGGCTCGCCGGTGATCATCCGCTCGCCGAGCTCGGGCAGCAGCAGCATCGAGCCCAGATGCTGCCCCGCCCGCCACAGCCCGAAGGAGACGCCCCATTCCTTCAGCCCGGAACAGAAATTCTCGGTGCCGTCGATCGGGTCGAGCAGCGCCATGTAGGTGCCGTTGCCTAGCGTGGCCGGGTCGAAGCTTTCCTCGCCGACGAAGGTCAGGTCGTCGATGCGCTCTTTCACGTAAGCGTGAATGAGCTGCTCCAGCATGATGTCGGCCTGGGTCACCGGGCTGCCATCGGGCTTCAGGGTGATGTCGTAGCGCCGTGCCTGGATCTGCGGCATCTCGGCGGCGACGAGCGCGGCAATCCCGTGCAGCAACTCGCGTGTCTGAGGCTCCATGCCGATCCCACTCATGATGACGGGGCAGGGACAGGCCGAGCCGCCGGCGCCTTCGCGCCGCGATCCCCGCCCGTTTACCTGCCCTCTGCGTTGGGCGTGATTGTGCGGGGGCCGGGGGTCCGGCACAAGGGGGGCCATCCGCCGGGGGATGTCCGCCCGGGATGCGGCCCGGCCTTGCTGGGCAAGCCCGGCGCCATGCGCTAATGCCGCGGCAAAGGGCCCGGCGCGGCCCGGATGACGCGATCCTTTCACGAAACACCCCCGGGAGGCGCTGCCCCCCTGCCTGGAGAGACCGGATGGCCCTGGCCCCCCCTAGCCCTGGCGACAGCCTCGCCGCGGCGGCACTGACCGCCGCCCGCCGCACCCTGACCCTGGAGATCGAGGGCCTGGCCGCGCTGCAGGCGGCGCTGGATGGCGAGCTCGGCGCCCGGCTGGCCGAGGCCATCGCGCTGATCCGCGCCAGCCAGGGCCGGGTGATCCTGACCGGCATGGGCAAGTCCGGCCATGTCGGCCGCAAGATTGCCGCGACCCTGACCTCGACCGGCACGCCCTCCTATTTCGTGCATCCCGGCGAGGCCAGCCATGGCGACCTCGGCATGATCCAGGCGGCCGACATCGTCGTCGCCCTGTCCTGGTCGGGGGAGGCGCCGGAGCTCTCCGACATCGTCGCCTATTGCCGCCGCTTCGGGGTCAAGCTGATCGCCATCACCTCGCGCGCCAGCGGCACGCTGGGGCTGGCGGCGGATATCCCGCTGATCCTGCCGGCGATGCCGGAGGCCTGCCCGAACGGGCTGGCGCCGACCACCTCGACCACCATGCAGATCGCGCTGGGCGATGCGCTGGCGGTGGCCCTGCTGTCGCTGCACGGCTTCACCGCCGTCGATTTCCGCAAGTTCCACCCGGGCGGCAAGCTGGGCGCCCAGCTGCGCCGCGCCCGCGACCTGATGCATGCCGGCACCAGCGTGCCGATGGTGCCGCAGAGCGCCAGCCTGGCCGAGGCCATCGTCGAGATGACCGGCAAGCGCTTCGGCATCACCGCCGTGGTCGATGCCGAGGGCCGGCTGGTCGGCGTGGTGACCGACGGCGACATCCGCCGCGCCTTCGAGCACGGCTTCGTCGACCGCCCCGTCGCCGAGGTGATGAGCCGCCGGCCGCGCACCATCGGCCCCGACCTGCTGGCGCTGGAGGCGCTCGGCCTGATGAACGACCTGCGCATCACCAGCCTCTTCGTGCTGGAGGAGGGCCGGCCGGCCGGCATCCTGCACATGCACGACCTGCTGCGCGCCGGCGTCGCCTGACGAGCGCCGGAAGGACGCCGCGCCGCCATGACCATCCTGGCCGTCACCGTCTGGCACCAGCATCCGGACCGGCTGTTCGAGCAGCTGCAGAACTACAACCAGGCCTTCGACGGCGACGTGATGCATTATGTCAACATCAACGCCGAATTCGCCGACAGCTTCGCCTATGCCACCCGCAAGCGCGGCGTCGATTTCTCGCAGATCCCCAATCTGCGCTTCGTGACGCCGCCGCTGCGCACCGCCTGGGCGGTCGTCCTGCATGCCTATCTACAGGCGGTGCTGCAGGCGATGCAGGATCGCGTCGCCTTCGACTATGTCTATTTCCACACCTCCGCCGACCTGATGATCCGCCGCGGCGCCGCGCAGCACATCCGGCAGTTCGATGCCGGGCTCGGCAAGTCCTGGCGCATCCCGGGCAGGCTCGAGGATGGCGAGCTCCGCTTCGAGCGCGAGGGCAGCGACCAGCTGGAGGCGATCCGGCAGGACCCGGCGATGCCGGGCTTCATGGCGGCGAACGGCTTCAAGTCGCTCTACAAATGCCGCGCCGAGGGCAGCTTCTTCCGCCGCGCGCTGTTCTTCGAGGCGATCGCGCCGATGCTGGCGCATTGGAGCCTGGCCGACATGACCCGCCTGCCGGCGGTCTATCCGCAGGAGGAATACCTCCTCGCCACCTGCCTGGAGCACTATGCCCAGCGCAACAGGATCGCCCGCGCGCGCCACCTGGTGCTGACCTCGAAGAACGAGAAGCAGCACGCCACCGTCGAGGAGATCGACGAGGCGCTGCAGGACGCCCAGGTCTTCGGCATCAAGCGCTTCGACCAGAAGGCCGACACCCCGGCGCGCCGTCACGCCCTCGGCCTGGTGGCGGCGGGCTGAGCGGCATGCGGGCGGCAGGCTTCGACCCGGCGCCGCTGGCCGCGCAACGCCTGCGCCGGCTGCTGCTGCTGCTGCCCTCGGCGGCGCATGGCGGGACCGAGCGGCATGCCCTGGCGCTGGCCCGCATGCTGGACGCCGCCGGCGTCGCGGTCACCATCCTGGCCGATCCCGAGCGCCACCCGGCGCTGGCCCGCGATGCCGGGCCGCGGCTCGCCGCCTGCCTGCGCGGCGCCCGCATCGCCTGGGACGCGGCGGAATCACCCGAGGAGAACATCCGCCGCCAGCGCCAGGTGCTGGAGGCGCTGCTGCCCGAGCTGCCGGCGGAGGCCGCGCTGCTGCCGCTGCCCTGGCCGAATGCCGGGCTCGGCCTGCAGGCGGTGCTGGCCGAGCGCGGCCTGCCCAGCCTGGTCATCGGCCATCTGGCCCCCCCGGAGACCCCGCCCGGCATCGACGCCGCCGCCCGTGCCGTGGCGCAGCGCCTGCCCGGCCTCTGGGCCGCCGTCTCCGCGCCGATCGCCGGCCGGCTGGAGGCGGGCTTCGGCCTGCCCGCCGGCCGCGTCCAGGTGGTGCCGAACGGCGTCCCGCTGCCCCCCGGCATCGATGCCGGCCGGCGCCGCGCCCTGCGGGCCGAGCTGCGCGCCAGCCTCGATTTGCCGCCGGACGGGCTGGTCGCGCTGTTCCTCGGCCGGCTGGAGCCGGTGAAGGGCGCCGAACTGCTGCCGCATCTCGCCCAGGCCTTCGCCCGCCGCGGCGGCGCGGCGCTGGTCGCCGCCGGCACCGGCCCGCTGGCGGCGCGGCTGCAGGCGGCGCTGCCCGGCGGCCGCTCTCCCCTGCGGCTGCTCGGCCACCAGGACGATCCGGGGCGGCTGCTGCTGGCCGCCGACGCGCTGGTGCTGCCCTCGCGCCTGGAAGGCTTTCCCCTCGTCTTCCTCGAAGCCGCCGGCCGCCGCTGCCCGGTCGTCGCCAGCCCGGCCGCGCTGGAAGGCCTGGGCGATGCCGCGACGGACTATGCCGCGCTGGCCGAGGCCGAGGATGTCGCCGCCATGGCCGAGGCGCTGGTCACCGCCGCCACCCAGGCCGGCGCGACGCCGGCGCGGCTCGCCGCCGCCGCGGCGCTGGCCCGCCGCCAGGACGAGGCCGCCATGCTCGACCGCTACCGCGACCTGCTGCGCACCCTGCCCGCCCTCTCCAGGGCCGCCGCCGCATGAGCGACGATCCCGAGCTCGCCGTCATCATCCCGGTCTTCCGCCAGCCCGGCCTGCTGGCCGAGGCGCTGGAGGACGTGCTGGCGCAGCAGGGCGCGCCGCGCTGCGCCGCCGTGGTGGTGGATGACGGCTGCCCGCTGCCGGAGACGGCGGCCACCGCGCTGGCCTATGCCCGCCGCCATCCCGGCCGCGTGCTGCTGCTGCGCCGGCCGAATGGCGGGCTGCCGGCGGCGCGCAACAGTGGCATCGATTTCGCCCTGAAGGCCTGGCCCGGCTGCCGCGCCCTGCTGATGCTGGATGCGGACAACCGGCTGCGCCCGCATTTCCTGGCCCGCGCCGCCGCCGCGCTGGACGCGGCGCCGCCGCAGATCGGCTGGGTCTTCCCCGATCTCGACAGCTTCGGCCTGCCGCAGAATTTCTCCCTGGGCGGCGACTATTCCGCCTTTCTGCACCTGCACGAGAATCTCTGCGACGCCGGCAGCCTGATCGCCCGCCGCGTCTTCGAGCACGGCCTGCGCTTCGACCCGCGGCTGCGCGACGGCTTCGAGGACTGGGATTTCTGGCTGCGCGCCGCCGAGGCCGGCTTCCGGGGCCGCCACCTGCCCGAGGCCGGTTTCCTGTACAGGAAACGCCCCGAAAGCATGCTGACCCATGCCGAGCGGGCGCGCGACGCGATCCTGGGCGGCATGCGGCTGCAGGCGCGGCACAGCCTCTCCGCCCGCCGCCTGCTGCGGCTGGAGGCCGAGGAGCTGCCGCGCTTCGTCCTGACCCGCCTCGGCCGGGACGAGGCGCAGCTTCTGACCGACCCGCTCGCCCCACGCCATCCGCCCGAGCCCGCCGCCGCGCTGCGCCGCCGGGCGGTGCAGGCGGCGCTGGCCCCCTCGGCCCAGGCCTTCCCGCCCTTCTGGACCTTCGCCAGCGAGGCCGGCCTCGCCGCGCTGACCGGGGCGAAGCTGCTGCACAACGTCTTCTGGCAGGCGCAGCAGATCCTGCAGGCCAGGCCCGCCCTCGGCTTCCTGCTGGTCGAGCTGCTGCCCGGCGCGCCCGGCCATCGCGGCCTGCGCCTGCCGCCCGGCGCGGTGCCGCATGCGCCGCGCGCCCAGCTGATCATCGCCCGCAGCGACCGCCTGCTGCGCGCCGCGCGCGAGCCGGATTTCGCCTGGGCCGCGCCGCTCGGCGAGGCCGCCAGCCCGGCAGCGCCGACGCTGAAGGTCGACCTGCCCGACGCCGATCCGGGGCTGTCCGAGGATCCCGGCATCTTCGCCCGGCTCGCTGAGGAGGTCGCGGCGCTGCGCGCGACCATGGCCGGGCGCTCGGCGCTGCGCGACGAGTGGCGCGACGACTGGCGCGCCGGCCGGCTGCGCACGCCGGGGCTGCACCAGGCGCTGAACGGCTGCGGCGCGGTGCTGCCCTGGATCCCGTCACAGCCTGGAAAGCAGATCGGCTTCGTCCTGCCGGTCTTCGCCTTTGGCGGCGTCGAGAAGGTGGTGCTGAACCAGGCCGCGGTGCTGCGCCGGCGCGGCTGGACGCCGCATCTCTTCCTGACCGGCACCGACCAGGCGGCGATCCCCGCCGGCTTCGCCGATGTCTTCGAGACGGTGCAGTTCTTCCCGCTGCCGGCGCTGGAGCGCGCCGCGCCGGGCCAGCATTATTTCGGCGCCCCGCTGGCCGCCGCGCCGACGCCGGCCGGCCAGGCCGACCGGCTCGGCCTGCTGGCGGCGATGGATGTCGTGGTCAATACCCATGCGCTGGCCGGCCAGGGGCTGATGGGGCTGTTGCGCCGGCAGGGCGTGCGCACCTATCTCGGCCTGCACCTGAATGAGCGCGGCCCGCATGGCGCGCCGGTCGGCAATCCGCTGACCGGCCTCGCCTACGAGGCCGGCTATGACGGCTTCCTCTGCGTGTCGCGCGCGCTGCGCGACTGGTGCATCGGCCAGGGCGTGCCGGCCGGGAAGATCGTCGTGCTGCCGAACGCCGCCTCCTATGCCGCCGATCCAGCGCGGATCGCGGCGGCCTGCGCCGCGCGGCAGTCGCGTGCGCCGGCGGCGCCGCTGCGCGTGCTCTTCCTCGGCCGCCTGGACCACCAGAAGGGCCCCGACCGGCTGCGCCCGATCATCCTGGGCCTGGCCGGCAGCGGCATCGAATGGCGCGTCGTCGGCCATCCGGTGCTGGAGGCCGATCCGCCCGACCTGTCCGGCACCGGCATCGTCATCGAGCCGCCGGCGGAAGAGGGGGCGGCGCTCGACGCGCTCTATGCCTGGGCCGATGTCGTGCTGCTGCCCTCGCGCTTCGAGGGCGCGCCGCTGACCATCGCGGAGGCGCAGCGCTTCGGCTGCATTCTGCTCGCCACCGACACCGGCGCCGTCGCCGAGGCGGTGCAGCACGGCGTCGACGGGCTGCTGGTGCCGGCCGCGGAGGAGGCCGTCGTCGCGGCCTGCATCGCGCAGCTGCGGCGGCTGGCGGCCGATCCGGACCTGTGCCGGGCGCTGGCCGCCCGGGCGGCGGCGCGCGGCGCCGCGACCGATTGGGAGACGAGCATGGCGGGCTGGATCCGCCTGCTGGAGCCGGAGCACGCGGCATGATGCTTTTCTACGTTGCCCCCACCGATCTGGCGGCCCTCGCCGGCGGCGGCCCTGGCCTGGTCCTGCCGGCCGGCCTGCCGCAGGCGGAGACGCTGCGCCTCGCCGGGCTGGTGCTGTGGTGGGCGGCGCCGCTGCCGGGCAACGGCATCTGGCTGCGGCGCGACGGCGGCCCGGCGACGGTGCCCGACGACCTGGTGCCCCTCGACCTGCCGCCCGCCGGGATGCTGGCCGTGGTCGCGCGCGACGCCGGGCGCCTGGACGAGTGGGGCGGCTGGTGGCGCGCCCAGGAGCAGGAGCCGCCACGGCTGATCCGCGCGGACAGCGCCGCCGAGGCCTGGCCGGATCTCGCCGAGGCGCTGCTGGCCGCGCTGGCCGCCGCGAGCGACCGCGCGGCGACCCTGCAGCAGGCCCAGGTGGCGCTGCGCCAGGACCATGAGGAGACCCGCACGGCGCTCGGCGCGCTCGCCCGCCAGATGGCGCACCGCCCGCCGGCGGCGCCGCGTCTGGTGCTGTCCACCGAGCCCGGCGCCGAGGCGCTGGCGGCGCAGGAGGGCGCGCTGCGGCTGCGCCAGCCGCTCGGGCTGCGGCTGGAGGCGCTGACCCGCATCGGGCTGCATCTGACCGGCGCGCGCCAGGGCTTCCTGCGGATCCGCCTGATCGGCGCGGAGAGCGACCGGGTGCAGGGCGCCTGGCTGGTGCCGCTGGAGGGCCTCGCCCCCGGCTGGCTGCTGCTCGACCTGCCGGCGCCGCTGCCGGCGCTGGCCGAGGGCGCGCTGCTCGCCCTGCAGGCCGAGGGGGCCGAGGGGCTGGCGCTGTCGCTCGATGCCGGCTGGACCGGCGCCGCCGGCGCGCTGCGCCCCGAGGGCGTGGCGGCCCCGGGCGATCGCGCCCTGGCGCTGCGCGCCTGGACCGCCGAGCCCGGCAGCCGCTTCACCGCCCCCGCCCATTGGCGCTGGGACGAGCCCGGCCTGACCCTGCCCGCGCCCGGCCTGCCGCATGCGCTGTCCGAGAGCGGCTGGCCGCTGGCCCGCGCCCTTTCCGGCACGGTCAGCCTGCTCGGCCTGGGCGAGGAGGCGCCGCGCGCCCTGCTGCGCACCCCGGACGACGCCCCGGGCCTGGCCGTGCTGCAGCTGCCGCAGCTGCACACGGCCGGCCTCGGCGTGCTGCGCCTCGGCGCCGTGCTGCGCCAGGGGAAGGCCGCGGAGCTGGCGCTCGCCGCCTGGGTCCTGCCCTGCGAGCAGAACGTCGCCAGCCTGGAGGCGCTGGCGCCGCGCGACGCCGCCGGCCGCTGCTCCGGCTGGCGCGGCTTCGCCGCGGACGGATCGCTGCAGCTGGCGCTGACCCTGCCGGTGGCGCTCGGCCTGCACGGCCAGCTGGTGGTGGCGCTGGCCGCGCGCGACGGCAGCCCCGCCCCCGCCGGCTGCGCCGTCGAGCTGACCGAGCTCGCCCTGCTGGCCGCCGGGGAGGACGGGCAGCTGGCGCTGCGCATCGCCGCCGCGCGCCCCCTGCCGCCGGCCCCGCCACCCCCGCCTGCTGCCCCGGCGCCCCTGATCGCCGAGCCGCCCGCCGCCGAGCTGCCCGCCATCGCCAGCCTGGAGGCGGTGATGCTGAACCAGTACTATCCGCCGCGCGGCAGCAATCCCTATCGCCACCTGGACATGACGGTGATGAGCCTGGCCACCGGCGCGCGGCGCTGGCCGGGGGTACGGCTGAAGCTCTCGGTCTCCGGCGACGGGCCGCGCGCCGAGTTCCGCCAGGGCGCCGGCCATCCCGACGCCTTCCTGCAGTGGCGGCCCAATGGCGAGGACCGCTTCGGCGCCTTCCTGCGCCTCGGCCCGGGCGAGCTGCCCGCCTACCTGGCCAGGCCGGACACCGCGCCGGAGGACCGGCTGCTGCTGCGCACGCTGCTGCAGGTGATGCCGGCGGCGACCGCCCGGGCGGCCAGCGCCGCCGGCCTGCCGCCGGACGAGATGCTGGGCTGGCTGGAGGCCGCCCGCGCGCTGGCCGCCGCCCTGCCCGACGAGACCGCCGAGGCGGCGGCGACCCGCCTGGGCGGCGTGCCGGCAGCGCGGCATCCGGCGGTGGAGGGAAGCAGCCTGCCGGCGCCGCCGGCAGCCCCGCCGCTGCCGCCGGCCGCGGCGGTCCCCTCCCCGCCTTCCGCCCCGCTTCCCCTGGCGCCGCCAGCCCCCCCGCCCGCCCCGCCCCCTTCCCCTGCCCCTGCCCCTGCCCCCGCGCCGGCAGCCGGACCGCCGGCCGGGGTGGCCGGCGACGCCGCCGCGCCGCGCGTGGAGAAGCTGCTGCTGAACCAGTATTTCGCCGGCACCGGCGACTACCGGCATCTCGACGTCACGCTGCTGGCACTGACCGCCGGCGCTGCCCACTGGCCGCTGGTCCGGGTCAAGCTGGGCCGCACCAGCCGCGGCGAGACGCTGGAATTCCGCCAGAGCCAGGGCTGGCCGCGACCGTTCACGGGCTGGAAGCCGACCGGCGAGGACAAGTTCGGCGCCTTCGCCCGCCTCGGCGCCGACAATCTGGCGGCCTATCACGCCGGGCTGGAGCCGGCCGACCGCGCCCTGCTGGCCGCCCTGCTGGCCGCGCTGCCGGCGCTGATGGCCGAGGCCGGCACCGCCGCCGGCTTCGACCCGGCCGGCATCGCCGACTGGCAGGCCGCCAGCCGCCGCCTGGCCGGGCTGCTGCCCGGCTGAGCGGGGGCCGGATTGCCGGGCCGGGGCGCTGTGATAACCTTGGCCCGGCCAGATTTCCCAGCACGGAGCGCCGCCTTGTCCGCTGATACCCCTGCCTTGCCCGCGGCGCTCGACCTGGCCGGGCTGAAGCGCGCCGATGCCCTGGTGGCCGAGACCGGCTTGCGGCTGCGCGCCGAGCCGATCCTGGCCCGCCTCGCCCCGGTGCTGAAAGGGCTCGACCCGTCGCTGCAGGCGCTCGGCCGCCAGCTGGCGGAAGAGATCGCGCGCCTCGGCCTGGCCAATGAGGCGCTGCGCCAGGATGTCGCCGCCACCCGGCGCAGCCGCGAGGACTGGGTGAAGCTCGACCCGCTGAGCTATATCCCGGGCTCGCGCCGCGCGGAGGCGCCGCCGCCGCCCGACCAGGTGGTGATGACGCCGGACGCCGACAATTTCACCGGCGCCGGCTGGCACGGGCCGGAGACCGATGGCCGGCGCGCATGGCGCTGGAGCGGCCGCAACGGCGATTGCGCGACCCTGCTGCTGCCCGGCCTCGGCGCCGGCCGGCTGCGGCTGACGCTGCACATGATCATGCCCTTCGGCGCCCGCTGGAACAGCGAACGCTCGACGGCGGTGATCAACGCGATGCCGGTCGCGCTGAAGCCCGTCTCGCCGCCGGACAGCGGCCAGCCGGTGCTGCAGGCGGAGTTCGAGCTGGTCGAGGACGCGGCGCTCGGCCCGATCTCGCTGGTGCTGGTGATGCCGCGCTACACCGCGCCGGCCGGCGGCGACACCCGGGCACTCGGCCCCGGCTTCATGCGGCTCGAGCTCGCCCGCCTGCCGCCCGGCTGACGGCGCCCCACCAGGCCACCCCGGTCAGGGGTGGATCTTGGTGGACTGGTAGAGCTGCACCGGGAAATCGGTGCTGAGCTCGTTGAAGCCCCAGAAATTGCGCAGCGAGATGCGCAGGCTGTTGGGCGGCAGCGGGAAGCGCCAGCCATCCTTCGGCGTCACCGCCAGCCGCGGCGCCAGCACGTCGCGCCAGAAATCGGCATCGGTGACCCGCTCGACCAGGCTGAGATGCTGGCGCTCGCCGGCCTGCTGCCGGCTGCCCGCCAGGTCGAATGGCGAGCGGTGCAGGAAGCGGGCGCGCTTGCCGAAATAGGGCGCCTCGGCGATCAGGCTGGAGCTGACGCCGACCACCTCCTGCAGCGCGTCCTGCGCCAGCAGCGCATAGGCATTGGCCTTGACCATCTGCACCCGGCGGTATGGCAGGCCGGCGGTGAACAGCCCGAAATCGCCCGGATTGTAGGGATGCGGCTTGAAGGCCAGCCGGCCCTCGCGCAGCAGCAGCGCCTCGAGGTCGCCGGCGAAATCGGTGAAGTCGAGCAGCCGGCCGTCACGCACCAGCGAGCGGTCGACCCGCGTCTGCCCGACCAGCAGCACCGGCGACTCCAGCACCAGTTCCGGCGCGAACTTCACCGTCGTCGCCGCCAGCAGGTCGGCCCAGCCGTAGAAGCTGTCGGGATCGCTGTGATGCCGCAGCAGCGCCGCGAAGATCTCCGGATCATTGGTCTGCGCGGCGAAGAAGACGTCGGGCAGGAAGCGGATCGGGTGGATGTTCAGGTCGATGAAGGGAATGCCGAGGCAGGTGAAGGCCAGCTTGCACCATTCCGCCAGCTCGAACCCCACCACCAGGCTGCCGCCGAAGCGCGCCGCCAGCGCGTCCAGCACCGCCGCCGGGGCGCGGTCGCTGGTGTAGAAGGCGGCCCAGCCCGACGCGGAAGGCTCCGCCCCGAAGGCCTCGAAGAAGGGCTCGGCCTCGACCCCCTCGCCCCAGTGCAGGCACTGCACCGGCAGGCCGCTGGCGCGCGCCAGATGGCCGCGCAGCAGCCGGTGCAGCCAGCGGATGTTCTCGTTCTGCGAGGGCCGGAAATGCCGGTCGACCGGGCGCAGGAAGTCGCCGGTGACGATGATCCGCTCGATCGCGCGCATGCTCAGCGATCCTGCCGCAGGAAGGACAGGAAGCGGCGCGCCGCCGCCTGGATCGCCGGCACGCCGTGAGTCGCCTCGACATGGGCGCGGGCGGCGCGGCCCATCCGCTCGACCAGCGCCGGATCGCCCAGCAGCCGCCGCACCGTGGACGGCATCTCCTCGGGCGTCACCAGGAAGCCCTGCACCCCGTGCGTGAGCCCGCCGCGCACCGTGTCGCGATAGGCCACCACCGGCAGGCCGCAGGCCATGCCCTCGACCATGGCGCGCGGCAGCCCGTCCATGGTCGAGCTGTGCACCATGATCCGGCTGCGGTGCAGCAGCGCGAACAGCGCCGCATGGTCCAGCCGCCCCGGGCAATGCACCCGGCCGGCGGCGATGGCCGCGCCGAACACCGCCTTGTCCGGCTTGCCGCCGCCGGCCAGCAGCAGCCGGAACTCCTCGGCCAGCGGCAGCAGCGCCTGCTGGTTCTTCCGCTTCTCGTAGAAATTACCGACATTGGCGATGTCGTAGTCGATCACCGCCGGGCGCGGCGGCCGCGACAGCTCGAGGTCGATGTATTTCGGCAGCACGAAGCCGCGGCCCTCGGCCAGGAAGCCCGCGAAATGCGTCGACAGCTGCTCGTCATATTCGCCGAAGACGAAGCGCGCGCCGGCCAGGACCTTGTCGGTCACCGCGCCGCCGACGATGAAGCCATAGCGCTGGCCGGGCATCCGCGCCGCGACGAAGGCATTGATCGCGTAGTTCAGCCCCTTGAAGATCACGACATCCGGGGCGTAGCCGCGCAGCGTCTCGACCAGCGCGGTCGAGACCTTGCGGTGCGGCACGGGCTCGGCCGGCAGGTCCTCCGGCAGGAAGGTCGTCGTCACCGCGCCGTCGAGATAGTCCTCCTCCTCGATGTCGGCGCCGGCATGGATGCGGAAGGCGGCGACCTCGGCGCCCTGCTCGCGCAGCGTGCGCAGGAAATGCAGCTCGCGCGTCGCACCGCCCATGGCACGGTCGGCATGGCTCATGATCAGGGCGATACGCATCGGCGGCGGGCGGCCTCGGCTCGGGTCGGGGTCCACCCAGTATGGCGCGGCGGGCGTCGCGCAGCCAGCCCCGCCCTCGCCCATACCCCTGCCCCCTGGCTGGGACAGCGGCGCCCGACCTGCTAGCATGGCCGCGCCTCTCCCGAAGGTCCTCCGATGCGTTGCCTGGTCATCTCGCCCACACCCAGCCATCCCGCCAATGCCGGCAACCGCCAGCGCATCCAGGCGCTGCTGCGGCGGCTGAAGGCCCAGGGGCACGAGGTGCATTTCTGCTTCGTGGCGCGCGAGGCGGTGGGCCCGGGCGATATCGAGGCGATGCGCGCCGCCTGGGACCGGCTGACCGTGCTGCCCTATGACCGGTCGCAGGAGCGCCGCAGCAAGGGCGAGGTCTTCGGCATCGACGACTGGTTCCCGCCCTCGCTGGAGGCCGCCATCGCCGGCCTCGCCGAGGAGGAGGTCTACCACCTCGTCCTGGTCGAATACGTCTTCCTGAGCCGCGCGCTGGAGCTGTTCCCGGCCGGCACCCTGAAGCTGATCGACACGCATGACGTCTTCGCCGGCCGCGACCGCCGGCTGCGCGCCATCGGGCTGCAGCCCGCCTTCTTCTACACCACGGCGGAGGAGGAGGGCCGCGGCCTCGACCGCGCCGACCTGGTGCTGGCCATCCAGGACGAGGAGCGCGCCGAGCTGGAGGAGCGCACCCGCGCCGTGGTCGTCACCCTGGGCCATGTGCCGCCCGTCGCCCCGCTGCCGCCGCGCGACACCGGGGCGCCGCCGGTGATCGGCTATGTCGGCAGCGGCAATCCGATCAACCAGGCGGCGCTGGCCGCGCTGCTGGCGGCGGCCGACCTGCCGGCGCTGGCCGCCGCCGGCGCCGAGTGGCGCATCGCCGGCGGCGCCGCGCGGGGCCTGCCGGCGGCGACCCCGCCGCTGGTGCCGCTCGGCGAGGTCGAGGATCTCGAGGGCTTCTATGCCGGCATCGATCTCGCCGTGAACCCGCACCAGGGCGGCACCGGGCTGAAGATCAAGACGGTGGAGGCGCTGGCGCATGGCCGCGCGGTGATCGGCACGGCCGATGCCTTCCTCGGCCTCGATCCCGAGGCGCCGTTCCACGGGGCCGCCAGCGCCGCTGCCCTGGCGCCGCTGCTGCAGCGCCACGCCACCGATGCCGGCTTCCGCGCCGAGGTCGCCGCCGCCAGCCGCAGCCTGTTCCGCCGCTACGCCGCCGAGGTCGACCGCCAGGCGGCGATCCTGCGCGACCGGCAGACGCTGGACCATGTGCTGCGCCGGCCGCGCGCGCTGCTGATCACCGACATCCCGTTCTGGGAGGAGAGCCTCGGCAACCATGCCCGGATCGCCGAGATGCTGCGCGTCGGCCGCCCCCTGCTCGATGTCGACCTGCTCTATCTGAAGACCATGAGCCCGGACGAGCGGGCCGCGGCGGGCCGGATCCTGGGCGGCCGTGGCCGCGTCTTCGCCTATAATGACTATCCCTCGGCGGCAACGATGCCCGCCCCGCCGGCGGAATCTGCCCGGCTGCTCGAACCCTTCGAGCGCAAGCAGTTCTCGCGGCAGCTGTTCGCCGTCGTCGAGGCGCATCTGGCGCAGCACCGCTATGCCATCGGCATCGTCGAATACATCCGCCTCAGCTATCTCCGCCATGCCCGCGGCTTCCCGCCCACCAGCGTGCTCGACACGCATGACGTGATGTCGCTGCGGGCGCAGAACTTCGCGCATTTCGGGCTGGAACATCACATCCGCATCGACGTGCCGGAGGAGCTGAAGATCCTCGACGGCTTCGACCTGCTGCTGGCCATCCAGGCCAGCGAGCATCGCTTCCTGCAGCGCAGCCTGCCCGGCAAGTCGCTCTACCTGCCGCACAGCATGCCGCCCGCCCCGCCGATCGATGCCAGCCGCCCCGCCCGCCGCGTGGTCTTCGTCGGCGGCGACAGCCCGATGAACCGCGACGGGCTGCGCTGGTTCGTCGACCAGGTCTGGCCCTGCTTCGAGGCGCGCGGCGATGTCGCGCTGCATGTCGCCGGCGGCGTCTGCGACAGCCTGGGCGAGCGGCCAACGGCCGGCCGCAACATCGTGCTGCATGGCCGGGTGGCCGACCTGGCGGGCTTCCTCGACCAGGCCGATATCGGCATCAACCCGGTCTATTATGGCGGCGGCCTGAAGATCAAGACGGTGGAATACCTCGCCCGCGGCATCCCCTCGGTGCTGACGGAAGAAGCGGTCTTCGGCATCGAGGGCGGCGCCGGCACCGCCTATCGCCTGGCGCGCTCGCGCAGCGAATTCGTCGGCCACCTGCTGGCGCTGATCGAGGATCCCGCCGGCCGCGCCCGCTGCGCCGCCGCCGCCTTCGCCTTCGGCCGCCAGCAGTTCGGCCGCGCCGTCTCGCGCCGCGCGCTGCAGGCGATCGCCGATTTCGGCCGCGCCGCCACCGCCCTGCCGCGCCGCGCGGCCTGAGGCGGCCGCGGCGGTGATCTATTTCGCCGAGCAGCTGCAGCTGGCGGTCGAGGGGCTGGCACCGCTCGGCCCGCGCCGCCTGCTGCTCTGCGGCTGGATGCTGACGCCGCGCGGCGCGCCGCCGCAGCTGCGGGTGCTGCTCGGCGGCCAGCCGCTGCTGCCGACGCGGCACTGCGCGCCGGCGCGTCCCGACATCCCCCTGGCGCAGCCCGACCGCGCCCAGGTCCAGGGCTTCCTGCTGCTGCTGGACGGGGTTCCCGACGGCGCCCCCCTGGTGCTGAGCCTGGCCGCCGGCGGGCTCGCCGGCCGCGTCAACCTGCGGGCGCCCGGCATCGGCCGCGACCTCCGCCAGGCCTTCGCCGGGCTGCCGCCAGGGCTGGGCTTCCGCCTGCTGCGGGAGGCGCGCGACGATCCCGCCTGGCGGCCGCTGCTGACCCATGGCTATCGCGCGCAGGGCGCCTTTGGCGGCTGGCTCGACACCCTGCCGCAGCTCGGCGACCGGCCCTTCGCCGATCCGGACGGCCTGCTGCGCCAGGCCACCACGGCCGCGACCGGCGGCGGCGAGGTCATGCTGGGCCTGCGCTTCGCCGGCCGGCCGGCGCGCGCCCTGGAGGTCGAGGTGGTGGCACTGGCCCGCCTGGCCGCGGCGGATGGCGGCGGCGACGAGATCGTCTGCGCGGCGCTGCAGGAGGCGCATCTGGCCTCGGCGGCGAACAGCGCCTGCCTGCATGCCCGCCTCCCCGCCTCGCTGCTGCCGCGGCTGCTCGGGCTGGAGCTGGTGGCCGAGATCCGCTTCGACGACGAACGCCTCTGGCTGCGCGGCCGGCCGGCGCTGCGGCCGCCGCCCGCCTTCCTCGATGCCATCGCGGCGGTGCCGGGGCCGGAGGCCGAGAGCAGCTTTGTCGAGGCCCTGCTGCAGCCGCTGCTGGCCCGCCGCGAGGCGGCGCTGGCGCCGCCCCCCGCCGTCCCGCACGTCGCCGCGACCGGGCCACGGCTCGCCCTCGTCACCGGCTGCGACGAGCCGGCGGTGCTGCCGCTGCTGGAGATCGTCGCCGCCCGGCTGGAACAGGGCTGCGACCGGCTGGTCCTGCTGGGCCGCCAGGCCGAGGCCGCGGCGCAGATCTTCGCCCGCCGCGGCCGCCGCCCGGCCGAGGCGGCCCGCCTGGCCGGCCCGGCCCTCGCCGCGGCGGCGTCCGAGGACCGGCCGGTGCTGCTGCTGACGGCGCAGCAGCTCGCCGAGGCGGTGATCGGCAACGGTCTGGACGCGCTGTTGGCGACCGCCCTGCCGGGGACGGCGCTGGCCCGGCTGCAGGCGCTGCACGACCTCGCCGGCGAGGGCGATCTGCCGGACAGCCTGGCGCGGCTGCGGCGCGACCCGGGGCTCGGCGCGCCGCCACCCGCCCAGGAGTGGTGCCGGCCGGTCGCCGGGCGGCTGATCGGCGAGCATCTGGAACGGCTCTGGGCGCTGGCGCCGCGCCACGGGATCACCGCATGAGCGCGCTCTGCGTCATCGCCCATGCGCATCCCGACCTGTCGCGCGGCGGCGGCGAGGTCGCGGCCTATCGCCAGGTGCAGACGATGCGCGGCGCCGGCCAGCGCGTCATCCTGGTCGCCGCCTCCGCCTCCCCTCCTGGTACCGGGCTCGCGGCCGGGTCGCCGCCGGAGCCGCTGATCCCGCATGCCGCGGACGAATTCCTCTACGAGGTCGCCGGCATGGAGCCGGACCGGCTGTGGTGGGCCGATCCGCCGCGGCGGCGGGCGCTGGTGCGCCGCCTCGCCGCGCTGCCGGTCACGGCCTACCATTTCCACCATTACTGGCGCGTCGGCGTTGACCTGATCGCCGAGCTGATGGAGGCCAGGCCCGACGCCCGCTTCGCCATCACCCTGCACGAGATGCTGGCCATCTGCATCAACCACGGCCAGATGATCCGCACCCAGGGGCGCGAGCTCTGCGACCGGGAGACGCCGCTGCGCTGCCTCGGCTGCTTTCCCGGCCGGAGCATCCCCGGGCTGCTGCTGCGCAAGGCGGCGCTGCTGGAGGTGCTGCGCCGCTTCGACCATCGCTTCTACCCCTCCGAATTCATCCGCGCCCGCTACGCCGCCTGGGGCCTGGCGGGGACCGCCGGCTCGGTGCTGGAGAACTATCTGGGCGACGAGCTGCTGGCCCTGCCGCGGCGCCCGCTCCCCAAACCGGTTGCCAATCCGGCTGGCGATCCGGCGGTGGCGCGGCATTTCGGCTTCTTCGGCCAGCCGACCCCCTTCAAGGGCCTCGACATCCTGGTGCAGGGCTTCGGCCTGGCGCTGCGGCACATCCCCGATGCGCGGCTGACCGTCTTCGGCGCCGGGCGCGCCGACCTGCTGCGCGACTTCCCCGATCTCCTGCCGGTGCTGGAGCAGGCCGGCGACAGCATCCGCTTCGCCGGGCGCTACGATCCCGCCGAGGTGGCGACGCTGATGGGCTCGGTCGGCTGGGTCGTCATCCCCTCGATCTGGTGGGAGAATTCGCCCGTCGTCATCCAGGAGGCGCGGCGGACCGGCACGCCGCTGATCGCCTCCGACATCGGCGGCATGGCGGAGAAGGTGCTCGACGGCGTCGACGGGCTGCATTTCCGCCGCGCCGCCCCGGCCGATCTCGCCCGCGTGCTGGCCGAGGCGGCGCGCCCTGAGACCCATGCGCGGCTGGCCGCCAGCATCCGCGACGTCATCGGCAGGACCGAATTCCTGGCCGCCCTCGACACCGTCTTCAGCACGGGGCGCCCCCCCGCCAGATAGCGAAACAGGGAACAGAAAAATGCAGATCGAGGTCACGCGCGGCGGGCGGGTCGAATCCCGCCATGCCATCGCCTTCGCCGTCAGCGACGCGACCGGCGCGCTGCGGCTCTCGGCCGGCGATGTCGCCGCCCCGGTCTTCCCGCGCTCGGCGGTGAAGGTGATCCAGGCGCTGCCGCTGGTGGAGAGCGGCGCCGCCGACCGCTTCGGGCTGGATGACGAGGCGCTGGCGCTGGCCTGCGCCTCGCACAATGGCGAGGCGGCCCATGCCGCGGTGGCCGCCCGCACCCTCGCCCGCCTCGGTCTGGAAGCCACGGCACTGGAATGCGGCGCCCACTGGCCGAGCCTGCCGGAGGCCGCCCGCGGCCTGGCCTGCGAAGCCGCGGCACCCAGCGCCCTGCACAACAACTGCTCCGGCAAGCATGCCGGTTTCCTGTGCCTCGCCTGCGGCCTGGGGGTCGATCCGCGCGGCTATATCCAGCCGGAGCATGCCGTGCAGCGCGCGGTGAAGCAGGCGCTGGAGGCGGTGACCGGCGTCACCCTGCCCGAGGGCAGCCACGGCATCGATGGCTGCTCGATCCCGACCTATGCGTTGCCGCTGGCCGCGCTGGCCCAGGGCTTCGCCCGGCTCGGCACCGGCGAGGGCCTCTCCGCCGGCCATGCCGCCGCCGCCGCGCGGCTGCGCGCCGCGGTCGCCGCGCATCCCTTCATGGTCGGCGGCAGCGGCCGCTTCGACACCACGGTGATGGCGGCCCTCGGCGCCCGCGCCTTCACCAAGGTCGGCGCCGAGGGCGTGTTCTGCGCCATCCTGCCGGAGCAGGGGCTGGGCATCGCGCTGAAATGCGCCGACGGCGCCACCCGCGCCGCCGAGGTCGCCATGGCTGCCCTGCTGCAGCGCCTGCTGCCGGATCTCCCGGCAGAGGTCGCTGCCTTGGCCGCCCCGGTGATGCACAACTGGAACGGCCTCGAGGTCGGCCGGATGCGGGCAGTGTTCTGAGCGGCCGGGGGGCCTCAGCCCCCCGCAGCCTGGGCCTTTTCCGGCTTTCCTTCCGTCGCGATCCTGGCCACCGTCAGCACCGCCTCGCGCAGGCTGGGCACCAGGTGCGGCACGCCGATCGACTGGCGCAGCGCCTCGTCGAGCTGCCCTTCCTCCGCCGTCCAGAGCCCCAGCACCACCGGCACGCCCGGCAGCCGCTGGCCGAGCCGCCGCGCCAGGTAGCGCAGGTGCGACGGCGCGCTGCGCATCTGCACCGCGCAGATCACCACCAGCCGGGTGCCCGGGGCCTCGAAGCGGTCAACATTGTGGCGCGACACCTCGGCATGCGGCACCACCCGGGCGCCGATGCCGTGCTTGCGCAGGATCTGCGCCAGCATCAGCGCCGAGACCTCGTCGAAGGCGCCCCGGCCGGCGATGCAGAGCACCGCGCCCTCGGCCCGCCAGGGCTCCGGGATGGTGCCCGCGTCGGGCAGGCCGGGCAGGGTCGGGCGCGGCAGGCGACGCTCGGCGGCGGAGAGGCGGAAGCGCAGCGACTGCTTCTCGCCCGGCGCCGGCGGCGGCGGCGGGTCGATATCGTCATGCTCATCCAGCGCCTCGGCTAGCTCGGCGATGGAATCATGGATCCGCTCGAGCTGGTCCGGCGTCACCAGGCCGCGGCGCACATCGGCGGTGGCCAGGGCCAGGCCCTTCAGCGCCACCTCGTCGTAATAGGAGCAGAGCGAGCGGTCGCGCAGCAGCAGCTCGGCCTGTTCCTGCGCCTCGTCCGGGTCGCCGGCCAGGCTGCGCTGGTAGAAATTCTCGACCGGGGTCAGCGCCGGGCGGTCGCCGAGCAGCACGTCGAGGAATTCCAGCCGGTCGACATGGCGGCCCAGCACCACCAGGCAGAGCGTCACTGGCGTCGCGATGATCAGGCCGATCGGGCCCCAGATCCAGCTCCAGAAGATCGCCGCGACCACCACCGAGACCGGCGACATGCCGCTCGAATGGCCATAGGCCAGCGGCTCGACCACATAGGCGGCGATCGGCTCGACCGCCAGGAACAGCGCCGCCGTCCAGACCACCATGGTCCAGCCCGGATCGACCGCCGCCGCCAGCCCGATCGGCAGCACCGCGCCCAGGATGCCGCCGATATAGGGGACGAAGCGCAACAGCGCCGCGACCAGGCCCCAGAGCAGCGGGCTCGGCAGGCCGATCAGCAGCAGGCCCAGGCCGATCACCGCACCGAAGGCCATGTTGATGCAGAGCTGCGCCAGGAAGAAGCGGCTGAGGCGATAGACCGCGTCGTCCATCGCGACGGTGGTGCGGTGCAGGTCGGTCGAGCCGAACAGCCGGATCATGCGGTCGCGCAGATCCTCGCGCTGCAGCAGCACGAAGGCGGTGACCACCAGGATGATGCCGGCCTGGGCCATCGGCCCGGCCAGCGGCGCCAGGATGCGCCCGGCCATCTGCATCGGCGTCGGATCCGGGGTGTGCAGCTCGACCGGCAACGGCGGCACCGGCGTCGCCGAGGCGGGACCGGCGCTGGGCGGCGCGACGCTGGGCACCGGGGTGCGTCCCCCCAGATCCTCGCCGAGCCGGCCCAGCAGCGACCCCATCCGGCCGACCGTCGCCTCGCGCAGCCATTCCAGCTTGCGCATCACCGTGTGCTGGTAGATCGGCGCGTTCTGCGCCAGCTCGGCCAGCTGCGCGCCGATCAGCGCCGCCGCCGCCAGGATGATGCCGACCGCCACCAGCACCGCCAGCAGCACCGACAGCACCCGCCCCAGCCTGGCCCGGCGCAGCAGCCGCACCAGCGGCGACAGCACCATGCTGAGCAGGATCGCCAGCACCACGGGGATCAGCACGTCGCGGCCGAGATAGAGGCCGGCCACGATCACCACGCCGCCGGCCAGGGTGGTCAGGCTGCGCAGGTCCGGCATCTCGGCCGCCGCCACCTTGGCGCGCAAGGGTGCCGCGGGCGCGGGTGGAGGGACCATCCGGAAGGGGGTATCGGGCATGGGGGCGGTCTTCTCCGGCGGCGAGGCAAGGGCGATTGCTGCCCCTAACGCCCGAGCTGCCGAAAAAGTCGCGCCGCTTTGATGCGCCTTAGCGGATCAGGCCGTGGACTTTGCCGACCGAGCCGGCGGCGGCCTGCAGCTTGCGCACCGGCGGCGCCGAGGGGTGCAGCAGCAGCCCGTCCGGCGTCAGCTCGACCTTGGCGTCGCGATACACCGCCTGGGCCAGCTGGAGGTTCTCGGTGAAGGCGGCCTTGAAGTGCTTGCGCAGCCGGATACCGGCGCCGAACTGGGTCGCCAGCGCCGTCCAGCTGATCATCTTGTCATCGGTCAGCGCGTGCAGCCGGTAGGCCAGCCAGCAATAGACGTCGAGCGCCATCGAGGAGTTGCGGATATGCCGGATCGCCGCCTCGTCCAGCGGCACCGCATGCTGCTTCAGCTGTTGGAAGAAGCTCTCCGAGAGCCGGGCATTCTCGACGAAGAGGTCGCCCTGGCCCGCCGGCCCGGCCGGGTCGTCGACGAACATCGCGATGTCGACGATGTTCTGGTTGACGAGGATCGAGGCGCCATTGCGGGTGAAGTGGAAGGACAGCCGGCAGCGGCTGATGCGGTCGGCCTGTTCGCGGACCAGCTTGGTGGTCTTGCCACCGACCGAGACGCCGAGCCGCCCCAGGAAGTCGCGCAGCGAGCGGCCGAGCTGCACGTCGCGCGAGCCGGTGCGCAGCGCCTCCGACTGCAGGTAGATCAGGATCAGCCGGGCGATGGCGCCGAAGGGCACGCCGACATGCGCCGGCTGCCCGTCCGGCCCCAGCCGCAGGCCGGGTTCGACCAGCAGCGTCATGCTGTCGGTCTCGAGCTTCCAGATCGCGGCATTGTCCTCCGGCCGGCGATGCGGCAGGGCGGTCTGGCACCAGCCGGAATGGATATAGCCGATCCCGATGTCTTCGTCGGCCGCCCAGGAGGCGGCCGCCTCGACGATGCGCGGTCCCCGCCGGCCCTCGACCAGCTCGCGGCTGGCCTGGCGCCCGTGGGTCTCGATGAGGGTATGGACCGTTCCCATGATCTTCCGAGGCAAGCCGTGCTGCGAAGTGTCTGTCGTCATCCGACGCTGAGGAACCTGACCCAGTGCCCCGCCGCTGTCGACGTGGACTCTGCCGACCGAAAGCTAATTGCAGATAGTTGTTTCTACTATTTGCTTTGCGACGGCAGAGTCCCCGGGATGATTCCCGCAAGCCCTTGATTTTCCGTCACCGGCTGCCGGCAAAGTCCACGATATGGCCGCCAGGGTCCACGCCGGCCGCTGTGGCCGACTCCGTGCGGCGCTGTCGCCCCGCCGCCGTGGACTTTGCCGACCGCGGCCCGCGACTCCCGGCCGTGCTGGTCCGCCTCCCGAAGAGCCTTGCAGAACAAGGCGGTCGCCAGAGTCCACGGCCCTGCATCGCGCGCCCTCCCCTGCCCCGCAGCCCGGACGCCCCGCAAAAGGCGGTCGCCAAAGTCCACGCCGCTTCCTGCCCGGCAGGACGGTCCGCGCAGCGCAGGCGTGGACTGGCGCGACCTCACCGCGCGGCGCGCCAGGCGGCGTAGAGCTCGTCCAGCTGCTCGACCAGGAAGCGGCTGAACTCCGGCGCCATGCGGTCGTTCACCGTCAGCCGCATCCCCTGCGGCCCGGGTTCCACCTTGACCACCGGGTCGCCCTGCGGGTTGCGCCACCAGAGATCGGCCTCCGGCGCCTGCCGCCCGTCGCGGAGCGCCGCGAAGATCCGCTGGAAGCGGGCATCGCTGTTCAGCGCGCGGAAGCCGGGGCTGGCCATGGCGCGCTCGGCCAGCGCCGGCGCGTCCTCGGCGGCGAACAGCCGCTGCAACTCCAGCCAGCGCGGCCGGCCGGTGCGCGGCGCCGCGCCGATCGCCAGGATCACCGGGCGGGGGATGCTGCGCACCACCTGCAGGTAGCGCGTCATCTCCGCCGACTGCACGGCCAGCGCCGCGTGCAGGGTCGGCCGGTCGAAGCCGCGCGCCTCCAGGTGGCTGGCGAACAGCGCCCGCTCGATGAAGGTGAGGTTGCGGCGCTCGATATTTTCCTTGCCCTGCGCCACCACCAGCTCGGCATCGGAGAGCGGCCGGATGATCGCCTGCAGGGTGATGCCCAGCCGCTTCACCGCCAGCAGCCGGCGATGGCCATAGGCCATCTGGTAATGCCCGGGCTTCTCGGGGTGCGGCCGCACCAGCACCGGCACCTGCTGGCCGGAGCTGGCAATGGACTGCACCAGCTCCGACAGCTCGGCCTCGCTGTCGCCGGCCATGCGGTCGGCGACGAATGAGGTGTCGACCACCGCCGGGTCCAGCGTCACCACCGTCTCGCCGCCCTCGATGCGGGCGCGCAGCGCCTCCGCCTCCTCGCGCAGCTGGCCGAGGCTCACCCCCATGGCGCGCACCGCGCCGGAGGGGACGCGGCTGGCGGCAGGCGCCTCGGGGGGCAGAGCGCCGGCCTCGTCGGTCTCGCCGCCGAGCAGGCGGCGCAGCGTGTCCTTGCGGCTCATTTACTTGGCGCTCCTGCCCCAGGCGCGGGTGACCAGGCCCTGGATCTCGGCATTCACCGCGTCCAGCGCCTCGGTCGCGCGGTTGTAGGTCTCGCGGGAGAAGTTCTGCGGCCCCACCTCATAGAGGGTCTGCTTGGTCAGGCCGGCATCGGAGATGGCGGTGGACTTCACCATCGGGTTGGTCAGCACCCGGTCGCCGAACAGGCTGCGCAGGAAGCCGACCACCTGGGTCTGCGGCCCGTCCTGCGGCTCGTAGCGGGTGACCAGGTAGCGCAGGAAATCGTAGTCCAGCCGCCCGCCCGCCTCGCGCACCACCGAGAGCAGGTCGGCGGTCATCAGCAGGAACTGGCACATGCTGGCGATGTCGAGCATCTGCGGATGCACGGTGATCAGCACGCCGGTCGCGGCGCAGAGCGCGGCGAGCGTCAGGAAGCCCAGCTGCGGCGGGCAGTCGATGACCACGATGTCGTAGTCGGCGGCGACGCTCTCCAGCGCCTCGGTCAGCCGGGTGAAGAACAGCGTCTCGCGCTGGCCCTCCTGCCGGGCCAGCAGCCGCGGCGTGTCGTGCTCGAACTCGTGCAGCTCCAGATTGGCCGGCACCAGGTCGAGCCCGGGGATGTAGCTCGGCCGGATCACCTCCTTCAGCGGCCGCCGCGCCTTGTCGTAGCGCAGCGCGGCATAGAGCGTCTCGTTCTCGCCGATATCCAGCTCCGGCTGGTAGCCGAACAGCGCCGAGAGGCTGGCCTGCGGATCGAGGTCGAGCGCCAGCACCCGGTGGCCCTGGAAGGCCAGGTACTGCGCCAGATGCGCGGTGGTGGTGGTCTTGCCGGAACCGCCCTTGAAATTCGCCACCGCGATGACCTGCAGATGCTCGCCCTCGGCGCGGCGCGGCGAGGCCGGGCGGCCCTTGCCCTTCAACAGCCCGCGCAGCGCGTGGATCTGCTCCAGCGTGTAGGCGCGCCGCCCGCCCGCACCTTTTTCTGGCACCGGCCCTTCCCCTGCCAGGGCCAGCTGGCGCAGATAGCTGTCGCTGATCTGCAGCAGCGCGGCCGCCTCGCCGCTGGAGAATCGGCGCAGGGTTTTCTGGGCGGCAGGGGGAAAGATGCGGTTGCGCAGAAGGGCGAGCTGGGCACTGAGCGCCCGCGCATCGGCACCGATCCGCTGGTCGATCGGTTCGGCGAGGGCGGCTGCGGCAGCATCCGGACTGGTGGGGCGGGCGGGCATGACCGACGCTTTTCTCCGCGAATGAGGCGTTTCGGCGTTAGGATAGCAGCATGGCGTTGGCTTGTGGCCCCACCGTTTCGTCGCTCTTTCATGGTTTTTGCGCCTTCTCCTTCCGGGGGCGCCCGCCATTGACAGCTGTCAATGGCCGGGCGGCGGAAGGGCCGGCGGCATGAAGCGGCTGGTCCTGGGGCTGGTGGTGGCAGGTGCCCTGGCCGGCGGCGGCTATTACCTGATGAATCAACAGGATCCGCCGCCGCCGCGGGCGGCGCTGCCGGTGGCAAGCCTGGGCGTGGGCGCGCTGGGCCGGGTGGAACCGATGTCGCGCATCCGCCGCCTGGGCGCGCCGGGCGGGATGAACGTGACCCGGCTGGACCGGCTGCTGGTCGAGGAAGGCGCCACGGTGGAGGCGGATCAGCTGCTGGCCGAGCTGGCCGATGCCGCGCAGAAGGACGCCCAGACCGCCCGCGCCGCCGCCGCTCTGGCCGAGGCGGAAGCCCGCCTGGCGCTGACCCGCGCCGCCGGCCGGGCCGAGGAGCGCCGCGCCCAGCAGGCCCGTCTGACGGCCTTGCGGGCCGCCGAGGAAAGCGCCCGCCGCGAGGCCGACCGCGCCGACCGCCTGGTGCCCAGCGGCGCCGGCGGCGCCGCCGAGGCCGAGCGGCGCCGCTTCGCCGCCATCCGCGCCACCGCCGAGGTGGCCGAGGCCGAGGCCGAGCTTGCCCGCCTGCAGAGTCCACGCCCCGAGGACCTTGCCGTCGCCGAGGCGCAGCGCGACGCCGCCCGCGCCGCCCATGCCGCCGCCGCGGCCGAGGCCGAGCTTTCCCGGATCCGCGCCCCGATCGCCGGCACCATTCTGCATCTCTATGCCCGCCCCGGTGACCTGCTGGGCAATGACGGGCTGCTCGACATGGCCGACCTGACCCGCATCGACGTGGTCGCCGACGTCTATGAGACCGACCTGCCCCGCCTGCGCCTGGGCCAAGCGGCCGAGATCCAGATCCCCGGCAATCCGCAGCGGCTGACGGCGACCGTGCGGGAGATCGGCTGGCAGGTCCGCCGCACCACCCAGGCCGGCACCGACCCGGTCGCCGCCGTGGATGCGCGCACCGTCCCGGTCCGGCTGGCGCTGGATGCCGAGGGCGTCGCCCTGCTCGGCCGCCGGTCCAACATGCAGGTGCAGGTGGCGATCCGGCCATGAAGCTCGCCGACCGGGTCTTCCTGCCGCTGCGCCTGGCCTGGCGGCAGCTGCGCGCCGAGAAGGCGCGGCTGGCCTCGGCCATTGCCGGCGTGATGTTCGCCTGCGTGCTGGTCTTCATGCAGCTCGGTTTCCGCGCCGCGCTCTTCGATTCGGCCACCTCGCTGATCTCGGCGATGCGCGCCGAGGTCTTCCTGCTGCATCCGCTGACCATGGCGAGCTTCCGCCCGGAGCCGTTGCCGCGGGCGCGGGCCGGCCAGGCCCTGGCGCTGCCCGAGGTGGTGCAGGCGACGCCGGTCTATCTGGCGCAATCCACCTGGCGGAACCCCGAGGATGGCAGCCGCCGCACCATCCAGCTGATCGGCTTCGACGTCGAGGCCGGCGCCATGGCCTTCACCGGCCTGGCCGAGGTGGCCGCCGCGCTGAAGCAGCCCGACAGCGCCGCCTTCGACCTGCGCTCCCGCCCGGAATTCGGCGCCGTGCAGCCGATGCTGGAGGCGCTGGGCGGCCGCCCGCTGCCGGTCCAGGTCGGCAACCGCCGCCTCGACGTGGTGGGGCTGGTGGAGATCGGCCCTTCCTTCGGCGCCGACGGCAACCTGGTGCTCAACGAGACGAATTTCCGCCGCCTGGTGCCCGACCGGCCTTTCAGCAACACCGACCTGGTGGCGATCCGGCTGCGGCCGGGCAGCGATATCGGCGCCGTCCAGGCGCAGCTGCGCGCCCTGCTACCGGGCGACGTGGCGGTGCTGACCCATCCCGAGCTGGTCGCCTGGGAGCGCCGCTACTGGGAGACGGCGACCCCGATCGGCTTCATCTTCGGCTTCGGCAGCCTGATGGGCCTGATCGTCGGCATGGTCATCGTCTACCAGATCCTGTTCAGCGACATTGCCAACCACCTGCGCGAATACGCCACGCTGAAGGCGATCGGCTATGGCAACGGCTATCTGGCGCGCAGCGTCCTCGGCTCGGCCTTCATCCTGGCGCTGCTCGGCTTCGTCCCCGGCGCCATCGCCTCGGCGCTGCTCTACGACGTGATCGGCAAGGCCACCTTCCTGCCGCTTGGCATGACGCTGGAGCGCGGGCTGACTGTCTTCGGCCTGATCTTCGGCATGTGCGCCGTGGCGGGCCTGCTGGCGATGCGCAAGCTGCGCGACGCCGATCCGGCGGACATGTTCTGATGCACCCGGTCGTGCTGGAGGGTGTCACCTATTCCTATGGCAGCGGCGAGCTGCGCCGCGCCGTTCTGCGCGACGTCTCGCTGAGCGTGGCGGAAGGCGAGATCGTGCTGCTGACCGGCCCCTCCGGCTCCGGCAAGACGACGCTGCTGACCCTGATCGGCGCGCTGCGCGCCATGCAGCAGGGCTCGGCCCGGGTGCTGGGGCGCGAGCTGCAGGGGGCGTCGGAGGCGGCGCGGGTGGAACTCCGCCGCCGCATCGGCTTCATCTTCCAGGCGCACAACCTGCTGGGCTTCCTCTCCGCCCGCCAGAACGTCGCCATGGCGCTGGAGACCGAGGCGAAGCTGGGGGAGACGGCGCGGCTGGCCGAGGCCGACCGCATGCTGGCCGCCGTCGGCCTGGCCGAGCATGTCCACAAGCCGCCCGGCCAGCTGTCCGGGGGGCAGCGCCAGCGCGTGGCCGTGGCCCGCGCCCTGGTCGCCAGCCCGGGCCTGGTGCTGGCGGACGAGCCCACCGCCGCCCTCGACAAGGCCAGTGGCCAGGAGGTGGTGCGCCAGCTGCGCGATCTGGCGCGCAGCCGCGGCGTCGCTATTCTGCTGGTCACCCATGATCCGCGCATCCTGGACATTGCCGACCGCGTGGTCAGCATGGAGGATGGGCGGATCGTCTCTGCCAACCGCCCGGCTGAAGGCCCAGCCGTCTAGGATCGCGCTTTCCTAATGTCTGTCTCGTCTGCGTCCGATCCTGACTCCGCGCGCCTCGCCGTGCTTTACCGCCTGGGCCTGCTGGATGGTCCCGACAGCGCCGATTTCGACGCGCTGGTCGATCTGGCCGCCGCGCGCTTCGCCTGCCCCATCGTCCTGCTGGTGCTGCTCGACCGCGACCGGCTCTGGTTCCAGGCAATGCATGGCCTGGGGGTGCGGCAGATCCCGCGGGCGGAAGCCTTCTGCGACCAGACCATCCGCGGCGATCAGCCCCTGGTCGTCGGCGATGCGCTGCGCGACCCGCGGTTCCGGGGCAATGCCCTGGTCACCGGGGAGCTGGGCATCCGCTTCTATGCTGGCATGCCCCTGGCGGTGGCGGGGCAGAAAGTGGCCACCCTGGCGCTGCTCGACCGCGTCGCGCGCGACCTCTCGGCCGAGCAGCTCGCCGCCCTGCGCCAGTTCGGCCTGATCGCCGAGACGCTGCTGCAATCCCGCGCCCTGCGCCAGGAGGCAGCGGACCAGGCCCGGCTGCTGCAGCACGCCGGGCGGCTGTCCGGCTTCGGCGCCTGGGAGCTCGACCTGCGCAGAGGCTTCCCCCTCCACCCGGACGCGTTGCCCCGCCCGGACGGTCATTCGCCGGGGCGGGCAATGGTGCCGGTGCCGGACCTCGAACGCTATGCGCGGCCCGACCGCGACCGTCTGCAGGCGGCGATCGACCATTGTGCCGCCACCGGCGCACCGATGGAGCTCGAGGCGGATGTCCTGACCGCCGGGGGCGAGGCGCGCCGCGTCCGCCTCCGTGCCGAGGCCGAGCAAGAAGACGGCCGGCCGGTGCGCCTGGTCGGCAGCCTGGAGGACATCACCGAGACCTGGGCGATGCGCCAGCAGCTGCAACAGCTGCTGCAGCAGGACGCGCTGACCGGGCTGGCCAATCGCAGCCTGCTGCAGCACCGGCTCGACGCGGCCCTGGCCGCGCCGCCGCCGCCCGGCCAGGCGGTCGCCCTGCTGCTGCTCGATCTCGACAATTTCCAGGAACTCAACGACCGGCATGGCCACGCCCTGGGCGACGCCGTGCTGCGGGAGGTGGGCCGCCGGCTGCAGCAGGCGGTGGGCGGCAGCGGCCTCGCCGCGCGGACCGGCAGCGATGAATTCGCGGTCCTCGTGCCGGCCCTGGAGCCGGGGCGGCTGGCCACCCTCGCCGAGGGCCTCGCCGTGCTGCTGCGCCAGCCGATGGCGCTGCCGGAGGGGCTGGTCATTTCCCTGACCGTCAGCCTCGGCGCCGCACTAGGGCCGCAGCAGGGCCGCGATGGCGAGGCGCTGATGCGCCATGCCGACATCGCCCTGTCGCATGGGCGGCGCAGCGGGCGGGGCCAGACCACGCTGTTCTCGAGCCAGATCGCCGAGCGTTTCGAACAGCGGCGCGACGCCATCCAGCTCGTCTCCGAGGCCCTGGCCGGCGGCTGGCTGCGCCCCTTCTACCAGCCGAAATACCGCCTGTCCGACCGCCACCTGCAAGGCTTCGAGGCGCTGGCCCGCATCGTCACGCCGGAGGGCCGCGTCATCGGTCCGGCGCAGTTCTGGCCGGCGCTGCAGGACCCGCAGACCGCCCGCCGCGTCGGCACCCGCATGCTGGCCGACATCACCGAGGACCTGCGCCACTGGCGGGCGGCCGGGCTGCCGGAGACCCGGGTCGCCCTGAACGTGACCGAGGCGGATTTCACCGGCGGCGATCTGGCGGCCCGCGTGCTGGCCCGGCTGGATGCCTGCGGCGTGCCGCCCACCGCGCTGACGATCGAAGTGACCGAGACCGTCTTCCTGGCCGATGCCTCCCCCATGATCGCCGAGACGCTGGAGGAAATGGCCGGCGCCGGCATCGACATCTCGCTGGATGATTTCGGCACCGGCTATGCCTCGCTCACCCATCTCCGCGACTTCCCGATCCAGGAGCTGAAGATCGACAAGAGCTTCACCGACCGGCTGGAGGATGATGCCGGCAGCGCGCTGATCGTCGAGACGATGATCCGGCTGGCGCATGGCCTGGGCATGCGGGTGGTGGCCGAGGGGGTGGAGCATGCCGAGCAGCATGACCGGCTGACCCGGATGGGCTGCGACCTGGGCCAGGGCTTCCTCTATGGCAGGCCCGCGCCGGCTGCCGAGGCGGCGGCGCGGCTGGCCCTCGCCTGACGCCGCCGGCCGGGTTGCGCGGCGGTCCTAGATGACCAGGCCGCCGCTGCGGTTCAGGATCTCCCGCGCCAGGCTGAGACCGGCGGTCAGCGAGGTCTTCGGATTGGCCGGCGAGGGCCGCCCCTCCAGCCGGATGGTGAAATCGGCGGCGGCGGAGCGGACGCTGACTTCATGCACGTTGCGGGTGATGCTGGGGTCGGCCACCAGCCGCACGCGGGTCGCCTCGAAGCCCAGCCCGGCCAGGGCGACCGTCGCCGCCACATTGGCGTTCTGCGGGTAGAGCCGGGCCGCCTCGCGCGCGCTGCCCTCGTAGAACACCGCCGGCTCGCGCAGCTGCGCCAGATCCACCAGCGGCTCGGCCGCGGTGCCGCGCCAGGCCTGCGGGGGCTTGCGGCCGGTATAGGTCACCGCCTCCAGCCCGGCGAGGCGGGCGGCGGCCAGGGCGTCGATGCCGCCGACTGCCCCGGCGGGGAGGATCAGCGGCGCCTTCCCCGCCTCGGCGGCAGCAAGCAGGCGGGTCTGCAACGCCGCATCCGCCAGGGCGCCGATGGCGATGATGGCCAGCGGCACGCCCGCCCGCAGCACGGCTTCCGCATGATCCTGCACGGCCGCATGACCGGCGCATTCGGCGACGAAATCAGGCTGCGTGGCAAGCAGCGTTGCCAGCGAGGTGAAGACCGCCGACTGCTCGGATAAGCCTGGAGCCAGGCGACCGAGCAGGGCGCTGGCCTTGGCCTCGCTCCCCGGACGGGCCAGGATGGACAGCCGCTCCAGCGGGCGCGGCAGGCGGCCGGACAGGGCCTGCAGGGTGGTTTCCGCCATGCCGCCGGCGCCGATCAGGGCAAGGTGCCGCATCGATCAATCTCTCATCTGAGCAGAGGGAATCAGGCCCCGGCGGGCGCCAGCGCCTCGAGCTGCCGCCGCAGCGCCTCGGGCAGCGGCATGGGCCGGCGGGTGGCGGCTTCGACCAGCACGACCACCCCCTCCGCGGTGGCGGCGCAGAGCTCGCCCTGGAACACCGCCTGGCCGGTGGTAAAGGAGGTGCGGCCGATGCCGGTGACGGCGGTGCCGATGTCGATCGGGCCGAGATCGCGCAGCTCGGCGCGGAAGTCGATGGCGATGCGGGCGATGACGAAATAGCTGTCGGGGCCGGCCAGCACCTGCTCCATCAGCTCGACCCGGGCGGTCTCGAAATAGGTGGCGTATTTGGCGTTATTGACATGGCCGAGGCGGTCGGTGTCGCCGAAGCGGACGCGGTCCTGCGCCCAGAGATGGTAGCTGGCGCGGCGCAGCAGGCGGGGGTCGTTGGCCATGGACGAGGCTCCCTGATCACCCTCCGGTCCTATGCCGGCGGGGCGCCCTTGGGAAGGGCGATTGCCGCGCCGCCGCGCCCGCGCCACAAGCAGCGCCGGGGAGGATGAACATGTCCGAGAAAGACGAGGCCGCCGGACGGCAGGCGATGCTGCTGGCGCTGTGCGGCTGCGTGGTGCTGTGCATGACCACCTGGTTTTCGGCCGCCGCGGTGCTGCCGCAGCTCCGCGCGCTGTGGTCGCTGTCGGATGCGGCGGCCGGCTGGATGACGATCGGGGTGCAGATCGGCTTCGTGCTGGGCGCCGTCGCCGCGGCGGTCACCGGCCTGCCGGACCGGGTGGCGCCGCGCCGGCTGATGGCGGTCTCGGCGACGGGGGCGGCGGCGGCGAACCTGGCGCTGATCTGGGCGCCGGGGCCGGAGGCGGCGCTCGGCCTGCGGGTGCTGACCGGCGTGCTGATGGCGGGCATCTATCCCCCCGCCCTGAAGCTGGTCGCCACCTGGTTCCGGCGCGGCCGCGGCGTGGCGCTGGGCAGCGTGATCGGCGCGCTGACCCTGGGCTCGGCGCTGCCGCATGCGGTGAACGCGGTCGGCGGCGTGGCCTGGCAGGGCGTCCTGGCGGTCGCCAGCCTGGCGACGCTGGCGGGCGGGATCGGCGTGCTGTTCCTGCGCGAGGGGCCCTATCCCTTTCCGCGCTCCAGCTTCGATGCGCGGCGGCTCGGCCAGGCGCTCTCGGCGCGGCCGGTGCTGCTGGCGACCGGCGGCTATCTCGGCCACATGTGGGAGCTCTATGCCATGTGGGCCTGGATGCTGTCCTTCCTGCGCGACCGGCTGGGGGAGGGCAGCGGCGCGCTGGCCTCCTGGCTCTGCTTCCTGGTGGTGGCGGTGGGGGCGCCGGCCTGCGTGGCGGCGGGCGCCCTGGCGGATCGCTGGGGGCGGAGGGCGGTGACCATGGGGCTGATGGCGGCCTCCGGCGGCTGTGCCGCGCTGATGGGGCTGGCCTATGCCGGGCCGCTCTGGCTGGTGGTGGCGGTCGGGCTGCTCTGGGGTGCCACGGTGATCGCCGATTCCGCCCAGTTCTCGGCGGTGGTCACCGAGGTCGGCGATCCCGCGCTGGTCGGCACCGCGCTGACGGCGCAGCTGGGCATGGGCTTTGGCCTGACCGCGCTGGCGATCTGGGTGGTGCCGCTGGTGGCCGGCCTGGTCGGCTGGCAATGGGCCTTCGCCGTGCTGGTACCCGGGCCGCTGCTGGGCATCTGGGCGATGGGCGCGCTGCGCCGCCGGCCGGAGGCGCAGCGGATCGCCGGCGGCCGGCGCTGACGCCGGCGGCAGGCGCCGGGGGCCACCAGGACCCCCGGCCGCTGTTCAGCCGCCCAGTTCCTTCTCGACGTATTTGAGCTCGGCGATGGCCTGCTCCAAACTTTCCGACAGCCGGGCGACCCTGGCCTTCAGTGCCGCCTGCTGCTGCAGCAGCAGCGCACGCCGGCCCAGCGCCTCCTGCCGCTGCCGTTCCAGCGCCTTCTTGAAGGCCTCGATCTCGCGCCGCCGGACGTCCGGATGGACCAGGCCTTCCTGGCGGGCCTGGTCGAGCGCCTCGTCGCCCAGCGTGGTCAGCAGATAGGCGGCCGAATAGGTGCGCGGCAGTTCGCCCGACTGGAAGGTGCCGGCATCGACGGCGCGGGCGACGGTGGCCAGCTGATAGGCGACCTGCCGGCCGAAGGGCAGGCGGTCGACCACCTCGCGCTCATAGGCCTTGGGGAAGCGGCGCTTGGCCTCGACCAGATAGCGGCCGATGGCCAGGAACTTGTCCTGCGCCTCCTTCCAGAGGCGGGCGATATGCTCGACCGCCTGGTCGGCCGAGCGCAGCGGCACCAGGGCATTGGCGACGAGGGCCACGCGCTCGTCATGCATCTCGGCGAAGGCGGCGGCGGGCGCCTCCCCGGCCTCGAGGTCGTCGCGGCGCTTCTGCAACTGGCGGCGGGAATAGGCCATGGCGGTCACAGCCCCATCATGTTGCGGACGAAATCCCAGGCGGCCTCGAAATCCTCGGCCCCCTTGGCGCCCGAGATCTCGCAGACGCCGACCCCGTAGCCATGGGTGTTCTGGATGTCTTCCAATTGCCGCACCGGCAGCGGGCAGAGGAGGCCGGCCTTGTTCAGCCGGCGCTGCGCGTCGCGGAAGGACAGCGTGCCCGCGGCCGGCTCGGCGCCTTTCGACCGGGCCGGCAGGGTCACCCGGCTGGCGCGGTTGATCAGGAAGGCGGAGCGGATGCGGCGCTCCTTCAGCAGCGCCATCCAGCCAATGACGGAATCCACGTCGGGCTTGCCAGTGGTGGCGGGCACCAGCACGAAATCCGAGCGTTCGAGCAGGATCGATGTCTGCTGCGGCAGGTATTCGATGGCCGGCGGGGTATCGACCAGGACGATGTCGAGGTCGGGCGTCGCATCGATCTCGGCGATCGCCGCCTCGATCTCGGTCAGGGGCCGGGAGAACAGGCGGATCGGCGCCGCATCGGCCGGGCGCAGCCGGTGCCAGGCGGAGAGCGAGCGCTGCATGTCGGTGTCGAGGATGGCGGTGCGCAGCCCGTCGCGCGCGGCGAAGGTGGCGAGGTTCAGCACCGAGGTGGTCTTGCCGGTGCCGCCCTTCGGGCTCTGGCAGGACAGCCAGCGGGCCTGGTTCTTCGCTGCAGTGGTTGCGCGCTTGGCAGGAGGCACCGAACATTCCCCGGGATCGACGAGCGGGGCAGTTTAGGGCAGGGGGCGCGAATGTCTAACCCGGTTAGACTTTCGCGCTCGCCGGCGAGCAGGAATGGAACCGGTCCCTTTGCTACCAGCCGGTGAAGCCGGGAGCGATCTCGGCGGCCGCGGCGCGGAGCACTGGCAGGAACTGGCGGCGCAGCTGGTCGAGTGGCGCGCGGGCGGCGGAGGTGCCGATGTTCAGCGCCGCCAGGGTACGGCCGGCGGCATCCTGCACCGGCACGGCGATCGAGCGGGAGCCGAGCTCCAGCTCGCTATCGAGGATGGCGTAGCGCTGCCGCCGCGCCTCGACGATGCGGGCGCGCAGCTGCCCGGGATCGGTGATGGTGCGCGCCGTCCAGGGCTGCGCCGGGTGCCGCGCCAGCCATTCATCCAGCGCCGCGTCCGGCAGCCCCGCCAGCAGCACCCGCCCGAGCGAGGAGGCATGCGCCGGCAGGCGGGAGCCGACATCGATGCGCGAGGAATAGACGCGCCGCGCCTCGACCCGGGCGATATAGACGACATCGGCGCCGTCGAGCACCGCCATCGAGCAGCTTTCGTTCAGCTGCTCGGAGACCGCGCGGATCACCGGCTTGACCATCTCGGCGCGGCCGAAGCTGGCGAGGTAGCCATGGCTGAAGCGCAGCACCCGCGGGGTCAGCCAGAACAGCTTGCCGTCGCTGGCCAGGTAGTCGAGGGCGGCGAGGGTGAGCAGGAAGCGCCGCGCGGTGCCGCGGCTGAGGCCGGTCAGGGCGGCAACCTGCGACAGCGTCTGGCGCTCCCGGCCGGGGCCGAAGCATTCCAGCACGGCCAGGCCGCGGCCGAGCGCGGCGACGAAGTCCGGCACTGGGCTGTCGGGCATCGACATGCCTGCTTTCACTCCTCCCCGTTGCGGAACCGTGCCTGTTCTCCCGCCGAAGCTTACGGCGAAGAGGCTTGACAGCGCGGCCCGCCCGGTCTGACCTAACGGCAAAAGCGGACATATGTCCATCTGGCGGACAACGACCGGGGTCCAAGACCGGTCCGCCAGCACGAGAGTGACGGGAGAAGAGAGATGTTGCACCGCCGCAGCCTGTTGGCGGCCACGGCCCTTGGCCTGGCCGCCCCGCTTGCCGCCCCCCGCCTGGCGCGCGCGCAGTCGGGATCGCATGTCATCGGCACGCTGTTCCCGATGGCCGGGCCGAATGCCGAATATGGCGGCATCTTCACCAGCGGCATCCAGCTGGCGATCGAGCATATCACCGCCGACAAGTGGCTGCAGAAGCCGATCGAGCTGCGCGCCCAGGACAGCCAGGGCACGCCGCAGGGCGGTGCCGTCGGCATGACCAAGCTCGCCAATGTCGACCGCGCGCCCTACGTCCTGCTGGGCTTCACCGGTGTCTCCAAGGCGGCGGCACCCATCGGGACGCGCAACAAGGTCGTCATGATCAATGGCGGCGGCGTGGGGCCCGACCTCGCCGGGCTGTCGCCCTATTTCTGGAATGTCATCCCCCTGGTCAACCAGGAGGTGCAGGCCATGCTGCCCTGGCTGAAGGCGCAGAAGCTGCTGCGGATCGCGCTGATCTATGTCGACGACCCGCTCGGCACCGGCGTGCTGGGCGAACTGAAGGAGGGCCTGCCCGGCATCGGCGGCGAGCTGGTCGGCAGCTTCAGCATCCCGCCGGCGACACAGCAATTCGCCGCCATCGCCGCCCGCGTGCGCGACAGCAAGCCGGATGCGGTGTACTTCGCCAGCTACGGCGCGCAGCAGTCGCAGATCGTCAAGCAGCTGCGCGACAATGGCGTCAGCCAGCCGCTGGTGACCTATTCGGGCGGCTCGATCCCCTCGGTGCAGGCGCTGCCCGAGGCGGAAGGCCTGGTGCTCAGCGGCCAGGCGGCCGACTGGACCCGCAGCGACCCGGTGACCCAGCGCTTCGTCACCGACTGGCGCGCCAAGCACAACAGCGAGCCGACCGCCTATCACCAGAACTACTACAACGGCATGCGGCTGTTCGGCCTGCTGGCCCAGGGTCTGGAGAAGGCGGGCAAGCCGGTCGATGGCGAGAATCTCCGCGATGAATGGCTGCGGGTGAAGCGCTTCGAGCTGGTCGGCGGCGAGGGCGTCTTCGAGGAGCGCGGCACCATGAGCATGCCGATGCAGATCAACCAGGTGCGCGGCGGCCGCTCGCAGAAGATCGGCTGATGCTGTTCCTGCAGCTGCTGGTCAGCGGCATCCAGACGGGCGCCATCTATGCGCTGACGGCAGCGGGTTTCGCCCTCATCTTCGGCGCGACCCGCGTCTTCCACGTGGCGCATGGCGCGACCTTCGCGCTCGCCGGCTACACCTTCCTGGCGCTCAGCCAGGCAGGCTTTCCCTGGTTCGTGGGGGCAGGGGCGGCGCTGGCCGTTGCCGTCGCCTTCGGCCTGTTCATGGACTTCTTCGTCTATCGCCCGATCCAGCGGCACGAGGGCTCGTTCTTCACGGTCTTCGTCGCGGCCTTCGGCATGACGATCGTGGTGCAGAGCCTGATCGAGCTCGGCTTCGGCCGTGGCTTCGCGGTGGTCGGCTCCAGCCTGACGCGGGCACACGAGGTGCTGCCCGGCCTCTACCTGGCAGATATCTTCTGGGTGGCGGTGGGCGTGGCGCTGGTGCTGTTCGGGGCCGTCACCCTGTTCCTGGAGCGGACGCGGCTCGGCATCGGGCTGCGCGCGCTGTCGGAAAATCCCGAGCTGCTGCGCGCCTTCGGCCTGTCCTCGCGCCGGCTGTCGATGGTGGCCTTCGGGCTGGGCTCGGCGCTGGCGGTGCCGGGGGCGGTGCTGACCGCGGTGACCTCCGGCCTGCAGCCGGCGATCGCGGCGCAGGTGATGCTGGTCAGCCTCGCCGCCGCGGTGGTCGGCGGCATCGGCAGCCTGCGCGGCGCGGCGCTGGCCGGGCTGCTGCTGGGCGTCGTGGAGAATCTCGTGGTCTCGGTGCTGGATACGCAATGGAGCGCGGCCGCCGGCTTCGTCGTGCTCTTCGCCTTCATCCTGTTCAAGCCCAGCGGCCTGTTCGGCCAGGCGGTGGCGCGGTGACCGCCTATCTTCTCAACCTGGCAACGCTCGCCACCATCTTCGGCATCCTGGCCGCCAGCCTGAACGTGCTGATCGGCTATGCCGGTATTTTCTCCATCGCCCATGCGGTGTTCTTCGGGCTGGGCGCCTATGCGGGCGCGCAGCTGGCCCTGCAGTTCATCCCCGATGTGCTGCTGGCCTGCCTGGCCGGCGGCGCCATCTCGGCGGCGCTGTCGCTCTGCCTGGCCCTGCCGGCGCTGCGGGTGCGCGGCGAGTATTTCGTCGCCGCCAGCCTCGGCCTGCAGATGATGGCGGTGACCGTCTTCTCCGAGGCGCATGTGCTGACCGGCGGGCATGGCGGGCTGGTGGGCATCCCGCCGGCGACGCTGTTCGGCGCCGATATCTCGAGCCCGGCGCCGTTCCTGGCCTTCGCGCTGGCGGTGCTGGGGCTGTTGCTGCTGGCGGTGCGGCTGCTGATGCGCGGCAGCTTCGGCCGCGCGCTGATGGCGATCCGCGACAGCGAGAGCGCGGCCGAGGCCTTCGGCAAGGATGTGCGCGCGCTGAAGACCCTGGCGGTCGGGCTCGGCTGTGCCATGGCCGGGGTCGCCGGCGCGCTCTTCGCCTTCTACATGGCCTTCGTCAATGTCGAGAGCTTCACGCTCGAGCAGTCGATCCTGGTCATGGCGATGGTCATCATCGGGGGCACGGCGACGCTGGCGGGGCCGCTGATCGGCGTGCTGCTGCTGCTGCTGCTGCCGGCCGGGCTTTCCTTCCTGCCCTTCATCCCGCCGACGCAGATCGGCGCGGTGCAGCAGCTGATCTACGGGCTGGCCATGACCCTGCTGATGATCTTCCGACCGGCCGGCATCGCGGGGGGGCGCCGCTGATGGGCGTTCCCTTCTCGATCCGCGGGCTGGACAAGAAGTTCGGCGGCCTGGCGGCGGTGCAGAATGTCGACCTTGACCTGCAGGAAGGCGTGACCACCGCGCTGGTCGGGCCGAACGGCGCCGGCAAGACCACGCTGTTCAACCTGGCCACCGGCCACATCATCCCCGATGGCGGCGAGGTGCTGCTGGACGGGAAGTCGATCCTCGGCCAGTCGCCGCATCTGATCGCGCGGCTGGGTGTCGCGCGCAGCTTCCAGGACCTGCGGCTGTTCGGCCGGATGTCGGTGCGCGACAATGTCCGCGCCGCCATCGAGCCCACCGCCTGGCTGTGGCAGCCGGGCGGCGGCGCCGCGGCGCGCAAGCGGGAGGCGGCGGTCGATGCCGCGCTCGACCGCTGCGGGCTGACCAGGCAGGCCGATGCCCGCGCCGTCGATCTTGCCTATGCGGAGAGAAAGTTCCTCTCCGTCGCGCGCATCCTGGCGACGGGGGCGCGGATCTGGCTGCTGGACGAGCCGGCCTCCGGTCTCGACCCGCATTCGCGGGCGCGTTTCGTGCAGCTGGTGCGCGACGCGGTGGCGTCCGGCGTCACCATCTGCCTGATCGAGCACAACCTGGACATCGTCACCGAGCTCGCCGACCGCATCGCCTTCCTCGACCGTGGCGCCAAGCTGGCCGAGGGCGCGCCGCAGGAGATCCTGCGCGATCCCAAGCTGATCGGCATCTATTTCGGGGAGCAGCGGACATGAGCGGGCATCAGGCGCCGGCACTGTCCGGCAAGGGCCTTGGCGCCGGCTATGGCGGGCGCGAGGTCTTCTCTCAGTTTGACTTCGCGCTGCCGCAGGGGGAGGTGCTTTGCCTCGTCGGGCATAACGGCGCCGGGAAATCCACCCTGCTGAAGACGCTGTTCGGGCTGCATCCGGCGAGCAGCGGCGAGATCCGGCTGCGCGGGCAGGTGCTGAAGCCACGGCCGGAGGCCATGGCGCGCGAGGGCGTCGCCTATGTGCCCGAGGGGCGCGGCGTCTTCCCCGGCCTGCAGGTGCGCGAGATCTTCCAGCTCGCCCTATGGTCGGCCAAGCTGGACGGCGCGGAGGCCGAGAAGCGCACCGAGGAAGTGCTGGAGGTGCTGCCGCGCATCCGCGAGTTCTGGACGCGGCGGGCCGGGACGCTCTCGGGCGGGCAGCAGCAGATGGTCTCGGTGGGGCGGGCGCTGCTGTCGCGGCCCTCGATCCTGCTGCTGGACGAGCCCTCGATCGGGCTCGCGCCGAAGACCTTCCAGGATCTGATGGCGCCGATCCGGGCGCTGCAGCAGCGGCTGGGCATGTCGATCCTGCTGGTCGAGCAGAATGTCGGCGAGGCCTTCGCCGTTTCCGACCGCGTGGCGGTCATGAAGTCCGGCCGGATGATCTTCGAGGGCGTCCCCGACGACCTTTCCGATCATGCGAAGCTGATGGACATGTTCTGAGGGGAAGCCAGGAAATGCTGTTTCACGTGGCGATGGAGGTGAAGCTGCCGCCGGACATGCCGGCGCAGCAGGCGGACGACCTGAAGACGCGCGAGAAGGCCATGGCGCAGGAGATCCAGCGTTCCGGCAAGTGGCCGCATCTGTGGCGGGTCGCCGGGCGCTACGCCAATATCTCGATCTTCGATGTCAAGGACGCCGACGAGCTGCACACGCTGCTCTCGGGTCTGCCGCTGTTTCCCTACATGGATGTGCGGGTGACGGCGCTGGCCCGCCACCCCTCGGCGATCTGAGGGGGCGTTCCGATGACCGAGATGAAGATCCTCGCCGAAGGGCTGCGCTTCCCGGAAGGGCCGGTGGCGATGCCGGACGGCTCGGTGGTGCTGGTGGAGCTGGCGGCGCAGGTGGTCAGCCGCATCGCCGCCGACGGCACGCGCAGCGTCATCGCCCAGGTGGGCGGCTCGCCGAACGGGCTGGCGGTGGGGCCGGGCGGGCTGTTCTACCTCTGCAACAATGGCGGCTTCTCCTGGCATGAGGAGGATGGGCTGCTACGGCCCTCCGGCCAGTCGGCCGACTATTCGGGCGGGCGGATCGAGACGATCGATCCGAAGACCGGCGCGGTGAAGGTGCTCTACGACCAGGTCGATGGCGTGAAGCTGAAGGGGCCGAACGACATCGTCTTCGACGGCCAGGACGGCTTCTGGTTCAGCGACCTGGGCAAGGTGCGGGCGCGCGACCGCGACCATGGCGGCATCTACTGGGCGGCCAGCGACGGCTCGAAGATCGTCGAGGCGGCCTTCCCAGTGCCGGGCGGCGCGAATGGCATCGGCCTGTCGCCGGACGGCAAGGTGGTCTATGCCGCCGAGACCGAGACGGGCCGGCTCTGGGCCTGGGACATCATCGGCCCGGGGCAGGTGAAGAAGGCGCCCTGGCCGAGCCCGCATGGCGGCCGCCTGGTCTGCCAGTTTCCCGGCTTCCGGCGGCTCGACAGCCTGGCCGTGGCGGCCAGCGGCAACATCGTCGTGGCCACCCTGGTCGAGGGCGAGATCACCACGGTGAGCCCGGAGGGCGAGATCGTCGATGTGGTGAAGATGCCCGAGCGGATGCCGACCAATATCTGCTTCGGCGGCGCCGACCTGAAGACGGCCTATGTCACGCTGTCGACGACCGGCAAGCTGGCGGTGCTGCCCTGGCGCGAGCCCGGCTTGAAGCTGGCCCACTCTTAACTGATAAAAATAGAAGGGGGATTCGGGGGAATACTTTCCCCCGATCTTTCTTTCTGTCTTGGAGGCTTCGATGGTCGCTGTCCCTGAGTTCCAGGTCCCTGGCCTGCATCACCGGCGTGTCGGCGACATCGTGGTCACCGCGGTCAGCGACGGCTACCTGAACGGCTCGAATGCCGCGCTGCAGAACATGGAGCAGGATCGCATCGCCGAGCTGCTGGTCGATGCCTTCCGCCCGACGCCGCGGCGGGGTTCGGTGAACACCTTCCTGATCTGGTCGCAGGGCCGGATCGCGCTGATCGACACCGGCTGCGGGCCGCATATGCAGCCCACGGCCGGCAAGCTTTTCGCCAATCTGGCGGCGGCGCAGGTGCCGCCCGAGGCGATCGACACGGTGCTGCTGACGCATCTGCATCCCGACCATTCCAACGGTCTGGCGGATGTGCATGGCGAGGCGCTGTTCCCGCAGGCCGAGCTCGGGCTGCACGCGGCCGAGCTGGCCTATTGGCAGGACCCCGAGGCGGCGCGGGTGGCGGCCGAGACCAAGCAGGGCGTGCTGTACTTCACCCATGCCCCGGCGCAGCTGGCGCCGTATCGCGACCGGCTGAAGCCTTTCACCGACGGCGCCGAGGTGTTCCCCGGCGTCACGGCGGTGCATCTGCCGGGGCACACGCCGGGGCATAGCGGATACCGCATCGCATCCGGCGACGAGCAGCTGCTGATCTGGGGCGACATCATCCATGTGCCGGAGGTGCAGGTGCCGCATCCGGAGGTGACGATGCAGTTCGACGTCGACCCGGCGCAGGCCATCGCCACCCGGAAGCGCACCTTCGACATGGTGGCGGCGGAGCGGATGCTGGTGGCCGGGATGCATGTGCATTTCCCGGGCTATGCGCATCTGCGGCGCCGGGGGGAGGGGGTGGAATTGATCCAGGAGGCCTGGACGCTGCCCTTCTGAGGCGGTTGCGCCGGCGGTCGCGAAGACCAACAACAGGCAGGTCCGGTGCCATGGCGCCGGGCCTTTCGCGTTTCTGGAGGGAATGCCTGGATGACCGACGCCCCGCTGCGCCTGATCGGCGATATTGGCGGCACCAATGCCCGCTTCGCGCTCTGCCGGCCGGGCGGGCTGCCGGAGGCGGAACGCAAGCTGCCGGTCGCCGAGCATGCGGGCCTGGTCGAGGCGGCACGGGCCTATCTGGCCGGGCAGCCGGTCGAGGAGGCGGTGCTGGCGGTGGCGACGCCGGTGCTGGGGGATGCTGTCTCCTTCACCAACAGCCCGTGGCGGTTCTCGATCCGGGAAGCGGAGCAGGCGCTGGGGCTGCGCAAGCTGACCGTGATCAACGACTTCGTGGCGCAGGCGGCGGCGGTGCCGCTGCTGGCGCCGCGCGACACGGTGGTGCTGCAGCCCGGCGAGGCGCGGCCGCGACGGCCGCGGCTGGTGATCGGGCCGGGCACCGGGCTCGGGGTCGCCTTCCTGCAGGAGGATTCCAGCGGGCGGCACCAGATCCTGCCGAGCGAGGGCGGGCATGCCTCCTTCGCGCCGCAGGACGCGCTGCAGGCGGAGCTGCTGAAGCGGATGCGCCAGCTCCATGGCGGGCATGTCTCGCAGGAGCGGCTGGTCTGCGGGCCCGGGCTGCTGGAGGTGGCCCGCATCCTGGCCGAGATGGAAGGCGCCGTGCTGCGGCTGGAGACGTCGCGGGATGTCTCGGACCAGGCGCAGAAGGGCGAGCCGGTCTGCGCCCAGGCGGTGACGCTGTTCTGCGAGATGCTCGGCGCGGTGGCGGGCAATCTGGCGCTCAGCCTGCTGACCGAAGGCGGCGTCTATGTCGCCGGCGGGCTGTGCCGGACATTGGGGCCGCTGCTGGATGGCGCCGCGATCCGCCGCGGCTTCACCGCCAAGGGGCGGTTCAGCGGCTATCTGCAGGCGCTGCCGATCTGGCAGGTGCTGCGGCCGCATACCGGCCTGCTCGGCGCCGCCGCCTATCACCACTGACCGGCGCCTGACCGGCCGGCGTCTGGTCGCGGCCGGCGCCTGGTGCCGTGCGGCCACCCCGGCTCAGGGCGGCGGCGGCACCAGGGCGCGATGGGCGATCTCGGTGCCCCAGAGCGCCCGGGTGAGCGGCCCATAGAGCGGCTGGCGGTAGGTCAGGGCATAGGCGGCCCCGGGGGCAGGGGTGATGGAGAGGCGCCCGCCCTGCAGCAGCGGCGCCTCGTCCAGCAGGGCGCGGCGCAGGCCGAGCGGGGTGTCGGGCTCGGCCGCCGCCGCGGCGCGGTCCAGGGCGGTGGCGATGCTGATCTGCCAGCCGAGCTCGACCGTGCTGGCCAGCAGCAGCAGGCCGAGGCCGGCATAGAGCAGCTTCTCGGGCCGCCGCAGCAGCGCCGGAAGGGGGAGGGGGGCGGCCTGCGATGGCAGGGCAGGTTTTGCTGCGCTCATTGCCGCAGTTGAGCGCAGGAGCAGTTAATTTTGTCTCTGCGGCCCTGGCCGGCGGGGCACGGGCCCGGCGCCGGCATCGCGCGGAAAGCGACAGCTCCCCGGAAACTTTCCGCTTGGCCCTTTGCTGCGCGCCCTAGCGAAGCCCTGGCATTTTTTCTTGTGCGATTGTTGTAAACGCGACGCCGTTTCTGTCGTTATCCCCCCGAAGGCCGCGCTTGAACTGGGCGCGGCAAGAAGAAGGGAGAGATATAGATGCGCGGCACCACCCCGGCCCTGGCTCTTGTTGTCGCCTTGCTGGCAGCCCCCGCTGCCATGGCGCAAGGCGCTGCTGCCCCGGCGCCCGGCGCCAACCCGGCCCCGCCCGAGCGCACCGCCGTTCCGCCGGTGCCGGCCACCCCCGGCGAGCGCCCGGCGGAGCGCACCGATGCCCCGGCCGTGGGCAGCGTTCCCGTCGCCGGCGCCAACAGCTTCACCGAGGCGCAGGCGCGCGGCCGTATCGAGGAAGCCGGCTTCACCCAGGTCGAAGGGCTGAAGAAGGACGATCAGGGCGTCTGGCGCGGCCAGGCGATGCGCGACGGCAAGCCGGTACAGGTCGGCCTGGACTTCAAGGGCCAGGTCATCTCCGGCACGGCCGCGGCGCGCTGAACCGAGCAGCAGAGGAGGACATCCCATGAGCCAGATCACCATCACCCGTCTTTTCGACACCCGCGACCATGCGCTGCAGGCGGTCCGCGCGCTGGAGGCCGCCGGCTTCTCGCCGCAGGATGTCGGCATCGTGGCGCATGGCGCCGAACCGCTGGATCACGGCCATGCCGTGCATGACAGCACCACCACGCACGAGGCCAAGGAAGGCGGTAAGTCCGGTGCCGGCATCGGCGCCACGCTGGGCACCGTGGTCGGCGGCGGCGCCGGCCTGGCGGCCGGCCTGGGCGCCCTGGCCATTCCCGGCATCGGCCCGATCGTCGCGGCCGGCGCGCTGGTGGCGGCACTGACCGGCGCCGGTGCGGGCGCGGCGGCGGGTGGCCTGATCGGCAGCCTGACCGGCGCAGGCGTCAGCGAGGCGGAAGCCCCGGTCTATGCCGAGGGCATGCGGCGCGGCGGCAGCATGGTTTCGCTGCGCACCGAAGAGACGCGCCGGCTGGAGGCGGAGACCATTCTCGACCGCCACAGCCCGGTGAACCTGCGCGAGCGCGAGGCCGAGTATCGCGCCGCCGGCTGGGACGGCCAGGTCGAGCCGGTGGACCCGGTCACCGGCACCCCGCGCGGGATGGCCAGCCCGGGGACCGGCGCCAGCCTGCCCGACCGCCGGATCTGATCATCGCGGGACTGCCATGGAAGCTTGGCGAAGCGTCGCATGGCGGCAAGGGGGCGCGGTCCGGAAGGATCGCGCCCTTTCCTGTGAGGCGGTGCCCGCTCAGCCCTGCGCGCGCGAGGCGGCCAGCGCCCGGTCGACCATCGCCGGCGCCAGGCCCAGGTAATTGGCCGGATCGGTCAGGCGGTCGATGGCGGCGCGGTCGAGATGGCGGGTGACCTCCGGGTGGCGGCCCAGCGCCTCGGCCAGGCTGCCGCCCTGCTCGTTCACGCTGCGGCAGACGTCATAGACGATGTCGTGCGCCGCATCGCGGCCAGTGAAGCGGGCTAAGCCCATCATCACCGCCTCGGCGACGATCAGCCCGCGGCTGAGCCCCAGATTCTGCTGCATCCGGCCGGCATCGACGATCAGCCCGCCCAGCGCGAACTTCGCCTGGTGCAGCGCGCCGGCAGTGTGCAGGAAGGCGTCCGGGATGGCGATCCACTCGGCATGCCAGGGGCCGGTGGCGCGTTCCAGATCCTGCACCATGGCATCCAGCATCAGTCCGGCCTGCTGCCGCACCGCCTTGGCGGCCGCCAGCATCAGCTCGGCCGAGATCGGGTTGCGCTTCTGCGGCATGGTCGAGGAGGCGCCGCGGCCTTTGACGAAAGGCTCGTAGAGTTCGGCGAATTCGGTCGAGGCCAGCAGCATGATGTCGAGCGCGATCTTGCCCAGCGATCCTGCGATCAGCGCCAGCAGGTTGACGGTTTCCGCGAAGGCATCCCGCGCCACATGCCAGGTGGTGACGGGCTGGCCGAGGCCGAGCTCGCGGCAGAATTCGGCCTGCACGGCGAGACCCTGCTCGCCGAGCGAGGCCAGCGTGCCGGCAGCACCGGCGAACTGCCCGACCAGCAGGCGGGGTTTGAGCTGGCGCAGCCGCTCGGCATGGCGGTCGAGGCCGGCCAGCCAGATCGCCGCCTTGTAGCCGAAGGTGACCGGCAGCGCCTGCTGCAGATGCGTGCGCCCGGCCATCGGCGTGTCGCGATGCCGTTCTGCCAGCGCCGCCAGGATCTGCCGCAGCGTGGCGACATCGGCCTCGACCAGGGCGAGGCCGTCGCGCAGGCGGAGAACATCGGCGGTGTCCATGATGTCCTGGGTGGTGGCGCCCCAGTGCAGCCAGCGGCCCGCCTCGCCGCATTGCCCGACCAGCTGGTGCACCAGCGGCAGGATCGGATAGCCGACATTGTCGGTCTCCTCCCGCAGCCGGTCGAAGTCGAGATCCTCCAGGCTGCAGCGCGCGGCGATCTCCTCGGCCGCGGACGCCGGGATGATGCCGAGCCGGGCCTCGGCGCGGGCCAGGGCGATCTCCACCTCGATATAGCGGGCGATCAGGGCGCGGTCGGCGAAGACGGCGCGCATGGCGGGCGTCGAGAAGGCGTCGCGGAACAGCAGGGAATCAAGGACGGTGGAGGCCATTTGTTTCGGTGTTCTCCCTGGACGGGAGGCAGCTTTCGGCCGCGCGCCGGCGCTGTCAACGCGGCGTCAGCCCGGCGATGCCGGGCAGGCGGGCGCGGATCAGGGCGATGAATTCTCTCAGCCGCGCGGGCTGCAGCCGGCCGGCGGGGTAGATCAGGTAGACGGGCAGGGGGGCGGCCTGCCAGCCGGGGGCCAGGCGGACCAGGCGGCCGGCAGACAGGTCCTCGGCCACCACCCAGGCCGAGAGCACCGCCGCGCCCAGCCCGGCCAGCGCCGCGGCGCGCAGCGCGTAGAGGCTGTCGGTCGCCAGGCGCGGGCGCAGCGCCAGGCGGTGCGTGCCCTCGGTCGCATGGGTCAGCAGCAGCTCGTCCCGGTAGTAGGTGGTCAGCGCCAGCCAGGGCAGCGGGGCCAGCGCGGCGGCGGTCTCGGGCGGCGGGCCGGCGCCCCAGAGGGCCGGGGCGGCGACGGCGATGCGCGGCACCTCGGCCAGCAGCACGGCGACCACCGAGGGGTCCTCCACCCAGCCGACGCGGATGGCGCAGTCGACGGCGCCGCCGATGAAATCCGGCGCGCGGTCGTTCAGCCGCCATTCCACCTGCGCCTCCGGCCAGGCGCGCAGATAGTCGGCCAGCGGCGCGATCAGCTGGTCCTGGCCGAAGGCATGCGGCACCTGGACGCGCAGCAGCCCGCGCGGCGCGTCGCGGGCGCCGCGCAGCGAGGCCTCCAGCGCCTCCCAGCCGTCGAGCAGGTCGCGGGCCTGGGCGAGGGCGCGCTCGCCCTCGGCGGTCAGCGACAATCCATGGGTGGAGCGGCGCAGCAGGCGCAGGCCGAGCAGCCGCTCGAGCTGCTGCAGCCGGCGGCTGACGGTCGGCTGGCTGACGCCGAGCCGCCGCGCCGCCGCCGAGAGGCTGCCCGCCTCGGCCACCGCCAGGAAGCTGCGCATCAGTTCGAGGCGATCGGTGCCGTCGCGGGGCTCGGTCATACGCCGGACGTATCATGCTTCTGCGGGGGCGGCCACTACAGCGGCGGCGCATCACCGGATATCTGGAAGGCCATCCTTGTTCCGGAGGCTTTCCGCCGATGTCTGCCCTGAACCTCACCCATACGGATGATGCATTGAGCGAAGCCGGGCCGAGCCCCGGCCTGGTGCTACTGCTGGCCAGCGGCGCCGGCTTCAGCGTGGCGTCCCTCTATTATGTCCAGCCGATCCTGGGCCTGCTGCAGGACGCCTTCCCCGGCGCCGGCGCGGTCGGGCTGGCGCCGATGCTGGCCCAGCTCGGCTATGCGCTGGGCATCCTGCTGCTGGCGCCGCTGGGCGACCGGATCGACCGGCGCCGGCTGATCCTCGCCAAGGCGGCGCTGCTGGTGCTGGCGCTGGCGGGCACCGGCCTGGCGCCGGGCCTGCCGATGCTGCTGGCCGGCAGCCTAGCGATCGGGCTGACCGCGACGGTGGCGCAGGACATCGTGCCGGCGGCGGCCATCCTGGCGCCGCCGGCGCAGCGCGGGCGGCTGGTGGGGACGGTGATGACCGGGCTGCTGCTGGGCATCCTGCTGTCGCGCGTCGCCAGCGGGATCATCGCCGAGCATTTCGGCTGGCGCGCGGTCTTCCTGGCGGCCGCCCTGGCCGAGGCGGGCATCCTGGCCGCCGCCCTCGCCTGGCTGCCGCGCTTCGCGCCGACGACGCGGCTGCCCTATGGCGGGCTGCTGCTGTCGCTGCTGCGGCTGTGGCGGGGGCAGCCGGTGCTGCGGCGGGCGGCGCTGGCGCAGGGCGCGCTGGCGCTCGGCTTCTCCGCCTTCTGGTCGGGGCTGGCGCTGATGCTGCACCAGCAATACGGGCTGGGCAGCGCGGCGGCGGGCGCCTTCGGCCTTGCGGGCGCGGCGGGGACGCTGGCGGCGCCGCTCGCGGGCCGGCTGGCCGACCGTCGCGGCCCCGCCATGGTGACGCGGCTGGGGGCGGCGATCTCGGCGGCGGCCTTCGCGCTGCTGCTGGGCACGGCGCTGGCCGGTACGCTGCCCCTGCCGCTGGCGCTCGGCCTGCTGGCGGCCGGCGCGGTCGGCTTCGACTTCGGCGTGCAGGCGGCGCTGGTGGCGCACCAGACCATCGTCTACGGGCTGCAGCCGGAGGCGCGCAGCCGGCTGAACGCGCTGCTCTTCACCGGCGTCTTCATCGGCATGGCGGGCGGCGCCGGGCTCGGCGCCCTGGTGCAGGGGCTGGCCGGCTGGGCCGGCGTGATGGCGCTGTCCCTCGCGGCCTCCCTGGTGGCCCTCGCCCTGCGCTGGCGGTGAGGGCGGCGCCGGCGCGGCGGGCGGCACCGCCCCCCGCGCCGTCCGCCGGCCGGCTCAGCGCCAGCCGGAGAGCTCGGTCTCGACGATCTCCTGCAGCAGCGCGATGGCGGCGGGGGAATCGTTCAGGCAGGGGATGACGGTCATCTCCTGGCCGCCGGCATGCTCGAACTCCTCGCGCAGCTCGTTGCCGATCTCGTCGAGGGTCTCGATGCAATCGGCCAGGAAGCCCGGGGTGATCACCGCGATGCGGGTGATGCCCTGGGCCGGCAGCGCGGTGACGAATTCGTCCGTATAGGGCTCCAGCCAGGGCTCGCGGCCGAAGCGGGACTGGAAGGTCAGCGGCATGGTCTCGGCGTCGTAGCCGAGGGCGGCGCGCAGCGCGGCGATGGTGCGCTCGCACTCGGCGACATAGGGGTCGCCCTTGCGCACATAGCGCAGCGGCAGCCCGTGGAAGGAGACCACGATGCGCTGCGGCGGCTCGGGCAGCGCGGCCAGCGCGTCGCGCACCGACTGGGCGAGGCCCGCGATGTAGCGGGGATGGTCGGGGAAGGGCGGCACGATCCGCAGCACCGGCTGCCGCCGCATCTTCAGCAGCGCCCGGAAGGCGGCATCGTTCACCGTGGCGGTGGTCGGCGCGCTGTATTGCGGATAGAGCGGCAGCAGCAGGATGCGGTCGCAGCCGGCCTCCTGCAGCGCCAGCATCCGCTCCTTCACCGAGGGCTTGCCGTAGCGCATCGCCCAGTCGATCACCGGGCCGCCCTCGCCGACCGCGGCGCGCAGCTTCTCCGCCTGGGCGCGGGTATAGGTGCGCAGCGGCGATTCATTCAGCGCCTCGTTCCAGATACGGCGGTAGTTGGCGCCGCTCTTCTGCGGGCGGGTGTTCAGGATGATCGCCTGCAGCAGCGTCTGCCACAGGAAGGGGCAGAGCTCGATCACCCGGCGGTCGGAGAGGAATTCCTTCAGGTAGCGCCGGACGTCGCAGAAGCCGGTGGAATCCGGCGTGCCGAGATTGACCAGCAGCACCCCGGTGCGGGTGCCATAGGCGGCGGGCAGGGCGCCGTCGGCCGGTGGATTGATGAAACTCATGCGAAAAGATCCGCGGGGCTGTCGGCGCGCAGCAATTCGCCGAGGGTCAGGCCCAGCCGGGCAGCATCGGCCGGGGCGCCGGAGAGGCTGCGGCGCAGCAGGAAACTGCCATCGGCACGGGCCACCAGTCCAGTGAGGCAGAGCCGCCCATCCGGCAGCCGCCGCGCCAGCGCGCCGATCGGCGTGCGGCAGGAGCCGTCGAGCGCGGCCAGCAGGGCGCGCTCGGCGGTTGCCGCCAGCCGGGCCTCCGGGTCGTCGAGCCGGGCCAGCGCCGCCAGGGTGGCGGTGTCGCCGGCGCGGGCGGTCACCGCGATGATGCCCTGCCCGACGGCGGGCAGCATCGCCTCGGGCGCCAGCGCCACCGCCTCGCGGCCCGCCAGCGCCAGGTTGTTCAGCGCCAGGCGGTTCAGCCCGGCCATGGCCAGCAGGGTGGCGCCGAAATCGCCGGCGGCCAGGCGCGCCAGCCGGGTCTGCACATTGCCGCGCAGCAGGCCGAAGCGCAGGTCCGGCCGGGCGTGGCGCAGCTGCGCCATCCGCCGCGCCGAGGCGGTGCCGATGCGGGCGCCGACCGGCAGGGTGGGGAAGGGCCGCGCATGCTCCTCCGGTGGCGTGCCGGGGGCGAGCACCAGGGCATCGCGCACATCCTCGCGCGGCAGGTGGGCGGCGATCACCAGGCCGGGCGGCAGCTCGGTCTCCAGGTCCTTCAGGCTGTGGACGGCAAAGTCCACACGCCCGTCGAGCAGCGCCTCATGGATCTCCTTGGCGAAGAGCCCCTTGCCGCCCAGCGCCGCCAGCGACCGGCGCTGCTCGGCATCGCCGCTGGTGGCGAGCGGCACGGCCAGACCGGCCTGCTGCGGCGCCAGCCCGGCGGCCTGGCCCAGCGCCTGCAGCACCAGCCGGGTCTGCACCAGGGCCAGCGGCGAGGCGCGGGTGCCGGCGCGCCGCAGCGGCGCCTGCCCGCCGCCGGCATGCGCCAGGCTGGCGCGGGCCAGGGCAGCGTCGAGCAGGGTGGCGGTCGGCGGGCGGGGCTGCAGGGCGGCGGACATCGGGCAGGCTCCATCAGGCAGGAAGGTCCCGCCGCGGTGCCCCTTCGCGGGGGAGGGGGCAGGCCGGGCACCGCGGCGGGCAGCGTCGCGGCCGGGCGGCGGCCGCGACATTCGGGCGGAGGGGCGCTATTCGGCCGCCTGCCCGGTCTCGTTGCTGGTGGGGGCCGAGCCGGGGACGCCGTGCAGCCGCTCGATCGCCGCGGCGACACCGGCGCCATAGGCGGGGTCAGCGCGGGAGAAATGCGCCAGCTGGCGGTCGATGATGGCGCGCGGCACGCCCTGCATGGCGGCGGCGATGTTGCGGAACAGCCGCTGCTGCTGCGCCGCGTCCATCAGCCGGAACAGGTTGCCGGGCTGGGTGTAATCGTCATTGCCGGCGCGGTGGTCGTGATGGTCGGCATCCCCCGCGAGGCGCAGCGGCGGCTCCTGCGCGGCGGGCGCCTCGACCGGCCCGCCGAAGGAATTCGGCTCGTAATAGGCGTCGCCGCCCACCGGCGCGTCGAAGCGCATGGCGCCATCGGCATGGTAGTGGTGCACCGGGCAGCGCGGGCGGTTGACCGGCAGCGCCTCGTAATGCGTTCCCACCCGGTAGCGATGCGCGTCGGCATAGGCGAAGAGCCGGCCCTGCAGCACCTTGTCGGGCGAGAAGCCGATGCCGGGGACGATGTTGGAAGGCGAGAAGGAGGCCTGCTCGACCTCGGCGAAATAGTGGCGCGGGTTGCGGTTCAGCGCCAGCACGCCGACCTCGATCAGCGGATAGTCGGCATGCGGCCAGACTTTCGTGAGATCGAAGGGGTTGTAGGGGGTCCGCTCGGCGTCGCCCTCCGGCATCACCTGGACGCAGACGCGCCAGCGCGGGAAGTCGCCCTGCTCGATGGCATCGTAGAGGTCGCGCTGCGCGCTCTCGCGGTCGGTCGCGATGACGGCATTGGCCTCGTCATTGGTCCAGGTCCTGATCCCCTGCAGCGACTTGAAGTGGAACTTGACCCAGAAGCGCTCATTCGCCGCGTTGAGGAAGGAATAGGTGTGGCTGCCGTAGCCGTTCATGAAGCGGTAGCCCTGCGGCAGGCCGCGGTCGCCGAACAGGATGGTCACCTGGTGCAGGCTCTCGGGCGAGAGCGACCAGAAATCCCACATGGCGGTGGGCGAGCGCAGGTTGGTGGCCGGGTGGCGCTTCTGGGTGCGGATGAAGTCGGGGAACTTCATCGGGTCGCGGATGAAGAAGACCGGCGTGTTGTTGCCGACCAGGTCCCAGTTGCCTTCCTCGGTGTAGAATTTCAGCGCGAAGCCGCGCACGTCGCGTTCGGCATCCGCCGCACCCCGCTCGCCGGCAACGGTGGAGAAGCGCAGCAGCGTCTCGGTCACCGCGCCGGGGCGGAACAGCGCCGCCCGGGTGAAGCGGGTGATGTCCTGCGTCACCGTCAGCGTGCCATAGGCGCCGGAGCCCTTGGCATGCACCACGCGCTCGGGGATGCGCTCGCGGTTCTGGTGCGCCAGCTTCTCGATCAGCCGGTAGTCCTGCATCAGCAGCGGCCCGCGCGGCCCCGCCGACAGGCTGTTCTGGTTGTCGGGGACCGGGGCGCCGGCTGTGGTGGTCAGCACGGGGGGGCGGGGGGTGTCGGACATGGGCAGCAGCTCCAGAAGCGGATGGAGCCTGACTAGCAGCCGGCCTTCGATCGGATAAATCGATCTTTTCTCAGGCTGCGATAGGTTTTGCCGAATGATCCGTGCGCGGGCTTGCCAGCCCCGCCGGCCGGTGCCACCCCATGGCAAAACGCCATCCGAGGGGACGGGCCTTGGCCACCACTTCCGCGCTGCGCGACGCCATCAACGCGCGCATCGACGCCGACCGCGACGAGCTCATCGCCACCCTGCAGCAGTTCCTGCGCATCCACAGCGTCAACCCGCCCGGCGACACGCGCGAGGCCGCCGCCTTCGTCCGCGGCATCCTGGACCGCTTCGGCGTGCCGCACCGCACCCTGTCGGCGGTAGAGGAGATGCCCAATATCGTCGGCCGCTGGGACGGCGCGCGGCCGGGGCGGCACCTGGTGCTGAACGGCCACATGGATGTCTTCCCGGTGCAGAACGAGGCGCTGTGGGAGGCCGAGATCCGCGACGGGCTGCTCTATGGCCGCGGCGCCTCGGACATGAAGACCGGCACGCTGGCCGGCATCATGGCCTATTGCTACCTGCATGCGCATCGAGACGCGCTGGCCGGCGCGCTGTCGCTGACCGTGGTCTCGGACGAGCAGTCGGGCGGCCGCCACGGCACCCGCTTCCTGTTCGAGCGGCATCCCGAGGTCGTGGAAGCGGATTGCTGCCTCAATGGCGAGCCCAGCGGACTGGGAAATATCCGCTTCATGGAGAAGGGGACGCTGCGCTTCTCGCTCTCCTCGACGGGGATCGGCGGGCATGGCGGCTATCCGCACCAGGCGCCCAACCCGATCGAGCGCATCGTCTGGCTGACCCACGCCATCTACGAGCGCTTCCACCTGAAGCTCGGCGCCATGGACCCGGCGATCGACGCGCTGCTGACGGCCCCCGCGACGGTGGCCACCGCCGACCGCCTGCTGGGCGAGGGCGCGGCCGAGAATGCGCGGCGCATCACCGTCAATATCGGCATCATCCAGGGCGGGCAGAAGGCGACGCAGATCCCGACCGCCTGCAGCGCGCATCTCGACATCCGCCTGCCCTATGGCACCGACCGCGACGCCGTCCGCGCCGAGCTGGAGGCGATGGCGGCGGCCGGCCATTGCTCGATGGTGGTCAACGAGGACCATTCCTACCCCGCCAGCATGACCGACCCGGATGGCGAGATGGCGCAGATCCTGCGGCGCCACACCCGCGACCTGCTGGGCCTCGACGCCGCGCCGGTCTGCAGCCTGGGCGGCACCGATGCGCGCTACTGGCGCTGGCGCGGCATCCCGGCGGTGATCTGCGGCCCCTCCAACCTCAGCATGGGCACCGACCAGGAGCATGTCGCGCTGGAGGAGGCCATCGCGGTGATCCGGCTGCAGGCGCTCTGCGCCGCCGACTATCTCGGGGCGGCGGCATGATGGAGGCGGTCGGCGCCGCTGGCCTGGCCCTGATGGGGGCGGCGGTGCTGGTCGGCGCGGCGACGCAGCGGCTGACCGGCATCGGCTTCTCGCTGGTGGCGGCGCCGCTGCTGGTGCTCGCCACCGGGCCGCATCTGGGCGTGCTGCTGGCCAATGCCCTGGCCTTCTGCACCAACCTGCTGCTGCTGGCCCAGGTCTGGCGCGACGTGCAGCCGCGGCGCGTGGCGCTGCTCGCGGTGCCGGCGCTGCTGGCCTTCCCGCTTGGCCTCTGGACGGCGGCGGTGGTGCCGGCGCCGGCGCTGATGGTGGGCATCGGCGCGCTGTCGGTGGCGGCGCTGCTGGCGGTGCAGCATGCCCGCAAGCTCGGCATCTTCCATGGCTGGGGCGGCGCGGTCGGGGCGGGGGCGGTCAGCGGCTTCATGACGGTGACCGCCGGCATCGGCGGGCCGGCGGTGACCATCTATGCCCTGGGCAGCGGCTGGGGGCACCGCGCCTTCGTCGGCTCCATCCAGCTCTACTTCGCCATCGTCAATGGCAGCTCGGTGCTGGCCAAGGGCCTGCCGCCGATCGGCCTGGCCGAGGCCGCGCTGCTGCTCGGCGCGCTCGGCGCCGGGCTGCTGCTGGGCCAGCGCCTAGCGCCGCATGTGCCGGCCGAGCGCGGCCGCCAGGCGGCGCTGGCGCTGGCCATCGCCGGCTCGCTGGCGACCATCGCCAAGGGGCTCTCGGGCGGCTGAGCCAGGCGCGAGATTGTCGCCGCACCCCCGGCATGGCACTCTGCCGCTCCATTGCGTGGGGCGGACTGACCGGAAGATGGCGCCGCAGACTTTGGCCGGGCTGTCGCTGCGCGACCTCGAATATGCCGTGGCGGTGGCCGAGCTGCGGCATTTCGGCCGCGCCGCCGAGCGCTGCGGCGTCAGCCAGCCGGCGCTGTCCGAGCAGATCCGCAAGCTCGAGGGGCTGCTCGGCGTCACGCTGTTCGAGCGGCAGGCGCGCCGCATCACGGTGACCGCGCAGGGCGCGGTGCTGCTGGCCCAGGCCCGCGCGGTGATGCGCGAGGCGCGCGGCCTGCTCGACCTGGCGCAGCAGCAGGCGGCGCCGCTTTGCGGCCCGCTGCGGCTCGGGGTGATTGCGACGCTCGGTCCCTACTACCTGCCGCGGGTGCTGCGCGACGTGCGCGCCCGCTTCCCGGCGCTGGTGCTGCGGCTGCAGGAAGGCCGCACCGCCGGGCTGGTGGCGGCGCTGGAGCAGGGCGAGCTGGACGCCGCGCTGATCGCCCTGCCGCCGCCCGCCGGCAGCCTCGCCGCCGAGCTCCTGTTCTTCGAGCCCTTCCTGCTGGCCTGTCCGTCGGGGCATCCACTGCTGGCGCGGCGCCGGCTGACCCTGCAGGCGCTGCAGGGCGCCGAGGAGGCCGACCGGCTGCTGCTGCTGGAGGAGGGGCATTGCCTGCGCGACCAGGCCCTCTCCCTCTGCGCGCTGCCGCGCGGCGACCGCGAGGAACGCTTCGCCAGCAGCCTGGAGATGCTGCGCCACATGATCGCCGCCGGCGAGGGTTTCTCCCTGCTGCCGGCGCTGGCGGGGCAGGCGGGCGGCGGCGAGCTGGACGGGCTGGTCGCCACCCGGGCGCTGGACGAGGAGGGCATCGGCCGGCAGATCGGCCTGGTCTGGCGCGGCACCGATCCGCGCGGCGACAGCTTCCGCCAGCTGGCCGCCTTCCTGAAGGAAACGGCGCCGCTGCCCTAGCGGTGCCGGCGGCAGGCCGCCATTGCAAATGTGACAGTTCTATTTCATTCCTCCCCGCAGCCGCGCCAGTGCCGGCCCCAGGGGGAAACCATGCGCTCAACGACCTTCCGCCGCGCCCTTGGCGCGACCGCTTTCGCGCTGCTCGGCCTCGGCCTGGCCGTGGCGCCGGCCGCCGCCCAGGGCAGCCTGAACCTCTACTGCTCGGCCCAGGTCGAATGGTGCCAGGCCGCCGCCAATGCCTTCTCCAAGGAAACCGGCATCCGCGTCAGCATGTCCCAGAAGGGCAGCGGCGAGGTGCTGGCGCAGATCCGCGCCGAGGCGCAGAACCCGCGCGGCGACATCTGGTATGGCGGCACCGGCGACCCGCATCTGCAGGCGGCCGAGGACAATCTGACCGCCGAATACCGCTCGCCGATGCTCGACCAGCTGTATGACTGGGCGCAGAAGCAGGCGCGGGATTCGCAGTATCGCACGGTCGGCATCTATGCCGGTGCGCTGGGCTTCGGCTTCAACACCGAGCTGCTGGCGCGGCGCAACATCACGCCGCCGGCCTGCTGGCGCGACCTGCTGACGCCGCCCTTCCGCAACGAGATCCAGATGGCCAATCCGCAGTCCAGCGGCACCGCCTATGTGATGATCGCCACCATGGTGCAGGTGATGGGCGAGGAGGCGGCCTTCGACTACCTGAAGCAGCTGCACCGCAACATCAACGCCTATCCGCGCAGCGGCACGGCCCCGGTCAAGGCGGTGGCGCGCGGCGAGACCGGCGTCTCGATCTCCTTCGTGCATGACGTGGTGACCGAGCGGCTGGGCGGCTTCCCGGCGCAGTTCGCGCTGCCCTGCGAGGGCACCGGCTATGAGATCGGCTCGATGTCGATCATCCGCGGCAGCCGCAACGAGCGCAACGCGCGCCGCTTCTACGACTGGGCGCTGACCCCCGCCGCCCAGCAGATCGGCGCCGAGGCCAAGTCGTTCCAGACGCCGTCGAACCGCAACACCCCGGTCCCGGCCGAGGCGCCGCAGATGAGCCAGATCCGGCTGATCGACTATGACTTCGCCAAGTATGGCACCAGCGCCGAGCGCCGCCGCCTGATCGAACGCTGGGACCGCGAGGTCAACAGCCTGCCGCGCTGATCGAACCCCGCCATGCGCGCCGCCGGCCTCGCCGGGGCCGCGATCGCCCTGATCGCCGCCCTGTTCTTCCCATGGTACCTCGCCCAGGACGGGGTGCTGACCGCGCTCCGGGAGATTCCCGGCTGGTGGCGGGAGGCGGATTTCGCCCCCGCCGTGCTGCAGGCGGCCAGCCAGGGCCGCTGGTGGCTGTGGCCGGCGGTGCTGGCCCCGGCGGTCGCGCTGGCGGCCGGGATCGCCCCGCTGCCGCGCCGTGCCCAGGCCACCGGTTTCCTGCTGGCCGGCGGGATCGGCCTGGCGCTGCTGGTGATCCAGGGCCTGGCGATCGGCGTGCAGGGCTGGGCCTGGCCCGGGCTGGAGGGCATCTTCGGCGTCCTCGATGACCGGCAATACGGCATCGGCTGGGGCGGCAGCCTGGTGGCCATGGGCTTGGCGCTGACCGCCTCGGCGGGGCTGGCCGGGCGCGGCGCCTTCCGCGGCGACGCCTTCACCGCCGGCTGCGCGACCGCGATCGGCCTCGGCGTGCTGCTCTTCACCTTCCTGCCGCTCGCCGCCCTGCTGGGCGATGCCTTCCGCGATGCCGGCGGCGCGCTCAGCCCGCTCTCGGCGGTGACGCGGCTGGCGGATGACCGGCTCTGGGGGCTGGGCTGCCTGGCCGGCGGGCCGCGCTGCGGCGTGGTCTGGAACACCCTGCTGGTGGCGACGCTGGTCGGCTTCGGCACCACCGTGCTGGGCCTGGCCTTCGCGCTGCTGGTGACGCGCGGCCGGCTCGGCGTGGCCATGGCGAAGCCGCTGCGCTGGCTGACGGTGCTGCCGATCGTCACGCCCCCCTTCATCCTGGGCCTTGGGCTGATCCTGATCTTCGGCCGCTCGGGGGTGGTGTCGCAGCTGGCGGCCGACTGGTTCGGGCTGGAGCTGGGGCGCTGGATCTACGGGTTGCCGGGCATCCTGCTGGCGCAGTTGTTCGCCTTCACGCCCATCGCCTTCCTGGTCCTGATCGGCGTGGTGGAGGGGCTTTCCCCCACCTTGGAAGAGGCCGCCTCCATGCTGCGCGCCTCGCCCGAAAAGATCTTCCGGACGGTGACGCTGCCGCTGCTGATGCCGGGCTTGGCCAATGCCTTCCTGCTCGGCTTCATCGAGAGCATCGCCGATTTCGGCAATGCCGTGGTGCTGGGCGGCAGCTTCAACGTCCTCGCCACCGAGATCTTCTTCGCCGTCGTCGGCGCCCAGGCGGATCCGGGCCGGGCGGCGACGCTGTCGCTGGTGCTGCTGCTGATCGCCTGCCTGGTCTTCGTCATCCAGCAGCGGCTGACCGGCGGGAAGAAGTCCTTCGTCTCGATCGGCGGCAAGGGCGATGGCGGGCTGCCGCCGGCGCTTCCCCCGCGGGTGCGCAAGCTCTGCCTCGGCCTGGCGCTGCCCTGGGCGGGGCTGACCATCGGCCTCTATGTGCTGGCGGTCAGCGGCGCCTTCGTCGAGATCTGGGGCCGCGACAACACGCCGACGCTGCGCCACCTGGTGAAGGCCTTCGACTTTGAGTGGACCCAGGGGCTGCAGCTGACCGGCCTCGCCTGGAACAGCGTGCTGACCACGCTGGAGCTGGCCGCCATCGCGGCGCCGATCACCGCCGGCTTCGGCATCCTGGCCGCCTGGCTGTTCAGCCGCGCCAAGTTCGCCGGGCGCGGGCTGCTGGAATTCGCCACCCTGCTGTCCTTCGCGGTGCCGGGCACGGTGATCGGCGTCGCCTATCTGCGCGCCTTCAACCTGCCGCCGCTGGAGCTCGCCGGGACCGGCGCCATCATCGTCGTCTGCTTCATCTTCCGGAACCTGCCCGTGGGCCTGCGCTCCGGCATGGCGGCGATGGCGCAGATCGACCGTTCGCTCGATGAAGCCTCCTCGACGCTGGGGGGCAATGGCATGGACGCCTTCCGCCGGGTGCTGATGCCGCTGCTGCGGCCGGCGATCATCGCCGGGCTGACCTATGCCTTCGTCCGCGCCATGACGACGATCAGCGCGGTGATCTTCCTGGTCACCGCCGAGACCGAGCTGGCCACCGTCTTCATCGTCAACCGTGTCATCAACGGCGATTACGGCCTGGCCATCGCGGTGGCGGTGGTGCTGATCGTGCTGATGCTGGCGGTGCTCGGCCTGGCGCAGCTGGCGGTCGGCCGCCGCCGCATCGGCCGCCGCGCCGCCATCCCCCTCTCGACCGAGCCCGGAGCCGCCGCATGACCCGCGCCGCCGATATCCGCTTCGAGCACGTGGTCAAGCGCTTCGGCGCCTCCACCGCCGTGCGCGATGTTTCCTTCCACATCCCGGCCGGGGAGCTCTGCACGCTGCTCGGCCCCTCCGGCTGCGGCAAGACCACCATCCTGCGCATGGTGGCGGGGCTCGAATACCCGACCGAGGGCCGCGTGCTGATCGGCGGCCGCGACGTCTCCACCCTGCCGCCCTCCGAGCGCGACGTCTCGATGGTGTTCCAGTCCTATGCGCTGTTCCCGCATATGACGGTGCTGGAGAATGTTTCTTACGGTTTGGCGGTGTCGGGGAAGCCGAAGCGAGCGGCGGCGGAGGCCGCGCGCGCTGCATTGGCCAGCGTGGGCCTGGCCGGCTTCGACGCGCGGCTGCCCTCCGAGCTGTCGGGCGGGCAGCAGCAGCGCGTCGCGGTCGCCCGTGCCCTGGTGCTGGAGCCCTCGGTGCTGCTGTTCGACGAGCCGCTGTCCAATCTCGACGCCCGGCTGCGGCGGCACATGCGTGAGGAGATCCGCGAGCTGCAGCAGCGCCTCGGCGTCACCGTGCTCTATGTCACGCATGACCAGAGCGAGGCGCTGGCGATCAGCGACCGCATCATCGTCATGAACAACGCGGTGATCGCGCAGGAGGGGACGCCGGCGGAGCTCTACGAGGCGCCGCGCACCGCCTTCGTCGCCGGCTTCATCGGCGATGCCAACCGGCTGCCGGCGCAGCTCGCCCGGCTGGATGCGGAACGCGCCGAGGTGACGCTGGGCGAGGCCCGGCTGGTGCTGCCGCATCATGGCTGCGTCGACGGCCCGGTCGAGGTCGCGCTGCGGCCGGAGGCGGTCCGGCTGCTGCCGGCGGGCATGCCGGGGGCGGCGATGCAGGGGCGCGTGGCCAAGGCGGCCTATCTCGGCGGCATCATGGAATATTCCATCGAGACGCCGCTCGGCGCCGTCTTTGCGACCGGTCCGGTCGGCGAGGCCCGGCTGGCGGTGGGCGCGGCGGTCGGGCTCGGGCTGGCCGACCGCGGCATCGCGGTGCTGGCGGGGCCGGCGGCGGGCGCCTGAGGCGGCGGGCCGCGCCGCGCTGGACTTGTCGGCGGCAGAAGGCACAAGCTGGGTTCGATGGCGACACGGAATCCGGCAAGGCAGGGTGATCAGGCGGGCGCAGCGTCGCCCGTCCGGCCCCTCGCCGGGCGGCCGCTGGCGCTGGCGCTGCTGGCCTGGGCCATCATCAGCCTGCTCGCCATCGAGCTGACCCAGCGCTACCTTCGCTATGCCGAAGGCGTGGTCGTGGCGCAGATCGGCGAGGACCTGCTGAGCAGCGCCAAGGCGCAGCAGCAGAACCTGCTCCGCACGCTCGAGGCGGTGGTCGGGCTGCACGCGCTGGTGCAGACCCGCCGCGAGCTGGCGCTGCAGGACAACGAGGCCGGCGCGGCGGCGCTGGGCGCGCGGATCATCAGCGCCGCCGAGGAAGAGCGCTTCGGCATCATCCAGATCGCCGAGATCGACCGCGACGGGATGCTGGCCTGGAGCACGGTGCCGGACTGGAAGCCGGTTGATCTCAGCGACCGCGAACATTTCCAGCTGCACCGGCAGGGCCAGCGCGCGCCCTTCGTCAGCACGCCGCTGGTCGGCCGGACGAGCGGCCGCTGGAGCGTGCAGATCACCCTGCCGCTGATCGAGGAGGGCCGCTTCGCCGGGGTCTTCGTCGCCTCGCTCGATCCGCTGCTGCTCTCGCGCACCCTGGCCGAGATCCACCAGCGGTCGCAGGAGATCGTCAGCGTCATCCGCAGCCTCGACGGCGCGATAATGGCCCGCAGCGAAGGCCTCGGCGAATACCTGCAGAACCAGAGCCCGCGATACGGGGCCCTGCTGGAACGGGCAAGGCGCGCGGATTCCGGCTATTTCCGTGCTGTCAGCGCCGATGACCACCGCGACAGCATCATCGCCTTCCAGCGCCTCGCGGAGGCGCCGATCATCGTCGTGGTGCGCCAGCCCTGGCAGGTGGGCGGGCAGAATTTCCAGAACATGCGCCGCTGGGCGCAGGGCTCGCTGGCCAGTGGCGTGCTGTTCGGGCTGGTCGCCGTCCTGCTGACGCTGCAGATCCATGGCAGCCGGCGCATGACCGCCCTGCTGCGCGCGACCCGGGCCGAGGCGGAGGCGACGCGCGCCGCCTGGAGCCGGCTCGACCAGCTGATGGCCAATGCGCCGGCGGTGATCTACCTGGCCACCGTCGGCCCGCAGGCGACCGTGATGCGCGAGCCGGTCTTCACCCGCAACCTGCGCGACATCGCCGGCTGGGACGAGGCGGCGCTGACCGCGCCCGGCGGCTTCACCGCGCAGCTGGATGCGGCGGGGCGGTTGGCGCGGCGGCGCTTCCTCGGCGAGGTGCTGCGCGACGGCCACAGTCGGGTGGAATACCGCTTCCGCCGGGCCGATGGGCAGTGGGTCTGGCTGCGCGAGGAGGCCAATGTGGTGCGCCGGCTGGAGGATGCGGTGCAGATCTGCGGCTATTTCACCGATGCGACGCAGGAACGCATGCTGGAGGCGCAGGCCATCGCCGCCGCGAAGCTGGCCACGCTCGGCGAGATGGCGGCCGGCATCGCGCATGAGTTGAACCAGCCGCTGCTGGTGATCGCGCTGGCGGCCGGCAATTCGCGCGAGGAGCTGCAGGAAGGCGGCGCCGAGGCGGTGCCGGCGGCGGTCGAGACGCTGTCGCTGATCGGCCGCCAGACCCGGCGCTGCAAGGAGATCGTCGAGCATCTGCGGCATTTTGCCCGGCCCGACAGCAGCGAGGAGCTGGTGCCGGTGGCGCTGGCCGAGGTGCTGGAGGGCGCGCTGCTGCTGACCGAGGCGGTGCTGCGCGAGGCGGGGATCACGCTGACGCTGGCGGTGCCGCAGGAATTGCCGCGCTTCCTGGGCCGCATGGTGGCGGCCGAGCAGGTGCTGGTGAACCTGCTGCTGAACGCCCGCGACGTGCTGGCCGCGCAGCCGGCGGCGCGGCCGCGCCACATCCGGCTGGCGGCCGAGGCGACGCCGGAGGCGGTGCTGGTCAGCGTCACCGACAGCGGCGGCGGGATCGCGCCCGAGCTGCTCGACCGCATCTTCGAGCCCTTCTTCACCACCAAGGGCCCTGACAAGGGGACCGGCCTCGGCCTCTCGATCTGCCACGGCATCATGACATCCTTCGGCGGCACGATCTCCGCCGGCAATGCCGCGGAGGGGGCCAGCTTCCTGCTGCGCTTCCGCCGCGCGCCCGGGAGCACCCCCGCATGACCGCGCAAGACCCGCTGGCCGAGGCCGCGCCCCTGCAGGTGCTGGTGGTCGATGACGAGCCGCTGATCCAGCAGCAGATCGCCCGCACGCTGCGGCGGCGGGGCCTGGTGGTGCACACCGCCGGCTCGGCGGCCGAGGGCGAGGCGCTGCTGCGCGACGGTCCGGCGATCGGCGCCGTCGTCTCGGACATCCGCATGCCGGGCGAGGATGGGCTGCGCTTTAGCGCCCGGCTGCTCGCCGAGCAGCCCGAGGCGCAGCGGGTCGAGGTCGTGCTGATCACCGGCCATGCCAGCATCGAGGCCGCCTCCGCCGCCGTGCGCAGCGGCGCCTTTGACTTCCTGCAGAAGCCCTTCGATGTGGTCGAGCTGCAGGAGACGGTGGCGCGGGCGCTGCGGCGGGCCGAGACGCGGCGGGCCGCCGCGCGCGAGGTGGCCTCGGCCCGCGCCGCCGCCCGGCCGGAGGGAGGCGCCGCGCCGGGTGGCGCCGCGGTCCTGGCGGCCCGGCTGGCGGCGCTGCCGCCCGGGCTGCCCGTGGCGCTGATCAAGACCGAGCTGTTCCGCATGGACCAGCTGGCCCGCCAGCTCGGGCAGCCGGCGGCCGAGGCGATCCTGGCCAAGGTGGCGCAATGGCTGCGCGACCGGGCCGGGCCGCAGGACACGGTGGTCCGCCTCGGCCCCTACCGGCTCGGCTGGCTGCGGGCCGGGGTGGAGGCGGCGGCGCTGCCGGCCCTGGTGGCGGAATGGGCGCGCCAGCTGGCAGCGCCGGTGCACTACCAGCGCGCGGGGGCGATGCTGCAGGCCGGGATCGGCGCGGCGCATGCGGCCGCCATCGGCGAGGCCGGCCTGCTGCAGGCCGCCGGCGCCGCCCTGGCCGGCGCGCATGGCAGCCGCGAACCGGAGATCTTCAGCACCGCGCGGCATGGCCGCTTCCTGCATGGCGCGGCCCTGGCCGAGGAGATCATGGAGGCCATCGGTGCCGGCCAGCTCGAGCTGCATTACCAGCCGGTGGTCGATTGCCGGCAGGGCGGGCTGCGCGGCTTCGAGGCGCTGCTGCGCTGGCGGCATCCGGAACGCGGCATGGTGGGGCCGGGCGAGTTCCTCGGCATCGCCGCCGACCTGAACCTGATGGAGGAGCTGGACCGGCACTGCATCGCCGCCGGCATCCGCCAGCGTGCCGCCTGGCGCGACCTGGCGCCGCCCTCGCTGGTGCTGAACCTGAATGTCTCGGTCGGCACCGTCAGCGGGCCGGGCTTCGCCGACTTCGTGCTGGCCGAGATCGACCGGGCCGGGGTGGCGCCGGGCAGCCTGTGCCTGGAGGTGACCGAGAGCGAGGCGCATGACCCGCGCAGCGGCGACGTGCTGGCGGAGCTGCGCGAGGCCGGGCTGAAGCTGGCGATCGACGATTTCGGGACCGGCTATTCCTCGCTGGCGCGGCTGCAGGAGATCGCCGCCGACAGCCTGAAGCTGGATCGCAGCTTCCTGCGCGGGCTGGCGAGCGATGCGGCGGAAGGGGCGCTGGAGAGCGGCCTGGTCGGCCGCATCATCGCGCTGGCGCAGGCCATGGGGCTGCAGGTGGTGGCCGAGGGGGTGGAGACCGCCGAGCAGCTCCGGTGGCTGCGGCAGCTGCGCTGCGACAGCGTCCAGGGCTTCTTCTTCGCCCCCGCCCTGCCTGGCGCCGCGGCCGAGCGCCTGCTGCGCGACGGTCCCGACTGGGCGCCGCTGCCGCCGCTCTGAGGCCTGCGGCGGAGACGCCCGCCGCGGCCGCCATCGCGCCACTCGTCAGGGACGCCAGGCGGCGAGGATCTCCTCGGTGGTGGCGGTCTCCACCTGCTGGCCGAAGCGGCGGGTATAGAGCTCCAGCAGCGCGTCATGCGAGGCGTCCGAGGAGCTGCAGATCGCATCCACCGGCACCACCACGCGATAGCCGCGATCCACCGCCCCGAGCACGGCGGCGAGGACGCAGACATCGGTCTCGGCGCCGCTGATCACCAGGCTGTCGACGCCGCGCTCGCGCAGCAGCGCGTCGAGCCCGGTGCCCTCCCAGGGCGAATAGACCTTCTTGTCCACCACGATGCCCGGCGGCACGAAGCGCTGCAGCGGCGCCACCAGCTCCACCGCGTCCGGCGGCAGGGCTTCCAGCGTCATCTCGCTCCAGCGCTCATAGTAGCGGCGCCAGGTGCCCTCGCCTTGGCCGGACCGTTCGACCGGCACGAAGCGGGTGAAGATGCCGGCCTCCGGATGCGCCGCCGCCAGCCGTTCCACCACCGGCAGCACCCGCCGCAGCCAGGGCGTCTCCCAGGGCGAGCCGGTGTCGAACAGCTTCTGCATGTCGACGCAGAGATGGGCGCAGCCGGCGCCCAGCGGACCGTGTCGCAAAGCTTCTTTGTCACGCATGGCAACTTCCTCCGACGTCGTTAACGACGCCGGGAGAGCCCGGTTACTTCTCCGGCACGTTGCGCCGCAATTCCTCGAGCCAGGCCACGGCATTGCCGTCCGACGGCGCGCGCCAGTCGCCGCGCGGCGAGAGCGAGCCGCCGGCCGAGACCTTCGGCCCGTTCGGCATGGCCGAGCGCTTGAACTGGGCGAAGCCGAAGAAGCGGGACAGGAAGACCTCGAGCCAATGGCGGATGGTCGGCAGGTCGTATTGGTTCCGCCGCGCTTCCGGGAAACCGGTCGGCCAATGGCCCTGCGCCGCATCGCCCCAGGCCTGCAAGGCCAGGAAGGCAATCTTCGACGGGCGGAACCCGTAGCGCAACGTATAGAACAGCGAGAAATCCTGCAGGGCATAGGGGCCGATCTTGGCCTCGGTGCTCTGCAGCCCTGCGCCGCCCTCGGCCCCGGCCGGGATCAGCTCCGGCGAGATCTCGGTGTTGAGGATGGCGTCGAGGATGCGGCCGACCTCGTCGCTGAACTGGCCGGAGCCGATCACCCAGCGGATCAGGTGCTGGATCAGCGTCTTCGGCACGCCGCCATTGACGTTGTAATGCGACATCTGGTCACCGACGCCATAGGTGCACCAGCCCAGCGCCAGCTCGGACAGGTCGCCGGTGCCCAGCACCATGCCGCCATGCCGGTTGGCGGCGCGGAACAGGTAGTCGGTGCGCAGCCCGGCCTGGACGTTCTCGAAGGTCACGTCATAGACCGGCTCGCCATCGGCGAAGGGATGCTCGAGATCGGCCAGCATCTGCCGCGCCGCCGGGCGGATGTCGAGCTCCCGTGCGGTGACGCCGAGCGCCGCCATCAGCGCATGGGCATTGGTCTTCGTCCCGTCGCTGGTGCCGAAGCCGGGCATGGTGAAGGCCAGGATGTCGCTGCGCGGCCGCTGCATCAGGTCCATGGCATGCGCCGCCACGATCAGCGCCTGGGTGGAATCCAGCCCGCCGGAGACGCCGATGATGATCCTGCCATTGCCCGTCGCCTGGACGCGCTGCACCAGCCCGGCGACCTGGATGTTGTAGGCCTCGTAGCAGTCCTGGTGCAGCCGCGCCGGATCGGCGGGGACGAAGGGGAAGCGCTCGATCGGGCGGCGGAAGCCGATCTCCTCGGCGGGAGGGGCCAGGGTGAAGGAAACCTGGCGGAAGGGAGGGGCGAAGCCGCGGCGGTTGTCGTCGAAGGTGCCCTGGCGGGCGCGCTCCTGGCGCAGCAGGTCGAGGTCGATATCGGCCAGCACCAGCTGCGCGCCGGAGGGGAAGCGCTCGCTCTCGGCCAGCACCGCGCCATTCTCGAAGATCGAGACCTGGCCGTCCCAGGCGAGATCGGTGGTGCTCTCGCCCGGCCCGGCGGCGGCATAGAGATAGGCCGCCAGGCAGCGCGCCGATTGCGACTGGCAGAGCAGCCGCCGCGTCTCCGCCTTGCCCACGGTGATGTTGCTGGCCGAGAGATTGGCCAGCACCGTGGCGCCGGCCAACGCGCCGATGGCGCTCGGCGGCACCGGTACCCAGAGATCCTCGCAGATCTCGGCATGCAGCACGAAGCCGGGCAGGTCGCTGGCCGCGAAGAGCAGGTCGGGGCCGAAGGGCGCCTCCTGGCCGGCGAGGCGGATCGCCTGCCCCTCGGTGCCGGCGCCGGAGGCGAAATGCCGCCGCTCGTAGAATTCGCGATAGTTCGGCAGATGCTGCTTCGGCACCACGCCGAGGATGCGCCCGGCCTGCAGCGCGACGGCGCAGTTGTAGACGCGGCCCGCATGGCGCAGCGGCGCGCCGACCAGCAGCAGCGGCCGCAGCGCCGCGCTGTCGCGCGCCAGCGCCGCCAGCGCGGTCTCGACCGCGTCGAGCAGCGTGTCCTGCAGCAGCAGGTCGTCGATCGCATAGCCGGACAGGCCGAGCTCCGGGAAGACCGCGGTGGCGGCGCCGGCGGCATGGGCCTCGCGCGCCGCCTCGAGGATGGCCGCGGCATTGGCCGCCGGGTTGGCCGGCGAGATCCGGGTGGTGCAGGCCGCGACCCGGGCGAAGCCGTGGCGGTAGATCGACGAGAAGCTCATGCCACCTAGCATGGTGTCGCGGCGGCGCTTCGTCCAGCGGGCGGGGCGGCCTTGACGGTCCGTTCGATCCGGGGTGGAGAGGATCGGCCCGGGCATCCCCGGGCCGTGCCTGATCCCTGGAGTGCCTGGCCATGCCTGCGACAACCACCGTGAACCGCTACGACCCCGTCACCGGCGCGCTGCGCCTCAGCTACGTGACCGATGGCGAGAATGTCTACAGCCGCACCGCCTATGATGTGGACGACACGCATTCCTGGCAGTCCTACACGATCAACACCGACTATTGGGGCGCTGGCCAGGCCGTGACCTCCAGCATCGTCGCGCTGCTGGACGATGGCGGCAGCGTCACCACGCGGTACGGCTACTTCAGTGCGCTGGCGAACTACCCGATCCGGTATCTGGAGACATGGACGAAGCGGGACAGCGCCGGCCAGGTGCTCTTCGTCGAGGAGAACTGGGAGCAGGAGATCGGCCGCGGCCTCTATACCGACATCCGCAACAAGGTGATGGTCTATGATGCCGGGACCGGCGCGCTGACCTACCAGTCCATCGCCAGGTATGATGGCCCGCGCGAGAGCACCGTCTTCGACCTGGCCAGCGGCAACCGCGACTATGTCGTCACCGAAGCGGCCGGTGGCCGGGTGAAGGCCGAGGATTACGATCCCGCGACCGGCCTGCTGGACTATGTGATCACCCGCGACGCCAGCGGCTGGCGCCTGGCCGAGGACCATGACGCGCAGGGGCGGCTGGCCTATGCCATCGAGACCTTCGCCGATGGCCGCCAGGTGGCGCGCGACCATGACCCGGCGACCGGCCTGCTGGACTATGTCATCACCACGGACGGGCAGGGCGGCCTGCTGGCCGAGGATTACGACGCGGCCGGCCGGCTCGACTACGTCATCCAGCGCTCGGCGGATGGCCGCCTGGTGGCGACCGATTACGACCTGGAGGGCCAGCACCCCTGGCAGGTCTATACCATCGCCTACAACGCGGCCGGGCAGATCGAGAGCGCGATCGGGATCTGACCCCTGCCGGGGGTGGCGGCTCTCCGGCAGGACGATCGATTTTCTCAATCTCTTTGATCGGGAAAAATCGTTTCCCCCAATGATGCCCGCCCCTCTACCCTCCCAGGGTTCGTAGAAGACACCCTGGGAGGTTCATGATGGACACCAATGCAACGGGTCCGCTCAGCTGCCCGATGAAGAAGCCCGGTGCCACCCGCGCGCTGCTGGGGCGCACCAACCGCGACTGGTGGCCGAACCAGCTGTCGCTGGACATCCTCCACCAGAAGGGCCTGACCGGGAACCCGATGGGGGATGACTTCGACTACCGGAAGGAATTCCTCTCCCTCGACTATGCCGCGGTGAAGCGCGACCTGACCGCGCTGATGACCGACAGCCAGCCCTGGTGGCCGGCCGATTACGGGCATTACGGCCCCTTCTTCATCCGCATGGCCTGGCACAGCGCCGGCACCTACCGCACCGGCGACGGGCGCGGCGGCTCCTCCTCCGGCTCGCAGCGCTTCGCGCCGCTGAACTCCTGGCCGGACAATGCCAATCTGGACAAGGCGCGCCGGCTGCTCTGGCCGATCAAGCAGAAATACGGCCGCAAGCTGTCCTGGGCCGATCTGATGATCCTGGCCGGCAATGTCGCCATCGAATCGATGGGCGGCCCCGTCTTCGGCTTCGGCGGCGGCCGCGAGGACATCTTCGAGCCCGAGAAGGACATCTACTGGGGCACCGAGGAGGAATGGCTCGGCCAGACCCGCATCGACCCGGCCAAGGAGATGGTGCTGGAAAGCCCGCTGGCCGCCATCCAGATGGGGCTGATCTACGTCAACCCGGAAGGCCCGGGCGGCGTGCCCGACCCGGTGCAGTCCGGCCGCGACATCCGCGAGACCTTCGCCCGCATGGGCATGAACGACGAGGAGACGGTGGCGCTGACCGCCGGCGGCCATACCTTCGGCAAGTGCCACGGCGCCGGCGATGCCGCCAAGGTCGGCTCGAACCCCGAGGGCTCCGACATCGCCCAGCAGGGGCTGGGCTGGCAGAGCGGGCATGAGAGCGGCTTCGGCGACCACACCATCACCAGCGGGCTGGAGGGCGCCTGGACGCCCAATCCGATCCAGTGGGACAACGGCTATTTCCACATGCTGCTCGACTACGAGTACGAGCTGGTGCGCAGCCCGGCCGGGGCGCAACAGTGGCAGCCGATCAACCAGAAGCCCGAGGACATGGCGCCCGGCGCGCACAGCCCGGAGCGCCGCCTGCCGACCATGATGACGACGGCCGACATGGCGATGCGCGAGGACCCGGCCTATCGGAAGATCTCCGAGAGCTTCCGCGCCGATCCGCGGAAATTCGCCGATGCCTTCGCCCGCGCCTGGTTCAAGCTGTGCCATCGCGACATGGGGCCGAAGGTCCGCTACCTGGGCCCCGAGGTGCCGGCCGAGGACCTGATCTGGCAGGACCCGATCCCCAAGGCGGATTATGCGCCGATCGACGCGGCGGATGTCGCGGCGCTGGAGAAGCAGATCCTGGACTCGGGGCTGAGCACCGCCGAGCTGGTGGCGACCGCCTGGGCCTCGGCCTCGACCTATCGCGGCTCGGACCATCGCGGCGGCGCCAATGGCGCGCGCATCCGCCTGGCGCCGCAGAAGGACTGGGACGTCAACCAGCCCGACCGGCTGGCCAGGGTGCTCGCCGTCTATGAGGGCATCAAGGCCGGGTTCGACGCTTCGGCCAAGGGCGGCAAGAAGGTGTCGATCGCCGACCTGATCGTGCTCGGCGGCAGCGCGGCGGTGGAGCAGGCGGCGAAGGCGGCCGGTCATGCGGTCAGCGTGCCCTTCTCCCCCGGCCGCACCGACGCCACCGCCGAGCAGACCGACATCGAGAACATCTCGGTCCTCGAGCCGAAGGCGGATGGCTTCCGCAACTACCTGCAGGTGCCCTTCAACGTGCCGACCGAGGAGCTGCTGCTGGACCGCGCCCAGCTGCTCGGCCTCTCGGCGCCGGAGATGACGGTGCTGGTCGGCGGCTTGCGCGTGCTGGGCGCCAACCACAACGGGGAAAAACATGGCGTGCTGACCGAGCGTCCCGGCCAGCTGACCAACGACTTCTTCGTCAACCTGCTGGACATGAACACCGCCTGGAAGCTGGTGGATGGCGCGGCCGATGAGAGCTTCGCCGGCACCGACCGCCGGACGCACCAGCAGAAATGGACGGCGACGCGGACCGACCTGGTCTTCGGCTCCAACTCGCAGCTGCGGGCGCTCTCCGAGGTCTATGCCGCCGCGGATGCCGGGAAGAAGTTCGTCGACGACTTCGTCGCCGCCTGGGTGAAGGTGATGAACGCCGACCGCTACGACCTGCGCGCCTGACGTTTTTCGGTTCGGCCCGCCCTCGTCGGGGCGGGCCGGCTCTCTGCTGACTGGCCTGCCCACAACGAAGAAAAACGGGGAGGAAGGAATGCACAGGCGCGATGTCGACCGGCTGGACCCGGCGCGCGACTACTGGGTGCCGGCCGTGGTCTCGCCACGGCGCGACTGGACGGCCGCCCCCGGCTGCCGCCGCGGCGCCCGCTACCTGGTGGACAGCCGCACGCGGGCGGTGACCCGCGAGGAATTCGAGACCTTCGACTGCGAGTTCAGCTGCCGCCGCTGGATCCGGCAGAATCAGGCCGCCCTGGCCCGCGACCTGCCGGGGGCGGAGGTGCGCGCGGTGCCGCTGGGGCGCTGGCTGCTGGGGCTGGAGTGATCGCCCGGCCCTGAGGGCGCCGTGGAAGGCCGGGCTGCCTCAATACTCCGCCAGCAGCCCGCCGCCCTCGACGGCGCGGAAGCCGACCCCATAGACGGCCGCCAGCCGCGCCGGCTGCAGCACCGCCTCCGGCGCGCCCGCGTCCAGCAGCTGGCCTCCGGCCAGCAGCGCGACCCGGTCGGCCACGAAGCGCGCCTCGTTCAGGTCGTGCAGCACGATGGCGATGGCCACCCCCTCGGCGGCCAGGGCGCGCAGCAGCCGCAGCAGGGCAGCGCGGTGGCCGGGATCGAGGCTGGCGGTGGGCTCGTCCAGCAGCAGCGCCGCCGGGCGCGGCATGGCCTCCAGCTGGGCAAGCGCGCGGGCGATCTGCACCCGCTGCTGCTCGCCGCCCGAGAGCAGCGCATAGGGCCGCTCGGCCAGCGCCGCCACGCCGGCGCGCGCCATCGCCCCGGCCACGGCAGCGCGGTCGCGCGGCATGGCGGCGGTGCCGTGCCAGGGCAGGCGGCCGAGGGCCGCGACCTCGGCCGCGCGCATCGGGAAGCTCAGCGCCACCTTCTGGCTGACCACGGCGCGGCGCCGTGCGAGCGCCAGCGGATCCCAGCCGGCGAGGGGCCGTCCCTCGAACATCGCCTCCCCGTCATCCGTCCGAAATTCCCCGGTGCAGAGCTTCAGCAGGCTCGACTTGCCGGCGCCATTGGGGCCGACGATGGCCAGGACCTCGCCGGGGTGGAGCGCCAGGGAGACCCGGTCCAGCAGGACCCGCCCGCCACGCCGCAGCGTCGCCCGCTCCAGCCGGATCACGACGCACCGCCGCGGCGCAGCAGCCACAGGAAGAAGGGCGCGCCGAGCAGGGCGGTGACCACCCCGACCGGCAGCTCGGCCGGCGCCGCCAGCGAGCGCGCGGCGAGGTCGGCCAGCACCAGCAGCGCCGCCCCGAGCAGCGCCGAGAGCGGCAGCACCAGCCGGTGGTCGGCGCCGCCCGCCAGCCGCACCAGATGCGGCACCACCAGGCCGACGAAGCCGATCAGCCCGGTGAAGGCGACCCCGGCCGAGACGGCGATGGCCGCCAGCAGGGTGGCCTGGCGCTTCACCCGCTCGACCCGGAGGCCGAGATGGAAGGCCTCCGCCTCGCCGAGCACCAGGGCGTTCAGCGGACGCGCCAGGCGCAGCAGCGCCAGGGTCGGGGCCAGCACCAGGGCGGCCGCCACCGGCAGCTGCGACCAGCGCGCCCCGGCGAGGCTGCCCAGCGTCCAGAAGGTGATGTCGCGCGCCTGCCGTTCATCGGCCAGGAAGATCAGCAGCCCGGTCAGCGCCCCGGCCAGCGCGTTCACCGCGACGCCGGCCAGCAGCAGGGTGGCGACCGCGGTGACGCCCTCGCGCTGCGCCAGGCGGGTGATCAGCAGGGTGGCGCCCAGCCCGCCGGCAAAGGCGGCCAGCGGCATCAGCCAGAGGCCGAGCGCGCCGCCGGCCAGCGCCAGCAGCGGCCCGGCAAAGACGATGCTGGTGACGGCGCCGAGGCCCGCCCCGGCGGAGACGCCGATCAGCCCCGGATCGGCCAGCGGGTTGCGGAACAGGCCCTGCATCACGGCGCCGGCCGCGCCCAGCCCGCCGCCGATCAGGGCGGCCAGCAGGCTGCGCGGCAGGCGGATGACGGTCAGCACCGCCGCCTCGCGCTGCAGCGCGGCCGGCAGGGGGGCGATGCCCAGCACGTCGAGCCCGACCGCGAGCACGGCGCGGCTGCTGACCGCCGCCGGGCCGAACAGCAGCCCGGCCAGCAGTGCCGCCAGCAGGATGCCGGCGCCGAGCAGCAGCGCGGCGGCGAAGGGATGGTGGCGGGCGGTGCGGGGCAGGGCCAGGGGGAGGCCGGTCGTCATGTCAGCCGCGATACCAGGCGCGCTCGGGCAGGGCGGGCAGGGCGAGGCCCGGATGCAGCTCGGCGAACAGCGCGCGGCGGGCGAGGGGCGCGCGCGGGCCGAAGGTCAGGTGGCCGGGGTCGATGGCGACCAGCCGGCCCTGCGCCGCCGCCGGGGTCAGGGCGAGGGCCGGGCTCTCCAGCACCGCGGCCCGCCCGCCCGCCTCGCCCAGGGCATGCTGCATCATCAGCAGGACATCGGGGGCGGCGATGGCGGCGGCCTCGGCGGAAAGCGGCCGGTAGCCCTGGAAGCCGGCCATCGGGTTGCTGCCGCCGGCGGCCTCGATCAGCGCCTGCGCATGGGTGCCGGCGCCGGCGACCAGCGGCGCGCCGCGGCCGGTCGACAGCAGGAACAGCACCCGCGGCCGCGGCGCGGCGGCAATGGCCGCGTCCATCGCCTGCCAGTCGGCGGCGACGGCGGCGGCGAGCGCGGTGCCGTCCTGGTCCAGCGCCCGCGCCGCGGCCAGGATCTTGCGCGACACCGCCTCGGGGCCGGCGCCATCGGCAATGACCGCCACCGGTAGGCCGGAGGCGCGCAGCACCTCGACCGCCTGGACCGGGCCGGCCTGGTCGGAGAGCAGCAGCAGGTCGGGCGCCAGGCCGACAATGCCCTCGGTGGGCAGCTGCCGCAGATAGCCGACCTGCGGCAGGCGGGTCACCGCGGGTGGGAAGAGGCTGCTGTTGTCGACCGCAACCAGCGCCGCCTGCAAGCCGAGGGCGCAGACCGTCTCGACCAGCGCCGGGCCGATGGCGACGATGCGGCGCGGGACGGCGGCCCGGGCCAGGCCGGGCGCCGCGAGCAGCGCCGTGGCCTGCAGCAGGGAGCGGCGGGAGATCATGCGACGGCCTCCAGGAAGGCAGGGGGGAAGGGGAAGGCGCTGGTCGAGGCGCGGCTGTTTCTGATATTAATAATCGTTCGCAAAATCGCAAGCGCTGCCTGCGGCCCGCCGGCCCGGTCGCGGCGAAGGCTGCTGCGGGGCGGTGGCTTGACGGGCCGGAAACGGCGCCCGAGGCTGCGGCGCATGACCCAGATCCGCCCCGAGATCGCCGGCTTCCACGACCCGCGGACCGGCAGCATCCAGTATATCGTCTCCGACCCCGGCAGCGGGCGGGCCGCGGTGATCGACCCAGTGCTGGATTTCGACCCGGCCTCGGGGGCGACGGCCACGGCCTCGGCCGATGTGCTGCTGGCGCATCTGGCGGCGCGGGGGCTGACGCTGGACTGGATCATCGACACGCATCCGCATGCCGACCATTTCTCCGCCGCCGGCTATCTGCAGGAACGCACGGGCAAGCCGATCGTCACCGGCGGGCGGGTGGTCGAGGTGCAGGCGCTGTGGAAGCGCATCTACAATCTGGGCGAGGGCTTCGCCGCCGACGGGTCGCAATGGGACCGGCTGCTGGAGGAAGGCGAGAGCCTGCCGCTGGGCGGGCTGTCGCTGACGGCGATGCACAGCCCCGGGCATACCCTGGCCTCGATGACGCTGAGCTGCGGCGATGCGGCCTTCATCCACGACACGCTGTTCATGCCGGACAGCGGCTCGGCGCGGGCGGATTTTCCGGGAGGCAGCGCGGCGGCGCTGTGGCGGTCGATCCAGCGGATCATGGCGCTGCCGGAGACCACGCGGCTGTTCACCGGCCACGACTACCGGCCGAAGGGGCGGGAGGCGGTCTGGGAGAGCACGGTCGCCGAGCAGCGGGCGACCAACATCCACCTGACCAGGGCATCCTGCGAGGCGGAGTTCGTGGCGATCCGCGAGGCGCGGGACCGGACCCTGCCGATGCCGAAGCTGATCCTGGCGGCGCTGCAGGTGAACATCGCGGGAGGCCGGTTGCCGGCGCCCGAAGCCTCCGGCCAGCGTTTCCTGAAGATCCCGCTGAACGGCCTGCCCGGTGCCGTCTGGGGCTGACCGGCTTTCCTGAAAAAATAGAAGGAGGGCTGGGGGGATATCTCCCCCCAGCCCTGCCGGCTTCGATTACCCGTGCTGCGGCCCCTGCACCGCCACGAAGGCCTGCTGCCCGTCGCGCAGCAGATGCAGCGCGACCGCGCCATCATTGTTCTTCATGGCGCTGCGGATCGCCTCCATCGCCTGCTGCGGGCTGGCGACGCGGGTATTGCCGACGGCGGTGATGACATCGCCCGGCTTCAGCCCCGCTTCCGCGGCGGGGCTGTCCGGCCGGACGCCGACGATGGCCGCCCCTTCGGTGCCGCGCGGCAGCTCGAGCCCGGCGCGGGCGGCCTCGCGCAGCGGGGCGAGGGCGATGCCGAGCTGGCCGCGCTGGCTGTCCTCCTGGTTCTCACCGGCATTGGTCGCCTCGCGGTCCTGCAGCGCGGCGACATTGAGGGAGAGACGCTGCTCGGCCTGGTCGCGGCGCAGGGTCAGGGTGGTGGCGGTGCCGGGGTGCAGCTCGCCGATGGCGCGGGCCAGGTCGCGCGGCGACTTCACCGGCGTGGCATCGACCGCGGTGACGACATCGCCGGGCTTCAGGCCGGCACGGGCGGCGGGGCTGTCCTTCTCGACCTCGGCGACCAGGGCGCCCTCGGGCTTCGGCAGGTGCAGGGCGCGGGCCATGGTGGCGTCGACCGGCTGGGTGCTGGCGCCGATGAAGCCGCGCTCGACCCGGCCATGGTCGCGCAGCTGCGCGACGACGGTGGCGACCAGGTTGGAGGGGATGGCGAAGCCGATGCCGATCGAGCCGCCGGAGGGGCTGTAGATCGCCGTGTTGACGCCGATCACCGAACCATCCAGGCCGAACAGCGGGCCGCCGGAATTGCCGCGGTTGATCGGCGCGTCGATCTGCAGGAAGTCGTCATAGGGGCCGCTGTGGATGTCGCGGCCGCGCGCCGAGACGATGCCGGCGGTCACCGTGCCGCCCAGCCCATAGGGATTGCCGACGGCCACCACCCAGTCGCCGGGCCGCGCCGCATCCGAGTTGCCGAGCTTCAGGAAGGGCAGCGGCGTGTCGCTCTTCACCTGCAGCAGCGCCAGGTCGGTGCGCGGGTCGCGGCCGACGATGCGGGCCGGCAGCTCGCGGCCATCGTCGAGGGTCACCTTCACCTCGGTGGCGCCGTTGACGACATGGTTGTTGGTGACGATGTGGCCCTCGGCATCGACGATGAAGCCGGAGCCGAGCGCCTGCATGCGCTGGGCCGGCGCATTGCCGCCCTTGCCGCCGCTCTCATTGCCGAAATAGCGGCGGAACATGCGGTCCTGCGGCGAGCCCTCGGGGAAGGGGCTCTCGACCTGCTCGGGCTGGGCGCGCTCGGTGGCGGTGATGGTGACGACCGCCGGGCGGACGCGCGCGACCAGGTCGCCGAAGCCGGGCAGCGCGATGGGGGCGCCGGTCGTCGACGTGGTCTGGTTGATGGCGGGGGCGGGGTTCTGCGGCGCCTGGGCGAAGGCGGGCCAGAGGCCGGCGGCGCCGCCCAGCGTGGTGCCGGCCAGCAGCAGGGCGGCGAAGGTGGCGCGGCGGCGGCGGGTGGCGGGGGAGGGCGTGGACATGGCAGCGATCCTCTTGGCTGGCGACGGGGCGGGGGCCCCTTGGCGTCAGGAGGGAGGATGCGGCGGCGGCGGTGGAGGGCCGCCGACCGGAGTGTGAAAGAGTTTTCAGGGAAGCCGGCGGCCCTGGCCAGGGCGGAAAATGCGCCCGCCCCGGTGAGAGGCCCGCGTGATTCACGGGATCTTATGAGCGCCGCCCGATAGTGGACAAGCTTCCGATTGGGATGGTTTCCATGGCGCGTCGCCAGACAGCATCGAAGCCCGGCAAACGGACCGGCGATTTGGCCGGCCTCGGCATGGCCAGCCTGGCCCCCAGCTTGGCCCCGGGCCTGACCCCGGGTCGCGACCGGCCTGCGGCCGAGCGTGCCGCCACCGCCCAGGCCTGCAAGCTGGCGGAAGCCGGCACCCTGCCGCGGCGCGGGGCCGATGGCCACCAGGCCAGCCTGTGGCGCCGCGCCGATGGCGGCATCCTGCTGACCCTGCGCCTGTTCCGGCGCGGCCAGCCGGTGTCGGGCGGCTGCGAGGCGCTCGCCTTCGCCAATATCGAGCAGGCCATCCGCTGGCTCGAGGCCTACGACCCGCTGCGCGATCTGCAGCCGGCCTTCGACGCGCTGGACCCGTCGATGAGCCTGGTCGACCTGACCTTGCGGACGGCCGCGCTGCGCCACCGCACCGAGAAGCTGCTGATCGACTGGCGCGCCATGCTCGGCGAGCTGCTCTTTGCCCTGCCGCAGCGGGCCTGATCCGCCAAGGCGCCTTTCCCCCTCCCCCCCGGAAGGCCATCCAAAATGGAACTGCTGAAATTCGGTACCGACGACATCGACAACCTCGTCGCCCGCGATCCGTCGCGGCTGGAGCGCCTGCCCTTCGGGGCGGTGCTGCTCGACCGCAGCGGCCGCGTCACCAAGTACAATGCGGGCGAGGTGGCGATTTCCGGCCGCACCGCCGATCAGGTGCTGGGCAAGAACTTCTTCAACGACATCGCCCCCTGCACCAAGGGCCACCAGTTCATGGGCCGCTTCAACCAGGCCCTGGCCCAGGGCAGCATCAACACGATGTTCGAATACTCCTTCGACTACAAGATGAAGCCGGCGAAGGTGCGCGTGCACATGAAGTCGGTCTCGATCGACCAGGGCATCTGGGTCTTCATCAAGCGCCTCTGAGGCGATGCCCGAGGAGACGACGCATCATGGCCTCTCTCTCGATCGCCACCCGCCTGGGCAATGCGGGCGCGCCGCCGCCGCCGCCATCCCCGCCGCCGGAGCGGCCGGCCGGCGACACGGTCTCCGTGCAGAAGGACATGTTCAGCTGGACGGTGCTGCCGCGGCATGGCCAGCGGCCGCTGCAGCTGCCGGCGCGGCTGCTGCTCGAGGCCAATAGCGAGGCCGGCGGCTGCGACATCTGGTCCGAGATCGCCGTGCTCGAAACCAAGGGCGGCGATTACGTGGCGGTGCTGTGCCACCGGCGCGAGCGCCGCGGCCTGCCCAGCTTCCAGCACGCCGAGATCTGCCCCGACGCAGAGAGCCTCCGCGAGGTCTTCGAGGGGCACGACCCGGTGGCCAGCCTGCCGGTGGAGGCGCTGGTCGGCCCGCTGCCCGACCATGCCGTGCCGGAGGATCTGATCGCCCTGGCCGAGCGGGAGGCCAGCTTCCAGCGGGCGCGCTGGAAGGAATTGCTGCGCGCCGTTTTCGGGGCGCCGCGCGGCGTCCCCGCTTCCCCTCGCGCCAGCGGCGCAGCCACAGGAGCCATGCCATGAAATTCGTCAACAGCCTGGACACGGCGGAAGAACGCGGCAGCCCGATGCCTGCCGCCACCGCCATGACGGAGCCCCGCCTGCTGGGCCGCAGCGGGGTGATCACGCTGCGCCAGTCCGGTGCGCGGCCGGTCTCCTTCTCCGGCCGCCAGCTCGGCGCGCAGAATGGCTACCGCCTCGGCACGGCGCTCTGGCACGAGCTGAATCTCTACGAGACCGATGACGGCCGCTATGTCGCCGACATCCGCGTCTTCACCAAGGCCGAGGGCGCCAAGGATCAGTTCCATGTCCAGGTGGCCGACACGCTGGAGGATGCGATCCGCTTCTTCGAGACCTATGACCCGCGCGCCGATGTCGTGGCCGATTTCGACCTCGACGATCCCGAGCTGACATCGGCCGAGCTGATGGTGCAGGCGGCCGCGCTGAAATACCGCGTCGCCGATGCCGTCAGCCAGTATCGCGCCCTGGTCGGCAACTTCCTGAACGAGCTGAACGGCGACTGACGGAAGCCCGCGCCGCGCGGCGCCGGTAGGCAGCCAGAAGGCTGGATGGACGAAAACCTCCCCTCATTTCCATGAATGGAACTGACCCATGACCATCAACAAGAGCCTCGCCTCCAGCAGCCTGGCGGAAGTGATCGACCGGATCCTGGACAAGGGCATCGTCATCGACGCCTTCGTGCGGATCGCGCTGGTCGGCATCGAGCTGATCGCGGTCGAGGCGCGCGTCGTCGTCGCCTCGGTCGAGACCTATCTGCGCTATGCCGAGGCGGTGGGCCTGACCACGGACCCGACGGCGGTGACGGCCGTGGCCTGAGCGGCCTCGGCCCGCCTCGCTTCCCCCGGGGCGCCGGCCGCGGCGCCCCACCCTGAGCCCGCTGCGCAGGACAGATGATGCCGGAGCCTCCCCCTCTGCCCCCCCGACGGCCGGTGCCGCGTGGCGTGGAGACCATCGCGGCCTTCCGCGCGGAGCGTCTGGCCCGCCGCCAGGTCCGGCGCGACGCCGCCCCGGCCGGGGTGGCCGGGCCGGTGTCGGGTGGCGCGCATTCGCCATCCTTGGCGGAAACGAGGGAGGAAGAACCCGCCGCGCTCGCCGCACCGGTGGCGCCGGCGGCTGGCGACGCGGTGGACACCCTGCCGGAACCGCCCGGGATGACGGCCGCTGCGGTTCCGCCGCACCCCGCCGCGCCCGAACCGGCCGAGCCGGAAGCCCCGCCGGAGGAGCCGCAAGGAAGCGACGGTGCGCCGCCACCGGCCGTTCCGCCCGGCCCGGTCGCGGCCTTGGCGCCGGTCCGGGAGGAGGCTCTTGGCCAGGAGGCGGCTGGGGAGCCGCCCGCCCAGCCGGATGCTGCCCAGGAGGAGCCCGCCCAACGGATGCCCGTCGCGGACGAAACCGCGCCGGAAAAGCCGACATCGGCGGAAACGGCCTCGGTGGAAACCCTGCCCGAGGATAGCGTATCGGAAGAACCCCTGCCGGAAGCAGCCGCGCCGCCACCGGCCCTGGCCGCGCCGTCCGGGGCCGCTGGGACCGAACCGCATCGCGGCCCGATGCTGGGCTTTGGCCCGGGCATCACGCTGCGCCTGCAGCAACTCGGCTTCCAGTCGATCGACGAACTGGTCAAGGCCGACCCGCAGCAGCTAAAGGAAGCCCTCGGCGATCTCGGCCAGCTGATCGACATCAATGCCTGGGTCGACAGCGCCCGCCGGATGCGCGGCTGATCCCGCAAGCCTTTCTCTCTCCCTGGCGAGGCCGTCCATGCTCTCCACCCTGTCGCGTGCGGCCATCCTGCGCGTGTTGCGCTCCCTCCTGGCGGCCGAGCTGGCCAGCCTGTCGCGCCGGCAGATCGCCCCCGCCACCGCGGCCGGCTGGGGCGCGGATCTCGCCCTCGGCGCCGAGGGGCTGGCGCTGGACAGCCTGGAAAAGGTCGGCGTCGGCACCGCCGTCAACCGCCTGTTCCACATCCATGAGGTCGGGGTGGAGGACATGCTGCTCTCCCTGACCCGGCTCGGCGAATGGGCCGAGCTGGTCGAGCGGGTGCTGCAGGAAGGCACCAGCGGCCTCAGCTTCCTCAGCTCCGGCAGCACCGGCGAGCCGCACGCCCATACCCATGCGGCGGCCGCGCTGGCCGCCGAGACCGCCTTCTGGGCCGAGCGCTTCGCCGGCTGCCGGCGGATCATCCACCTGGTGCCGGCGCACCACATCTACGGCTTTCTCTTCAGCGTGGCACTGCCGGAGGCGCTGGGCGTGCCGGTGCTGGATGGCCGGGCCCTGTCGCCCGCCGCGCTGCGCCAGGCGCTGGAGCCCGGCAGCCTGCTGGTCGGCTTCCCGCTTGGCTTCCGCCGGCTGCTGGGCGAGCTGGGCCGAGTGCCGCCCGGAATCCAGGCCACCAGCTCGACCGGCCCGCTGCCGGAAGCGCTGCACCGCGCCCTGCTGGAGGCCGGGATGGAGGCGGTGCATGTCGTCTATGGCAGCAGCGAGACCGCCGGGATCGGCGTCAGCGCCGCGCCGGAGGATCCCTTCACCCTGCTGCCGCGCTGGCGCCCCGGCGGGGCGGGGGAGGCGGCCAGCCTGGTGGAGGTGGCGACCGGCGCCGAATGGCCGCTGCCGGACCGCGTCGACTGGCTGCCGGAAGGCCGCTTCCGGCTGCAAGGCCGCAAGGACGAGGCGGTGCAGGTGGCGGGGGTGAATGTCTACCCCACCGAGGTGGCGCGCCAGCTGGAGCAGCATCCCGGCGTCGCGGCCTGCGCAGTGCGGCTCGACACCACCCTGCCGGAGCCCCGGCTGAAGGCCTTCATCGTGCCGGCGGGGCAGGCCGATTTGGCGGCGCTGTCGGAGGCGCTGGACCTCTGGTCGCGGCACAACCTGGCCGCGCCCAGCCGGCCGGTGCATTTCAGCTTCGGCCCGGCCCTGCCGGTATCGCCCCTGGGCAAGCCGGCCGATTGGGCGGCCTGAGGCAGCGGCGTCACAGCAGCCGCCCGAGCGGCCCCAGATCCAGGTTCAACTCGCCGGGCGCCACGCCCAGCCGCTCGCACATCGCCTGGATCGCCGCGGCCGAGGCGGCCAGCGTGGCGCCCAGCCGCTCGGCCTCCGCCTCGGTCAGGCTGCCTTCCTCCAGCCGGCGCAGCGCCTGCTGCTCCATCAGCCGGCGGATGAACTCGACCAGCGTCAGCACCAGCCGGGCCAGATCCTGTTCCAGCCGGGCGGGGTCCAGCTCCAGCCGGACGGGGGCGGCGGGCGCGCTCATGCCCCGGGCGGCCTGACGGCCGAGAGCATGGCGCGCAGGTCGAGCCGCACCAGGTCCACCCCGGCCACGGCCAGCTGCACATGGCCATCGGCCACCACGCCGATCTCCAGCAGCCGGCCCAGCACCTCGACCAGGCTCTCCTGCGGCGAGTCCAGCTGGCCTGGCCAGGGCGGGCGCGGCAGGGGTGGCGGCGGGGCGCTCATGGCCGCGCCTCCGCCGCTGCATCCTGCGCCAGCAGGGCGCGGGCGAAGCCATAGGCGGGCCAGGGGCCGGAAAGCCGCAGCCCCAGCCCGGTGCCGGCCAGCCCGGCATTGAAGGCCTCCAGCGCGGGGCGCAGCCCGGCCAGGGCGGCGTCCTCGGCGAGGAAGCTCAGGCGGCCCGGCATCGCCTCGGGCAGTTGTTCCAGCCCGGCCTCCTCCAGCAGGGCGGCCAGCGCCTCCAGCCGGCCGGCCAGATGGGCGTGCCGGGCGCCGGGCAGCAGCTGTTCCAGCCGGCGGCGCAGCAGGAAGGCAGTGCCGGGGCCGGCCCCCTCCGCCCGCTGCCGCAGCGCGGCGAGCGCCGGCTCGGTGGCGCAGAGATGCGCATCCTGCGCCTCGGGCTCGGCCTCCAGCAGCAGGCTCCATTCGGCGCGGCCGTCGAGCCGCTCCAGCGCCTCGGCCAGATCCCCGCTGCGTTGCGCCGCCCAGTCGAGCAGCGGCGCCGTGCCGCTGAACAGCGCGCCGAAGGCGAAGGGCAGGCAGGGGGCGGCGGCCATGATCACGGCGTGATGCGCCGCCGCGCGTGCCGCCAGCCAGGCCGGGTCGCGCGCATGGTCGCGCGCGGCCTCCTCGGCGAAGGCGGCGCGCGGCACCGGGCTGGCCAGCACCGCCACCGCGCCGGCCGGCAGGCTTACCAGCCCGGCCTCCGGCAGGATGCCGGGCAGGCGGGGGGTGGGCGCCGCCGCTGGCAGCACGGCATAGGCATACCAGGCGTCATCGGTCATCCCAGGCTCCTTCCGGGGTCTCGGCCGGCACCAGGCGGGGGCCGGCCTGGCGCAGCAGGCCCGGCAGGTCGGTACCGGCCTCGCGCAGCAGGGGGGCGAGCAGGCGATAGGCGTCGCGCGCGCTGGCCATGGCGGCGCCATCGGCGGCGGCCCGGCTGGCATCCGGGTGCAGCGCCGCGGCCCGCCGGCGCCAGGAGCGGCGCAGGCTGGCGGCATCGGCGCCCTCGCCCAGGCCGAGCAGGCTCCAGGCCTGGCGCAGCGCGTCCGGCCGGCACTCGGCCACCCGCCAGGCGGCGAAATGCACCGGCGGCATCGGCCCGCGCAGATCGGCCGAGGCGGCCTCGGCCAGCGCCGGCGGCAGGCCCTGCAGCGCGGCCTCCAGCCCGGCCATGCCGTCACGCTCGATCAGCAGCAGGAAGCTGGCCTCGTGCGGGGTGGCGGCGGGCTGGCGGCGCCATTGCCGCGTCACCCCGGCCAGCGCGGCCTCGACCGCCGCGATGCGCGCGGCCATCTCCGCCGCCACCAGCCGGCCGATCTCCGCCGCCAGCGCGGCGGGCGCCGCCCCCTGCCAGGGCTGCAGCGCGGCGCGGTGCGGCGCCAGCAGCTGCGCGGGCGGCCAGCCCAGCGTCAATTGCCATTCCTGCGAGGCGCCGTCCCGCGCCAGGGCGGCTGCCAGGGCGGTGGCCGAGGCCTCCAGCACGGGCGCCCAGGCGGTGGTGGGCAGCAGGGCGGCGGCCGGGTCGGCGGGCAGAAAGGGGCCGATCTGGCAGGCGGCCTCCAGCCGCTGCTGCCAGCCCGCCAGCAGCCGCAGCCGGGCCTTCTGGCCGCCCAGCAGGCGATCCGGCGGCTCGGGCTGCAGGAAGGCGACGATCTCGCCCAGCGGCGTGCTGGACAGGGGCGGCCCGGCGATCCGCGCCATGGCCTGCTGCATCGCCGCCGCCAGCGGCTGGGGGGCGACGCCAAGCAGCCGCTGCACCGCGCCGCCAGGGCGGGGGGCGATCAGGTTCATGCCCCGCCCTCCTGCCGCGCGCGGCGCGCGGCGCGCAGTGCCTGCAATTCCTCCAGCAGCGGCGCCTCGGCCGCGTCATAGGCGGCCTCGTCGATCTCGCCCGCCTCCAGCCGGCGTTCCAGCGCCAGCAGCGCCGCCTCGACCCGCGCCGGATCGGACTGCTCGTCATCGACCAGGGTGGCGATGCGCTGGGCGATCCAGACCAGGCCGGAGATCGGCCCGCTGGCCGGCAGCGTCAGCAACTTGCCCAGCATCAGGCCTTCTCCCAACCGAACAGCGCCGCCTGCAGGGCGACGAAATTGTAGGGGGGCACGGGGCCGACATAGCGGAAGCTCAACCGCTCGCCCTGGGCTTCCGCCAGCGCGGCCATGACAGCGTCGAACTCGGCTTCGCGTGCACGGCGCACCAGGAAGGCGTGGTTCAGCAGCATGGTGTCCTCGGCCAGCGGCAGCGCCGTGCTGCGCTCGGCCAGCGGCGCCAGCGTGTCGAGCAGCCGGCGCGCCTCGGCCGCGCGCCGCGCCGCCAGCGCCGCCTCGACCCGCCGGCCCAGCTCGATGCGCTCGGCATAGGTCTCGACCGCCGGGCGGTCGCGCAGGCGGTCGCGCATCCGGCGCAGCCCGGCATCCTGTTCCAGCAGCTGGGTGAAGACGATCTCCGGCTGCCAATGCACCTTGACGCCGAGCTCGACCCGGCCGGCGACCTCCCGCAGGCCGGCGCGGAACTGCGGCGCGTGCCGCGCCAGGCAGGCGGCCACGGCGGCGGCGTCCGGCGCCACCGTGCCGAAGCGCAGCGGCAGCAGGCTGGCCTCCGCCAGAGCGCGTTCCAGCACCGCGGTATGCGCCAGCATGTTGCGGCGCGAGGCCGGCACCTCCGCCCCCGTCACCGGGCTGACCAGGGCGGCGAGGCCGGCGGCCTCCACCCAGTCCGGCGCGGCGCCGCCCAGGCCGGGGCCGAGCGTGTCGGCGGCGGGCAGCGCGCCCGGCTCGGCGATGCCGTAGAAGTACAGGCCGTCGCCGCTCATGCCCCGGCCTCCAGCCGGTGTTCCAGCCGGGCCAGCCGCTCGGCCAGCAGGCGGTTTTCCTCGCGCAGCCGCGCGGCCTCGTCCGCCAAGGGAGGCGGGGCGCCGCCGCGATAGGCGGTGTCGCTCTCCCACCAGCGGATGCCCATCTCGGTGGCGCGGTCGACCGAGGCGATGACCAGCCGCAGCCGCACCGTCAGCAGCTCGACGCCGACGAGATTGACCGAGATGTCGCCGGCGACGACGATTCCCTTGTCGAGGATGCGCTCCAGGATATCGGCGAGGCTGGAGCCGCCGACGCTGTGCTGCAGGGACATTCTGTCTCCTCCTCCAGCCTCGGGCTGGGGTCGCGGGCCTTGCGGGCTCAGGTTTCGTCCAGCAGCTGGCCGCGCTGGCCGCGGCTGGTGCGCTTCCAGCGGCGCAGCCCGCCCTGCGGGTCGAGCGCCACCTCGTATCGGGCGATCAGGTCATGCGTGCGCGGGATGGCGCTGTGTTCCAGCACATCCAGGTGCATCAGCCAGCCGTCATCGGTGCGCTCGAAACGGCTCACCGTCTCGGTGGGCTGGCTGAGCAGGGCCTCGAGCTGCTGGCGCGCCTGGCTGACCAGGGTGGCGGGGTCCATGCCGGCTTTCTCCGAAGCGGGGTCCATCGGTCAGTACTCATGCGTGACGCCGCCGCGCGGCGCGGGGCGGCGGCGCGGGGCGGCGGGTGGCGCCGTGGCCGGTGCCGGGAGCGGGGCGCTGTCGGGCCCGGCCTCGGCCGCGGCCCAGGCCGGCAGGGGCGGGGGGGCGACCGCCTCGGCCGGCAGGGAGAGGCGATGGGCCAGCTGGGCCATGCGCCGGCTGAGCTGGGCGAAGCCGGCCCCGGCGGCCGCGCGCTGGCGATCCAGCAATTCGATCTGCCGCGCCAGGCGGGAGCGGCGCTGCGCCAGCATGGCATATTCCGCCGCCGCCGATTCCAGCAGCAGGTGCCGGGCCCCGCGCTGCACCAGCCGGCTGCCGGGCGGGCGCTGGCGGGGGGCGGGAGGGCTCATGCGGCGGCCTCCAGGGTGCAGGCGCGGTCGATCATCGCAGCGAGGGCCTGGCGCGGATCGGGCTGTCCCTCGGCGGCGGGGCGCAGGCGGCTGGCCAGGATATCGCCGCAGAGCTGGCGGAAGCGCGGCTCCGCGGCATCCGCGGCCAGGCCCTCGCGCGCGGCCACCTGGGCGATCATCAGCGCGGCGCGCATGCTGGGGCGCTGGCTGAAGGCGCCGGCCTGCCGCACGGCGCGCACCAGGTCGACGATGCGCGCCGCCGCCGTTGCCTCGATGCCGGAGCGGGCGGCGATGATCGCCAGCTCCGTCTCCCGGTCGTGATCCTCGAGGTCGAGCGTCACCACCCGGTCCATCAGCGCGTTCTGCGCGTCATGGGTGCCGACATGGTCGGTCGGGTTGGAGGTCAGCAGCAGGCGGAAATCGGGATGCACCCGCCGGTAGCTCTCGCCGCCGCCGATGGCGGGCAGGATCAGCAGCTTCTCCTCCAGCACCGTCAGCAGCACGTTGTTGGCGGCGGGCGGGGCGCGGTTGAACTCGTCATAGATCAGCGTGGCGCCCTCGGCGCAGGCGATCGAGAGCGCGCGGTCGACCCAGACGGCGCTGGTCTCGCTTTCCACCTTGGTGACGCTGCTGATGTAGCGGTCGATCACGCGGCGGGTGCGGTGGCGCCCCTCCTGGCCGACCAGCCGGCTGGTGTCGAAGGTGGCATCGCCGACGATCAGCACCACGGGGCGGCCGATCCGCTCGGCCAGGTGCAAGGCGAGGGTGGTCTTGCCGCTGCCGGCGGGCCCGCGAAAATGCACTGGCAGGCCGGTGTCCAGATAGCGCCCCGCTCGTTCCGCCAGGGCGGCGATCGAGCCGGTGCGCACGAAATCCGCCCGGGGGCGCAGACGCAGCCACGGTTCCTCAGGCGGGAGATCCTGGTCCGTGTGGTCAGGCTTGCGGAAGCGTGGGGCCATGCGGGAAGCGCCTTTTGCGGAGCGTCAGCGGGGCCGATCCTATGCGAAAAACATCCAGGTTCAAGCGAAATCCGGAGACCCCCGGCCGCTGAACGGTCAAGCTTTACCCGGCATTATCGAGAGGCCGGGTTTACTGCGGCGCGTCCAGGCTCCGGCCGCCACCCTGCCGGCCGGGTCCTGCGGCCGCCCCCAGCCTGCCAATAGGAAGCGAAGATGCATTCACGGCCACAGCCGTCATCGGCGCCCGGCGCCGAATCCCGGGCCGGCGCCTGGATCGGCTTCATCTCCGCCCTCGCCGCCCTGGCCGTGGCGGGCGGGCTGCTGGTGGCCTGGGCCGGCGCCTGGATCGGGGTGCCCTGCCTGCTGCTGGCCCTGCTGCTCGGCGGCGGCACGGTGGCGTGGCAGGCGGGTCGCCTCGCCGCCTGGGCGGGACGGCCGCAGGGCGCGCCGCCGGCCCTGTGGCTGCCCGGCGCGGCGGCGCTGGCGGCGCGTATCCAGGGGCTGCAGATCCAGCTGGAGGAATGCGAAAATACCCTGCGCGTGGTGCAGGAGAGCCCGGCGCTGTCGCGCCCCGATCCCGCGGCCGCCCTGCGCCATTTCAACCATCGCGTCCTCGCCGACGCGACCGCGCTGATCGACGAGATGAACGCCAGCGCCACCGATCTCAGCCGCCATGCGGATCAGGTGGAGCTCTCCACCGCGCGGGTCGAGAAGCAGGCGCATGAGGCCACCTCCGAGGCCAGCGCCGCGGCCAGCGCCGCCGGCGCGGCGGCCGAGCGCGCGGAACATCTGGTCAAGGCCATCCAGGAGATCACGACCCAGATCAGCCGCGCCGCCAATGCCACCGGCAGCATCGCCAGCCGCAGCGCCAAGAGCCGCGCCCTGTTCAGCGAGCTGGAAGTGATCGTTGCCAAGATCGCCGAGGTGGCGCGGCTGATCCAGGAGATCGCCGGCCAGACGAATCTGCTGGCGCTGAACGCGACGATCGAGGCGGCGCGCGCCGGCGAGGCCGGCAAGGGCTTCGCCGTGGTGGCCAGCGAGGTGAAGAGCCTGGCGGGCAGCACCTCGCACGCCACCAGCGAGATCGCCGAGCGCCTCGACCTGATCCAGGCGCAGACCGCGCAGGTGACCGTGGCGCTCGAAGGCATCGGCGCCAGCATCAACGAGCTGAACGATGTCGCCACCGCCCTGGCCGCCGCGATGGAGGAGCAGAGCGGGGCGGTGCGCGAGATCGCCCGCTCGGCCGGCGACGCCGCCGGCACCGCCCGCCAGGCGAGCGACCGCATCGGCCTGGCCACCCAGGAGATCGACGAGAACCGCCTGTCGGTGGCGATGATGCACAACGCCTCCGGCGACGTGCTGGCGACGATGGCGGGGCTGCGCGAGCAGCTGGACCAGGTGCTGCAGACCGCCCTGGAGGAAGCGATGGTCTCGCCGCCGGTATCGGCGGGGCGCCCCTGCCGGCTGCTGCCGGAGGGTCGGGGGGAGATGGAGGCGCTGCTGCTGGCGCCCACCGTGACCGGCGCCCGGGCCGAGCTGCCGACGCCGCTGCCGCGCGGCACGCGCGGCACGCTGCGCCTGGCCGGCCTGCCGCCGATTCCCTTCCGCGTCCTGGGCGGCGAGGCGCAGCCGCTGCTCGGCTTCATGCTGCGCGACCAGGCGATGGTGGAGGCGATCGCCGGCGCGCTGGCCCAGGAATCGCCCGCGCCCCTGCCGGCGGCGGCCTGAGCCCCCTGCCTGGCGCCTTGTTCCGACGAGGCGACCTCCGCTCGACCAGCCTCCGGCCGACCGGGTGGGTCCGTCACGCCGTGCCGGCGTGACCGGGCAGCGACAGCGTGACCGACAGGCCATCCCGGCCCGGGGCGGCAGCGGGGCCGGGGCCGGGGCCGAGCGCCAGGCCGCCGCCATGCAGCCGGGCGATGGCGGCGACCAGGGCGAGGCCCAGCCCGGTGCCTGGCGTGCCGCGGCTGCGGTCCAGCCGGTAGAATCTCTTCTGCACATTGTCCCGCTCGGCCTCGGGGATGCCGGGGCCCTCGTCGGCCACCGAGAGAGCGCCATCCGGCCGGAGGGTCACGCGGATCGCGCCCGCCCCATGCGCCAGGGCATTGTCCAGCAGATTGGCCAGGGCCTGGCGCAGCAGCGGCGCGCTGCCGGTCAGCCAAACCCCCGAGGCGATCCCGGCGGCGAGCGTCCGTCCGGCGTCTTCCACGACCGGCGCATAGGCTTCCACCACCCCGTCGACCAGCGCCGACAGATCCAGCTCGGCAAAGGCGTCGCGGCCGGCCCCCGCCTCGGCGCGGGCGATGCGCAGCAGGGCGGCGAAGGTGGCCAGGATGCCGTCCAGCTCGTCGATGGCGGCGTCCAGCGTGGCGGCGTCGGCGGCGGGATCGCGGGCGGCGGCGGCGGCGACCTCCAGCCGCTGGCGCAGGCGCGACAGGGGCGAGCGCAGGTCATGGGCGATGTCGTCGGTGACCTGGCGCAGCTCGGCCACCAGGGTCTCGATGCGGGCCAGCATGGCATTGACCGTCGCCGCCAGCCGGTCGAACTCGTCGCCGCGCCCGGATTGCGGCAGGCGCTGGGTCAGGTCGCCCTGCATCACCGCGCGCGCCGCCTGGCTGACCGCGGCCAGCCGCCGTTCCAGCCGCCGCGCCAGCCAGAAGCCCAGGCCCAGCGCCAGCAGCGCCGCGGCGCCGCCGGCGATGGGGGGCGTCCAGGCCAGCGCGGCGGCGGCACGGTCGACCGGCGCCAGGTCGGTCGCTACCACGAGGTTGACGCCGCCCGGCAGCAGGGCGCCCAGCGCGCGCAGATCGCCGCCCTCCCCGGTGCGCGGCAGGGTGGCGAAGCCCCGCAGGGTGACCGGCGCGACGGGGAGGCCGCCGGCGATCAGCCGCCCGTCCGGGGTGCTCAGCGCCAGCAGGATCGGGCCCTGGCGGCGGCTGTAGAGGCGGGTGGCCTCGGCCAGGCCCGCCAGGCCGTAATTCTCGTAGTCGCGGATCAGCCCCTCGGCCTCGGCGGCCAGCACCAGGTCGAGCTGCTGGCGCAAAGCGGATTGCGCGCGCAGCCAGCCCCAGCCGGCGCCGCAGAAGCTGGCGACCAGCACCACGGCGGCCATGGCCAGCGCCAGGCGGGGGGCGAAGCTGCGTGGCCAGTGGAGCCGCCAATGGAGCCCCCAGTGCATCCGCCCGCGCACCGGCTCAGCCGTGGCCGGCGCCATGGGCCGGGGCCAGCACATAGCCGGCGCCGCGCACGGTGCGGATCATCGAGGGCTCGCCGCCCGCCTCCAGCTTGCGGCGCAGCCGGCTGACATGCACGTCGATGATGTTGGTCGTGGGGTCGAAGGAGAAGTCCCAGACCTTCTCCAGCAGCATGGTGCGCGTCAGCACCTCGCCGGGATGGCGCATCATGTATTCCAGCAGGCGGAACTCGGTCGGCAGCAGCTCGACCGGGCGGGTGCCGCGGGTGACCGCGCGGCGCAGCAGGTCGGCGCGCAGGTCGCCGACCGCCAGCTCGGTGGCCTCGGCCGCCGCCGGTGCCGGGCGGCGGGCCAGCGCGCGGAGGCGGGCGCGCAGCTCGGCGAAGGCGAAGGGCTTGGCCAGGTAGTCGTCGGCGCCGGCTTCCAGCCCCTCGACGCGGCGGTCGACCTCGGCCAGCGCGGTCAGCATCAGCACCGGGGTCGCGATGCCGGAGGCGCGCAGCGCCCGGGTGATGGCGACACCATCGGGGCCGGGCAGCATGCGGTCGGTGATGATGATGTCGAAGGGCTCGTTCAGCGCCAGGAACAGCCCGTCCTTGCCGGTGGCGGCGCGGTCGACGACATGGCCTTCCTCGGCGAGGCCCTTGGCCAGGTAGTCGGCGGTGGCGGCGTCGTCCTCGATCAGCAGGATACGCATGGCGGAGCTCCGGGAAGGCCGCGTCCAGCCTCCCGCAGCGATGCGGCCCTGTCCAGGGTGGCCGCGCCGGGCTAGAAGCCCCGCCATGACAGACAAGCCCCTCCCCCTGCTGGTCACCCATAGCGGCGGCTTCCATTGCGACGAGGCCTTCGCCTATGCGGTGCTGAAGCGCGCGCTCGGGCTGGGGCCGGTGGGCACCGACCACCGCCTGCTGCGCACCCGCGACATGAAGCGCATCGCCGAGGGCGACATCGTCTTCGACGTGGGCCTGGAATACGACGCGGCGCGCAACCGCTTCGACCACCACCAGCGCGGCGCGCCGACGCGGGCGGACGGCACGCCGTTCAGCGCCGCCGGCCTGGTCTGGCAGAAATACGGCGAGGCCGCGGTGCGCGCCATCCTGCCCGAGGGCGCGAAGGGCTTCGCCGCCGCCATCGCCCAGGAGATCGACCGCGGCGTCGTCTTCCGCATCGACGAGATCGACAATGGCACGGCGACCAGCCGCGGCGTGCTCGACCTCGCCTCGCTGATCGGCGACTGCAACCTGGCCTGGGACGCGCCGGGCGGCGATGACCCGGCGGCCGAGGACGCCGCCTTCCAGGAGGCGGCGGCGCTGGCCGATGCGGTGCTGGCGCGGCGGGTGGATGCGGTGCGCGGGCGGCATGTCGCCTCGGCCGAGGTGCTGGCGGCACATGGCCGCGGCGCCGACGCCCGCGTGCTGGTGCTGGACCGCCGCATGCCCTGGAAGGGCGCCGTCTTCGACCATGCCCTGCCGGTGATCTACTGCGTCTATCCGGTGCAGAACGGCAATTGGATGGTCGACACCATGCCGCCGGAGCCGAAGAGCTTCGAGCAGCGCCTGCCGCTGCCGGAGGGCTGGGCCGGGCTGCAGGATGCGGCGCTGGCCGAGGCCTCCGGCGTGCCGGACGCGGTCTTCGTGCATCTGCGCCGCTTCGTCGGCGCCGCCCGCTCGCGCGACGGCGCCCTGGCCATGGCGCAGAAGGCGCTGAGCCTGGGCTTTGCCGCCGCCACGACGCCCAAGGGGTGAGACCGATCCTGGGGGGAGCCCTTGCGCTCCCCCTAGGGTCGTGCTGCGCTCAGGCCGTGTCACCCGCCGTCCCCAGGTGGACACGGCAATCCGACAACAACTTGGCATGTGGATTGCTAGTAACCTGGGGCTTGAGGGCCTAAGGAGAAGCAGTCTTGCCGGATACCCCCACCATTCGCCTGGCCGCCGATATTGGCGGCACCTTCACCGATGTGGTGCTGGATGCCGGGGGGCAGCGCCGCACCCGCAAGGTGCTGACCACGCCGGCCGCGCCCGAGGACGGGGTGCTGGAAGGCATCTCCCTGGTGCTGGGCGATGCCGGGCTGCAGTTCTCCGACATCGATGTCTTCGTGCATGGCACGACGCTGGCGACCAATGCGATCATCGAGCGGCGCGGCGCCAAGACCGCGCTGATCGCGACCGAGGGCTTTCGCGACATCCTCGAGATCGGCACCGAGAGCCGCTACGACCAGTATGACCTGAAGCTGGAGAAGCCGCAGCCGCTGGTGCCGCGGTCGCTGCGCTTCACCGTGCCGGAGCGGATGGACGCGCGCGGCCGGGTGCAGCTGGCGCTGGACGAGGCGGCGCTGGACCGGCTGGTGGCGGAGCTGGCGTCGGCGGGCGTGCAGAGCGTCGCCATCGCCTTCCTGCACGCCTATGCCAATCCGGCGCATGAGCAGCGGGCCGGGGCGCTGGTGAAGGCCGCGCTGCCGGGCGTCTCGGTGACGCTGGCCTCCGAGGTCTGCCCGGAGGTGCGCGAATACGAGCGCAGCTCCACCGCCGTGGCGAATGCCTATGTGCAGCCGCTGATGGAGGGCTATCTGGGCCGCATGGCGGCCGCCCTGCAGGCGCGGCAATACCGGGGCGCGACCTATCTGGTCACCTCGGGCGGCGGGTTGACCGCGCTGGAGACGGCCCAGAAATACCCGGTGCGGCTGGTGGAATCCGGCCCGGCGGGCGGCGCCATCTTCGCGGCGCAGGTCGCGCTGCGCGCCAATGAGCAGCGCGTGCTGTCCTTCGACATGGGCGGCACCACCGCCAAGGTCTGCCTGATCGAGAAGGGCGAGCCGGCGACCTCGCGCTTCTTCGAGGTCGATCGCACGGCGCGCTTCCTGAAGGGCTCCGGCCTGCCGCTGCGCATTCCCGTCATCGAGATGGTGGAGATCGGCGCCGGCGGCGGCTCGATCGCCCAGGTCGATGCGATGCAGCGGGTGACGGTGGGGCCGGAGAGCGCCTCCTCGGTCCCCGGTCCGGCCTGCTATGGCCGCGGCGGCACGCGGCCGGCGGTGACGGATGCCGATGTGGCGCTCGGCCTGATCGAGCCGGAGGGTTTCGCCGGTGGCAGCATGACGCTGCAGCCGGCGCGCTCGCTGGCCGCGCTGGACGCGGCGGTCGGGCAGAAGCTGGGCCTGTCGCCGGAGATGGCGGCCTATGCCGTCTATGAAATGGTCTGCGAGAACATGGCCAGCGCCGCCCGCGTGCATGCCGCCGAGCGCGGCGCGGTGATCGCGCAGCACACCATGATCGCCTTCGGCGGCGCGGCGCCGCTGCACGCCGCGCGCGTCGCCGAGAAGGTCGGCGTGACGCGGGTGGTGGTGCCGCCCAATGCCGGCGTCGGCTCGGCGGTGGGCTTCCTGGCGGCGCCGGTGGCCTATGAGATCGTCCGCTCGCGGCCCGCCCGGCTGGATGCCAGCTTCGACGGCGAGGCCATTTCCTCCCTGTTCGCCGAGATGACGGCGGCGGCGCGCGCCCTGGTCGAGCCGGGCGCGCGCGGCGCCCCGCTGTTCGAGCGGCGCATCGCCTTCATGCGCTATGTCGGCCAGGGCCACGAGATCACGGTGGAGCTGCCGAACCGCGCGCTGACCGCCGAGGATGTCGCCGAGCTGCGCCGCTATTTCGAGGCGGAATATGCCCGGCAATTCGCCCGCGCCATCCCGGCGGCGGCGATCGAGGTGCTGAACTGGTCGGTGCTGGTCTCGACCCATGCGGCGAAGCCGGAAGCCGCGGCGGCGGTGGCCCCGGTGGCGGCCCCGGCGCCGTCGGGCGTCAGGAAACTGTTCGACGGCAAGCGCGCGGCGCATGTCGAGGTGCCGGTCTATCTGCGCGACAGCATGCTGCCCGGCGCCCGCGTGCCGGGCCCGGCGATCATCACCGAGATGGAGACGACGACCTTCGTCTCGGCCAGCTTCGACGCGCATATCGATGGCAGCGGCTGCATCGTCATGGAGCAGAAGGCGGCATGAGCGCGACCGTGGAGAGCAAGACTATGCAGCCCAGCATCATCGACCTGCAGATCATGTGGAACCGCCTGATCGCCGTGGTGGGCGAGCAGGCGCAGGTGCTGATCCGCACCGCCTTCAGCCCGATCGTCCGCGAATGCGAGGATATTTCCGCCGGCGTCTTCGACCTGCAGGGGCGGATGCTGGCGCAGGCGGTGACCGGAACGCCCGGCCACATCAACTCGATGGCCGAATCCGTGAAGCATTTCCTCCGCCACTTCCCGGTGGAGACGATGCAGGAGGGCGACGCCTATATCACCAACGACCCCTGGATGGGCACGGGGCACCTGAACGACTTCGTCATCACCACGCCGGCCTTCCACAAGGGCAAGCTGGTGGGGCTCTTTTCCTGTACCAGCCACCTGATGGATATCGGCGGTCTGGGCAACGGGCCCGAGGCCAGCGACGTCTTCATGGAGGGGCTCTACATCCCCATGCTGAAGCTGATCGATCGCGGCGTGGTCAATGAGACGCTGATGGCGATGATCCGCGCCAATACGCGGCTGCCGGTGGACACCGAGGGCGACACCTATTCGCTGGCCGCCTGCAACGATGTCGGCGTGCGCGCCTTGTCGGCGATGATGGACGAGTTCGGCATCGACACGCTGGAGCCGCTGGCCGAGCACATCATCGCCCGCTCGCGCGAGGCGGTGCTGGCGGAGATCGGCAAGCTGCCGAAGGGTTCCTGGTCCTACAGCATGACCACGGATGGCTATGACCATCCGCTGACGCTGGAGGCGACGCTGACCGTCTCCGACAGCGGCATCCATGTCGACTATACCGGCACCTCGGGCGCGGTGCGGCGCGGCATCAACGTGCCGCTGGCCTATACCACCGCCTATACCGTCTTCGGCCTGGGCTGCCTGGTCGCCGCCGAGATCCCGAACAATGCCGGATCGCTCGGGCCGCTGACGGTTTCGGCGCCGGCGGGCTCGGTGCTGAACGCGCAGAAGCCGGCGCCGGTGTCGTCGCGCCACGTGCTCGGCCAGATGCTGCCGGACATGGTCTTCGGCTGCCTGCGGCAGGCGATCCCGGAGCGCGTGCCGGCGGAAGGCACCGCCTGCATCTGGAACATCACCGTGCGCGGCGAATGGGCGGAGAAGGTCGGGCCGAACCACGGCTATGCGCTGGCCATCACCACCAATGGCGGCACCGGGGGCCGCCCCGGCCAGGACGGGCTGTCGGCGACCGCCTTCCCCTCCGGCGTGCACGGCACCCCGGTGGAAATCGCCGAGATCCAGTCGCCGCTGATGTTCTGGCGCAAGGAATTCCGTGCCGGCAGCGGCGGCGATGGCGAGAGCCGTGGCGGCCTCGGCCAGATCATGGAGATCGTCAACACCGACGATGCGCCCTTCGAGCTGCTGGCCGCCTTCGACCGCATCCAGTATCCGCCGCGCGGCCAGCAGGGCGGCGGCGACGGCGCCCCCGGCTATGTCGGTCTCGGTGACGGCACCGTCCTGCGCGGCAAGGGTCTGCAGGTGATCCCGCCCGGCGAGCGCCTGGTGGTGCTGACGCCGGGCGGTGCCGGCCTCGGCGACCCTGCCGCGCGCGACGCCGCGAAGCGCCAGGCGGATGTGGCGAACGGCCTGGTGCTGGCGGACTGACAGAAAAAAGATGGAGGCTCGGGGGAATTCCTTCCCCCGGCCTTCGCTTTCTTTGGCATCCTGCCAGCATCTTTGGACAATGGAGGTCCTGGCATGCCGCAAGAGATCAAGGAACTGATCATCGCCACCGCCGAGCACTGGTCCGGCGTCCAGGTGCCGAACGAGGCCGCGCTGGAACTGGCCGCCGACATGGCGGCGGTGGTTGCCGCCTTCGAGGCGGTGCGCGGCGGCCTGCGCTTCGAGGACGAGCCGGCCAGCTTCGAGGCGGCGCTGCAGGCCTGCAAGGAGCCGGCGTGATGGACACCGCGCTGCTCCAGGATATCGACACGCTGGCCAGCCTGTCGCTGGTCGAGGCGGCGGCGGCGGTGGCCGATGGCAGCATCAGCGCCGTGGCGCTGACCGAGGCCTGCATCGCGCGCACGCGGCGGCTCGACCCCCAGGTCAATTCGGTGATCTGGCTGGATGAGGCCGGGGCGCTGGAAGCGGCGGAGGCGGCCGACAAGGCGCGTGCCGCCGGTGCCGCGCTCGGCCCGCTGCATGGCGTGCCGATGGCGCACAAGGACATGTACTACAAGGCGGGGCAGCGCAGCTCCTGCGGCTCGGCGATCCGGCGCGACTTCGTGCCCAGCGTGACGGCGACGGTGCTGGAGCGGCTGGAGGGCGCCGGCGCCGTGACCTTCGCCGGGCTGAACATGGCCGAGTTCGCGCAGAACCCGACCGGCCACAACAAGCATTTCGGCGACTGCCTGAACCCGTGGAATCCGGCGCATATCACCGGCGGTTCCTCCTCCGGCTCGGGCGCGGCGGTGGCGGCGCGCTTTGCCTTCATGGCGCTGGGCTCGGACACGGGCGGGTCGATCCGGCTGCCGGCCTCGGCCTGCGGGGTGACCGGGCTGAAGCCGACGCAGACGCGGATCAGCCGCTTCGGCGTGATGCCGCTCTCCTTCTCCTGCGACAATGTCGGGCCGCTGGCGCGCAGCGCGCGGGATTGCGCGCGGGTGATGACGGTGATGGCCGGGCACGATCCGAAGGACCCGACCAGCGCCCGCGAGCCGGTGCCGGATTACGAGGCGGGCCTGGATGGCGACCTGCGCGGCTGGCGCATCGGCGTGCCGGAGACGCATTTCCTGGATGGCGCGGCGCCCAGCGTGGTGGCGGCGATGGAGGCGGCGCTGGCGGTGCTGCAGGCGCGGGGCGCCCGCGTGACGCGGATCCGCCTGCCGCTGCTGCCCGAGCTCTCCGCCGGCTTCGCGGTGGTCAGCCGCTGTGAGGCGGCGACCATCCATGGCGAATGGATGCGGGAATATCCGCAGGATTATGCGGCGCATCTCTCGGCGCGGCTGTTCCCGGCCTATGCGATCCCGGCGACGCATTACATCGAGGCGCTGAGCCGGCGCGGCCCCCTGCTGCAGGAATTCTGCCGCCAGGTCTTCGCCGATATCGATGTGCTGGTGACGCCGACCATCCCGATGGAACTGCCGACGCGGGCGGAGACGGATATCGACAGCGGCCTGCCGGGCACGGTGGCGCGCTTCATGGCGGTGTCGCACAACACGCGGCTGGTCAATTATCTCGGCCTGCCGGCGATCAGCGCGCCCTGCGGTTTCGACAGCCTCGGCCTGCCGGTCGGGCTGCAGATCATCGGCCGGCCCTTTGCCGAGGCCCGGGTGATGCGGGCGGCGGACGCCTTCCAGCGCGACACCGACTGGCATCTGCGCCTGCCGTCGCTGTGACGGGGGCGGCGGGGGCTGGCGCCCCCGCCGCGGCTCTCACGCCGCTTCGGCCAGCAGGGCAGGGCGGCGCGCGGCGCCCCAGCCGGCGGTGATCTTCTCCAACGCGCGGCCGGCGCGCAGCACCAGCGCATCCTCGAAGGGACGGCCGACCAGCTGCGCCGAGAGCGGCAACCCGCTGCTGCTGAAGCCGGCCGGCATGGAGAGCGCCGGATTGCCGGTGACGTTGAAGGGCATGGTCTGGACATGCATCGGGCCCGGCCGGTCCGACGGGTATTCGGAGAAGGCCGGCGCCGGGCCGAGGCCGCAGGCGGTCAGCAGCAGGTCGTGCCTCGCCAGGGTGTCGCGGTTGACGGCGAGCGACAACTCGCGCCGCAGCCGCTGCGCCTGGATGTAGTCGGCCGCGCTGATCGAGGCGCCGATCACCATGCGCATGAACAGCAGCTCGCCATAATCCTGCGGGCGGGCACGCAGATTGGCCTCGTGGATGGCATAGGCCTCGGCGACCAGGATGATGCGGCCGCAGGCATTGAACAGCGCATAATCGGGCAGCGTCACCTCCTCGACGATGGCGCCCTCGGCGGCCAGCGCCTCGGCCAGGCGGTCGAGCGCCGCGGCCGTCTCGGCGGTCAGCCCCTCGGCACCGCGCCAGAGGTTGCGCGGCAGGCCGATGCGCAGGCCCGCGACGCCCTCCTCGAGGCCGCGGCGGAAATCCGGGACGGGCTTGTCGCGGCTGGCGGGATCGACCGGGTCGAAGCCGGCGATGGCCTGCATGGTGATCGCCGCGTCCTCGACGCTCGCGGTCAGCGGCCCGCAATGGTCGAGGGTGTAGGAGAGCGGGAAGACGCCGCGCCGGCTGACCAGCCCATAGGTCGGCTTCAGCCCGACGGTGCCGCAATAGGCGGCCGGGCCGCGGATCGAGCCGCCGGTGTCCGAGCCCATGGCCATGCGCACCAGCCCGGCGGCGACGGCCGCGCCCGAGCCGGAGGAGGAGCCGCCGGTGATGTGGTCGGTGTTCCAGGGGTTGCGCGCCGGCGGGAAGGGCAGGTCGAAGCTCGGCCCGCCGAGCGCGAATTCATGCGTCGCCAGCTTGCCCAGCAGTACGCCGCCGGCGGCCTGCAGCTTCTGCGCGACGACGCAGTCGGCCTCGGGGATGTCGTTGAGGCGCAGCTTGGAGTGGCAGGTCGTGCGGATGCCGGCGGTATCGTAGATGTCCTTCAGCGCATAGGGGATGCCCTGCATCGCCCCATGGTCGCGGCCGGCGGCGAACTCGGCATCCGCCTTCGCCGCATCGGCCAGCGCCCGCTCGCCGGTGACCAGGACGAAGCTGTGCAGCGCGCCGTCGAGGGCGGCGATGCGCGACAGCGCCGCCTCGGTCAGCGCGACGGAGGTGGTGCTGCCGGCGCGCAACTGGCGGCCCATCTCGGCCATGGAGAGATCGGTGAGCTCGGTCACGGCGTCATCCCCCGGGTGATGGTGTCGAGGTCATAGGTGCCGGCCGGCTCGGCCGCGGCGGTGCGGCCGTTGCGCAGCAGCGGCAGCAGCGTCTGCAGATCGCGGTAGCAGAAGAGGACGCCGGCATAGCGGCCTTCCGGCAGGGTGATGCCGGCACGCTTCAGCACAAGGTCGAGCTCGGGATCGCGCTCCGCTTCGGTGGGCTCCATCGGCAGCTCCTCGGCCAGTCATCCGGGATTGGATGCGATGCCGAAATCCTATGGCGGCGCGCGCCGCTTGTCGCGCCCAAATCGGCGCCATGGGCCATCCGGTGGAATCGAGCCGCATCAGCGGCTTCGCGTCCGAGGCCTGCGGGGCCGGACGGGCGTTCATCGATTCTGCTGCGGAAACGAGCAAGACCTGCGCTCGCAGAATGCAGATCGATCCGAAAAATCCTCGTTGTTATTGAAACTTTGATCAGCCTACCGTGGTGCAACCGGAGGAAAGGCCGTCGGGCTGGATGTCGCGCAAAGCGGCCTCCGGCGGCGCGCTCATGCACAGAGCCATCCCCCGGCGGCGCTCCGCCGGAAAAGGAGACGAGATGAAGCGAGTTCTTGCCTCGATCGGCGCTGCTTTCGTCCTTGCCGCGGCCACGGTGCCGCTGGCTTCCGCCCGCGCCGAGACGGTGCTGCGCATCGCCATGACCGCGGGCGACATCCCGCTGACCGCGGGTATTCCCGACCAGGGATTCGAGGGCTGGCGTTTCGTCGGCTACAATCTCTACGATTCGCTGGTGCTGTGGGATCTGTCGCGCGGCGACCGCATCGCCGATATCAAGCCGGGCCTGGCCACCGAATGGGCGGTCGATCCGGCGAACAACCGGCGCTGGATCTTCAAGCTGCGGCCGGGCGTGAAGTTCCATGACGGCTCGGTCTTCACCGCGCAGGACGTGGTGTGGAACATGGAGCGCATGACCAAGGAGGGCGCGCCGCAGTTCAACGCGCGGCAATTCGCCTTCGCCCGCGGCTACCTGACGAATTTCGAATCGGTCGAGGCGATCGATGAGCAGACGGTGGTCTTCACCACCAAGACGCCGGACAGTCTCTTCCCCTACAACCTGTCCTTCCTGATGATGGTCAGCCCGCGCCGCTCGGCCGAGGTGAAGCACGACGCCGACGCCTTCGCGCGCAATCCTTCCGGCACCGGCCCCTACCGCTTCGGCCGCATGGTGCCGGGCGAGCGGCTGGAGCTGCTGCGCAACGCCGAGTACTGGGATGCGGCGCGGGTGCCGAAGCATGACCGGCTGGTGCTGCTGCCGATGCCCGAGGCCTCGACCCGCACTGCCTCGCTCCTCTCCGGCCAGGTCGACTGGATCGAGGCGCCGTCGCCGGACGCCATCCCGCGGCTGCGCTCGGCGCGGATGCAGATCGTCACCAACTCCTATCCGCACAACTGGACCTATCAGCTGAACTTCGTCGATGGCGCCTTCAAGGACCTCCGTGTCCGCCAGGCGGCCAATTATGCGCTGAACCGTGCCGACATGAAGGAGATGCTGGGCGGCGTCGCGCTGGAAGGCTTCGCCACCGTGCCGCCCTCGACGGCCTATTACGGCAATCCGGTGCGCTACGACTACGACCCGGCCAAGGCGCGGGCGCTGCTGCAGCAGGCGGGCTGCCTGCCCTGCAACGTCACCTTCGCCATCTCCACCTCCGGCTCCGGCCAGATGCAGCCACTGCCGATGAACGAGCTGGTGAAGTCGCAGCTGGAGGCGGTGGGCTTCAAGGTGAACCTGCAGGTGATGGACTGGAACGCGCTGCTGCAGCTCGGCCGCGAGGGGCGCGAGAAGCACACCGGCGTCGACGGCATCAACATCAGCCGGGCGACCCAGGACCCGTTCAACGGCATGCTGCGCTTCGTCGCCTCCAGCCAGGCGGCGCCGCGCGGCTCCAACTGGGGTCACTACAACAGCCCGGAGATGGACGCGCTGATCACCGAGGCGCTGTCCACCTTCGACGCCACCCAGCGCCTCGCCGTGCTGACCCGCATCCACGAGAAGATGAGCCAGGATGCGGTGATGCTCTGGGTGGCGCATGACCTCAACCCGCGCGCGCTGTCGCCGCGGGTGCGCGGCTTCGTCCAGGCGCAGAGCTGGTTCCAGGACCTGACGCCGATCACCGTCGAGGCCCGCTGACGCGAAGGAGGCGAGCCGATGTTCAGCTATGTCCTGCGGCGCCTGCTGGCGGCGGTGCCGATCGCCCTCGGCGTCTCGATGGTCTGCTTCGGCCTGGTCTATCTGGCCCCGGGAGACCCGGTGCAGACGCTGTTGCCGCCCGATGCCGATGCCGAGACGGTGGCGCAGCTGAAGCGGCTCTATGGCCTCGACCAGCCGCTGCCGCTGCAATATCTCACCTGGCTGGGCCGCGTGCTGGGCGGCGATTTCGGCCGCTCGATCGCGACCGGCCGCCCGGTGGCCGAGGAGATCGCGCGCTCGCTCGGCAATACCGTGCTGCTGGCGGGGCTCTCCGTCGTCATCGCCTTCAGCATCGCCTTCGCGCTGGGCACCATCGCCGGGCGGCGGGCGGGCAGCTGGCTCGACCGCTGCGTCACCGGCGTGGCCGTGGTCGGCGTCTCGGTGCCCAACTACTGGCTGGGCATCGTGCTGGTCATCATCTTCGCCGTCGAGCTGATGGCGCTGCCCGCCTCGGGCATGGCCGGCGACGGCTTCGACCCGACCAGCTGGGAGCATCTGCAGCATCTGGTGCTGCCGGTGATCACGCTGTCGATGATCCCAGTGGGCATCATCGCGCGGACCACGCGCTCGGCGGTGTCCGAGGTGATGAACCAGGAATTCGTCACCACGCTCCGTGCCAATGGCCTGCCGGAATGGCGGGTGCTGAAGCATGCGCTGAAGAACGCGCTGCCGCCGGTGCTCGCGGTGATGGGGCTGCAGTTCGGCACGCTGATGGGCGGCTCGATCCTGGTGGAGACGGTGTTCAGCTGGCCGGGCAGCGGCTTCCTGCTCAGCAAGGCGATCCTGACCCGCGACGTGCCAGTGCTGCAGGGCACCATCCTGGTGCTGGCGATGATCTTCGTGCTCACCAACCTGGCCGTCGATCTGGTGCAATCCTCGGTCGATCCGCGCATCCGCCGCGCCTGAAGGGAGATCGCGCATGTCCACGACGATCGACAAGCTGGCGACGCCGGCGCCCATGGCCGCCCCCCGCCAGCGTGGCTACTGGGGCACGGTGGGCTACCGGCTGCGCCACGATCCGGTGACGCTGTGCTTCGGCGCGCTGCTGCTCGCCATCATTCTGTCGGCGGTCTTCGCGCCCTGGCTGGCGCCCTTCGATCCCTACAAGGAGAGCATCATCCGCCGGCTGAAGCCGCCGGGCTATATGGGCCACCTGCTCGGCACCGACGAGCTCGGCCGCGACATGCTCTCCCGCCTGCTGCATGGCGGGCGGCTGACGCTGACCATGGGCATGCTGCCGGTCGTGCTGGCGACGCTGATCGGCGGCGGGCTCGGTGTCGTCGCCGGCTTCCTGGGCGGCGTCGCCAATGCGGCGATCATGCGGGTGATGGATGTCTTCTACGCCTTCCCCTCGGTGCTGCTGGCCGTCGCCATCTCCGGCGCCATGGGCGGCGGCGTGCTGAACGGCATGATCGCGCTGACCCTGGTTTTCATCCCGCCGCTCTGCCGCGTCGCCGAGACGGCGACGACGCAGGTGCGCAACCTCGACTTCGTCGATGCGGCGCGCGCCACCGGCGCGCCGCTGCGGCTGGTGCTGTGGCACCATGTGCTGGGCAATGTGCTGGGGCCGATCCTGATCTACGCCTCCAGCCTGATTTCCGTCGGCATCATCCTGGCCTCGGGCCTGTCCTTCCTGGGCCTCGGGGTGAAGCCGCCGGAGCCCGATTGGGGGCTGATGCTGAATGCGCTGCGCCAGGCGATCTATGTCAGCCCACTGGTCGCCGCCATGCCCGGCATCGCCATCTTCCTGACCTCGGTCAGCCTGAACATGGTCAGCGACGGCTTGCGCTCGGCCATGGATGTGAGGAGCTGAACCCATGTCGATGAGCACCTCCCCGATCGCCGCGCCCGATCCCGTGCCCTGGCGCGCCGAGGACCCGCGCGACCGCGGCGGCCCGCAGCAGCCGCTGCTGATCGTGCGCGGCCTGAAGAAGCATTTTCCCATCCGCGGCGGGCTGCTCGGCCGCGCCGTGGCGCATGTCCGCGCCGTCGACGGCGTCTCCTTCCATGTCCGCAAGGGCGAGACGCTGGGCATCGTCGGCGAATCCGGCTGCGGCAAGTCGACCGTCGCCCGGCTGCTGATGCGGCTGATGCAGCCCGATGCCGGCGAGCAGATCTTCGACGGCGAGAGCGTCGGCAGCGAGGGTGGCCTGTCGGTCGCCGAGCTGCGGCGCCAGGCGCAGATGGTCTTCCAGGACAGCGCCTCCTCGCTCAATCCGCGCATGCCGGTGCAGGGGTCGGTGGCCTTCGGGCCGATGGCCTTCGGCCTGCCGAAGCCCGAGGCGATGGCGCAGGCGCGCGAGCTGCTGGGCAAGGTCGGGCTGAACCCGGCGCTGTTCGGCGGCCGCTATCCGCACGAGCTCTCGGGCGGGCAGAAGCAGCGGGTCAACATCGCCCGCGCGCTGGCCCTGAAGCCGCGCATGGTGATCCTCGACGAGGCGGTCTCGGCGCTGGACAAGTCGGTGGAGGCGCAGGTGCTGAACCTGCTGCAGACGCTGAAGCGCGAGCTTTCCCTGACCTACGTCTTCATCAGCCACGACCTGGGCGTTGTCCGCTGGATCAGCGACCGTGTCATGGTCATGTATCTGGGCGAGGTCGTGGAGATCGGCCCGGCCGACCAGCTCTACAATGCGCCAAAACATCCCTACACCCGCGCGCTGCTGGCCTCGCGCCCGGCCATGGATCCCGACCAGCGGCGCGAGGAGGCGCCGGTCAGCGGCGACCCGCCCAATCCGGTCAACCCGCCTTCCGGCTGCCGCTTCCATACCCGCTGCCCCTATGCCGAGCCGCTCTGCGCCGCCCGCGCGCCGCTGCTGGGGGATTCAGAGGGCGGCGCGCATCTGGCCGCCTGCCACATGCAGGAGCCGGATTCCGGCCACAGCCGGGCGAGGCTGCAGTGAGAGGCGCGCCGATGCAACCGCTGGTCGAGGTCGAGGATCTCAGCGTCGATTTCGTTACCCGCGAGAGCCGCGTGCGCGCGGTGAACGGTGTCAGTTTCAGCATGATGCCCGGCGAGGTCATGTGCATGCTGGGCGAGAGCGGCTCCGGCAAGTCGGTCACCATGCGCGCGCTGATGCGGCTGCTGCCGCCGAAGCGCAGCGAGATCGGCGGCAGGATCCGCATCGCCGGGCAGGATGTGCAGGCGATGGATGAGGGCGCGCTGCGGCGGATGCGCGGCGGCGTGGTCTCGATGATCTTCCAGGAGCCGATGACCGCCTTCGATCCGGTGGCCCGCGTCGGCGACCAGATCGCCGAGGTGGTGGCGCAGCATCGCGGCGTCTCCCGCCGCGACGGGCTGAAGCGGGCGCTGGAACTGTTCGACCTGGTCCGCATCCCCTCGGCCGAGCGGCGGCTGCAGGCCTATCCGCATGAGCTGTCGGGCGGCTTGCGGCAGCGCGCCATGATCGCGCTGGCCCTGTCCTGCGAGCCGAAGCTGCTGCTGGCCGACGAGCCGACCACGGCGCTGGACGCGACGGTGCAGATCCAGGTGCTGATCCTGCTGCGCAGCCTGCAGCGGGAGCTGGGCATGTCGGTGGTCTTCGTCACCCATGACCTGGGCGTCGCCGCCGAGATCGCCGACCGCGTCGCCATCATGTATGCCGGCCGCATCGTCGAGACCGGCAGCGTGCGCGAGGTGCTGCGCGCGCCTTTTCACCCCTATACCGGCGGGCTGCTCGGCTCCACCGTGCACGACCAGCCGCGCGACCGGCCGCTGGAGGCGATCCCGGGCGCGCCGCCCGACATGCGCGCCCTGCCGCCCGGCTGCAGCTTCGCCCCGCGCTGCGCCCAGGCGCTGGCGGAATGTTCCGCCGCGCCGCCGCCGGCGACCAGCCCGGCGCCGGGCCGCATGGCCCGCTGTCTCCGTGTCGCCACCCCTTCTCCGCAGGAGGCCTATGCCTGATGCATCCGCTCGACATTCCGCCCGCTGTGCGGGACCGCGTCATCGCCCGCTGCGGCCGGCTGCATCCCTATGCCGAGCTCGATCCGGCGCGCACCGCTCTGATCGTCATCGACATGCAGAAGGGCTACATGGACGCCGAGGTGGGGCATAGCTGTGTGCCGATGGCGCAGCAGATCGTCCCCGCCATCAACCGCCTGGCCGGGGCGCTGCGCCAGGCGGGGGGCAGCGTCTTCTGGGTGCAGAATGCCACCGACGAGCGCTCCCGCCAGGAATGGTCGGTGCTGGAGGAGCAGGCCAGCCCCGCCCGCCGCGCCGCCCGCATCCGCTCGGTCTCGCCCGGCGCGCCGGGGCACGCATTCTGGCCCGATCTCGACATCCGGCCCGAGGATGCGGTGGTGCCGAAATACCGCTACAGCGCCTTCATCGCCGGCGCCTCGCCGCTGGAGGGGCTGCTGCGACACCGCGGCCTCGACACCGTGCTGATCGCCGGGACGCTGACCAATGTCTGCTGCGAATCCTCGGCGCGCGACGCGATGATGCTGAACTTCCGCACCATCATGGTCAGCGACTGCAATGCCGCCCTGACCGATGCGGAGCATCAGGCGACGCTGGTCAGCTTCTGGAGCTTCTTCGGCGACGTGCAGGACAGCGGCCAGGTCATCGCGGCCCTGCGGCAGGGCGCCCAGGCCGCCGCCTGACGGAGAAGCGCCGGCGGAAAAGCGCTGGCAAGGCGGTGGCGGCCGGGTCCATGCTCGGCGCCATGCTTGCCAGCCAGCGCCCGCTTTTCGAGATCCCGCCCGGCATCGCCTATCTGGATGCCGCCGCCTGGTCGCCCCTGCCGCGCGCCGTCAGCGCCGCCGGGGCAGACGGCGTCGCCGCCAAGGCCCGTCCCTGGGACTTCCCCAGGAGCGGCAATGACGACTGGCTGGCCCGCGCCCGCGCCGCGGCGGCCCGGCTGGTCGGCGCGGCGCCGCAGGACATCGCCATCCAGGGCTCGGTGGCCCAGGGCATGGCGACCGCGGCGCGCAACCTGACGCTCGCCGCCGGCCAGCGGGTGCTGCGCATGGCCGATGAATTTCCCTCGCTCTGCCTGGCCTTCGAGCGGCTGGCGGAGGAGCAGGGCCTCGTCGTCGAGGTGGTGCCGCGTCCGGCGGATGGCGACTGGACCGCCGCGCTGTTGGCGGCGATCGGCCGGCCGGGCGCCGCCCCCCTGGCGCTGGCCCTGCTGACGCCGCTGCACTGGTCGGACGGGGCACGGGTGGACCTGGATATCCTGGCCCGGGCGGTGCGGGCGGCGGGCGCGGTGCTGGTGGTGGACGCCACCCAGGCCGCCGGCGTGCTGCCGATCGATGTCGCCCGCTGGCAGCCCGACTTCCTGGCCTTCCCCACCTATAAATGGGTGCTCGGCCCCTATGGCCTCGCCTTCCTCTACGTGGCGCCGCACCGGCAGGCCGGGCGGCCGCTGGAGGAGCATATGGGCAACCGCCCGGGCGGCGGCTTCGCCCCCGGCGCGCTGCGCTACGACCGCGGCGAGCGCGCCGATCCGGTGGCGCAGCGCATGGCGGCCACGGGCCTGGAGCTGGTGCTGGGCTGGGGCACGCCGGCCGTCGCCGCGCGGCTGGACCATCTGACCGGGCTGCTGGCCGAGGGGCTTTCCGGCCTCGGCGCGTTGCCGGCCCAGCGCAGCCCGCATGTGCTGGGCCTGCGGCTGCCGGGCGGGGTGCCGGCCGGGCTGATCGAGCGGCTGGCGGGGCAGGGGGTCTTCGTCAGTGACCGTTTGGGGGTGCTGCGCATCAGCCCGCATGTCTGGATCGAGGAGGCGGACGTCGCCATCGCCCTCGACCGCATCAAGTCGGCCCTGCGCGGCTGAGCAGAAGAGCCGCAACACCCTGTCGGTGGAATGGTTTCATCACAGGAAAAACTGGTTCCACCCGGAACTGAGCCAAGACGGCAGCTTGATGAGAATTGTTCTCAATTGGACAATGACTTGGAATGAAGATGAATTTCGTGTAATTCTTCTGCCGGAACTTGTGATGATGCTTCAAGGATTTTGCGTGAATCATCACTTGAAGGGTGTTGCTTAAGCCGGTTTGTATATAGAACCCTGATCTTCACGGCGGCCCCGTCTGTGGTTTCGGGCAGGGCAGGCCGTGTGTTCAGTCTCTATCGTATGGTTCTCCTGCCCGACGATCGGAGAGGTTCGAAGCCAGCTTCCGTCGTCGCCCGGTCTGCCCTGCCGGGTTCCGGCTCCTGACCGCGTGCTTCTTCTTCGCCCATCGCCGGACCGGTCCTGCCCTTCGACCTAAGGAACGGTGATGCCTGTCTCCAGCCGCCGCCAGCTGCTGTCCGCCACAGCGCTGGTCGCCTTCTCTGCGCCCGCCCTCGGCCGCAGTATCACCGGGCGCATGCCCTGGAAGCCGAACGAGGCCTATCCGCCCGAGCTGGTGCGGCCCGGCGGCTGGTACTTCCTGAACCCGGCCGAGGTCGCGACGCTGGAGGCCATCACCAGCCGGCTGATCCCGGCCGACGACCTGTCGCCGAGCGGCAAGGATGCCGGCTGCGTCGTCTTCATCGACCGCCAGCTGGCCGGCCCCTACGGCACCTATGAGTGGCTCTACATGCAGCCGCCCTTCTCCGACAATCCGCTGCCGACCCAGGGCATCCAGTCGCCGCTGACGCCGCAGCAGCAGTACCGCGCCGGCCTCGCCGCGCTGGCGACCTATTGCCGCGACAGCTTCGGCGGCAAGACCTTCGAGCAGCTGCCGGAGGCCGACCAGGTCAAGCTGCTCCAGGGCATGGAGAAGGGCGAGGTCAAGCTGCCCGGCCTGACCGCGCCGCGCCAGACCACCACCGGCCTGTTCAACCTGATCCTGCAGAACACCATGGAAGGCTTCTTCGCCGACCCGGTCTATGGCGGGAACAAGGACATGTGCAGCTGGAAGATGATCGGCTTCCCGGGCGTCCGCTACGACTTCCGCGACGTGCTCGACAATCCCGGCAAGCCCTACACCAAGCCGCCCGTTGCCATCATGGGCCGCCCCGACTGGAATGGAAAACCCGCATGAGCACCCGGCTCCCCAAGAAGGACGTCGTCGTCGTCGGGCTGGGCTGGACCGGCTCGATCATGGCCTATGAGCTGTCGAAGATCGGCCTCGACGTGGTCGCCATCGAGCGCGGCCCGTGGCGCGACACCGCGAGCGACTACAACATCGCGACCGCGCCGGACGAGCTGCGCTACGCGGTGCGCCAGGACATCTTCCTGCGCCCGGCGCAGACCACCGACACCGCCCGCAACACCATGAGCCAGACGGCGCTGCCGATCCGCAAGTTCGGCTCCTACCTGCCCGGCAATGGCGTCGGCGGCGCCGGCGTGCACTGGAATGGCCACAGCTGGCGCTTCTTCCCGACCGACTTCAACCTGCGCTCGCATTACGAGGAGCGCTACGGGAAGAACTTCATTCCCGAAGACATGACCATCCAGGACTACCCGGTCACCTATGACGAGCTCGAGCCGCACTACGACTTCTTCGAGAAGGTCATGGGCATCTCGGGCAAGGCCGGCAACATCAAGGGCGTCATCCAGGAAGGCGGCAACCCCTATGAGGGCTGGCGCTCGGACGAGTACCCGACCCGCCCGCTGAAGCCGAACCTGGCGCAGATCAAGTTCGAGAAGGCGGCCAAGGAACTCGGCCTGCATCCCTTCCCGCTGCCCTCGGCGAACATCTCCGAGGCCTATACCAACCCCTATGGCATGCGCCTCGCGCCCTGCACCTATTGCGGCTTCTGCGAGTGGTTCGGCTGCGCCAACTACTCGAAGTCCAGCCCGCAGACCTGCGTGCTGCCGGCGCTGATGCGGCACACCAATTTCGAGGCCCGCACCCTCTGCGAGGTCATACGCATCAACAAGACCCGCGACGGCAAGATGGCCAGCGGCGTCACCTATGTCGATGCCGCGGGGCGCGAGTTCGAGCAGCCGGCCGATATCGTGCTGGTCTGCGCCTATTCGACCTTCAACGTCCGCCTGCTGATGCTCTCGCAGCTCGGCACGCAGTACGACCCGGTGACCAACACCGGCACGCTGGGCCGCAACTACGCCTACCAGACCAATGCCGGCGTGCTCGGCTATTTCGACAAGGACACGCACTTCAACCCCTTCGCCGGCGCCGGCTCGCAGGGGATGATGGCGGACGACTACAACGGCGACAATTTCGACCATGCCGAGCTCGGCTTCGTCGGCGGCGCCAACATCAACTGCAACACGCCGCATGGCCGGCCGATCTCGGCCCGCCCGACCCCGCCCGGCACGCCGCGCTGGGGTTCGGAGTGGAAGAAGGCCACCGCCGAGACCTATGGCCACACGCAGTCGGTCGGCACCCAGGGCAGCTCGATGTCCTATCGCGACGTCTATCTGGACCTCGACCCGACCTACAAGGACCGGCTCGGCAATCCGCTGATGCGCATGACCTTCGACTTCAAGGAGAACGACCTGAAGATGTCGCGCTTCGTCGTCGATCGCTGCGAGGAGATCATGAAGAACATGGGCCCGCAGCGCATGGTCAAGACCTACAAGCGCGGCCCCTGGAACGTCGTGCCCTACCAGACCACCCACAACACCGGCGGCGCCGTGATGAGCAGCACCCCGGACAAGGGCGTGGTCAACCGCTACGGCCAGCACTGGGACGCGCCGAACGTCTTCGTCACCGGCGCCTGCCTGTTCCCGCAGAATGCCGGCTACAACCCGACCAACACGGTCGGCGCGCTGACCTACTGGACGATCGACGCCATCAAGAACCAGTACCTGAAGAACGCCGGCCAGGCGCTGGTGCAGGCCTGATGCGCGCGCAGCTCCTCGCGGCCGGGTTCCTGGCCGCCGCCACCCTGTTCGGCGCTGGCCAGGCCCGCGCCGATGCCGACAACTTCACCGAGGTCGAGCGCGGCAAGTACCTCGCCATCCTGGGCGACTGCATGGCCTGCCATGTCGGCAGCGACGGCCAGTCGATGTCCGGCGGCCACATGCTGGAGACGCCCTTCGGCAAGATCGCCGTCCCCAACCTGACGCCGGACCCGGAGACGGGCATCGGCCGCTGGTCGGCCGACGACTTCAACCGCGCCATGCACGAGGGCAAGCGCCCGGACGGGACGCATCTCTACCCGGCCTTCCCCTACACGGCCTTCACCCTGATGTCGCGCAGCGACAACGACGCCGTCTTCGCCTTCCTGCAGGCGCAGCCGGCGGTGAAGAACCAGGTGGATCGCAGCACGCTGCCCTTCCCCTTCAATATCCGCCTGCTGCTGGCCGGCTGGAACATGATCAACTTCACGCCCGGCACCTTCCGCCCCGACCCCAACAAGTCGGCGGAATACAACCGCGGCGCCTACCTCGTCGAAGGTCCGGCGCATTGCGGGCTGTGCCACACGCCGCGCAACCTGATCGGCGGCGACAAGGGCGGCGCCCATCTGGAGGGCGGCGCGCTGCAGGGCTGGTACGCGCCCTCGCTGACCGCCGACCGCCGCACCGGCATCGGCGCCTGGACCGAGCAGGAGATCATCGAATACCTGCGCACCGGCATCACCCACCGCAGCACGGCCAGCGGCCCGATGGCGGAGGTGGTGGAGCTCTCGACCAGCAGGATGACCGAGGCCGACCTGAAGGCCATCGCCGTCTATCTGCGCGAGCGCGCCCCGGCCCCGGCGGCCACCAACCCGACCCCGGTCGCCGCCACCGACAACCGCATGCGCGCCGGCGAGGCGATCTATGCCGACAGCTGCTCCGCCTGCCATGTCGGCAACGGCTCGGGCGTCGCCGGCATCTTCCCGCGCCTGGCCGACAGCCAGTTCGTCCAGCAGGGCGACCCGACCGGCGTGCTGCGCGTGGTGCTGCAGGGCACCAAGGCGGCGGTGACGCCGCATGCCATGACCGGCCCGGCCATGCCGGCGCTGGGCTGGCGCCTGACCGACCAGCAGGTCGCCGACGTGGCCACCTATATCCGCAACAGCTGGGGCAACGCGGCGCCGGCGGTCACGCCGGATCAGGTGAAGGCAATGCGGTCGGCGGGTGGCGGGCACTGACAGGAACGGAGGAAGGCCGGGGGAATGAATTCCCCCGGACCCCCTTCTTCTTTCTGTTCTGTTGGCCCCTTCAGGGCCAGGGCCTGCACACAGGCGATACCAGGGCGTCCCGGCGGGACGCCCTTTTTTTGCGCGGGCTCTCGGGCCGCGCTGCGGCGGGGGAATTTATTTCCCTGGTTGAACCCTGATTCTCGTCATCGCGGCCTCGAAGCGCCGCGCGAAGCCTTCGCTGTCGCCCAGCGTCTTCTGCCAGGCATCACCCTGCAGCCTCGCGCGGAGCGTGGCATGGCGGGCCGGGTCGGTCGCCAGGCCCACCGCGAGCTCGACATAATCCGCGTGGCTGGTCGCAATGGTCTCGGGCATGCCGATGGCGTTCAGCAGGCTGCCCGCCATGCGCGAGGCGAAGGAGCCCTGCGACAGCGTCAGCAGCGGCAGGCCCATGCGCAGCGCGTCGCTGGCGACCGTCCCGGCATTGTAGGGCGAGGTGTCGAGGAACAGGTCGCCCAGCGCCATGCGCGCCAGGTAGCGCTCGGGCTCGACGCGCTGGGCGAAGATCAGGCGGGCCGGGTCGATGCCGGCGGCCTGAGCCGCCGCGTGCAGGTTGCGTTTCGCGGTGGGGTTGTCGGCGACCAGCCAGAGCACGCTGTCCGGGGCGCGGGCCAGGATGGTCATCCAGGCGGCGAAGACATCGGGGGTGATCTTGTAGGAATTGCAGAAGCAGCAGAAGACGAAGCGGTCTTCCGGCAGGCCCTCGGCGGCACGCGATACCGGCGGCAGGGTGGGGACGCGGCTGTCATTCGCCTGATAGACCACGGGCAGCGGCAGCGGCGTCGGGCTGTATTCGGCCGCGCGTTCGGCCGGGATGGTGAAGTCGTCGCAGATCAGCCAGTCGAGCTCGGGCAGCGGGACGGAGCCGATATAGCCGAGATAGGTCGCCTGCACCGGCGCCGGCTTCCAGCGCAGCGTCTGCAGCCGGGCGCCCTTGGTCATGCCGTTCAGGTCGATCAGGATGTCGATCTCGTCGGCACGGATGCGCTGGGCGAGCGCCGCGTCGTCCAGGGCGCGGACGGGGACGTGGTGGTCGAGGGCGGCGAGGACGCGGGCGCGGATCGGGCTGCCGTCATCGAGGCTGGAGCAGTAGCCGAACACCTCGAACTGGGTGCGGTCGTGGCGTTCCAGCAGCTCGACGATCAGGAAGCTCATCGCATGGCGGCAGAAGTCGGAGGACATGTAGCCGATGCGGATGCGCGGATGCGCGTAGCCTTCGGGCGGGCTCAGGCGGTGCGGGGCGGGGGCGATCTTGCGGGTCAGCCAGTGGCGGCCGACCTCGCGCTGCGCCTCCGGGTCGGCCAGCAGGGCCAGGGCGCCGAGCGGGCCGGACTGCACCACCAGGTCGCGATGCGACAGGCCCGGCAGGCCCTCGGGCGGGACGATCGGCCAGCTGCAGGTCTTCTGCCGCAGATGGCTCCAGTGCTGCACCACGTCGGGCTGGACGGGGTCGGTCAGCAGCGACTTGAAGAGGAGCTCCATGGCTTCCTCGAAGCGGCCGAGCTCTTCCAGCACGCGGCCGCGGTGGTTCAGCAGCGCGGTGCGGGCGGCGTCGGGCTGCAGCGCCTCGGCCCAGCAGGCCAGCGCCGCCTCGGTCTGGCCCTGGCGTTCCAGCGACAGGCCGAGATTGACCGCAGCCGGGTGGAAATCCGGCTTCAGCGTCAGCGCCTGCTGATAGGCGCTGGCGGCCTTGCCGGCATCATGCGGCGCCCATTCGACGCCGAGGTTGAACCAGGCCGCCGCCGCCTGCGGCGAGGCGGGATTGGCCATGATCCAGTCGCGATAGACGCCGATCATGTAGAGCGGCGGGCGCGCCATGTCGCTGGTCTCGACCAGGCCGAGCAGCTGCTCCAGCCGCAGCCGGGCGAGCAGGCCCTGGCGCAGCTCGGCCTCCGGCGCCGGCAGGTCCTGGCCGAGGCGCGGCAGCAGCCAGGCGCGCTCGGCCGGGGTGGTGGTGTCGCTCATGCCGCCTCCCCCGCGGGCCAGAGGCGATGGTCGGGCGCGAAGGGCGTGAAGCGGTGCCGGCGGGCGATGGCGTCTCGGTAGGCCGTCTCGAAATCCGGGCCGAACTCGACGCTCTCATGGTCGAGGGTGACGCCGATCTCCAGGTAGGTCTCCAGGTTGGTCAGGTCGGGTTGCGGCAGGCGGCCGGCCATGACGTCCTCCCACATGCCCTCGAACAGCGCCTCGAATTCCTTCACGAAAAGCTCGGTGTCGAACAGCACGGAAGTCTGGCGGTTGGCGAGCAGGCGGTCGCGATACACCGCCAGCTTGGCGCGATCCTGGCCGAGGGCGATGGCGCGGCGGACATAATCCTCGCCGTCAACGCAAAGAAGCTCGGGCAGGCCGGCGGCGCGCACCAGGCTGCCGCAGACGCGCGAGGCGAAGCTCTGCCCCGGCGTGGTCAGCACCGGCACGCCCATCCACAGCGCGTCCGAGGCGGTGGTGTGGGCGCCATAGGGCGCCGTGTCGAGGAACAGGTCGGCCAGCGGATAGCGGGCGACATGGTCGCGGTTGTTGGCGAGCGGGGCGAAGACCAGGCGGCCAGGGTCGATGCCATGCTCGGTCGCCAGCTCGCGCAGGCGGACATCGACCTCCTCGCTGGACTTCAGCAGCCAGAGCACGCTGCCCGGCACGCCGCGCAGGATCGCCATCCAGCGGGCGAAGACGAAGGGCGTCACTTTCTGGGTGCCGTTGAAGCTGCAGAAGACGGTCGCGTCGTCGGGCAGGCCGGCCTCGGCGCGGGTCGGCGCGCTGTCGGCCAGGACGCGGTTGCGGTCGTTCGGCTGGTAGCAGGGCAGGCGCAGCACCGTCTCGGTGAAGAAGCGCTCGTGCCCGTCAGGGATGATGAAGTCGTCGGCGATGATATAGTGGTGGTAGGGGCTGCCCATCGAGGCCGGAAAGCCCAGCCAGTTGACGATCACCGGCGCCGGGCGGCGGGCCAGCAGCGCGGTGCGGGCGCCGCGGGTATGGCCGTTGACATCGACCAGGATGTCGATGCCGTGCTGCCGCATCAGCGCCATCGCCGCGTCGTCATCCAGCGGCGTGATGTCGTGCCAGTGCTCGACCTGGTCGCGGATGCGCTGCTTGGTGGTGTCCTCGGCCGCGATGCCGCAATAGTAGACGAAGATCTCGAAGCGCTCGCGGTCGTGCAGGCGGTACATGTCGGCGGTGAGGAAGCCGATGGCATGCTCGCGCAGGTCGGAGGAGAGGTAGCCGATGCGCAGCCGCCGCCCCTCGCGCGGGGCCAGGGCAAAATCCTCGAGCGTGTTGAACTGCTCGGGGTAGCCGATGTCGCGCCGGCTGTAGGACCAGGAATTGGCCAGCTGCAGCATCGGGTCGTCGGTATAGGTGGCGAGGCTCAGCGGCGCCAGGCGGCGCTTCATCTCGACCAGGTCCAGCGGGCCGAGCGGCTGCAGCAGTGGCCAGCGGCACTGGCGCTGGCGCAGCGCCACCCAGTGCTGCAGCACGTCGCGCTGATGCGGCTGCAGCAGCAGCATCTCCTGCAGGATGGCCTCGGCGCGGGCCAGCTGCTTGCGGTCCTCCAGCAGCCGCGCGGTCTGCTTCTGCGCGGTCAGCTTGTAGGTCAGGTTGTCCGGGCTGACCGCGGCCAGCCGGTCGATCGCATGCTTCCAGTGGTCCAGCGCATGGTCGATGGCGCCGAGCTTCTCGTACAGGGCGCCCAGGTTGATATAGGGCGGGATGAAGCCCGGCGCGCGGCGGATCGCCTCGCCGAAGGCCTGGGCGGCGGCGGCCACCTCGTTCTGGCTGGCCAGCAGCACCGCCTGGTTGAAATAGACCGCGTGCAGCAGGGGATCGTCGGGATGCTGCGCCAGGTAGTCGCGGTACAGCGCCAGCGCGACCTGCGGTTGCGCGGCGAATTGCTGGGCGGTGGCGAAGAGCGCCACGATGCCGGAATTCTGCATGGGATCCTCCCCGGGCGCGGTCAGGTCAGGCCAGCGCCGGCGCCTCGAGGCCGAGCGCCTCGGCGAAATAGGGGATGGTGCGCTGCAGCCCCTGCTCCAGCGGCACCTGCGGCGCCCAGCCCAGCAGCGCCTGCGCGCGGCTGATGTCGGGGCAGCGCTGCATCGGGTCGTCGGTCGGCAGCGGGCGATGGACCAGCGCGGAGCCGGTGCCGGTCAGCCGCACCACCAGCTCGGCCAGCTCGCGGATGGTGAACTCGCCCGGATTGCCGATATTGACCGGCACATGGGCCTCGCCCTCGGCATCCATCAGCTTCATCAGCCCGTCGATCAGGTCGTCGACATAGCAGAAGGAGCGCGTCTGCTGCCCGTCGCCGAACAGGGTGATCGGCTCGCCGCGCAGCGCCTGGGTGATGAAGTTGGAGATCACCCGGCCATCATTCGGATGCATGCGCGGGCCATAGGTGTTGAAGATCCGGGCGACGCGGATATCGACCTTGTTCTGGCGGTGATAGTCGAAGAACAGCGTCTCGGCGCAGCGCTTGCCCTCGTCGTAGCAGGAGCGCGGGCCGATCGGATTGACGTTGCCGCGGTAGTCCTCGGTCTGCGGATGCACCGTCGGGTCGCCATAGACCTCCGAGGTCGAGGCCTGCAGGATGCGCGCGTTCAGCCGCTTGGCCAGGCCGAGCATGTTGATGGCGCCATGCACCGCGGTCTTGATCGTCTGCACCGGGTTGTTCTGGTAATGCACCGGCGAGGCCGGGCAGGCCAGGTTGTAGATCTCGTCCACCTCGACGAAGAGGGGGAAGGTCACGTCATGCCGCATCAGCTCGAAGCGCGGATGGCCCAGCAGATGCAGCACGTTGTCGCGCGAGCCGGTGAAGAAATTGTCGACGCACAAGACGTCGTCGCCCCGTGCCAGCAGCCGGTCGCACAGATGCGACCCCAGGAAGCCGGCGCCGCCGGTGACCAGAACTCTCTTGTGCGCGCGCTTCATCGTGGCTTTTCCTCGGGACCGCAGCTTGGATATGCGAGGGGTTTATTAACACAGTGTTGGTTCAGGAAAGGGAGAAGCCCGGCATTTTCCAGCGCGCCTCTCTCCCCGGAGGGCGGCCTGTCAGGGAGCGGCGTCCCGCCGGATGGCCCCTCCTGGCGAGCGGGGCGGGGCGAACGGGCCCGGCGCCGGCCCGGCAGGCCCTGGAGGCGCTGCCCCGTGGAGGCGGCCATCTCGCCCGGGAGACAGCAGATCGCCGGTGATGATGGTGCGGCGCCCGTCCGGGAGCCGCACCGCCCCGGCGCCTGGCCTATTTCTTCTCCTCGGCCTTCCACTGCGCATAGGTCTTCCGGGGAATGTCCACGCGGTCATTCGTCCGCGCGTACCAGCCCCGCCCGTGCATGCGGCCGACCAGGTTCAGCTTCGGCGTGTCGATATAGTACTTCTCGGCGTTCAGCACGCCGTCGTCCTGCACATGCATGGCCAGCACCCGGCCCAGCACCAGGGTATGCACCCCCACCGGCACCAGCTGGAAGGTCTCGCATTCCATGGCCACCGGCGCCTGGGCGATGCGCGGCGGTTTGATGTGCAGGCTGGGCTCGGTGGCCAGGCCGAGGGCGGCGAGCTCGTCCACCCCGGTCGGGAAGTCGATGGCGGTGTCGCTCATCGCCTGGGCGCTGGCCTCGTTGACCAGGCAGACCACGAACTGGCCGGTGGCGCGGATATTGGCCAGCGTGTCCTTGACCGGGGCGTCCACCCCCTCCGGCCGCGGGCCGCAGGAGAAGCCGATCACCGGCGGCGTGTCGCCGAAGGCGTTGAAGAAGGAGAAGGGCGCGGCATTGGTGACGCCCGCCGCATCCTGCGAGACCACCCAGGCGATCGGCCGCGGCACGACGGTGGAGACGAGCAGCTTGTAGGCCTCGCGCGTCGGGATCTGGGCGAAGTCGAAGAGCATGGAGCTTCCTCAGCGGACAGGATGCAGGGGGTCGCCGCCGCGCAGCAGCACGGCGTCGAGATTGTCGAGGCAGCGGAAGCCCATGGCGTCGCGGGTCTCGATGGTGGCGCTGCCCAGATGCGGCAGCAGCACCAGGTTCGGCGTGGTCAGGTAGCCGGGGAAGATCTTCGGCTCGCCGGCGAAGACGTCGAGGCCGGCGGCGCGCAGATGCCCCTTGGCCAGCGCCTCGCAGAGCGCGGCATCGTCCACCGTGGTGCCGCGGCCGGTATTGACCACGATGGCGCCGCGCTTCAGCAGGGCCAGCTTGCGGGCATCCAGCCAGTGGCGCGTCGCCTCGCCGCCGGGGATATGCATCGACAGCACGTCGATGGCGCCGAGGAAGGCGGCGTCGTCCGCATGGTAGAGGGCGCCGGCCTCCTCGGCGGCGGGCAGCCGGTTGCGGTTGCGGTAGTGGATCTCCATGCCGAAGCCGCGCGCCATCCTGGCCAGGGCCTGGCCGATCCGGCCCATGCCGAGGATGCCGAGCTTCTTCCCTTCGAGCGTGACGCCCATCAGCTGGGTCGGCGCCCAGCCGGTCCATTCGCCCTTCCGCAGCAGCCGCTCCGCCTCGCCGCCGCGACGGGCGGCGGCGAGAATGAGCAGGAAGGCGATCTCGGCGGTGGCGACGCTCAGCACGTCGGGCGTGTTCGACACGGCGATGCCATGGGCGCGGGCAGCGGCCAGGTCGATATGGTCGGTGCCGACGCTGAAGGTGGCCAGCAGCTTCACGCTCTCCGGCAGGGCGGCGATGGTGGCGGCGCCCAGCGGATCGCCGGCGGCGCAGAGGATGCCCTGCGCCCCCGAATTCCGCGCCGCCGTGCCGATGGCGGGGCCGTCCATCGGCGTGTCCGACGGGTTCGGGACGGTGATGTAGTCCCGCTGGGCGCGGGCCTCCACCGCATCCGGAAAGCGGCGGGTCAGCAGGAGGACGGGCTTCGTCATGCGGATCAGCTCCAGAGGGGATCGATGGCCGGGCGACCGGACAGCACCGCGGCGATGTTGTCCAGGCTGCGATGACCCATGGCATCGCGGGTCTCGACGGTGGCGCTGCCGATATGCGGGGCCAGCGCCACATTGGGCAGGTCGATGAAGCGGCGGTCGAAGCGCGGCTCGCCCTCGAAGACGTCGAGGCCGGCGGCGGCGATGCGGCCCGTCGCGAGGCCGTCGATCAGCGCCGCCTCCTCGATCAGCCCGCCGCGGGCGGCATTGACCACCACCGCGCCGGGCGGCAGCAGGCCCAGCGTCCGGCGGTTCAGGATGTGGTGCGTCGCCGGCGAATAGGGGCAGTGCAGCGAGACGAACTGGCACTGCCCCAGCATGGCGTCGAGATCGGCGACGTAATGGCCGCCTTCCTCCAGCGCCGGCGGCAGCGGCGCCGCGTCATGGTAGAGGACCCGCATGTCGAAGCCGCGGGCGCGGCGGGCCACGGCGCGGCCGATGCGGCCCATGCCGATGATGCCCAGCGTCTGCCCCCAGACCCGCACGCCGAGGAAATCGCCCATGGCGCGCGGGCCCCAGGCGTCCTGGCGCAGCATCCGGTCGGCCTCGGGCAGGCGGCGGGCGGCGGCGAGCAGCAGCGAGAAGGCCAGGTCGGCGGTGCAGCCGGTCAGCACGTCGGGGGTGTTGGTCACCACCAGCCCGCGCGATTTCGCCGCCGCGACATCGACATGGTCGAAGCCGACCGAGCAGGTGGCGGCCACCTTCACCCGCGCCGGCAGCCGCTCGATGAAGCCGGCATCGAGCCTGAAGCCGGAGCTGAACAGCAGGGCCTCGGCCTTGTGCTCCTCCAGCAGCGCCAGGGCCTCCTCGCGGTCGAAATCGCGCCCGGTGGCGAAGGCGCCGGCGAAATCGCGCTCCAGCCGGGCGGCGATGGCGGGCGGCATGCGGCGGACGCTGACCAGGCGCGGCCGCGCCGCCGGCGCCGGCATGGGGGCCAGAGTGGCGAGGGGAGAGTCGGGCTCGGCCATGCACGCATCCTCCTGGTCTGCTTTGGCGCCGAGCTTAGACGTCCCAGCCGATCGCACCAGGGGGGGAGGTCAGGGGGGAGGGATCCGCCCTTTCGGGGCCGGGGAAAGACCGCGCCCATCTTGCCAGCGGAGGGCGAAGCGTTCACGGTCCGCGCCGAATTCAGCCGTGAGGGAGAAGACCATGGATCTCGGTCTGCAAGGCAAGCGCGCTCTGGTGATGGGGGCCTCGAAGGGGCTCGGGCGCTCGATCGCCGATGCGCTGGCGGCGGAGGGCGCGCTGGTCGCCGTCTCCGGCCGCGACCAGAACAGCCTCGACCGCGTCGCCGGCGAGCTGCAGAGCCTGGGCGCGCCCAAGGCCGTCGGCATCCAGGCCGATGTCGCCGAGGGCAGCCAGATGGACAAGCTGGCCGATGCCGCCGTGGCCGCGCTGGGCGGCGTCGACATCCTGGTGCTGAACCATGGCGGCCCGCCGACCTGCACCGCGCTGGAGATGAAGCAGGAGGACCTGATCACCTGGTTCCAGCGCATCGTGCTGTCGCCGATCCGGGTGGCCAACAAGCTGCTGCCGGGGATGCGCGAGCGGAAGTGGGGCCGCATCCTGACCGTCGGCTCGACCGGCATGGTGCAGCCGCTGCCCGGCCTCGCGCTGTCCAACACGCTGCGCGCGGCGATCGTCGGCTGGAACAAGACGCTGTCGGCCGAGCTGGCCGGCGAGGGCATCACCTGCAACATCCTGGCCCCCGGCGCCTTCGCCACCGACCGCACCGCCGAGACGCTGGCGGCGGCCTCGGCCAAGTCGGGCAAGAGCATCGAGGCGCTGGTCGCCGAGCGCTCCGCCGGCATCCCGGTCGGCCGCTATGGCGAGCCGAAGGAATTCGGGCCGATGGGTGCCTTCCTTGCCTCGGACAAGGCGGCCTATACCACCGGCCGGATCCATATCATCGATGGCGGCGCGGTGCGCGGCGTCTGAAGGACTGAGTGACGGTGTCGAATTCCCTGCGTCCCAACCTGCTGCCTGATGTCGACCTGGCCTTCCGCCTGTTCGACGAGCTGCGCGAGAAGAGCTTCGACGGCGTCGGCATCACCCGCGAGGCCTATGGGCCGGGCGAGGCGATGGCGCATGCGACGGTGAAGCGCGAAGCGGAAGCGCTCGGGCTGGAGGTGACGACCGATCCGGTCGGCAACCTGTACATGACCCTGCCGGGGACGGATCGCTCTGGCAAGCGCATCCTGATCGGCAGCCACATGGATTCGGTGCCGCAGGGCGGCAATTTCGACGGCGCGGCGGGGGTCCTCGCGGGCCTCGCCGCGGTGTCGGGGCTGAAGCAGGCCGGTTTCCAGCCGGCCCGCGACGTCACCGTCATGGCGATCCGGGCCGAGGAGGCGGGGGCCTGGTTCCCCACCTCCTATCCCGGCTCGCGCGGCTCGCTCGGCCGGTTGAAGGCCGAGGAGCTGCAGGTGCGGCGCCAGGACAGCGGCCGGACGCTGGCCGAGCACATGCGCGAGGAAGGCTTCGACCCGGATTTCGCCGCGCGCGGCGAGGCGGTGAACACGCCGGACAACACGCTGGCCTTCCTCGAGCTGCATATCGAGCAGGGCCCGGTGCTGGATGCCGAGGCGGTGCCGGTCGCCGTGGTCACCGGCATCCCCGGCAGCCGCCGGCTGCGCCAGGGCCGGGTGCTCGGCGAGTACAACCATTCGGGCGGCACGCCGCGGCGCTACCGCCGCGACGCCGCCATCGCCCTGGCCGAGCTGGCGCTGGCGCTGGACGAGGCCTGGGCGCTGCTGGAGGCGCATGGCCACAAGCTGGTGGTCACCTTCTGCACCCTGGCGACCACCGCCGAGGCGGGCTTCACCAAGATCCCGGGCGAGGCGACCTTCATGCTGGACGTGCGCAGCGTGAACCCGGCCTCGGTCGATGCCATCTTCGCCGAGCTGGCCCGGCAGGTGCCGCGCATCGAGGCGCGGCGCGGCGTGCGCTTCGAGCTCGGCGCCGAGACCGGCTCGGCCGCCTCGCCGATGGATGCCGGGATGCGCGCGGGGCTGAAGCGCGCCGCCGAGGCAATGGGCGTCGCGCATCTCGAGATGGCCTCCGGCGGCGGCCATGACGCGGCCGCCTTCGGCGCGGCGGGCATCCCGGCGGCGATGCTGTTCGTGCGCAACCAGAACGGCAGCCACAATCCGCACGAGGCGATGCGGAACGAGGATTTCGCCGAGGCCTGCAAGGTCGTCACCCGCTGGGTGAGCGACACCGCGGCCTGAGAGGCGGACGGCCGAGCGGTCCGGGGAGATGATTCCCCGGACCGGCATTCTGCTCTATGCTTCCGCCGCATGGAGAAGACAGAAATCTGGGTCGATGGTGATGCCTGCCCGGTGCGCGACGAGGTGTTCCGCGTCGCCGGCCGCCTGTCGCTGGTGGTGCATGTCGTGTCGAACGGCGCGCGCGGGGTGCGGCTGCCGGAGGTGGACTGGGTGAAGCGGGTGATCGTCGCCGAGGGGGCGGACGCCGCCGATGACTGGATCGCCGAGCGGATCCGCCCGCAGGACCTTTGCGTGACCGCCGATATCCCGCTGGCCTCGCGCTGCCTGGAGCGCGGCGCGCGGGCGCTGGCCCCGAATGGCCGCATCTGGACCAGCGACAATATCGGCCAGGCCCTGGCCGGGCGCGAGGTCTCGCGGCATCTGCGCGAGATCGGCGCCCTGACCCGGGGCCATGCGCCGATGACCGGCTCCGACAAGTCGCGCTTCCTCTCGGCGCTGGAGACCGAGGTGCAGGCGGCGCTGCGCGGCGCCGAGGCAAAGCCGGCCGCCTCGTGGCGGCCGGGGCTGTTCGACTAGAGCGGTTTCCCTTCGCCATGGCTCACTGCAACCACTCTACCTTTTTGTTTTTGCCAGCATCTTCACCCGATCTGGTGATTCCACCCGATCGGGATCGGCTCTAGCCTGGCGTCGGCACATCCTCCGGCAGCAGGCCCTGCTGCTTCAGCGCCGCCCAGAAGGCGGCCGGGATCTCCGCCCGCATCAGCGCCGCGTTCTGCCGCACCCGGTCGGCATGCTTGGCGCCCGGGATCACCGAGGCGACCACCGGGTTGGCGGCGCAGAACTGCAGCGCCGCCGCCTTCAGGTCGACGCCGTGCTGCGCCGCCACCGCCGCCATGCGGTCGCGCGCCGCCACCTGCTCGGGCGGCGCCTCCTGGTAGTCGAAGGTGGTGCCGCCGGCGAGCAGCCCGGAATTGTACGGGCCACCCACCACGACATGGGCGCCGCGCTCGGCGCAGAGCGGGAAGAGCTCCTTCGTCCCGGCCAGGTCGATCAGGCTGTAGCGCCCGGCCAGCAGGAAGACGTCCGGGTCGGATTCCCGCAGGGCGCGCACGCAGGGCTCCGGCAGGTTCACGCCCAGCCCCCAGGCGCGGATCATCCCTTCCTCGCGCATCCGGATCAGCTCGCGGAAGGCGCCGTCGCGGGCGATGCGGAAGGCCTCCTCATAGCCGTCGCCGAGATGGTCGGTGGCCAGGTCGTGCACATAGACGACGTCGATGCGCCCGACGCCCATGCGCTGCAGGCTGTCCTCCACCGAGCGGCGGGCGCCGGCGGCGGTATAGTCCTGCTTCCGCCGGAACATCATGGCGCTGAGGAAGGGATGCGCCAGCTCCGGCTCGGTGCTCGGCTCCAGCAGCCGGCCGACCTTGGTGGAGAGGACATAGTCGTCGCGCGGCTTGCCGCGCAGCAGCGCGCCGAAACGGTGCTCCGACAGCCCCGCCCCGTAATGCGGCGCCGTGTCGTAGTAGCGGATGCCGCAGTCCCAGGCGGCCTGCAGCGTCGCCTCGGCGGTGGCGTCGTCGATGCGGGCGAACATGTCGCCGAGCGGCGCGCCGCCAAAGCCGAGCGGACCGGGGGGAGCGAAACGGGCCATGCTGGGTTCTCCTTCAGGCTTCGCTGAGGAGACGGATGGTGGGGGCAGCGGTTGCAGGAAGGAAGCGCCGGACAGGCCGGCCGGCATGAATTCCGCGGGACCGGCGACCTGAGGGAGCCGTAGGACTAGGGCTCGCGGATGCTCTCCTGCAGGCCGCGGGTGATCGGATACAGGAAATAGCCCAGCACGCTGCGCGTCCCCACCATGATCTCGGCCGAGACGGTCATGCCGGCCGTCAGCCGGGCGCCCTCCGGCAGGTTGCGCAGCGCGGTGCCGTCCAGCGTCACCTGGCCGCGATGGACGGCGCCGCCGCCTGTCGAGGGCGGCGTCTCGGCATCGCGGCTCTCGCTGCCGCGGGTGAAGGATTCCTGGCTGATCGCGCGCAGATGGCCCGACACCGCGCCGTGGCGCTGGAAGGGGAAGGCGTCGATCTTCACCGTCACCGCGTCGCCCGGCCGGGTGTAGCCGATATCGGCCGAGCCGATGGTGACCTCGGCGATCAGCGGCACGTCGGCGGGGGTCAGGCTGATCAGCGCCTCGCCCTCGCGCAGCACCGAGCCGACCGAGCGGCGGGCGACCTCCAGCACGACGGCGTCCTGCGGCGCGGTGATGCGGGTCAGCTCGTCCAGGCGGGCGGCCTTGGTGAGCGACTCTTCCACCCGGGTCAGCTCGGCGCGGGTGCGGACGGCCTCCTCCAGCAGCAGGCGGCGCCATTCGTCGAGGAAGGCCTGGCGCTCGGCGCGGCGGGCGGCGAGGCTGTGGCGCAGCTCGGTCGCGCGGTTCAGCGCGCCGCGCCAGTCCTGCTCGGTCTGCAGCCGCTGGCCGCGGGCGCCGAGATATTGCAGGCGGGAGCCGACCTGGCCTTCCAGCAGCCGGGCGCGCACGCCCTCGACATCGCTGGCGACGGCGAGCTGCTGCGCCAGGTAGGTGGCCTGCTCCTCGGCGGTGCGGATGGCGGCCTGCTGGCTGCCGATCTCCTCGTCGAAGCCCTGCAGGCGGGTGGCGTATTGCGCCTGGCGCTGGCGCCACAGGGTGAATTGCAGGGCGGCGTCCAGGTTGCCGGGGGCGGGGGCGGCCAGCGGCTGCTCGGTCAGCTCGGCTTCCAGCCGGGCGGTCTGGGCGGCCAGCGCCTGGCGCTGGGTGTCGAGCGCGGCGCGGTCGGCGCGGGCGAAGGTGGGATCGAGCACGGCCAGCACCTGGCCGGCCACGACGCGCTCGCCAGGGCGGACGCGGATCTCGCGGATGATCGAGCGGTCCATCGGCTGCAGCACCAGCGGCGGGCTGTCGGTGACCAGGCGGCCGGTGCCGATGACGACGATGTCGGTCTCGGTCAGCGCCGCGGTCGCGACCAGGCCGACCAGCAGCAGGGCGACCAGATAATGCGGGCCGCGCAGCCAGGGCGGCGGCGGCTCGGCGATGACCTGCTCCAGCTCGTCCTGGAAGTCGAGCACCTCCGGGTCGGGCGGCGTGGGCTGCGGCGCGGCGGGGCGGGGTGCCCGGCCGAAGCGGGGCAGCAGACCCGACCAGGGCCGGCGCGGCGGGGCCGGGAGGTCGAGCCCTTGGCGCAGGGTGAGGCTCATGCCGCCAGCTCCGCCGGCGGCGCCACCGGCGCGTGCAGGTGCTGGGTCTGGGTGTCCCACAGCTGGCGGTAGACGGCGCAGCGCTCCAGCAGCACGGCATGGGAGGCGAAGTCCAGCACCTGGCCGCGGTCCAGCACCAGGATGGCATCCGCCATGACCAGCGAGGCCAGGCGGTGCGAGACGATCAGCATGGTGCGGCCACGGGCGATCTGCGCCAGGTTCTGCTGGATGATGGCCTCGCTCTCGGGGTCGAGGGCGCTGGTGGCCTCGTCGAAGATCAGCAGGCGCGGCTCGGTCAGCAGGGCGCGGGCGATCGCCAGGCGCTGGCGCTGGCCGCCGGAGAAATTCGCCGCGCTCTCCTCGACCAGCGTGTCATAGGCCATCGGCAGGCGGTCGATGAACTCGGCGGCGCCGGCCATGCGGGCGGCCTCGATGATGGCGGTCATCGGCGCGTCCGGGCGGGCGGCGGCGATGTTTTCCCGGATCGTGCCCCTGAACAGCAGATTGTCCTGCAGGACGACGCCGACGTTGCGGCGGAGATGCGGCAGCTCGATCTGGCGCAGGTCGACGCCGTCCAGCTGGATCAGCCCTTCCTGCGGCAGGTGGATGGCCTGGACCATGCGGGTGACCGTGGTCTTGCCGGAGCCGGAGCGGCCGACCAGCCCGATCACCTGGCCGGGCTGCACGCTGAAGGAGACATTGTTCAGGGCCGGGGTGGCGGCGCCGGGATAGCGGAAGCCGACCCCCTGGAACTGCAGGGCGCCGGTGATCTCCGGCCGCGCCCGGCGGTCCTGGCCCTGGCGCTCGGGGGCGGTGTTCATCACCGTGCCCAGCATCTCCACCGACAGCGCCGCCTCCTGGTATTCGTTGATCAGGGCGACGATCTGCACCAGCGGCCCGGTGACCCGGCCGGAAAGCATGTTGAAGGCGACCAGCGCGCCGATGCTGAGCTCGCCCTGGAAGACCAGCAGGGCGCCGACGCCGAGCACGCTGATCTGCATCAGCTTCTCGAGGCCCGTGGTCAGCACGTTGCCGGTGGCGGCGACCTGGCCGACGCCGGCATGCTGGCGCATGGCGGTGGCCACCTTGCCGTCCCAGGCCTTCTCGCGCGCCGGCTCCAGCACCAGCGACTTCACCGCCCGCATGTTGTGCAGCGTCTCGACCAGATAGGCCTGGCGGGCGCCCTCCGACTGGTAGAGCGCGTTCAGCTTGCCGCGGAACAGCGGCACCAGCCCGCCGATGACGGCGGCGATGGTCAGCGAGAAGCCGAGCACGACCGCGGTCAGCACGCCGCTGTAGAGCACGAGGAGGACCAGCAGCACCGGCAGGGCGGCGGCGTCCAGCAGGGTCTGGAACAGCCGCCCGGTCAGGAAGTGGCGCAGCTTCTCGGTCTGCTGCAGGTGGCGGGCGAGCACGCCGGCGCTGTTGCTCTCGAAGAAATGCAGCGGCAGGCCGAGCAGGTGGCGGAAGGTGCGCGAGCTCAATCGCGCGTCGATCTTGTTGCTGGCCAGCAGCATCAGCCGCTGCCGGGCATAGCTGAAGATCCCGTCGAAGACGGTCAGCAGCACGAAGACGGCGACCACCACGGTCAGCGTCTGGTAGCTGTGATGGGTGATGACCTTGTCGATCAGCACCTGGAACAGCAGCGGGATGGCGAAGCTGATCAGGTTCGCCATGATCGCGGCGATGGCCACGCCCTGGAACAGGCGGCGGTGGCGGATGATCTCGGGCAGGAACCAGCGCAGGCCGAAGCGCTGGTTCTCGTCGGTGACCTTGTTGGCGCGCTTCGCGACGACCAGGCGGCCCGACCACTCGGCCAGGAAGGCCTCGCGGCCGACCAGCTGGACGCCGGCGGCCTCGTCGCGCGGATCGAGGATGGCGGCCAGCTTCGACCCGTCGGCCGCGGCCACCAGATGCACCAGGATGAACCAGCTGCCATCGCGCCGCGTCGCCAGCGCCGGATAGGCGCTGCCCAGGCTGCCGGCCTTGTCCCAGTCGCAGCGGCTCAGCGCCTTGCCGGCCAGCCCGGCGCCCTTCAGACTGCGCAGCACCGCGCCGGTCATGTCGCCGCGCGCCGGCACCGGCAGTTCGGCCGGGGTCAGATGCTGGCCATGATGCATGGCGAGCAGGAAGACGCATCGAAGCGCGGTCAGTTCGGCTGTCAGTTCAGAGGCCAAGGCCGCTTACCCACCAGGGCTGGAAGTTTTTTCCGGAGCGTTAAAAGACGCTCGTGATGTTGCCCAGGCATTAACCATTAGTGGCCGGCCGCGCCGCGACGGCGGGCGCGGGAAAATCCGCCGAAAACAGCGGTGAAGCCTGACCGTTCCGCACTCGTGAACATACCGGCCAGACGTTCACTTGCCGTTAACGTTCTGACCCGATGGTGCGCCCGGGAAGGTCGCCCGGGTCAAAAGGTCCCGTGCCGCCCCTGACGTCCGGCGCCGCAGGCGAGGGGGTCCATTCCAAAAGCGGCTGAAGAATCCGGCCGGATCAGTCCCGAAAAATCTGGGCGGGCATGTGGAGAAACTCGTGGCCCCGTTGCAGCACGGCCTTTCGCAGGCCGCTTGGCATCCGCCGATGCCGGCTTCGCTGACGCCCCTCGTGGCGTGCCACCGCGATTCCCCCGCCCGCCTGGCCTTCGAGACTGCCGGTCCCGGCACCTCTGACCATGGCCGTCACGCCGCCCGCGCCCCCGCGGGCGGTCCTGCTGCCGCCTAACCCCACCCCCCCAAGAAAAACTCGGCGCGAAGGTCAGAGACCATGGCTGTCATCGGCTCCCTCACCACCACCCAGATCCAGGGTCTCTCCACCACCGCGGTCGCGGCGCTGAAGACCAGCGACATCCGCAGCCTGGCGGCGACGCAGCTGGCGGCGCTGACCACCACGCAGATCGGCGTGCTGTCGACGACGCAGCTGGCGGCGCTGCAGACCAGCCAGGTGGCGGCGCTCGAATCGACCGATGTCGCGGTGCTCAGCACCTCGCAGCTGCGCGGCCTGGCCTCGACGCAGCTCGCCGCGCTGACCACCACCCAGGTCGGCGCGCTGACCACGACGCAGGTGCGCACCCTGTCGGCGACCCAGGTGAAGGGGCTGACCAGCACGCAGATCGGCGCGCTGGACACCACCCAGATCACCAGCCTGACGACGACCCAGATCAATGCGCTCAGCACCAGCCAGGTGCGCGGCTTCGAGACCACCGATCTCGCCGCGCTGACCACGACGCAGGTGCTGGGGCTGAGCTCGGCGCAGCTCGGCGCGCTGACCACGACGCAGTTCGCCTCCCTTGAATCGACCGATGTCGGCGTGCTGACCTCGACCCAGATCAAGGGCCTGACCAGCAGCCAGCTGGCCGCGCTGACCACCACCCAGGTGGCCGCGCTGACCACGACGCAGCTCGCCTCGCTGGCCGCCATGCAGGTCAAGGGGCTCGAGACCACCGACCTCGCCGCGCTGAACACCACGCAGATGGCCGGCCTCGGCTCGGCCCAGCTGGCGGCGCTGACCACCACCCAGCTGCGCGGCATCGAGAGCACCGACCTCGCCGTCCTCGGCACGGCGCAGCTGCGCGGCCTGTCGTCGAGCCAGCTGGCGGCGCTGACCACGACCCAGCTTGGCGCGCTGACCACCACCCAGGTGGCGAGCCTGGCCACCAGCCAGGTGGTCGGCCTGACCACGACGCAGGTGGCGGCCCTCGACACCACCCAGATCACCAGCCTGACCACGACGCAGCTGGCGGCGCTGACCACCAGCCAGGTGCGCGGCTTCGAGACCACCGACCTCGCCGCGCTGACCACGACGCAGGTGATCGGCCTGACCTCCGGCCAGCTGGCGGCGCTGACCACGACGCAGGTGGCTGCCCTCGAATCGACCGATGTCGGCGCGCTGCGCACCACCCAGCTGCGCGGCCTGGCCTCCAGCCAGGTGGCGGCGCTGACCACGACGCAGCTCGGCGCGCTGAGCACGACGCAGATCGGCGGCCTGTCCACCCAGCAGCTGGTCGGGCTGACCACGACGCAGCTGGTGGCGCTCGACACCACGCAGATCGGCGGGCTCTCCTCCTCGCAGCTCGGCATCCTGACCACCGCCCAGGTGCGGGCACTGGAGACCAGCGACATCGCGGCGCTCAGCACCACGCAGCTGCGCGGCCTGACCGTGGCGCAGCTCGGCGCGCTGAGCACGACGCAGCTGGCGGCGGTGACCACCACCCAGGTGCGGGCGCTGACCAATACCCAGGTCGCCGGGCTGACCTCGACCCAGGTCGGTGCGCTCGACACCACCCAGGTGACGGCGCTGCTGACCAGCCAGCTGGGCGCCCTGACCACGGCGCAGCTGCGCGGCCTCGAGACCACCGACCTCGCCGCGCTGACGACGACGCAGATGGCGGGCCTGACCTCGGCGCAGCTCGCCGGGCTGACCACGACGCAGCTCGCCGGCCTGGAATCCACCGATCTCGCGGTGCTGACCACGACGCAGCTGCGCGGCCTGACCTCGGGCCAGGTCGCCGGCCTCTCCACCACCCAGGTGGCGGCGCTGACCACGACGCAGCTGGCGGGCCTGACCACTGCCCAGGTGAAGGGCTTCGAGACCACCGACCTGGTGGCGCTGACCACGACGCAGATGGCGGGCCTGACCTCCGGCCAGCTCGGCGCGCTGAGCTCGACCCAGCTGCGCGCCCTCGAGACCACCGACCTCGCGGTGCTGGCCACCAGCCAGATCCGCGGCCTGGCCTCCAGCCAGCTGGCCGGGCTGACCACCACCCAGGTGGCGGCGCTGACCACGACGCAGATCGGCGGCCTGAGCACGACGCAGCTCGCCGGCTTCAGCAGCACCCAGGTCGCCGCCCTGACCACCACCCAGGTGACGGCGCTGGCCACCAGCCAGGTCGCCGGCCTGTCGACCGCCCAGCTGCGCGGCTTCGACACCACCGACGTGGTCGCCCTGACCACCACCCAGATGGCCGGGCTGACCTCGACCCAGCTGGCCTCGCTGAGCACGACGCAGCTCGTCGCCCTCGAATCCACCGATCTCGCGGTGCTCGGCACGGCGCAGCTGCGCGGCCTGACCTCGACCCAGGTCGCCGCCGTCACCACGACGCAGCTCGGCGCGCTGACCTCGACGCAGGTGGCCGGGCTGACCTCGGCGCAGCTGGCGGGGCTCACCACCACCCAGGTGGTGGCGCTCTCCACCACCCAGGTCGGCGGGCTCGGCTCGGCCCAGATCGGCGCCCTCTCCACCACCCAGCTGCGGGCGATGGAGACCACCGACCTGGTGACGCTCTCCACCACCCAGCTGCGCGGCCTGACCTCCGACCAGCTCGGCGCGCTGACCACCACCCAGTCGGCGCTGCTGACCACCACCCAGGTGGCCGGGCTGAACGCCACCCAGGTGAAGGGCCTGACCACGGCGCAGGTCGCGGCGCTGACCACCACGCAGGTCGGCGCGCTGACCACCACCCAGCTCGGCGCCCTGACCACGGCGCAGGTGCTGGGCTTCGAGACCACCGACCTCGCCGCGCTGGCCACCTCGCAGATCGTCGGCCTCGGCTCGGCGCAGCTGGCGGCGCTGACCACGACGCAGTTCGTCGGCCTCGAATCGACCGATGTCGCGGTGCTGACCACGGCGCAGCTGAAGGGCCTGACCACCGCCCAGGTGGCGGCGATGACCACGACGCAGCTGGGCGCCGTCACCACGACGCAGCTGGCCGCGCTGTCCACCGCCCAGGTGAAGGGCTTCAGCACCACCGACATCGCGGCGCTGACGACGACGCAGATGGCGGGCCTCACCGCGCCGCAGCTCGGCGCGCTGTCGACGACGCAGCTGCGCGGCTTCGAGACCAGCGACCTCGCGGTGCTGAACACCACGCAGATCCGCGGCCTGCTGGCCAGCCAGATCGGCGCGCTGACCACCACCCAGCTCGACGCCATCACCACCACCCAGGTGGCGGCGCTGACCACGACGCAGCTCGCCGGCCTGACCACCACCCAGGTCGCCGCGCTCTCGACCACCCAGGTGGGCGCGCTGGCCACCAGCCAGCTCGCCTCGCTCTCGACCAGCCAGCTGCGCGGCTTCGAGACCACCGACCTGGTGGCGCTGACCACGACGCAGATCCTCGGCCTGACCACCGGCCAGCTGGCGGCGCTCAGCAATGCCCAGGTGGCGGCGCTGGAATCGACCGATGTCGCGGTGCTGACCACCACCCAGGTGCGCGGCCTGACCTCCAGCCAGCTCGGCGCCCTGACCACGACGCAGCTCGGCGCGCTGGCCACCACCCAGGTGGCGGCGCTGACCACGGCGCAGGTCCAGGGCCTGACCACGACGCAGGTGGGCGCGCTGACCACCACCCAGGTGGCCGCGCTCTCGACCGGCCAGCTGGCGGCGCTGACCACGGCGCAGCTGCGCGGCTTCGAGACCACCGACCTGGCGGTGCTGAGCACCACCCAGGTGCGCGGGCTGGGCTCGGCGCAGCTCGGCGCGCTGACCACCACGCAGATGGAGGCGGTGACCACCACCCAGCTCGGGGCGCTGACCACCACCCAGCTGCAGGGCCTGACCACCACCCAGGTGGCGGCGCTGACCACGACGCAGCTGCCCGGCCTGTCCTCGACCCAGATCGGCGCCCTGACCACGGCGCAGGTGAAGGGCTTCGAGACCACCGACCTCGCCGCGCTGGCCACCAGCCAGATCGTCGGCCTGGGCTCGGCCCAGCTGGCGGCGCTGACCACCGCCCAGCTGGTGGCGATCGAGACCACCGACCTCGCGGCGCTGACCACGGCGCAGCTGCGCGGCCTGACCGCCACCCAGGTGACGGCGCTGACCTCGACCCAGGTGGTGGCGCTGACCACCACCCAGCTGGGCAGCCTGACCGCCGCCCAGATCAAGGCGATCGACACCACCGACCTCGCGGCGCTGACCACGACGCAAATGGCGGGCCTCGGCTCCGACCAGGTCAGCGCCCTGACCACCACCCAGGTGGTGGCGCTGGAATCGACCGACCTGGCGGTGCTGACCACCACCCAGCTGCGCGGCCTGACCACCGGCCAGGTGGCGGCGCTGAACACCACCCAGCTGGGGGCGCTGACCACGACCCAGGTGGCCTCGCTGAACTCCGCCCAGGTGAAGGGCTTCACCTCGACCCAGGTGGCGGCGCTGACCACCACCCAGGTCGGGGCGCTGACCACCACGCAGATCGGCGCCCTGAGCACCGCGCAGCTGCGCGGCCTCGAGACCACCGACCTGGCGGCGCTGACCACGACGCAGATGGCCGGGCTGACCTCGACCCAGCTGGGCGGGCTGAGCAACACCCAGCTGCAGGCGATGGAGAGCACCGACGTCGCGGTGCTGACCACCGCCCAGCTGAAGGGCCTGACCACCGGCCAGGTGGCGGCGCTGACCACCACCCAGGTGAGCGCGCTGACCACCACCCAGCTGCGCGGCCTGGCCACCGGCCAGATCCGCGGGCTGGAGACCAGCGACATCGCCGTGCTCAGCACCACCCAGATCGGCGGGCTGACGGCGACGCAGCTGAACGCGCTGACCACCGGCCAGGTGGTCGGGCTGACCACCACCGGGCTGGCGGCACTGACCACCACCCAGGTCAGCGGCCTCGGCACCGAGCTGATCGGCAGCCTCTCCACCACCCAGGTGGTGGCGCTGACCAGCACGGCGGTGACCTCGCTGACCACCACCCAGATGGCCGGCTTCACCACCGGCCAGCTGGCGGCGCTGACCACCACCCAGATCGGCGGGCTGGAAAGCACCGACATCGTGGCGCTGACCGACACCCAGGTGGCGGCCTTCACCTCGACGCAGATCGGTGCGATGGACAACAACCAGGTGAGCGCCCTCTTCCTCTGAGGGTTCTCGCCGCCCGCCGCCGCAACCCGCGGCGGCGGGCGATGGTTCTGTCCGCCGGGCTGCCAGGGAAGGGCCAGGGATGAGCGACACCGCCAGCTTCAACGCGCTCTCGGGCCTCGACCTCCGGGTCAAGGTCGTCGATATCGGCGCCAATCCGATCGACAGCGACCCGCCCTATGCCGGGATGCTGAAGCGCGGCGCGGCCGAGGTGGTGGGCTTCGAGCCCAATCCGGACGCGCTGGCGGTGCTGGAGCAGCGCCGCTCGCCGCTCGAGCGCTATTTCCCGCATGCGGTGGGCGATGGCCGGCGGCACACGCTGAAGATCTGCCAGGCGCCGGGCATGACCTCGCTGCTGGAGCCGGACCCGGCGATCCTCGGCCTGTTCCACGGCTTCCCCGACTGGGGCACGGTGCTGGGGCGGGAGGAGATCGACACCGTCCGCCTGGACGACGTGCCCGAGACCGAGGGCGCCGACCTGCTCAAGCTCGACATCCAGGGCGCCGAGCTGATGGTGCTGCAGCATGCCGTGCAGCGCCTGGCCCGTGCCTCGGTGATCCAGGCCGAGGTCGAGTTCCTGCCGCTCTACCAGGACCAGCCGCTGTTTGGCGACGTCGAGCGCTTCCTCCGCGGCCAGGGTTTTGTTTTCCACCGCTTCTTCCCGGTGGTCAGCCGGACGATCCGGCCGATGCTGGTGGACCAGAACATCTATGCCGGGCTCTCCCAGCTGGTCTGGGCGGACGGGCTTTTTCTTCGGGATTTTACCAGGCCGGCGGCGCTCACCGACCACCAGCTGCTGGCGATGGCCGCCATCCTGCACGACTGCTACCAGTCCTACGACGTCGTGCTGCACCTGCTGGGCGAGCATGACCGCCGCCATGCCGGCAGCCTGGCCGCGACCTATTTCACCGCGCTGCAGGCGGTGCCGCGGGCGGTCCCCCAGACGGCGTCCCAGACGGCCTGAAGCCGCCCGGGACCGATCGCCTGGCAGGGGCCATCAGGGCAGGGGGGGCTGGACGCTGCCCGCCCGCTGGCTCCACCCTGCAGCCTTCTCTCCTCTCTCCGGAAGCCGGATCATGACCGAAGCCGAGACCCCTGCCGTCCCCTCGGCCCCCGCCCCGCGCCGCACCGTGCTGCATGTCGGCTGCGGTCCGGCCAGCCCGCACAAGCTGCCGCCCGCCTTCTTCCCGGCCGGCGAGTGGCAGGAGGTCCGCCTCGACATCGACCCCTCGGTCGCGCCCGACATCATCGCCTCGATCACCGACATGGCGGCGGTGGCCTCGGCCTCGGCCGATGCGGTCTGGTCCTCGCACAATCTCGAGCACCTCTACCCGCATGAGGTGCCGGTCGCCTTCGCCGAGTTCCGCCGTGTCCTCAAGCCCGGCGGCTTCGCGCTGATGACCATGCCCGACCTGCAGCAGGTCGCGGCGCTGGTGGCCGAGGACAAGCTGGGCGATGCCGCCTATGTCTCGCCGGCCGGGCCGATCACCCCGCTCGACATGCTCTACGGGCTGAACAGCGCGCTGGCCCAGGGCAACCACTACATGGCGCACAACACCGGCTTCACCGCCCGCACCCTGGAGGCCGGGCTGCGCGCCGCCGGCTTCCCGGTGGTCCGCGTGGTGCGGGACGGCAATTTCGCGCTCTGGGCGACGGCCTATATGGCGGCGCCCTGACCGCGGGGCCGCTCCCGGAAAAATAGTCCGACAATCTGATAGCGGATTGACGAGCGGCGGCCTGCCGGCCTTGGATGATTCCAACAAGACTGGAGGAATCATCCAATGCAGCAGGTGCATGCTGCCGCCCGCGCCTCGCGCCGGCGGCTGCTGGCGGGGACGGCTGGCCTGGTGGCGGCGCCCTTTGTCATACGATCCGCCCGCGCCGCCGAGGCGGTCAGCATCGGCGTGGTCATGCCGCTGTCCGGCGCCAACGCCCAGTTCGGCATCAATGCCCGCAATGGCGTGCAGTTCGTCGCCGACCAGATCAACGCCGCCGGCGGCATCAAGGCGCTGGGCGGTGCCAAGATCGAGCTGGTGGTGGCCGACGCCACCTCCTCGCCGACCAACGCGGCCTCGGTCGCGCAGCGGCTGATCACCCAGAACCGGGTGCTGGCGATGATCGGCGCCTTCGCCTCCTCGCTGACCATCGCCATGTCCGAGATCACCGAGCGGCGCAACCTGCCGCTGCTGACCATGTCCTTCTCGGACGAGATCACCGGCCGCGGCTTCAAGAACATCTTCCAGGTGGTCGCCAAGGCCTCGGTGCTGGGCAAGGCGCAGCTCGACCTGACCATGCAGCTGGCCCAGGCCTCCGGCCAGAAGCTGGAACGCATCGCCATCATGTACGAGGACACCGCCTACGGCACCTCGCAATCCGGCGGGCTGCGCGCCGCCGCCAAGGCCGCCGGCGTCGAGGTGGTGATGGACGAGGCCTATCCGCTGGGCATCACCGACGTCACGCCGCTGATCAACAAGCTGCGCGGCGCCAATGCCCAGGCGGTCTTCCCGGTCTCCTACCTGAATGACAGCCTGCAGATCATCCGCGCCATGCGGGCGCAGCAGCTCGACATCCCGACCATCGGCGGTGCGGCCGGCTATGTCATCCCCGACTTCGCCCGTGGCCTCGGCGCCGCCGCCGAGGGCGTCCTCTCCATCTCCCCCGCCAATTACGACCTGGCGCCCGAGCTGACCGAACCCTTCCGCCAGCGCTTCGGCTATTTCATGGTGCATGAGGCGCTGGAGAACGGCGTCTGCCTGTCGGTGGTCGCCGAGGCCCTGGAGAAGACCGGCAAGGCCGACCGCGAGGCCTTGCGCGACGCGCTGCGCGGCCACCGCTTCGAGACGGGTCTCGCCAGGGCGATGACCGGCGGCGCCGTGCAGTTCGACGCCAGCGGCCTCAACACCCTCTCCGAGCCGGTGATGGTGCAATGGCGTGGCGACCAGCTGGTCACCGTGGCGCCCGGCCACCTGGCGCGCGCCCCGGCCGTCTGGAAACGCTGAGGCCGATCGGATGCTGAGCCTGGCGCAGGCCGTGCTGGACGGGGTGATGATCGGCGGGGTCTATGCCGTCATCTCCATGGGGCTGACCCTGGTCTTCGGGGTCATGGGGATCGTCAATTTCGCCCAGGCGCAGTTCCTGATGCTGGGCATGTTCACCGCCTGGTTCGCCTGGCGCTTCCTCGGCATCGACCCGCTGCTGGGGTCCTTCCTGGCCTTCGCCGTCATCTTCGCGCTGGGCTGGGCGCTGCAGGCGACGCTGTTCCGCCGCGTGCTCTCGGCGCCCCCGGTCGCCCAGATCTTCCTGACGGTCGGCCTGATCATCGTGCTGGAGAATGCGGCGCTGCTGCTCTTCGGCTCCGAGTTCCGCTCGGTGGCGACGCCCTACCAGACCGCCTCGCTGCGGCTCGGCGCGCTTTTCATCAATGTCCCTTACCTGGCGGCCTTCCTGCTGTCGGTGGCCTGCGGCGGGCTGCTCTGGTGGTTCCTCGACCGCAGCTGGTTCGGCCGCGCCATGCGGGCCACCGCCCAGGATCCGATGGCGGCCCGGCTGATGGGGATCGACGCCGCCCGCATGCACCGCCTGGCCTTCGGGCTGGGTGTCGGCCTCTCGGCCTTCGGCGGCGCCGCCATCCTTCCCTACCTGACCGTCTATCCGACCGTGGGCAGCCAGTTCTCGGTGCTGATGTTCACCGTCGTCGTGCTGGGCGGCCTCGGCAGCATCGCCGGCGCGGTGGTGGGCGGCGTCGCGGTCGGCGTCATCCAGTCGGTCTCCACCCTGGTCTTCCCGATCCAGCTGCAGAACCTGGTGCTCTTCCTGCTGTTCATCGCCGTGCTGGCGCTGCGGCCGGAGGGGCTGATGGGGGGCAGCCGATGAGCCGCGCCCTGGTCGCCCTGGCGCTGCTGGCCGCCGGCCTGCTGCCGCTCGGGCTGGAGGCGGAAGGCTATGCCATCCATGTGCTGACCCTGGCGCTGCTGTTTGCCGCGCTCGGCCAGGCCTGGAACATCGTCGGCGGGCTGGCGAACCAGATGTCGCTGGGCCATGCCGCCTTCTTCGGCATCGGCGCCTATGCCGCCACCATCCTGCAGATCCGCTTCGGCCTGTCGCCCTGGCTGGGCCTGGGCGTCGCGCTGGTCCTCGGCGGGCTGGCGGCGGCGCTGATCAGCCTGCCCACCATGCGGCTGCGCGGCCATTACTTCGCGCTCGCCACGCTGGCCTGCGGCGAGGTGATGCGCGTCATCGCCAACACCGCCGCGCCGCTGACCGGCGGCCCCGCCGGCATTTCCGTCCCCTTCGGCGCCGAGGGCGTCTGGATGATGCGCTTCGAGGGCGGCCGGCCGATCTACTGGCTGATGCTCGGCGCGCTGGTCGTCGTCACCGCCATCTTCGAGGTGATCCGCCGCGGCGCCCTGGGCTACCGGCTGCGCGCCGTGCGGGAGAACATCGCCGCCGCCGAGGCCATCGGCGTCGACACCGCGCGGGTCAAGCTGCAGGCCGCCATGATCTCCGGCGCGCTGACCGCGGCGCTCGGCGTGCTCTATGCCCAGTTCAACTTCTTCTTCGACCCTGACACGGTCTTCGGGGTCGCCAGCATCTCGGTGCGAATCGCGCTGATGGCCATTATCGGCGGCATCGGCACGGCGGCGGGGCCGATCCTCGGCGCGCTGATCGTCATCCCGCTGGAGGAATTTGCCAACGCGGCCCTGTCCGACCGTGCCGCCGGGCTGTCGCAGCTGGTCTATGGCGCCGTGCTGATCGCCATGGTGCTGGTCGAGCCGCGCGGCCTGATGGCGCTGCGCCACTTCTGGCAGCGCCGCCCGCGGAGGGCCTCGGCATGAGCGGCCCGATCCTGTCGGTCAGTGGCCTGTCCAAGCGTTTCGGCGGCCTCCAGGCCCTGAATGACATTTCTTTCGACGTGGCACGAACAGAGATCCTCGGCGTCATCGGGCCGAACGGCGCCGGCAAGACGACGCTGTTCAACAATCTGGCCGGGCTGCACCGCCCGGATGCCGGGTCGATCAGGCTCGACGGCGTGTCGCTGGTCGGGCTGAAGCCGCACCGCATCGCCGGGCTGGGACTGACAAAAACCTTCCAGAACGTGGCGCTCTTCGCCGAGAGCTCGGTGCTGGACAATGTGCTGATCGGCGGGCTGCTGCGGCATGGCGTCGCCGAGGCCCGCGCCTTCGCCCTGCATTGCCTGGAGCAGGTCGGTCTCGCCGGCATTGCGGAGAAGCAGGCAGGGGAACTGTCCTTCCCCGAGCGCGCCCGTGTGGAAGTGGCCCGGGCGCTTGCCACACAGCCAAAAATCCTGCTGCTGGACGAGGTGATGGCGGCGCTGAACCATGCCGAGATGGAGGCGCTGATGGCGCTGATCCGCCGCCTGCGCGACGGCGGGCTGACCGTCATCGTCATCGAGCACCATATGAAGGCCATGCTGGCGCTCTGCGACCGCATCATCGCCATCAGCTTCGGCCGCAAGCTGGCCGAGGGCAGCCCGGCCGAGATCGCCCGCCACCCCGAGGTGGTCGCCGCCTATCTGGGACGCGCCCATGCCGTCTGACGCCGTGCCCCTGCTGGAGATTTCCGGCCTGTCCGCCCGCTACGATGCCGGCGAGGTGCTGCAGGACATCTCCCTGACCATGCACCCGCAGGAGTTCCTCTGCATCATCGGCGCCAACACGGCGGGGAAGAGCACGCTGCTGCGCTGCATCTCGCGCCTGGTGCCGCGCGCCCGCGGCAGCATCCGCTTCCACGGGCAGGAGCTGATGGGCCAGCCCGCCCATGCCATCCCGGGCCTCGGCATCGCCCATGTGCCGGAGGGGCGCCACGTCTTTCCGGCCATGACGGTGGAGGAGAACCTCTGCCTCGGCGCCTTCGCCATCCGCCAGCGGCCCGGGCTGACCGGGCGGCTGGAGGCGGTCTATGCCCTCTTCCCGCGCCTGGCCGAGCGCCGCCGCCAGCGCGCCGGCACGCTCTCGGGCGGCGAGCAGCAGATGGTCGCCATCGGCCGCGCCATGATGCTGGAGCCGCGCCTGCTGATTCTGGACGAGCCCAGCCACGGCCTGGCGCCGATCATCGTCGAGGAACTGCACCGCGCCCTGGTCGATATCCATGCGCGCGGCACCTCGGTGCTGCTGGTCGAGCAGAACACGGCGCTCGCCCTTTCGGTCGCCGGGCGCGGCTATGTGCTGGAGGCCGGGCGGGTGGTGCTGGAAGGGCCGGCGCGGTCGCTCGCCCAGGACCCGCGGGTGCGCGAGGCCTATCTGGGCCTCTAGCCTCGCGATCGGGCCGCCGGCTGCTATATGTCAGTCGGACAGGATGGATGAAGGACCGGCATGGACAGCGTGGCACCGGACAAGCTCGAGCAGGAGAAGGGGGATCAGGGCCTCCGCGTGACGCCGCAGCCGATGCGGCGCCAGGTGGAGGAAGGGCTGCGCGCCGCGATCATCGCCGGCCGCTTCGCCCCCGGCCAGCACCTGCCCGACCGGCTGCTCTGCGAGCTGTTCGGCGCCAGCCGCAGCGTGGTGCGCGAGGCGGTGCGGCTGCTGGAAGCCGAATCGCTGATCGTCGTCCTGCCCAATCGTGGTCCCTTCGTCGCCTGGCTGTCCTCGACGGAGGCCGCGCAGATCTACGAGGTGCGCGGCGTGCTGGAGGCGCTGGCCGGCGAGGGCTTCGCCATCCGCGCCACCGATGCCGAGCGGGCCGAGCTGCGCGCCGTCTATGAGCGCCTGGCCGCCGCCGGCGAGGCCAGCGACCGCACCGAGCTGCTGGCCATCAAGCGGGATTTCTACGCCGTGCTGCTGCGCGGCTGCCGCAATCCGATGGTGGCCCGCATGCTGGACCAGATGCTGAACCGCAACAGCCAGCTGCGCGCCACCTCGCTCTCCGAGCCGGGGCGGCTGCCGCACACGGTGGCGGAAATCCGCCGCGTGGTGCAGGCGATCGAGCATCGCGACCCGGAAGGCGCCTGGGAGGCCTGCCGCCATCACGTCAAGCGCGCCGCCGCCGTGGCCGTGCGCATCCTGCGCGAGCGGGAGGAGCGCGACGGCACCCCCTATGGCCGCGAGGCCTGACTTGCGCCGCCGACGGATTGTCCGTCAATATTCCGCCCCGAGACAAGGGAGAGGAATGGCGGATGCAGGCATCGCTTCCGGGGCTGGACCCCGCGCGGCTGGCTTCGGCCCTGGCCGATCCGGAGCTGCTGGCGTCGGGCACCGGCCTGACCCTGCGGGTGCGGTTGATGAGCGGTGCCGAGGGGCTGGACATCGTCCTGGACGCCGGCCTGCCGCAGGCGCAGCCGATGCGCGGCGAGGCGGAGATCGCCCTGGAGGCGCCCGCCGCCACCTGGCTCGGCGTCTTCGCGGCCTTGCCGCCGCCGGGCAGCCAGTCCTTCACCGCCTTGCAGCTGAAGAACCCGGAAGCCCGGCTGGCCGGCGACCCGCTGCGCATCGCCCAGGCGCGGGCCTTTCTCGAACGGCTGCTCGAATTGCTGCGCCCGGCACTGCCGGCCGTGGCCCCGGCCCCGCGCGACCTGTCCGGCATCACCGGCCGCTACCGGACCCTGCGCAGCGAGGAAGGGCCTTTCGACATCTTCGTCGAGGAAGCCGGGCAGGGCATCCCCGTCGTGCTGCTGCACACCGCCGGCGCCGATGCGCGGCAGTACCAGGCGCTGCTGGCCGATCCGGCGCTGACCGCGCGGCATCGGCTGATCGCCTTCGACGCGCCCTTCCATGGCCGCTCCTCGCCGCCGCTGGGCTGGGATGGCGGCGCCTATCGCCTGACCCAGGCGCGCTATCTCGACTGGGTGCGCGCCTTCCTGCGTGACATCGTGCGGGAACCCGCGGTGCTGGTCGGCTGCTCGATGGGCGCCGCCATCACCCTGGTCGCGGCGGCCGAGATCCCCGAGCTGCTGCGCGGCGCCATCGCGCTGGAGCCGCCCTTGCGCGCGCCGGGGCGGCGGAACCCCTTCCTGGCGCATGCGGCGGTGGCGACGGGGCTGCACAACGCGGCCTATGTGCGCGGGCTGATGAGCCCCTCCAGCCCCGAGGCGCAGCGTCGCCGCGCCGGCTGGATCTATGCCCAGGGCGGCCCCGGCATCTATGCCGGCGATCTTTCCTTCTACAGCGACGAATTCGATGGCAGCTTGATCGGGCCGCGCATCGACACGGCGCGCGTGCCGCTGCAGCTGCTGACCGGCGAATACGACTACTCGGCGCCGCCGGAGCAGGGGGAGGAGCTGGCGCGGCTGATCCCGGGCGCGGTGTTCCGCCGCATGCCGGGGCTCGGCCACTTCCCGATGACCGAGGATCCCGATCATTTCCTCCGCTATTTCCGCCCGGCCCTGGAAGCGGTCACGACTGTCAGACAATCTGCCGATTGAGGATTGACCGACAATCCGCGCGGCCGCATCCTGCCGCTTCCAAGCAACAGGAGGACGCCATGGCGGAAAGCGAGATGTTCGAGAAGGGCCTCGAGGTGCGGCGCGCGGTGCTCGGCGCCGAGTATGTCGATGGCGGCATCGCCAAGGCCGACGACTTCATGATGGCCTTCCAGCGCATCACCACCGAATGGTGCTGGGGCTATGCCTGGACCCGCGAGGGGCTGGACCGCAAGACGCGCTCGCTGCTGAACCTGGCGATGCTGACCGCGCTCGGTCGCACGCCGGAGATCAAGCTGCACACCAAGGGCGCGCTGGCCAATGGCGTGACGGTGGAAGAGATCAAGGAAGTGCTGCTGCACGCCACCGTCTATTGCGGCATCCCGGCCGGGCTCGACGCCTTCAAGGCGGCGCATGAGGTGCTGAAGGCCGAGGGCGCCATCCCCGCCGCGCCGGCGAAGCCCGCCGAATGAGCGCCATCCGCCGCATCGGCTTCATCGGCATCGGCAATATGGGCTGGCCGATGGCGGCCAATCTGCTGAAGGCCGGCTTCGAGGTCGCCGTCGTCGATGCCCGTCCCGGCCACGCCCGGAAGTTCGCGGCCGAGGTCGGCGGGCGCCCGGCGGAGACCGCCGCCGAGGCCGCCCGCGACGCCGATGCCATCGTCACCATCCTGCCGACCAGCAAGCATGTCGCCTCGGTCGTCGAGGAAATCGCGCCGGTCCTGAAGAAGGGTGCCGTCCTCGTCGAAATGTCGTCCGGCGTGCCGGGCGAGACGCGGCGCATCGCCGGGCAGCTGGCGGCGCAGGGCGTCGATGTTGTCGACTGCCCGGTCTCCGGCGGCGTGCCGCGGGCGAAGAGCGGCGAGCTCGCCATCATGGCCGGCGGCGAGGAAGCGGTGCTGGACCGCGTCGATCCGGTGCTGAAGGCGGTGGGCACCACCGTGCATCGCTGCGGCGGCACCGGCGCCGGCCAGGCGATGAAGGCGCTGAACAACCTGGTCAGCGCCGGCGGCTTCCTGATCGGCATCGAGGCGCTGCTGATCGGCCAGAAGTTCGGGCTCGACCCGGCGCTGATGGTCGATGTGCTGAACGCCTCGACGGGGATGAACAACAGCACGCAGAAGAAGTTCAAGCAGTTCGTGCTGTCGCGCCGCTTCGATTCCGGCTTCGGCCTGGACCTGATGGTGAAGGACCTGTCCATCGCGCTCGAGGTCGGGCGGGATGGCGCGGTGCCCACGCCCTTCGCCGCGCTCTGCCGCGAGCTGTGGAGCAGCGCCGGCGGGCTGCTCGGCCCGGGGCAGGACCATACCGCGGTCGCCCAGCTCAGCGAGAAGCTGGCGGGCGGCGCGCTGGGCGGCGGCAACCGCCCCGATTGACCGCGACCGGCCGGGGGCAGCCTCCCCGGCCGCCACCGCGCAAGAGCTCAAGGAAACGGACAGTGAAAAAGAACCTGCTGAAGGCGGGGCTGGCGGCGCTTGGCCTGGCGGGGGCGATCCTCCCCGCGGCTGCCCCTGCGGCCGCCCAGGACTTCCCCAGCCGCACCATCACCATGGTGGTCCCCTACGCGCCCGGCGGTTCGACCGACGTGCTGGGGCGGATCCTGGCGCGCGGCATGGGCAAGGCGCTGGGCCAGACCGTGGTGGTCGAGAACCAGGGCGGCGCGGGCGGCAGCATCGGCACCCAGCGCGTGGTGCGCGCGGCGGCCGATGGCTACACCCTGGTCTTCGGCAATACCGGGCCGCTGGCGGCCAATGTCGCGCTCTATCCGAATCTCGGCTACGACCCGCGCAGCGACCTGGCGCCGATCGGGCTGGGCGCCAGCAACCCGATGGTCATCGCCGCCTCCAACCGCAGCGGCGTCAGGACGCTCGACGCGCTGCTCGGCCGGCTGCGCAGCCTGAAGGGGGAGGCGACCTTCGGCAATGCCGGGGCCGGCTCGACCAGCCATCTGGCGGCGGCGCTGTTCCTGCAGATCACTGGCACCCAGGCCACCGCGGTCGGCTATCGCGGCGTCGGCCCGGCGATGACCGACCTGACGGCCGGTGTGATCGACGCGCTGATCGACCAGACGCTGACCATGATCCCGGCGCACAAGGGCCAGCAGGTGGTGGCGCTGGCGGTCGCCACGCCGCAGCGCCTGCCGCAGCTGCCCGATGTTCCCACCTTCGCCGAGGCCGGCGTCGGCCATTTCAACATGGCGGTGTGGAACGCGCTGCTGGCGCCGGCCGCCACGCCGGCGCCGGTGGTGGCGCGCCTGGTCCGCGCGCTGGACGCGGCCCTCGACGACACGGAGGTGCGCACGCGGCTGGGCGAGCTCGCCGCGGTGCTGCCGGAAGGCGAGGGGCGGGGACCCGAGCCGCTGCGCCAGCTGATCGCCGGCGAGGTCGAGCGCTGGGGCGTCACCATCCGCGAAGCCGGCATCCGCGTCGAATAAATGGTCGTGCCTCACGTTGACGCGAGGTGGCGATCGGCTAAGCATCCGGCCCATGTCGGATAACGGCGCCAGGCCTTCTCCCCTCGGCTTTTTCAGGACCCTGTGGGCCCCGGCGATCCGCAATCGCCGGGAACTGCGGCGCTATGTGTTCGTCGTCACGCTGGCGGCGATGGTCTTCGCGCTGGCGATCGACGTCGCCAACCAGCTCTTCTTCTTCGTCAGCTGGGAGGTGGCGCTGCGCTCCTGGCTGGTGACCGGGCTGGTGGTGCCGACTTTGGCGGTGCCGCTGCTCGGCTTCATGGCGCGCTCGCACCTGGCGCTGTGGGAGGGCAAGCAGGAGATGGCCCGGCTCAGCCGCACCGATTCCCTCACCGGCCTGGCCAATCGCCGCGCCCTGATGGAGGCGGCCGAGCAGGGGGTGATCACCGCCATGGTGCTGGTGATCATCGATCTCGACCGCTTCAAGCGGATCAATGACAGCCTGGGGCACCGCGCCGGCGACCATGTGCTGCGCATCGTGTCGCAGGCCCTGTCCGAGGAACTGGCGGGCTTCGGCCTGCTCGGCCGGCTGGGCGGCGAGGAATTCGCCCTGATCTCCACCCATCCGGACGCCGCCGCCCTGGTGGCCCGGCTGGAGGCGGCGCGCGCCCGGCTGGCCGGCCAGGCGATCCTGGTCGAGGGCCGCGCGACCAGCGTGACCATCTCGGCCGGCGCCGCGCTGCGCGAGGCGATGAGCTTCGACGAGCTCTATGCCGCCGCCGACCGCGCCCTCTATGAGGCCAAGCAGGGCGGGCGCAACCGCATCTGCTGCGCGCCGCCGCTGCCCGTGCCGCCCTCGCCCGACGCCTCGCCCGGCGCCAGCAGCGCCGCCTAAGGCCCGCGCTCCGGCCCCTGCCGCAGGCGCAGCAATTCCTGCATGACCGCTTGCGTGGCCCGCAGCTGCGCATGGATCCTGCGCAGCGAGGCGACGCCGCGCAGTTGCGGATCGGCCAGCTCGAAGGCCGCCATGGCGGCTTCCAGCCGGTGCCGCGCATCCGGGATGCCGAGGCTGAGGCCGACGCCGCCTGCCAGATCGAACAGCCAGGCCGCGAGCCGGCGCTGTGACTGGAGGGCGGCCTCCAGCGCCAGGGCGGCGCAGCGGCCTGGATCATCACCGGCGCCCTCCGGCCAGGGCGCCTGGGGCGGGCGTGGCGCGGCACTGGCGAAGCTCTGCTGGATCCTGTGCTCGTCCTCGGGCAGCAGCGCATCGCCCGAGGCGGCGAGCTGCTTCAGCAGTACCGCATAGGCCCGCGCCCGGACCGCCCCGTCCTGCTCGGCCAGCAGGCGGCGGGCCTCGGCATGGCTGGTCTCGATCCAGGCGGCCTCGGCTTCCCGCCGCAGGCGATCGAGGTCGGCAGCCTGCACGATGCCGCCTCCACCACGGAACCTAGAGCATAATCCGATCATTCTGGTTCATATCCTGCGGCGGTGAAGTAGCTGGCACACTCCTGCGGTGAGAACTGCGGGAGGGCGTCACGGATGGCATCCCAGAGCGCAT